>CAYQMF010000091.1:0-27097 GCA_964418595.1 uncultured candidatus Brocadiaceae bacterium
TCGATCTCTATCCGGCCACCGCTTCAGCTACCCACACGAAAGCCTGATGCGCCACCGTTCTCGTTCCACGACCCGTTCGTGCAGAACAGCGTCCCATGCGGCGTGCCGCCGACCCCACCCAGGTCCATGTAGTAGTTGCGGAACATGATGGGACCGGTCGGCGCGGTGGGGTCCTGCGTCGGGTCCAGGATCGAGTAGCGCGTGAAGCCAGGGATGAACCTGCCGGGCCGATAGCCGGCGTCGCCTTCCCACATCAGCACCTGCCCGCGGTACGGCGGCAGCGGGATCAGCGTGATGTGGACGCCCTGAAACTGTTTCAGCGAAGGGTTCGGCCCGGAAGAGAAGGGGTCCTGGGGGAGTGGGTTCTCACCGAAGGGGAACTGCGGACAGTTGGGGGGCAAGACCTCCACGCCGTACGCCGGCTTCGTACGTGCCGTCTGGTACTGATGGTTGAACGCAATGTCCCACGACCCTGCGGAAGCCTGCGCCTTCAGTTCCCCCCCCCGCAAGACCAGTGCCAGCGTCACGACGCCGGCGATTCTGCGAACGCTTGTCATGGTTACCTCCTCCTCGGTGGTTGCCGAGGGCGACGTGGAACCTAGGCCGGCTCTGGGTGACCTGTCAATCCCCGACGCTCCGCATGCAGACCGCGGTGCCCGACTTCACCGACGTGCGCGACGATTGGTTCTGGTTCCCTGCTTCCCTCCCCTTCTGTGCTTCCCCTCATCGGCTTGGTTTCCTGGAACCAGGCGATGGCGCTGGACCTGGCGTGTCGTGCGGGACGGGCTACCGGCGCACGACACCATCGCCAAGTCACGGCGACCGCCGCTCACAAGCCAGCCAGAGAACGAGGGAAACACAGAAGGAGAGGGAAGCAGGGAACCAGAAGCGGAACGAAGGCCGAAGGCCGGCGCCAACGCTCGTCCCCCCTTCCCCTACCGGAGGATCCCCTCCGCGCCGTCGGTCGCCGCGAGCCCGCGGAGGTTGGCCGCCACGTCGAGGTGGAACCACTGCGCGTCGATGCGACTGCCGCGGAAGATCTGCGCCGACGGGACGGGCAGGCCGAGGCTCGCGCCGCCGCCGGCATTGAGCGTGAGCGGCACGCTGGTGACCACGTCGGTGTAGAGCGAGCAGCCGGGCATGTCGAGGAAGGTGAGGTCGATGGGCAGCGGCAGGTTGAGGTAGCTCGTGCGGCTCGTGCCGATCATGAGCACGGCGGGCGCCGACGGCAGGCCGCCGGACATGGCGAGCGCGAAGTTGATGTTGCCGAGGCTCGGCTCGCTGGTGTAGGCGAAGCGCGCGGCGGCGGTGCCGGTGCTCGCGCATGGCGTGCCGTGGAACAGGAGCGACGCGAGATCGACGTTGCCCCAGGCGATGTCGTTGACGCGGTTGGTGCTGCGGTAGACGGGGGCGACGCCGCCCGGCCAGGCGTGCACCTCGCTGGAGGCGTTCAGCGCGTAGATGGTGGCGCCGAGTTCACCGGTGATCGCGACGATGGGACCGACGCCGAGGGAGGCCATCACCGCCGCGTTGCCGGTGGTCGTGTCGATCAGAAGCAGGTTGCCGTCGTCGGTGCCCGCGACCAGCGAACCGCCGACGCCCGCGAGCAGGGCGCGGATCGCCGCGTAGGTCGTGCCGAGGGTGCGCGTCTGCGCGGTGACGAGATCGGCGGCGATGATCGTGCTCGGCTGGCCGGCCGTGTACGACGCGGCGTAGGCGGAGCTGCCGTACGCGGTCACTTCGTACGTGCGCGGCAGCAGGTGCAGGGGGCTCGCGAGGTTGCCGGTGTTGGGCAGCAACCAGAGGCCGGGCAGGCTTCCGGTCGGCACCGCGAGCAGGGTTCCCCACGCCGTGACCTCGAGGCGCGTCGCGATCGCGCCGGGTCCCTGCACCGCCACGCTCGTGACCCGCGGCACGAGCGAGCCCTGCACCTGCACGCGTTGGAAGCCCGCCGAGATCGAGGTCGACAGGCCGCCGACCGTGCTGAGGATCGTCGGGTTCTGCGCGTCGAGCCCGACGCCGGCCACGCGCGCGATCGCGCCGTTGGAGTTGGCGAGGACGCGCAGCGGCGTCACGACGCCGGTGGAGGGGTCGACGTAGCGAAGACCAGGGCTCGCGTTCGAACCGTCTTCGGCGACGAGGAGGAAACCGGTCGGAACCTGCGCGCGACTCGCGATGGCGAGAAGCGCACACACGCAGAGGGGAGCGAAGCGCACGTGGCCTCCTGGGGGACAGGGGCCCGGATCGTAGCACTGCTTTGTCACGTTGCTGGCAGACGAGCTGGAAGCGCCGGAGTCCGTCCGTCGGCGTGTTCGGGCTCGGGCTTCGCCGCCGCTCCGCGCCGCTGGCGCGGAGCAGCGGCTGGCTCGGGCTCAGGCTCGTCCAGGCACGGGTTTGGGGAACGAACGAGACGGTGGCGTGGAGAGGAGACCAGCAACCCACGTCAGCAGGTCCCAACGAGCCCGAGCCTCAGCCCGAGCCCCTGCCCTGTTCGCCCTCTGCGCCTCCAGGTCGTAGCCAGTTCCGGTCGGATCTCACCGCGCCTCGAAGAAGTGACAAAGCAGTGCTGGCACAGGTCGCCGGCCTGGTCAGACCTCGGCCTGGCCCGCCGGCAGATCCCCGACCCAGCGATCGCCGGCGCCGCCCGCGAGCCGCTCGCGCTTGAAGATCGGCACGGCGCTCTTGAGGCGGTCCATGACGAAGCGGCACGCGTCGAACGCCGGACCGCGGTGCGCGGCGGCCACCACGACGACCACCGACGCCTCCCCCACCGGGACTTCCCCGAGCCGATGCGCGACGCGGACGCGTCCGATCGCGAACCGCGCCACCGCCTCCTCGAAGATGCCGACCATCACCTTCGCCGCCATCTCCGGGTAAGCCTCGTACGCGAGCGAGATCACCGCCTGGCCGTCGTGATGGTCGCGGGTCACACCCGCGAACGTGACCACCGCGCCGTCGTGATCCGAGCGGGCCTCCGCCTCGAGCGCGCGCGCGTCGAGCGGGGCGTCGCTGAGATCGAAGCGGAACAGCTCCGGCCCGGCGCCACCGCTGATCGGCGGGATGAACGCGACTTCGTCGCCGGCCGCGAGGCGTCGCTCCGCGGTCGCGTACTCACGGTTGACGGCGCAGACCATGGCGACGCGTTGCAATGCCGGCGCACGCGCGAGCAGCGCGGCCTTGAGATCCGCTACCGTGGCGCCGTCGGCAACGTCGAGTTGCAGCACCTCCTCGCCGAGCGCCTCGCGCGCGGCCGCGAAACATCGAACGGTCACCTGCATGCTCTCGTCGTACGGGAAACGGCGCGCCGAACGAAGCGTCGGCCGCGATCCGCCGAGGCGTATCGCGGCCGCGAAACGCGCTGGGCACTCGGGTTGCCGCGCTCGCGGCGCATCTCTACCATCGTCGCTTTGCCGGCGCCGAGCGAGCGCTCGGATCCCCTTTCCCTCTCCTTCACGCACCATGCTCACGTCCCTCCTGCTCCTCGCCCTGGCCGCTCCGCAAGGCCAGGCGAATCCACGCGTCGTCATCAACGAGTTCCAATACGACGACAATGCCGTCGACGACCGCGAGTTCATCGAGCTGTACAACCGCAGCGCGCTCCCGGTCGACATCAGCAACTGGACGATCGAGGTCGTCGACAATGGTGCGCCCTACGCAACCTTCACCGTCACCCCGGGCACCACGCTGCCGCCGGGGACGTTCTGGGTGATGGGGTCGGCGCTCGTCCTCAACGTCAACCAGATCATCGGCACGACCGCGTTCCTGTCGGACAACAACGCGACGATGGTCCTGCGCGACACCACCAACACCGTGGAAGACTCGGTCTTCTACGAGGCCAACAAGGGCGTGTGGGGCGGCGCGATCGTCGAGGGCACCGGCCTGTGGGGCAACCACCGCTCCGGCCGTGAGGACAACCTGTTCTCGTCGTGGTCGCGCATGACCGACGGCCAGGACACCAACAGCAACGGTCGCGATTTCCTCAACACGTCGGCGACGCCGGGCACGACCAACAACCGCCTCAGCATCCTGCCGCACACCGACAACTACGACAGCTACGCCGCCGGCTTCCTCCTCCCGGAGTGGGGTGGCTCGTTCAAGGAGGTGCGCGTCACCGACCCCACCCAGCCGGCCAACTACAACCCGAACGTGATCCCGGCGTCGCCGCAGGGCGGCTTGTGCGCGATCGCCTGGGACGACCTCGGCGGCGGCAACAGCAACCAGCTCCTCACCGACGTCGGCAGCAACTTCGTCGTCGAGGCGTGGGTCTACTTCGACGCCACGCTCCTGGCGGCCGCTGAGTACGAGGCCTGGAGCCTCGGCGCGCAGGGCACCTGCGAGTCGTTCTACAACCTGCCCGATCCGGAGCGGCGCTTCGCGTTCACCGCGAACGGCTGCACCGGCGTGAGCTGGACGTACATGCGGACGTCGACCGACACCCGCCTCTACCTCATCGACCACAACGACGGCGGCACCGACTTCCGCGTGCTGGGCCAGATCTCGATCCAGGCCGGCGTCAACGACGGCTGGCGGCGCCTCCGCCTGCACGTGAACGGCAACTTCGCCGAGGGTCGCTTCGGCGGCACGATGGGCGCCAACGACGGCACGAGCATCGGCGGCGTGATCGACGGTGGCGTCGGCGGCGTCTACATCGGCTACCGCGAAGGCCTGGTCAACAACGGCCTCACGCGGCCCTTCACGTTCGACGACCTGCGCATCACCCAGAACGGCGCCGCGGTCAACTACTTCGGCGTCGGTGCCGCCACGACGGTCGGCATCCCGACGATCGCGCCGAACGCGTTCCCGCGCATCAACAACCCCGGCTACGCGCTCAACATCGCCAACTGCCCGGCCAACTCGCTCGGCGTGCTGGTGCTGAGCAGCGCGCGGCAACTGCCGCCGATCCCCCTGTCGCTGTTCGGCGGCCAGCCCGGCTCGCAACTCCTGGTGGTCCCGACGATCACCGTCAACCTCGCCACCAACGCGCAGGGACAGCTCGCCGTGCCGACGCCGTTGCCGAACGTGCAGTCGATGGTCGGAACGACGCTGGTGTTCCAGTACATGGCGGTCGACCTCGGCCTCGCTTTCTCCCTGCCGCTGGGCCACACCAACGGCATGGAGTTGCTGTTCGGCAACTAGGCCGAAGGCGGACACGAAGTCCCGCGCCCCAGGCCTGGGCGTAGCCGTCCGGGCCCGAGCCCGCCTGCACGGATGCTCCTCGCTCTCGCCATGTCCTGCGTCCTCGCCCCGCAAGGCCGGGTCGACGCGCCGCTCGTGATCAACGAGTTCGCGTACGCCGATGACGTGAGCCCCGACGACCTCGAGTTCGTCGAGCTGTTCAACCGCAGCGCGACGCCCCTCGACATCGGCGGGTGGACGATCGCGACGACGAACGCCAATGGCCCCGGGCCGCGCTACACGATCCCCATCGGCGTCGCGCCCCTCCCGCCGCAGACGCACTTCGTCGTCGCCTCGTTGCGCGTGCCCAACGTGCGCCTGGTCGTCGGCACGATCGATCTTCTCGGCAACGGCACGCAGGCGTTGACCCTCCTCGACCACACCGGCGTCGTCGTCGACACCGTGCTGTACGAGGCCCACCGCGGGGTCTTCGACCAGACCCTCGTCGAGGGCCGCGGCCTGCTGGGCCAGGCCACCCTCGCGGAAGCGCGGCCCACGAGCTGGTCGCGCTGGCGCGACGGCAGAGACACCAACGACAATGGCTGCGACTTCCGGTTGCAGCCGTGGACGCCGGGCGCCAGCAACGACCTCGCCGCGCTCACCACGACGACCGACGACTTCGAGGGCTACAACCCGGGCGCGCCGATCGCCGGCTTCGGTGGCACGCGCGACCTGCCGCGCGCGATCGATCCAACCAGCGTGTCGCAACACAATCCGGCCGCCATCGTCGCGTCGCCGCAGGGTGGGCGCGCCGCCACGTTCTGGTCGGCGAGCGTCCCCGGCCACCAGTGCATGCACCTCCGCGAGCCGGCGGTCGCGGCGAGCTTCGAGGCGTGGGTGTACTTCGACGCCGCCGCACCGACGGGTGCGGACGAGCAGATGTGGAGCGCGGGCTTCGGCAGCACCGGCTCGGGGTTCGCGTTCCCCGACCCCGCGCGCAACCTCGGCCACACGGAGAACGGCAACACCGGCGTGGCGTGGACCCTCGTGCACACCGCCGCTGGAGTGACGCTGTACCTGGTCGACCACGGGCGCGGGGGCAGCGGTTTCGCCGTGCTCGGCTCGATCCCGATCCAGGCCGGCGTCAACGACGGCTGGCAGCGGCTGCGCCTGCGCTTCGACCAGGACACCGTCGAAGGCGACTTCGGCGGCACGCTCGGCGCCTGCGACGGCACGACCTTCGGCGCCCGCCGCGAGCGCTGCGGCCCGCTCGCGATGTACGTCGGCTACCGCTCCGCGTACGGAAGCCCGCAGGCGAGGCGACCGTTCACCTGCGACACGCTGACCATCGCCTTGCCGGCGGCCGCGGACGCGCAGACTCGCTACTACGGCGAGGCGGTGCGCAACTCGGTGGCGATGCCGGTCGTCGGCACGCGCGGCTTCCCGCGCGCCGGCTGCGCGGGGTTCGAGCTGCGAGCGCGCGAGCTGCGCCCCAACGACGCGTGCCTGCTGCTGATGGGCACCGCGCGACTGGCGTTCCCCCTGCTGCCGTTCGGCGGTCATCCCGACGCGACGATCCTCGTGAACCCCATCCTGCACCTGTCGGTGTTCGCCGACGCGGCCGGCGAGTGGCGCCTGCCGCTCGATCCGCCGGCGACCGCCACGGGGGTCAGCGTGTTCGCGCAGTTGATGGAGCTGGACCCGGCGATGGCCTTCGCGCTGCCGATCGCCCACACGCAGGGCGTCGAGCTCCTGATCGGCAACTGATCTACTACAGCAGCGTTTCGGCGTACGCCGCGAGGATTCTCGTGCACCAGCTGCTGTAGTAGTCGACACCATGAACAACAGCGCCTGCGGCCCGATCTGGTCGGCGCGAAGCGCCGACTCAACCTTTGGTTGCGGCCGCAGGCTGCGCTGAGAGGCTGTGAAAGAGACCACGCTACAGCCTCTCAGCATGTCCCTGGCGGCCGCCTCCGCGGCCGCGCCAGAGCCTGAGAGAGGGTTGTTTCTCAGGCTCTGACGCGCCGCCTACTCGCGCAGCGCGCGGACCACGAGGTCGTGCAGGTCGCGCCGCACGCGGGTGATCCTGGCGTTGACGCGCGTGGGGTGCACGCGGTTGGTGAGCAGCACCACGCACAGGTCGCGCGCCGGATCGCACCAGATCGACGTGCCCGTGAAGCCCGTGTGCCCGAACGACCCCGGGCTCAGCAGCGAGCCGCCGGAACCGCCGGCCACGAAGGTGTCCCAGCCGAGCGCGCGCGAGCTGCCCGGCACCACCTCGGCGCGGCGCACCGCCTCCTGCGCCAACGCGCCCGGCAACCAGCCGCTGCCGCCGCCGAGGAAGGAGAGACCGATGCGGGTGACATCGTCGGCGGACGCGAACAGGCCGGCGTGCCCGGACACGCCCCCCATCGCGGCGGCGTTCTCGTCATGCACCTCGCCCTGCACGACCCGGTTACGCCACGCACACATCTCCGTGGGCGCCGCGGACAGCGGCTCGCCCCCGATCGGTGCGAAGCGTGCGCCGCTCATGCCGAGGGGCGCGAAGACCTCGCGCGCCGCCAGTTCGTCGAGCGGCGCCCCGCCGGCGACCTCCGCGCAGCGCATCAACAGGATGAGGCCGAGGTCGCTGTACGCGACCTCCGCGCCGGGCTCGGTGCGCAGGCCTTCGCGCGCGGCGAGATCGACGATCGCGTCCTTCCCGGTGGCCGTCTTGAAGAACTGTGCGTACGCCGGCAGGCCCGACGCGTGGGTGAGGAGGTGGCGGATGGTGACGCG
Source organism: uncultured candidatus Brocadiaceae bacterium (assembly GCA_964418595.1). Classification (GTDB taxonomy): domain Bacteria; phylum Planctomycetota; class UBA1135; order UBA1135; family UBA2386; genus CAYQMF01. The sequence goes on from CAYQMF010000091.1 coordinate 7,894, forward strand.
ATCCTTGCCGGGCCCGGTGAACGCGGGAACGAGTTCGTCGACGCGCTGGTCGAGGCGGAGCTTGCCGGCCGCCAGCAGGCGCAGCACGACCGGCGTCGTGGCGCAGACCTTGGTCAGCGAAGCGAGGTCGTACGGCGTGGCGGCCGTGACCGTCGCGGCATCCGGCGCGTAGGTCAGGCGCCCGACCGCCACCGTCGCCACCACGCGGCCACGCCGCGCGACCTGGCACACGGCGCCCGGAAAGGCTCCTTCGGCGATCGCGGCGTGCATGCGGCCCTCGATCTGCGCACCGAGTTCGGGGACGAACCCCAGTTCCTCCGGCGCTGCGGTCGGCAGAGCGCCGGCGGCGGGCGTCGCCCACAGCGACCGACCCTCGCCCCGGGACGCAACACCCGGGATGGTCACGGGCAGACGACCGGTGACCGGCCTCTGCAGCGACAGCCCGGCCGCCACGGCAGCCTCCGTCCACGGCGTTCCGTCGTACGCACAGAGATAGGTGGAGACCTCCGGGAAGCTGCGCGCGAGATAGGGGCTGCCGAACGACACGACCACCGCGCGCGGGTTGGCGCGCAGGGCTTCCAGCACCGGCTCGAACTCGCCCGGCAGACCGAGGCGACCGGAGTACGCGCGCACCCGCACGTGCATGGCGACCAGCGGCAGGTCGCCGCCGCCGAGTGCCTTCGCCGCCGCGGCGATCGCCTGCGCGTCGCTCTTGGGATGCAGGCGATGCGCCGCGACCACGGTCGCCACCTCGCGCAGCTCGCGCTCGAAGCCCTCGCCGCGCGCGTCTTCGCCGTCGGCGAGGGTGATCGCGACCACGCGCATCTCCTTGCGGATCGGCAGCAGGCCGACCCCGTCGCGCACGAGGGTGAGTCCCGCCTGCGCGGCGCGCGCGGCGAGCGCCGCGTGCCGCGGGTCCGCCAGCACCGCGCGCCAGTCTTCGGCGGGGAGCCCCTTCCCACCGAGCAGGCCGACCCGAGCCTTCGCCCGCAGCAGCTTGCGCACCGCATCGTCGAGCCGCGCCGCAGGCACGCGCCCTTCCTGCACCGCGGCGACGATCGCGTCGCGCGTGCGCTCGGGATCGGGCGGCATCAGCAGCAGGTCGGCGCCGGCCACCAGCGCGCGCAGGGCGACGTCGACCGGATCGTGCTTGCCCTTCACGCCGCCCATGTCGAGGGCGTCGGTGACCACGATCCCCTGGTAGCCGAGCTCCTTGCGCAGCACTTCGCCGACGATCCGGGTCGACAGCGTGGCGGGTACCTCGGGCGCCTCGCCGAGGCCCGGGACCGAGAGGTGTCCGGTCATGATCGCGGCGACGTCTGCGCCGATCGCGGCGCGGAACGGGAGCAGTTCCACGGCGTCGAGCCGCGCCCGGTCGCCGGGCACCGTCGGCATCGTGAGGTGCGAGTCGGATGCGACGTCGCCATGGCCGGGGAAGTGCTTGGCCGTGGCGAGCATCCCCTCCGCCTGCACGCCGCGCACGTACGCGGCCGCGAGGCGCGCGACCAGCGCCGGGTCTTCGCCGAACGAGCGCAGGTTGATGATGGGGTTGTCGGGATTGACGTTCACATCGACGACGGGCGCGAAGTTCCACTGCACGCCGAGCGCCAGTGCCTCGCGTGCCGTGACCCGCGCCGACTCCTCCACCAGCGCCGCGGATCCCGCCGCGCCGAGCATCATCGCCTTGCCAGCGTCGGTGGCCCCGCTGAGGCGGAACGCGCAGCCGCTCTCGAAGTCGCCGGCGATGAGCAGCGGCAGCTTCGCGGCCTTCTGCAGCTCGGCGACCCACGCGGCGGCCTCCGCGGCGCTGCCGAGCGAGATCACGACACCGCCGAGCCCGACGCTCGCGACCTGGCCCAGCAGGTGCTGCCGCGTGCTCGCCTGCCCGGCCTCGCGCGACAGGCTCCACACCATGAGCACCTGCCCGGCCTTCTCCGGCAGAGAGAGCTTCGCGAGCAGCGCGTCGGCAGGATCAGGGCCCGCTGGGTCCTGCCCCAACGCGGGAGCAGCGAGGACGAGACCGAGGGCGAGGACCGCGCGCTTCATGCGGCGCATGGTCGCGCGTGCGCGCGCTCGTGCAAGGATCGACCCGACGACGTTCGCGCCGTCGACGGCGCGGCGAGCTGCCAGGCTAGTACCGCTCTGTCACTTCTTCGAGGCGCGGTGGATCCGACCGGAACGGGCTACGACCTGGAGGCGCAGAGGGCGAACAGGGCAGGGGCTCGGGCTGAGGCTCGGGCTCGTTGGGACCTGCTGACGTGGGTTGCTGGTCTCCTCTCCACGCCACCGTCTCGTTCGTTCCCCAAACCCGTGCCTGGACGAGCCTGAGCCCGAGCCAGCCGCTGCTCCGCGCCAGCGGCGCGCAGCAGCGGCGAAGCCCGAGCCCGAACACGCCGACGGACGTACTCCGGCGCTTCCAGCTCATCTGCCAGCAACGTGACAAGGCAGCGCTAGAACGTGACCACCAGCGGCCACGCGTTGGTGACGAAGCGCGGCTGGGCGTCGTACGTGAGGCCGATCGCGCCCCAGGTGAACGTCCGCAACAGGATCGGCGCGAGGATCCCCGGCGGCATCGAGAAGGTCGCGCGCGCCACGCCGTTGGCGTCGAGGGTGGAGGCGGCGTTCAGGAAGACCGGCGTGTTGATGAGACTGATGAGCGTCGACGACACGGCATCGAAGTTCACCGGCACCGTGAAGCCGGGGGCGAGCAGCTGCCCCGGCACGGAGCCGCTCAGCCCGCCGAGCACGATGTAGTTGAGCCCCGCACCGCCGGGCCCCACGTCCAGGTTGATGTCGACGCTGCCACCCTGGCTCGCCGAGATGGAGGCCGAACTCGTGGTGAGCACCGTGCTGCCGATGACCGAAGCGCGACGGTGCGTGCTGCCCACGAGCCCATCGACGTCGCGCACCTCGATGCCGACCTCGCCGCCGGCCGCAGGCTGGGTCATCAGCCAGTTGTAGGCCTGGGTCTGGCTCAGCCAGCCGGTCTCGAAGCTGCCGTCGTTCCCGAGGTCGTAGCGCACGCTCAGCGAACCGGCGACGCCGTCAGGGTCGCGGCTCTGGCTGGCGTCGAGCTGCGCGGTGAGCCCGAGCGCCCGCGCGCCGAGCACCGGCAGCGGCCGGTTCTGCCCCGGCGCCGCGTACTGCTTCATCTTCGCCCACCACGTCGGCTCGTTGACCATCGTCCCCCACCGGAACGCCTGGTAGCCGTTGCCGCCCTGCAGCGCGCCGGTGATCGACGCCTCCACGGTCTGCGCCGTGGTGGTCTCCCCGGTGCTCTGGTAGGTCTTGATCGCCGGCGCGATGCGCCGCAACGGGAAGCCCGCCAGCACCGCTGCCTGCTTGGCGTAGGCCGCCGTGGTGCGCACGTACGCCTGGTGCAGCGCGTAGGTGTTGTAGATGCTGCCGTCGGACGTGTAGGCCATCGGCATCAGCACGTCGACGTGCCGCGCCATCTGCTCCCAGTGCTGGCCGTAGCCGTTGGCGAGGATGTTGATGACGTTGCTGTACGAGTTGAAGTTGCCGTCGTAGTTGGGGCCGTCGAAGTCGTAGCGTCCGGAGAGCAGGTACGCGTGCAAGCTCAGCGTGCCGCAGATCGCCTTCACGTCGCGGCAGAAGTTGGTGACGTGGGTCGGGTTGATGCCGGTGCCGCCGCCCACCCAGCGCACGTAGTCGAGGGCGATGCCGTCGAGGTCGTAGATCGGCGCGCCGTTGGCGTCGAAGTTGTCGACCAGATAGCGCACCACGTCGAGCACGTAGTCGCGGTGGCTCGCGTCACTCGGCGGCGCGTTGCTCTCGAAGCACTTGATGACCGCGACCACCTGCAGGTTGCGCGCGTGCGCCGCGGTGATCAGGTTCTTGAGGTTGATGCCGGCGCCGCCGGCCCGCACCGCGCCCATCGCCGTGTTCCAGTTGCCCGCGGAGTCGGTGATCCAGAGCTGGCCCTGCCGCGGGCCGATGGTGCGGAACGCGCTCACGTACAGGATGTCGAGATCGTTGGTCACCGCGTCGTTCACCACGGTGTTGATCTGCGGGTCCATGTTCCCCACGAGGAAGGGGAACACACCGACGCTGGCCTCCTTGCTGGGAGTCTGGGCGGCGAGCGCGGCGGCGAGGAGGGGAACGCACGCGAAGCGCGCGCGGCGAGCAGAGTGGGCGACCATCGGCGAGGAGTGCGCGGCAGTATAGCGTTGGCGTTGCACGCTCGGCGCCTTCCCCTCGACAGCAAATGGTCTCGCGGGTCGCCTGCGGGACATACCGGCTTGTGCCTCCGGGGGACCCACCTACGATCGCCGCCCGCGCGTGCTGCGCGCGTTCTCTTTTTCTCTGCCCCCCTCCCAACGACATGCGCATCCTCCTCGCCTCCGGGCTTCTCGCTCTCGCCTGCGCGCCGATCGCGGCGCAGAAGTCCGTGCTTTTCACCGGGCGTTTCCCGTTCACCAGCCTCGATGACGTCAACGAGCGCGCCGGCGGCTCGATCACGCAGATGAGCGAGTTCGACATCTCGATGGTCACGCCCGGACCGGGCGCGGTGGCGCGCACGTTCTGGCAGCCGACCACGACGATGGAGACGGTGATGGGCGATGCCTACAACGACGGCAACTACACGCGCTTCCAGGGCCTCAAGACGTCGTACTTCGAGCAGTGGAACTTCGCGGCGCCGTTCGTGAAGTTCGCGGATCAGGCGAACTGCACGTGGGACAAGGTCTACTGGACCGTGCGCGACAACGCCGTGAACAAGAACTTCACGGTCAAGACCACGAACGGCACGGCCACCGCGGTCATCCAGCCGGGTGACTTCTTCCGCTACGGCAAGAACGGCAGCGCCGAGTTCTTCATCACCCAGACCCTGATCATGAAGGCCGCCGGCGCGCAGCCCGGCACCTTCAAGCCCGGCGCCAGCGCGATCTGCCAGGACGCCGCGCGCAACCTGTACTACAGCCCGGCGCAGGGCGGCCACTACGTGACCGCGAACACCGGCCTGCCGGTGTACCAGTACGACGGCTCGATCTGCATGATCCGCGCCCAGGACATCACCTACGACGCGCTCGGCAACGTGCAGGATGTCGTGCAGGACTCGGCGTTCGTCATCTTCGCGGAGATCCTCAACGGCACCACGACCGTGCGCGGGATGATGGCCAACTCCGGCGCCATGAACAACGCGGGCGCGGCGATCACGATCTCGAACAACATGGTCGGCCTCGCCCTCGACCCCAACGGCGGCACGATCACCGCGGCGGTCGCCTGGGGCACCAACCAGATCTTCGAGATCGTCCCGAACTTCATCTGGGTGGACGACGGTGGCACCTACGCGGCGACGGTCTGGTCGACGCGGATCAATCCCAACAACAGCCTGCCGGGCAGCGTGGCCGTGATCAACGGCGTCACCATGGGTTCGACCAGCGGCCCCGCCACCGGCGCGTACTGGGGCGTGAAGCAGGACATCGCCAACTTCCAGCCGACGACGATGGGCCTCGCGCTGATCGACACGCCGGCCGTGCAGCCCTTCCTCGCCGACGCGCCCAACCACGGCGCGATCCTGTCCACCGACACCAACATCGACTGGGACTTCCATGCGGGCCCGGGCACCGTCGTAGCAGCCGTGCTGTCGGTCGGTCCGCTCACCCCCAACCAGGTCCCGTTCGGGATCGACGCGAGCTTCCTGCTCGGCAATGACAGCTTCCGCTGCATCTACGGACTCACCTCGCAGATCGCCTCGATGGTCGTCGGCGTGACGAGCCCCGGCGGCTACGCCAACCTGCAGCTCCCCAGGCCCACGCAGGGCGGTCTCACCGGGCTGTCGCTGATCGTGCACGGCATCAAGTTCACGAGCACGCCGATCGGGTTCGCGGTGAGCAACCCGGTGATCTCGCAGTTCAAGTGAGCGCGGGCCCGGCCGCATCACCGCGGCCGGGGTCGACCCATCAGACCTTGACGATCCAGCCGCGCGCCCGCATCCCGCGCAGCACCACGAACCACGCGGCCACCCACGTGAGCGCGTAGCCGAGCGACGCGAGATGCGGCGGCAGCCAGCTCGCGAACGCGTGGTCGTGGATCCACTCCTTGAGCGAGACCTTCGGGGCGACCTCCGTCCGCGACAGGATGCGCCCGACGATGCCGCTGCCCACGAACACCGTGATGGCATTGAGGCCGTAGGTGACGAGCGGCTCGGCCCAGCGCCGTGGGCCACGGACATCGACGAACCAGTAGCACGCTCCCAGCGCGCACGTGGCGAGGCCGGCGGTGAAGACCGCATACGAGCTGGTCCACAGCGCCTTGTTGATGGGGAACGCGTACGACCAGGCGTAGCCGACCACCACCAGTGCCAGCCCGCGCAGGCACAGGCGCAACGCCTTCTCGACCGGCGTGCCCGCCCCCTGCAGCACGCCGGCCGCGAACACCCCGAACAGCGTCGTGCACAGGGCGGTGAGCGTGTGCAGCGGTCCCTCCGGGTCGCGCACGCCCTTCACCCAGATATGCCCCTCGAGCAGGAAGCGGTCGAGGTACGACGCGAGGTTGTTCACCTTGTCGTCGAGCAACCCCGCACCATGCCCCGGCACCGGCACGAGCGTCATGAGGCCCCAGTACGCGAGCAGCAGACCGGCGACGACGAAGGGCAGGGTGCGCCGTGGCGCGCAGAGGTACAGCACCACCGCGAGGAAGTAGCACACGCCGATGCGCTGCAGCACGCCGGGGATCCGGATGGTCGCGTCGTGCGCGAGGTAGGCGCCGAAGCCCACCCACGCCGCGATGAGGACGACCTCGGCGAGACCCGGCCGCAGGCGGCCGGCCAGCGCGATCGCCGCGGCCAACGCTGCGACGGCGATGCCGAGCGAGCCGAGACCCTTGTGGCTCCACCCGGCGAGCACGAGGCCGAGCACGAACAGGACGACGCTGCGGCGCAGGGCCTTGAGCAGCAGCGGCCCGCGCGCTTGCCCGGCCGCGAGCTGTCGGTCGAACGCGAGGCCGATGGCGGCGCCGACGATGAACAGGAAGAACGGGAAGACCAGGTCGGTGGGTGTCCAGCCGTGCCAGTCGGCGTGTTCGAGCGGGGCATACACGGCACCCCAGTTCCCCGGGTTGTTGACGAGGATCATGAGCGCGATCGTCGCGCCGCGAAACGCGTCCAGGGACGAGAGCCGGCCGGTCACGGGCCGGAACGATAGCGACGGTGGCGCCGGGAAGCGCCACTCCGCTCGACTACGCGTCGAGCGCAGCGCGCACGCGACCGCCGCCGGCCGCCAGCGCCGCGCGCGCCTGCTCCGGATCGAGCCCGCGCCGGGCGGCGACCACCGCGGTCTTCACCTCGCCGCCGCAGCGGGCGAGCAGCTGCCCCGCAGCGACCTCGTCGAGGCCGGCGGCCTGCGCGACGACGCGCCGCGCCCGCGCCCGCAGCTTGTCGTTGCTGGCCTGCACGTCGACCATCAGGTTCTCGTAGCACTTGCCGAGCGCGGCCATCACCCCGGTGCTCAGCATGTTGAGCACGAGCTTGGTGGCCGTCCCCGCCTTGAGCCGCGTCGAGCCGGTGAGCACTTCCGGTCCCACCAGCAGCTCGATGCCGAGGTCGGCATGCTCGGCGATGACCGCACCCGGCGTGCAGGCGAGCGCGATCGTGAGTGCGCCGGCGGCGCGCGCCGCGTCCAACGCGCCGATCACGTATGGCGTGCGCCCGCTCGCCGCGATGCCGACGACCGTGTCGTCGCCGCGCGCGCCGAGGCCGCGCACCGCTGCGGCACCCTGGGCTGGGGAGTCCTCCGCGCCCTCGACCGCACGCAGGATCGCCGCCTCGCCGCCCGCGATGAGGCCCACGACGACGCCGTCGGGCACCGAGAAGGTCGGCCGGCACTCGACGGCGTCGAGGATGCCGAGCCGACCCGACGTGCCCGCGCCCACGTAGATCAACCTGCCGCCGCGCGCCATGCGCTCGGCGATCGCCTCGATCGCCATCGCGACCTCGGGGAGCGCGCGCTCGACCGCCGCCACCGCGACCGCGTCCTCGGCGTTCATCGCCCGCACCAGCGCCAGCGCCGACATCGTGTCGAGGTCCTTGGTGCGCGGGTTGCGCGCCTCGGTGCCCAGGAGGCTCAGGTCGGGCTCGGACATGGCTTCGTGAGTACCGTCGCCAGCGGCGGAGACAAGGTGCGCCGCGACAATGCCCGCTGCGCCGAATACCGTCTGCCGCGAGATGCGCATCGACCCCGTTGACCTCGGCATTCTCCTCGCATACCTCGCCGCGACCGTCGCGTTCGGGATCTGGGTCGGTGGCCGGCAGCGCACCTCGGCCGACTACATGCTCGGCAGCCGCTCGCTGCCGTGGTGGGCGCTCATGCTGTCGATCGTCGCGACGGAGACCAGCACGGTCACCTTCCTGAGCGTGCCCGGGATCACGTTCCTGCCACGGGGCGACTTCACGTTCCTGCAGCTGCCGCTCGGCTACGTGCTCGGGCGCCTGCTCATCTGCGTGATCCTGCTGCCCCAGTACTTCGCCGGCACCAACGTGACGGCATACGACGTGCTCAATCGGCGCTTCGGCGGTGCGACGCAGCGCGTCGCGTCGCTGCTGTTCGTGGTCACCCGAACGCTCGCCGATGGACTCCGCCTGTTCCTGGCCGCGGTCGTGCTGCAGAGCGTGAGCGGGTTCGACCTCAACTGGTCGATCGCCCTGTTCGGATTGGTGACGCTCGGGTTCACCCTGGTGGGCGGCATCCGCGCCGTGGTGTGGACCGACGTCGTCCAGTTCGCGGTCTACATCCTCGGCGCCGCGGCGGCGCTCGCCGTGCTGGTCGGCCTGCTCGACGGCGGCGCCGGCGCGCTCTTCGACGTGCCGGACGGCAAGCTCCGCGTCTTCGACGCCGCGCTCGACTTCACGAAGCCCTACACGCTCTGGGCCGGCGTCCTCGCCGGCACGTTCGTGGCGTTCGGCACGCACGGCGTCGACCAGCTCATGGTCCAGCGCTACCTCTGCGCGAAGAGCCAGCGCGACGCGGGACTGGCGTTGGGCACGAGCGGCGTCGTGGTGCTGCTGCAGTTCGTGTTCTTCCTCGTGGTGGGGCTCGGACTCTACGCCTTCTACCAGCCGGCGCAGGTGGGCGACGCGATCGTGATCGGAGCGCATCCGCCTTCGGTCCCGTTCGACGACCAGCCGCAGAAGCAGGCGTTCGCGCGCTTCATCATCGACAACCTCCCGGTCGGCGTGCTGGGCCTCGTGCTCGGCGCAGTGTTCTCGGCCGCGATCTCCACCCTGTCGAGTTCGATCAACTCGCTCGCCACCGCCACCACCCACGACCTGTGGGTGCCCCGCTTCGCGCCCGACGCCGACGACGCCACGCGGCTCGCGCTCAGCCGCCGGTTCACGCTCCTCTTCGCCTTGCTCCAGGTCGGGGTGGGGATCGGTGGCCAGGGGATCTCCGGGTCGATCATCGACCGCGTCCTCGCCATCCAGAGCTTCACGATCGGCATCGTGCTCGGCGTCTTCTTCCTCGGCCGTTTCGTTCCCGGCGCGCGCCAGGGCAACGCGCTCCTCGCCATCGCCGTCGGCCTTGGAGCGGTGAGCTTCGTCGCCTTCGGCACACCGGTGGCGTGGCCCTGGCTCGCGGTGATCGGGTCGGGCACGACCCTCGCCGTCGGCTGGATCGCCTCGATCGCGACGCGACGTTGACGCGAAGCGCCTCGTGGCACCCGCCGCCGCCACGTAGGATCCCGCCGCACGCACGCATGCTTCCGCTCGCCGCCCTCGCCCTTCTCGTTCCCCTCGCAGTCCAGGCCGGGCCCGAGCCGCACGACCAGACCCGCACCGGGATCGACGTCCTGGTGCGGGACGGGTTCGCGCCGCTGCGCGGCGCCCGCGTCGGGCTGATCACCAACCACACCGGGCGCACGGCGACGGGCACCTCGACGATCGACGCGTTCCTCGCCACCGACGCCGTGAAGCTGGTTGCGCTCTTCTCGCCGGAGCACGGCATTGCCGGGAAGCTCGACGAGAAGGTCGCCAACGCGCGCCACGCATCCGGCCTGCCCATCTACAGCCTCTACGGTGAGACGCGTGCGCCGACCGCGGACCAGCTCCGCGACCTCGACACCCTGGTGTTCGACATCCAGGACATCGGCTGCCGCTTCTACACCTACGTCTCGACGATGGGGCTCGCGATGCAGGCGGCGGCGATGCACGGCAAGCGCTTCGTGGTTCTCGACCGCCCTGACCCCATCGACGGCAACACCGTCGAGGGACCGGTGCGCGACGCCGGTGCGGATGTCTTCGTCGGCTGGCACACGATCCCGCTGCGCCACGGCATGACCGCGGGCGAACTCGCGCGCATGTTCGCGGCGGAGAAGGCGATCGCCGTCGACCTGCTGGTGGTGCAGCTCGAGCACTGGCCGGGGCGCACTACCTTCGACCAGACCGGCCTCGAGTGGATCAACCCCTCCCCCAACATGCGCAGCCTCACCCAGGCGCTGCTCTACCCGGGCGTCGGGCTGCTCGAGATGACCAACATCTCCGTGGGCCGCGGCACCGACACGCCGTTCGAGGTGATCGGCGCACCGTGGCTCGACGGCGGCGCGCTGGCGCGCCGCCTGCACGCGCAGGGTCTGCCGGGAGTGACGTTCGTGCCGGTGCGCTTCACGCCGTCGGCCAGCAAGTTCCAGGGCGAGATCTGCTCCGGCGTGCAGGTCGCGATCACCGACCGCGCCGCGTTCCGCGCGATCCCGCTCGGCCTCGCCCTGGCGACCTCGCTGCGCGCGCAGCACCGCGCGGACTGGGACATGCGCAAGCTGCAGACCCTCCTGCTCGACGCCGACGCCTACGCCGCGGTCGAGAAGGGTGCTTCGTGGCGCGAAGTCGCCGCGCTGCATCGCGACGAACTCGAGCAATTCCTCGCGCGTCGCGCGCGTTTCCTGCTGTACCGATGACCCTGCCGCCGAGCTTCGGCCTCGAGCGCTGCCTGCAGGATCCGCCCGCGATCCTGCACGGCCGGCGCTTCGGCCTCGTCGCCAACCAGGCCTCCGTCGACGCGACCTTCGCGCAGAGCCATACCCTCCTCGCCGCGCGCTTCCCCGGCCAGCTCGCCGCGCTCTTCGGTCCGCAGCACGGGTTCCTCAGCGAGCAGCAGGACAACATGATCGAGACGGCCGACGGGTACGAGCCGCGCCTCGGCATCCCGGTGTTCAGCCTGTACGGCGAGCACCGCAAGCCGACGCCGGCGATGCTCACGGGTCTCGACCTCCTCGTGATCGACCTGCAGGACGTCGGCTGCCGCGTCTACACCTACATGTGGACGCTGTTGCTGTGCCTCGAAGCCTGCGCGGAGGCCCGCATCCCCGTCCTGGTCCTCGATCGTCCGAACCCGCTGGGCTGCGACACGTACGAGGGCGCCCTCCTCGACCCGGACTTCGCGAGCTTCGTCGGCAGCCACCCGATCCCCATGCGGCACGGCCTGACGCTCGGTCAGCTCGCGCTGCTCTTCAACGCCGAGCGCGGCATCGGCGCCGACGTGCACGTTCTCGCGATGCGCGGCGTCGACCCGAGGGCGCGCTTCGACCAGCTCGGCCGCGCCTGGTTGCCGCCATCGCCAAACCTGCCGCGCTTCGAAGGTGTGCTCACCTACCCCGGCCAGGTCCTGCTCGAAGGCACGAACCTCTCCGAGGGTCGCGGCACGACCACGCCGTTCGAGGTGTGCGGCGCCCCGTTCGTCGACGCCTACCGCCTCGCCGACATGCTGCGCGAGCGAGACCTGCCCGGCGTCGTGTTCCGGCCGGTGCGTTTCGAGCCCACCTTCCAGAAGTGGCACGGGCAGAGCTGCGGTGGCGTGTTCCTGCACGTCATCGATCCGGCGATCTTCAGGCCGTACCTCACGACCCTGCACCTGCTCGCCTGCGTGCGCGCCGCCTGGCCGACGGCCTTCGCCTGGCGCGAGCCGCCGTACGAGTACGAGACGGTGAAGCTCCCCATCGACATCCTCACCGGCGGGACCGCGGTGCGCCTCGCAGTCGATTCCGGCGCCGACGTCGCCCCGCTCGCGGCCGTGGACGCCACGGCATGGCGACATCGAGCAACACGCTGAGCGGTCCGTTCGCGCCCGCGCTTCCCCGCAGCGGCGACGTAAGATCCTCCGCCGCATGCGTGCGCTCGTCCTCTCGCTGTCACTCGCCCCCTCGCTCCTCGCCCAGAGCGCGCTCTACTGGGGCGATCGACAGCTCCAGGCGATCCCCGTCGCGACGCGCGACGCCGAGGCGCTGGTGCGAGCGCTCCTCGCCGGGCCTCCTTCGCCACACCTCACCACCGCGCTGCCCCCGGGCACGAGCCTGCACCGCATCGCCGTCGACGGCACGCGCGCGGTCGTCGTGTTCGGCAGCCGGCTCCTCGTCGCGCGCGCGCTCGGCACGTTCGAAGACGCACTCGAGCAGGTGACGAAGACGCTCGAGACCGCGGGCTTCGAGCACGTCGACATCCGCGTCCGCACCGACGCGGGCGAACAGAGCCTCGCCGAGGCGCTGGGCGAGACGACGGCGGGGCCGGCCGCGCCCCGCGCACCGCTGTTCCAGCCCGGCTCCGTCCCCGGCGCGCTCGCCGGCAAGACGATCGCCATCTCCGCCGGACACGGCTACTACTGGCACTCGACGCTGGGGTGGACGACGCAGCGCGGCAACATCGGTGGGCTCACGGAGGACATCCACACCAACGAGATCTCGTTCCACTACCTGATCCCCATGTTGGAGAACATGGGGGCGCGCGTGGTGGTGTGCCGGGAGCGCGGCGAGTGGCGCAACGACGTGCTGGGCGACAACGACCAGGGCGCGCCGCGCTACACGGAGACGGGCACATGGTTCACGTCGGCGTCGAGCGGCTACGGCGGCGGTTCGTACCGCTACGCCACGACCGCGTTGACCACGAGCGCGACGGCGACCTTCACGCTGCCGGTCGCAGCCGACGGCCTCTATCCGGTGTACCTCTTCTATCGGGCCGGCACGAACCGGGCCACCGACGCCCACGTGCGCGTGGTCCACAGCGGCGGCACCGACACGGTCACCGTCGACCAGACCGGCTCCGACCGCACCTTCGTGTTCGTGGGGACCTTCCACTTCACGGCCGTAGGCGGCGCCACGATCCACATCGACAACGAGAGCTCGCTCGCCGGCCGCGTGGTCATCGCCGACGCGGTGCGGCTCGGCGGCGGGGTTGGTTCGATCGCCCGCGGCGCCGGCACCAGTGGCCGGCTGCGCTGGCAGGAGGCCGCGCGCTACTGGACGCAGTTCGCGGGCGCGCCGAGCACGGTGTACGACTCGATCAGCGGCGGCGAGGACAACGACGACGACGTGACCGCCCGCCCGCGCTTCGCCGAGTGGGTCGGCGGCTGCGACGCGTACGTGTCCCTGCACACGAACGCCGGCGGTGGGCTCGGCACGTCCACCTACATCTACGACGGCGGCGCCACCGCCGGCTCCGCGGCCCTGCAGACGGCGGTGCACAACCAGATCGTCGCCGACGTGCGCGCCGGGTACGACTCCGCGTGGACCGACCGCGGCCGGCTCAGTGCCAACTTCGGCGAGGTGCGGCTGCTGTCGACGATGCCCGGCATCCTCGTCGAACTGGCCTTCCATGACGTCGCCGGCTCGCGCGACCACGAGGCGCTGCACGACCCGCACTTCCGCTACATCGCCGGACGCGCGATGGCGCGCGGCGTGCTGCGCTACTTCGCCGCCGCCGCCCCCTTCCCCCCCGAGCCGCCGATCGCGCTGCGCGTGACCCAGGACGGCGCGCGCGGGCTGCGCGTGGCGTGGGAACCCGTGGCCGGCGCGACCGCGTATTCGATCGAGATCTCGCCGGACGGCCGCGGCTTCGTCGAGGCCGCGCAGACCTCGGGTTCGTCGTGGTCGACGGGACCGCTGCCGCCGGACACGGTGCGCTCGTTCCGGGTGCGCACCTGGAATGCCTCGGGCCGCTCGGAGCCGACCGAGGTCCTCAGCGCCGGCACGTCGCACACCGGCACCGCGGAGTGCCTGCTCGTGCAGGCCTTCGACCGCCTGGAGAAGAACGTGAAGCTCCCCGACAACCGGCGCGACTACCTCCGGCTGCACGCCGACGCCATCGCGCGGCACGGCGAGTTCAGCCTCGGCTTCGACGCCGCCAGCAACGAGGCAGTGGCGCTGTTGCGCGTGCCGCTCGCCGGCTATCGCGTCGTGGACTGGGCCGCTGGCGAGGAGAGCACCGTCGACGAGACGTTCTCCGCCGCGGAGCAGAGCATCGTCAGCGCGTACCTCGCGCAGGGCGGCCGCCTGCTCGCGACCGGCGCCGAGATCGGCTGGGACCTCGAAGCGCGCGGCTCGGCGACGGACAAGGCCTTCTACAACAACCAGATCGGCGCCCGCTACATCGCCGACGACGCCGGGTCGTACTCGTTCAGCGCCGTTGCTGGCGGCATCTTCGCCGGCCTCGGCAGCGGCCTCTTCGACGACGGCACTGGCGGCACGTACGACGTCGACTACCCCGACGTCATCGCGCCGGCCGACGCCAGCGCGACGCTCTGCCTCGTCTATCCCGGCAACCAGGGCGCCGCCATCCAGCGCACCAGCGGCGCCACCCGCGTGGTGCACCTGGGCTTCCCGCTGGAGACCGTGCGCGACGCCACGCTGCGCGGCGCGATGATGGCGCGGGCGCTGCGCTACCTGCTGTCGCCGCGCGCACTCGAGGCGCCCGCGACCCTGCCGCTGGGGCAGACGAGTCCTTTGAGTCTCGCGGTGCCCGGCGCCGCCAACCGCTTCTACGTGCTGGCTGCGGCGACGGCGACCACGCCGGGGTTGCCGCTGCCGGGGGGGCACATCCTGCCCCTCGCGCCCGACGCGCTGTTCGCCTTCAGCCTCGCCGCTGGCAACGGCGTGTTCGCGAACTTCTTCGGCCAGCTCGATGCCCAGGGCAGTGGCAACGCCTCGATCGCCCTCCCCGCGATGCCACCCCTCCTGGGGCTGCCCATCGTGGTGAGCGGGTTCACGCTCGTCGACCTGTCCGGCCTCAATGTGCACACGATGCTCCCGTGGGTGCGGGGGATCGTCCGATAGAGAGGGAGCGGCGCGGGAGTCGCGCGCTACTCTCCCGCCCCCCAGATGACGCAGCAACCCGTCGACGCCGAAGAGCAGGAGCGCGCCGGGACCCCGGACGAGGAGCCATCCCTGCGCCGCCAGGTCGTGCGTGGCTCGGTGCACACGATCGGCTTCTACGGCATCACGCACGTGCTGCGTCTCGCCGGGAACGTGCTGTGCGCGCACTTCCTGGCGCCCGCGCACTTCGCCGTGATGTCGGTGTGCTTCGTCGTGCTCGAAGGCATCGAGCTGTTCTCCGACGTGGGCATCCGCCCCGCGATCGTGCACAGCCCGCGCGGCCACGACCCGGACTTCCTCAACACCGCGTGGACCATCCAGGTGGCGCGCGGCGTGATCCTGTGGCTGGTCGCCTGCGCGCTCGGGCCCGCCGTGGCAGCGTTCTATCCGGAGTACCCGGAGGCCGCGGGCCTCATGCCGGTCATCGGGTTCGCCGCGGTGCTCTCGGGCCTGTGGTCCACCAAGCTGCACACGGCACTCAAGGCCATGCGGCCGAGCCAGGTCCTGCTCTCGCAGCTCGCGGGCCAGGCGGTGTCGGTGGTCGCGATGGTGTCGGTGGCGAGCGTGTACCGGTCGGTGTGGGCGCTGGTGATCGGCGGCCTCGTGTCGCCGTTCACGCAGATGCTGATCAGCCACCTGCTCCTGCCGGGCGTGCGCAACCGTCTGCACTGGAGCGCGGACCACGCGCGCGCGCTGTTCAGCTACGGGCGCTGGGTGTTCCTCAGCACCGTGTTCACGTTCCTGGCACGGCAGACCGATCGGCTCCTGCTGGCGCGCCTGATCGGCAAGACGGTGTTCGGCGTCTACAACCAGGCGCTGATGGGCGCGCGGATCTGCATGGACGTGGTCGGCCAGCTCGTCGACTGGGTCGCGTTCCCCGCATACGCGCGCATCGTCAATGCCGGCGACCCGGTCCAGGTGCCGTTCCGGCGGATGAACAACCTCGTCCAGCTCGGCGCGGGTGCGCTGGTCGCAGGCCTCATCGCGGGCGGACCCGGGCTCGTGCGCGTGCTGTTCGACTGGCGCTACCACGACGCTGGCTGGATGCTGCGCCTGCTCGCCATGGGCGGGTGGTTCACCGTGCTCGAGGCGAGCTGCAGCAGCCTGCACAAGGCGCTGGCGTCGACGCGGTGGATGGCCGCGGGGCACTCGAGCAAGGTCGCGACCATGCTCGTGGCACTGCCCGTGGGCTACCACCTCGACGGCATCGAAGGCGCCATGGTCGGCGGGATCGCGGCCGACATGGTGCGCTACCTCGTGTGCGGGCTCGGCCTCGAGCGCCGGGGTTTCGCGATCTTCTGGCACGACACGCTCACGACCACCGCCGTGGTCGCGACTGCGAGCCTGGGGATCTTCGTCGATTGCCACCTGCTCGACGCCCCGCCGCTCGTGCGCGTGGTCACGGCGGGCTCCGCGGCCGCGTGCCTGTGGCTCGCCCCCCTGGGGTTTGCCGCCGCCAGCTACCGGCGGCGCTGACGATCCTCGCGCCACGCGAGGATTCGCGGGAGCCGCAGATCAGGCGCGCATCGCCCGGTCCTGCCGCTCCATCGCCGCGACCATCGCGAACTGCACGCGCGCGCGGTCCAGGTTGTGTCCGGCGCGATGGACCTTGAAGTACACGTCGCCGTTCAGGTGGTCGGCGAGGAAGCGCATGCCGATGGTGAGCGTGACGAGACGCGCGGCGAACGGCATCAACTCGCGCTCCGCCGGGGTGAGGAAAGCCCCGGCTGTGGCGAGGTACCCTTCCACCAGCGCCCGATAGAGCGTCAGGTCGGTGCCGGCGCGGGAGAGGTCGCGCTCGTCCTCCGCGCTGGTCGCCGCGGTGAAGCGCACCAGATCACCGAAGTCGTAGAGCGAGTACGCCGGCATGCAGGTGTCGAGGTCCACGACGCACACCGCCTTGCCGGTGCGCTGGTCGAACAGGACGTTGTTGAGCTTGGTGTCGCCGTGCACGATCCGGCGCGGCATCCGACCCGCAGCGATCTCCTTGTCGATGGTCCGCACCTGCGTGCGCCGCGCATCGACGAACGCCAGGTCGGCGTGCGCAGCGGCGACGCGCCCGGCCGCGTCACCGCGGACCGCGGCGTCGAGCTGCTGCAGGCGGTGCGGCGAGCTGAAGAACAGGGGGATCGTGTCCTGCAGTTCCGCCGTCGGCAGGTCGATGAGACGCGCCTGGAACTGCCCGAAGGCACGCGCCGCCTCGTACGCCTGCTCCGGGCCCTGGCACGCATCGTGGGTCAGCGTGCCCTCGACGTACTCGTAGGTGCGCCACGGTCCCGACGGCACGCGGATGTAGGCCTCCCCCGACTTCGCGGGCACGAGCCGCAGCGTGTGGAAGCCGTCATCGCCGTCGGACTGTCGCTTCCGCTCCAGGTGGTTCGTGACGGCGCGCACGTTGTGCATCACCGCAGGGATGTCGGTGAACACGTCCTCGTTGAGGTGCTGGTGCAGGAAGCGCACGTCGCGCGGACCCGACCGCCACGTCGACACGAACGTGTCGTGGATGTGGCCCCGCGCCAGCGGTTGCACGCCGACCAGCGCACCGTCGATGGCGAACCCCGACAACACGCCCTCGGGTACGGCTTGCAGGTGTTTCATGCGCTCACCGCCGCGGCTCGCCGGAGTTGACGTGGAAGTGCAGGTGCTTGGAGTCCTGGTAGCGCCCCAGGTTGGTGAGCACGCGCGCAGCACCGTGTTCCGCGAGCACCGCCGCGGCGACCTCGCGCACGACCGCCAGCAGGTCTGCGAGCAGGTCCGGCGACGCGTTGCCGAGGTCGACCAGCGACGGCACGTGCACCTTGGGGATCACGACGATGTGCACCGGCCAGAACGGGCGGGTGTGGTGGTAGGCGAGCACCGTCGGCGTCTCGCGCACCACGCGCACCGGCGTCCTGCCGCTGAGCACCTCCTCGCAGTAGAAGTCGTCGCTCACCGCCCCTCGGCCTCCCGCATGTCGCGTTTGGCCACCTTGGTGCGCTCCGCCTGGCGTTTGTCGTGCAGCTTCTTGCCGCGCCCCACCCCGAGCCGCAGCTTGGCGATCCCGCGCTCGTTGAAGAACAGCTCGATGGGGATCATGGTCAGGCCCTTCTGGGCGACCTTGCCCTTCAGGCGCTTGATCTCGCGCTTGTGCAGCAGCAGCTTGCGCCGCCGCGTCGGCAGGTGGTTCTGGCGGTTGCCGAACTCGTACTCCTGGATGTGGGCGCCGACCAGGAACACCTCATCGCCCTCGATCTTCCCCCATGCCTCTTCGAGGCTCACCTGGCCGACGCGCAGGGTCTTCACTTCCGTGCCCATCAGCACGATGCCGGCCTCGAAGGTGTCGAGGATCTCGAACTGATGGCGCGCCTTCTTGTTGAGGCTGATGCTGCGGCTCGTCCGCTGCTTCTTGTCCTTGTCGGAGCCGGCCATCGGCGGCGCACCATAGACCCGTCCCCCCGCGAAGGAAGCACCCTCTTCCCCGTGGCTCGGCCTTGCAAACCGGGTCGACCTCGCTACCCTCCCGCCTCCCCACGCCCAGGTGGCGGAACTGGCAGACGCGCTAGGTTCAGGTCCTAGTGGGAGTAATATCCCTTGGAGGTTCAAGTCCTCTCCTGGGCACCACACTTCTCTCGTTCTCTCTCTCGCCCGTGGCATCGGCATCGACGCGCGCGCCGCGCGCAGTGACCCGCACGCGGCACGCGCAGTGAGCGGAATGCGCAGTGAGTTGAACGCAGGCGTCGCGTTGGCGCGGCCGGGACGCGACGGGCTCCCGGCCGAGTTCGCCCCGCTCCGGATCGGCGCCCTGCATGTCGATCCGCCCGTGGTCCTCGCCCCCATGGCCGGGGTCACCAATGCGCCCTTCCGCACGATCTGCCGGCGCTTCTCCGGCAACCGCTGCCTGTACGTGAGCGAGATGATCATGGCGAAGGCCTTCGCCATGGGGAACGCGAAGACGATGCGGCTCGCGTCGTTCGGCCCGGAGGAGACCGTGCGCAGCATCCAGCTCTACGGCACCGAGCCCGTCGCGCTCGGCGAAGCGGCGCGCATCCTGCGCGACGAGTGGGACGTGCACCACATCGACATGAACTTCGGCTGTCCGGTGCGCAAGGTCACCGCCGCCGGCGGCGGGGCCGCG
>CAYQMF010000092.1:0-26808 GCA_964418595.1 uncultured candidatus Brocadiaceae bacterium
CGCGGCGGGGCGCCTCGCCGTCTCCAGCCTGGAGCGCTGCGACGACCGCGGCGCGCGCGGCCACCAGCCGTCGGAAGTCCTCCGGTCGCGCCGCGACGGCCCGCGCGTACGCGAACCATGCGCCCGCGTCGCCGGGCAGCACGCCGGCGGCGGCCTCGCTCACTCCGTGCGCAAGCGCATCCGCATGGACCTCGTCGACGAAGCGAGCCGCCGTGCGCGCCGCGAGGAAACGGGCGTGCCGGCCCAGCATGGCATCGATCTCCGCGAGCACATGCGCACGGGGGGGCGCGGTCGCCCCCGGCAAGAGCGGGTCCAGCGCCACCGGGCGAGGCGCCGGCACGCTCGCACACCCCGCACAGGCGGCCAGCGTCAGCCACCACACGCGCGGCATCATCGACGCTCCCCCGTCGGCGGCGGTTCGACGCCGTGGACCCGGAAGCGGGGCCGCGCCGGCGCATCGAGCACACCCTGCCCCGGCACGCGCTTCTCGGCATCGCCGTGTTCGAGCGCGTGGACGTCGACCCCGAGGCTGCGCAGCACCTGCGCCGTGCGGTCGATCTGCTCTGCCGGAGTGCCGATCACGTACGGCTTGACGATGACGACGATCTCGCGCCGGAACGTGTCCTTGAACTCGCGCCGGAACAGGAAGCCGAGCAGCGGGATGTCGCCGAGCAGCGGCACCTTCTCCGTGCGGTCCGACTTGCCGGTTTCGATCAGCCCGCCGAAGGCAACTGCCAGGTCACTCTTCGCGACGATCGTCCCGCTGACCGACTGCGAACTGACGACGTTCACCGCCTGCGAGACGAAACCGTCGCCGGAGGGCACCAGCACGTCCGCGACCGCATCGGCGTTCGACGTCTCCTGCACGATCTGCAGGGACACGGTGCGGTCGCTGTTGATGCTCGGCGTCATCAGCAGGGTCGTGCCCACGGGCCGGAACTCGATCCCGGTGGTCCCCGGGGTCGTCACGCTCCCGGCCTCGTTCTGGTTGATCTGGCCGCCCACGAACGTGCGGTTGATCGGCACCTCCTTGCCCACGAACAGACGTGACACCTCGTTGTTGGCGGTCAGCAGGACCGGGGTGGCGAGCGTGCGCACGCGACCCTCGCGTTCCAGCAGCTGCATGCGCGCGCCGAAGTGCGAGTCCACGTACTGGAAGATGAGGTCGCCCGTGCGCAGGCCGGTGCCGCCTGGACCGAGCGCGCCCGCGGGCGGCGGCGCGATCCGGCCGGTGGTGAGCTCCCCGGCGGTCGTCCTGTCGGCCCATTGGTACTCGAAGAACGACTCGAAGCCGTCGGAGTCCTCGATCGACAGCACGCGCACCTCGAGCATCACGAGCGCGGTGGGCACGTCGAGTTCGCGCACCAGCGCCCGGATCTGCTCCAGGGCGGCGACGTCGCTGGTTCGGACCACGATCTTGTTCTGGCGTGGTGCCAACGTCACGAAGATCGGTGCGCGCAGGCGAACGGCGTCCCTCTGTGCATCCGTCGTCTGCGCCTCGCCCGGGCGCGCGCTCTCGAGTTCGCGCAGGCGGCGCTCCAGACGCTCGATCTGACCGATCTCGAGCCGCGGCTCGGACCGCACGGGGCCAAGGGGCTGGTCCGTGCCGAACAGCGCGCCGCCGTAGCCGCCGTAACCGCCGTACCCCTGGCCGCCCGCGTAGCCACCCGCGTACCCACCCCCGTAGCCGCTGCCGATGCCACCGCCGTACCCGCCTCCGAGGCTGCCGCCGTAGCCGAATGCAGAGCGCCCGGCGGAGCCTCCCGCCCCGTAGCCGGAGCCCCCGACGATCTGGCCGAAGCCCTGCTGCCTGGCGTCGAACAGGTCGAACCGCGACAGGCGCTTGGCCAGATCGGCGACGGCCTCGTCGTGCTGCGCATACGCCTGGGTCACGACCCGGTCCCCGTACAGCTCCCGCAGCGAGCGGCCGACGTCGAACACGTTCGGGTAGTTCAGCGTGAAGGCCTCTGTCCGCTCCTCCTGCAGATCAGCAGTGTCGACGTGGTAGTCCTCGGCGGTGGCGATGCGGACGACCTTCGTGTCGCGGTCGCGGCGCCACCACAACTGGTGACCCTCACACAGAGTGCGCACGGCGACCAGTGGCTCGACATCCGACAGGTAGAGCGAGACCGGCGTGGCCGCCGCGTTCGCCGACACGGAGATGTTGATGCCCGATTGGTCCGCGAGCATGCGCGCGGCGATCTCCAAGGGGACGCCGCGCAGGTCGACGCGGGTGAGCCTTCCCGCAGCCGACGGCGGTGTCGTGATGCCGAGATCCAGTCGGATCCGTTCCTCGCGTGTCTCGTCGACCAGCACGACCGCCTTGGCGTCGACGCTCTCGACGCGCACGGTGCGGCCCTGCACGGAGTACGACGCGCTGGCCAGCACCTGGATCTGCACGCCGCCGAGGTCCACCAGCACCGAGAGCCGGTCGGGTGCCGCAGCGACGAGCGCGCGCAGCGTCACCTGCGCGAGCGGCGGCGGCGCGACGGAGGTGGCCGCGGTCTCGCCCGGGCCGACCACCCGCAGCAGCGTGGCGTCGGGCACTGTCGGGTCGCCGGCCTGTCCGGGCGATGGCGGCTGGGTTGCCTGGCGCGGCACCGGCTGCCCGCGGCCGGGGGTTCCCCGCTGCGGCGGCGTCACCTGGTCGGGGTTCACCTCCTGTGCGCACGGATCGGGCGAGAGCAACGCGGAACACAGGACGAGGGTGAGTCGGCGGCGCATGCTCACGCGCGCCCCACACCGGTGATGGAGTAGATGGCCATGAAGAAGGCGAAGTAGATGAAGCCGACGATGCTGCCGACGACGATCAGGATGAGGGGACCGACCAGCGCGCCGAGTCGTCGGACGAACTCGCGGCGCACTTCGTCATGGTGCTCGGCGACACCGGAGAGCACCTCGTCGAGGGTGCCCGACGCCTCGCCGACGGCGACCATGCTGAGCACCATCGGCGAGAACGCGCGTTCCTGCGCGAGCGAGTCGGCGAGCGCGCTGCCCTGCACCACGCGCTCGCGGGCGCGACCGAGGCGCTCGCCGAGCAGCCGCACGCCGAGCAGTGGCTGGACGATCAACAGCGCTGCGGTCAGACGCACGCCGCTCTGCAGCAGCAGTGCCGTGTTGTGCGCGAACGTCGACACGGCGGCCAGGCGCAGGGTGCCGGCGACCAGCGGCACCCGCAGCAGCACGCGCTCCATGAGGAGCCGGCCGCGTCGAGTCGTCCATGCGAGCGCAATCAGGACGATCGCGCCGAGGACCACGAGGGTGCCCGTGACGAACCAATGCTGGACGCCGTGGGCGATGTCGACGAGCAACTGCGTGGAGGGTGGCAGGCGCCGTCCGAGGCCGCCGAGGAAGCCGGCCAGCTTCGGCAGCACGCCGACCATCATGTACGCGACGGTCGCGACCGCGAGGACGAGGATCAGCGCCGGGTAGGCGAGCGCGGTGATGACCTGCGCGCGGGACTGGCGCTGCCGCTGCATCGCGTCGGCCGCGCGCACCACGACCAGGTCGAGGTTGCCCGAACCCTCGCCGACGTCGACCAGGCTCGTCACCAATCGCGAGAAGCACCGGTGCCGGCTCATCGCCTGGTGCAGCGTGTCGCCGCCGCGGATGTCGTCGGCCACCGTGCGCCAGATCCGCGCGGTGGGCCCACCCGACTCCTGATCCCCGCACACGCGTAGCGCCGCCAGCAGGGACAAGCCCGAGCGGAGCATGAACCCGAGCTGCCGCAGCTGCATCTCGATCTTGACGGGCCGTGGTCCGGTCAACTGGATCGACCGCCGCCACCACGGCAGCACGCCCTTCGCGGTGACCTGGAGGGGCAGCAGCCCCTCGCGACGGAGTTGCGCGAGGACGTCGCGCTCGTCCACGGCATCCCGCGCGCCGGCGTGGCGGCGCCCCTGATCGTCGCGGGCCTCGTAGGCGAAGGCAGGCATCAGGCTCAGGTGGCGATGGCCTCGAGGACGAACTGCAGCGTGGTGTCGCCGGCGAGCAGCTTGGCGACGGCGTCGTCGCGGAGATCGCCGCATCCGGCCACGCGCACGAGTTCGCGGAGCCGATGCTCGTGCGCGCCGTCGCGGATCGCAGCGGCGATCGCGTCGTCGACCGGCAGCAGCTCGAACAGCCCCATGCGGCCGCGATAGCCGCTGCCCGCGCAGTACACGCAACCCGACGCCACGTGCAGGGTCCTGGCGGTGAGGTCTGGTCGTCGCAGCAAGACCGCGTCCGCCTCACTGCACGGCGCCGGGCGTCGGCACGACGCGCAGAGCCTCCGCACGAGACGCTGTGCCAGCACGAGCCGGAGCGTCGACGCCAGCAGGTAGCGTTCCACGCCCATGTCGATGAGGCGCGTCACGGTGCTCGCTGCGTCGTTCGTGTGCAGCGTGGCGAGCACGAGATGCCCCGTGAGTGCCGCCTTGATCGCGATGCTGGCGGTCTCCAGGTCGCGGATCTCACCCACCATGATCACGTCGGGGTCATGGCGCATGATCGCGCGCAACGCGGAGGCGAAGGTCACCTTGCGGCTCGCGTCGACCTCGATCTGGCTGATGCCGGGAAAGTCGTACTCCACCGGCTCCTGCACGGCGATGACGTTCACGTCGCGCGCCTGCACGATCGTGCGGAGCGCCGCGAACAAGGTCGTCGTCTTCCCGGAACCGGTCGGCCCGGTGGCCACAATCAACCCGTGTGGACGGGAGAGGAAGCTGTCGCACAGGGCGAAGTCCGGTGGCAGGAAGCCGAGGTTGTCGAGCGTCAGTGACTCGACGTCGATCGCCAGCAAACGCAGCGTCGCCCGCTCGCCGTGGTTGGTGGGCAGCGTCGCCACGCGCACGTCCACGCCCCGGCCGACGGCGAACTCGTGGGTGAACCGCCCGTCCTGCGGCGCCCGCTTCTCGGCGATGTCCATGCCCGCGAGCACCTTGATGCGGCTCAGCAACTCCGGATGCACGTCGCGGCTGACCCGGCGGTACTGCTCCAACTCGCCGTCCACCCGCAGGCGCACGACCACTCCGTCGCGCTCCGGGCTCACGTGGATGTCGGAAGCGCGGCGCAGCCACGCCGCGTACAGGAGCTCGTTGCACAGCGCGACCGGGTCGTCGCCGGCGGTCTCGACGATGGCACGCTGCTCGCCATACACGCGGCGGAGCTGGCGCAGCAGGTCCTCCGGATCGGCGGGTTGCGGGCGCAACGGCTTGTCGAACCAGCGGGCGATCGCCTGCAGCGACGCCGTATCCGTGATGTCGGCGCAGGCGACGACCACGTGCGCGTCGAGTTCGCACAGCGGCAGCACGCGCCGGCGCATCGCCTGCGCGGCGGGCACGCGGAGCGCGCAGCGCGGATCCAGTCGCACCGCGTCGAGGTCCAGCAGCAGCGGCGCGAGCGCCGTGCCGGTTGACGCACCGTTCGCGGTGGGCTCGATGCGGAGCGCCACGCCGACGCGCGCGCCAGCGTCGTCCGCCTCGACCCACACCACGGTGCCGTGCCGCTCTGGCCGGCCATGACCGAGTTGGAGCGCGAGGTGCACCGGTTCACCCACCCGCCAGGCATCGACGCCACCAGGAAGGTCGTCGCGCAGGCCCACCCCGCTCGCCGAGAGGTCGAGCACGGCGACGGCGCGTTCCCCCGTGCCGTCCAGGAGCCGCACGTCCGCGAGGCAACGTGTCGCCGGCGACCACCGGACGGCCCCGCGCGCTTCGGATCGTGTGGGCACCTGCTCCCGGAACGTGCTCATGCTTCGCTCAGCCCACCACCATGGTCCAGATGAGTTGCCCGGCCGCGTCGCGGCGCATCCCGAGTTCGAGCAGGTGGAAGCGGATCGACGCCGCGCGCAGCTCCGTGATCGCGGCCAGCAGGTCGAGGTAGCCACCCCGCACCTGCAGCGACCAGGCCGACACCTGGGTGCGGGGCAACGCCAGCCCCGTCAGGCCGCGGGCGATGGTCGCGGGCAGGTCCAACTCCGTGCGCTCCTCCGTCATCACCGCGAGTCGATGCCGCTGCAACGTGTCGGAGAGCAGCAGACGCCAGCGCGCGCGCTCCGGGCTCGGCACGAACACGGCGCCCCCGAGCGGCGTCGTCGGCTGGCGCTGGGCCGCGATCACCGCCAACTCGGCGCGCAGCGCATCCGCGCGCTGGTGGACCTCGCCGATCTGCGCGGCGCTCGGCAACGCGGCCTGCACGGCCCGGATCTGGCCGTCCGTGGCGGCGATCCCGGCGCGGAGTGGCAGCCCGAACCACCACAGGTACCCGCCTGCGGCCAGCAGCGCGGGGGCGAGCATCAGCGTCGCCATCGCGAGCGATCCCGGCCGGTGGCGCTTCACCGTGGCTCCTCCGATACGGACCCGGCTGCCGAGGCGCGGCTCGCGAGCGCCGTCTCCACGATGTCGAGGGTGAACTCGAACAGCGTCCCGGCGTCGGTCTCGACCTGACGGCGCGTGCCCGGCACGACGTGGTAGCCGAGGAGGGCGAGCCGCGGCGCGAGCCCGCTCGCCAGTTCGTCGACCGTGCGCGACGTGTGCGCGCGGCCTCGCAACGCGCACCGACGCCAGCCGAGCGTCACCTCGTCCACCACGAGCCCGACCGGTCGTTCGGCCGCCAGCGCCTCCAGCGCAGCGACGGCCACCGCCGCCGACCACGCGCTGGCGTCGGCCGGGCGCGGCAACGGCTGCGTCCTGGCCTCGTCGAGCTGCCGGGTCAGGTTCGCGATCTCCCTCTCCTTGGCGGCCAGACGGTCGAGCGGCGCCCGGGTGGCCGTCAGCCGCGCATTGGTCGCGACCTGCTCACGATGGAGCTGCTCGCGATCCAGCACGGCGGCGAAGACGGTGCCGAGCAGGAGCACGCCGGCGAGCACGAACCGGCGTGTGCGCGCCGCCGCGGGTTCGGGTGGCCGCCACGCGACGACGGACGGGTGACGCGCCGTCTGAGCCCGGGCCCACGCCCCCAGCCACGCCGTGAGGTCGGAATCGCGCGCCAACTCGAACCGCTGCACCGAGTCGGCCGCCGGCGCGGCAACGCCACCCCCGCTGGCGATGAGCTGTTCCGACAAGCCCGAACCGGGGGGCGGCCCTTCGCCCCGCATCACGTGGACGCGCACCCTGCCCGCGTCGGCGCGCACGTCGGCGCGCAGGCCACCCCAGTGTTCGAGGCGGTGGAAGCTATCCGCGGTCGCGTCCGCGAGGGAGAGCGGCACACCCGCCGGGTGGGCCACCGCCAGGAGAGTCCCCCCGGCCCGCGCGATCGCTTCCTGGATCATCGCGAGGTCGGTCCTGCCCGCCTGCAGCACCAGGAATTGCCGTTCCTCACCCTCGCGATGCCAGGCGAGGTCGGTGTCGGTCACGGTGAGGCCGGTGAAGGACTGCGCCTCGTACGCGAGCGCGTTCTCCAGCTCCCGGGCGCCGAGGCCTGCGATCGCTCGCGGCGGCAGGTCCAGGGTCTGGAGGAACACGGCGTCCGTGAGCACCAACACGCCGCCGGCAAGCCGCCCCGCCGCGAGACGCTCGATGACATCCACGGCTTCGTCCTGCTGTTCGCGCGCAGCGCGCACGAGGTTCGCGACCTCCACACGGCGGCGATGTACGCGCACGTCGGCACGCACGGTGAGCGCGTCGAGCAGCACGAAGATCGTGGTCAGGCGGGGCATGCTCAGTGCATCTCCACGATGAGTGGACTGCCGACGCCGGCTTCGACTGCGACGTACCAGACGCGGCTGCGCGGGCCCTCCGGCACCGGGTCTTCCGGCGCGGGGTCTCCGCCGGCGACAACCTCGTAGACCCGCACGACGCGCGGCCCGATCGGGATGCTCGGAAGCGAGACCTCCGCGTCGCTGGTTGCCGCCACCGTCACCGACAGCGGCTGCGCCAGCGTCGCCGGCACACCATCGCGAGGCCCGTAGAGGCGCACCAGGAAGGTCCGCTGCGCCGCGGCGAGGTTGCGCACCTGGACGCGCACGGTGCCGAGATGCCGCGCCTGCACGAGCGGAGCGACTTCTCGTTCGACGGTCAGCCCGAGGTCCGCGTCATACCCCGGGGACACGACGCCGGGCGGGTCGTCGCTCCCATCCGCTCCGAACGACTCCATTCCGGCCACGAGGTCGCCTTCCGCCACGGCCACGCCGAGCTCCGTCCAGAGTTCGAACCGCCGGCCCCAGCCGTCGAGCGGCACGCTCCGCCCGAACCCGAGGCGAAGGTACGGGCCGCGCCAACCGCAGGCCAACTGCACCTCCGAGTCGCCGGGCGGCGAGCCGATCCGCAGCGTCGGGATCCGCTCCGACGGCGGCACCGGCTCCGCGTCGCGCCGCTCCCACAGCTCGCGCAGCGCGGCGGCCGGCTCCGTGCCGATGCGCGCTCGCGGCAGTCGACCGACATCCGCGACGAAGCCGGTGACGGCCGCGCGTCCCTGGGCATCCACTCGCCCGTCGTGACCGAGCAGCGCCACTTCCATGTCCGAGAGCGAACGCTCCGTGACGTCGCGCATGGTCTGCGCCGCGAGGCCTTCGGTGGCGAGCACCGCGGTCTGCGCGAGCAGGGCGAGGATGAACATCACCACCAGCACTTCGACGAGCGTGAGGCCGGAGGCGCCCGACGGCGCGGTGCCCTGCCGACGCTTGCGCGCGGCGATCATGGCACCCTCCGGCGAAGGTCAGCGACGTGCAGGTACAGGACGAGATCGTCGTTGTCGGGGGTGATCGGCGGGAGCCGCGGCTCCGCGCCGTCGAAGGGCGTGTCGATCCGTCCGTTCTCGCCGGCGGAGACGAGGCGCACGTGCCGCACCTCGTCCTCCGCGTGCGGTGGATCCTCGTCGCCGTCGAGGTCCGCGTACTGGAGCACGATGGGGTTGCCCCATGCATCGAGGACCGCGGGATCGTCGAGCTGGCCGTACCGATCGAAGAACCCACGCGTCGGGTCCGGCACGTAGATCCCACGGGGAACCAGCAGGTACGGGCCGCGCCATCCGAAGCCGGTCGCCGGATCGAACGGCTCCACCGGCAGGGGAAGGGGCGCGGTCCGGCGGCGCAGGAGATCCGCGACGACCAGCGGCAGGCCACGACAGTCGCGACGATACGCGGGGAGGCCGGCACCGTCGGCGAGCCCGAGCATGGCCTGCCGCAGCGTCGTCAGCTGTGCGGCGGTCGCGCTGCGCGCGGCGTCGGCGGTCGCGCTGGCGCCCACTTGGATCGCGAGCCCGGCCACTGCGGCGAGGATCACGAGCACGACGCACAGCTCGACAAGGGTAAAACCCCCGCGGCGCGCCCCAGCCGGGCGCGGCCGCGGGTCCGGCTGCGTGCCTTCGATCCGGGCCACGCCCATCGAGTACGTGCCTCGTCCCGGTACGCGTCGCGTCCACGCGGGGGCGTGGCGCAGACGACGAACCCCCGGCCAGCCACTGGGAAGGAGACGAGGCACGCTCACGACAGGCGCAACCCGGGCCGATCAGCCCTGGCGCGCGCCGTTCGGGAGCGACTCGTTGAACTGTTGGATCGTGTAGTCGGTCGTACGCCCATAGGCGTCACTGACGCCGAGGAGCGTGGGCCGCTCACCACTCTCGTAGACCTTGAAAAAGGCGACGTAGCGCCCGTAGTAGGCGCCCTCGTCGCCGGGGTAGACGGGTGCGGCGAGCATCGTGGTCGGTACGAGCCGACAGCTCTGGCCGATGCCGACGGCAACGATCTGGGTGCCCGTCTCCGGAGTCCAATCCCAGTTGGTGGGCGTGGTCGTGTTCGGCGTCAGCTCGGAAGGCACAAGGCCCCGCAGCAGCAGGTACTTGCCCGTGGAGGATGCCAGGTTGGTCGTCGAGGCGCTCTGGTCGATGACCGCAGCCACCATCGTGCCGCTGCCGGGGAGGGCGCGGCGGATCACCGCGCTGTTGTTGGCGTTGGCGATGCCGGTCGGCGTGGCGAGCGTCCAATCGTAGACCTCGTGGTCGAACACGTAGTCGAAGCCGCCGCGGGTGAAGGACCGACGCTGGTTGGCCGAGAGGGTGCCCATCGCCAGCGACCCCACGAGAGCGGGGCTGCTCGTGGTCATGCCGCTGAGCTGCTGGCCGGTGGCGTCGAACTTCGGCGTGTAGAGCCCGTCGGGCGTGCCATCGCGCGTCCCGGGCGTGTCGGGCGTGGTCGTGCTACCACTCGGCGTGGCGTCGATGAGCAGCGAGTCGCAACCCTGCGGGAAGCGCTTCTGCAGCACGAAGAACTGCTGCAGGTTGCTGCCGAGATCCTGCTGCGTTTTGGCCGACGAGGCCATGTCCGTGCTGCGGCCGAGCGCGGCCACGGACGGGATCACGAGGCCGGCCACGGCGGCGATGATGACGAGGACGACGATGAGTTCGACGAGGGTGAAGCCGTTCTGGGACTGACTGCGACGTGCTTGCATCTTGCGAGGGGAGGGTTTGGAGATCTGGGGGGCAACAGAGCGAGAACGGCGCGGTCAAAGCAAGGGCTGTGCCGACCGCTCGCCCCCTTGCGCCGAGTGCCGCTCCGTGCGCGCCGCTCACGGCTCGCGCGCAGGCAACTGCGCGAAGGTCCGCGGTCGCGGTCCCGCGACGCTGCACTCCTCGCGCAGAGACGCACCCACGCCGACGCCGCGCGATGGACACTGCGTGTCCACGCAACGCCGTCGATGGACGTTTCTTGTCCATCTCGCGGCCCTCTCGACCGCGTTGCATCCCCCGGCGATCCGCGCCACACTCCGCGGCGTTGATCACGCATGGCGATCCACCGCCTCACCTTGCGCGTCGGCCTGCCGTTCGTGCTGCTCGTGCTGCTCGTGGCAGTGGCATTGGCGATGTTGCTCACCGCCCAGGCGGACGCGAGCGACAGCGCGCGCATGCGGCGCCTCGCGATCAGCACGCGTCAGGTGGTCGAGCCCCTGGCCTTCGACGCGAACGAAGCCGGCGCGAAGCTCGCGGAGGATCTCCGCGGCACGACGGGCTACGACGTCTACTTCCGCCGCGGCGACCGGGTCGACCCTCCGCCTCCCCCGGAGTTGGGCGTCCTCGACGCGCAGCGTCTTCCTGCCGACGCCTCGTCACGGCGCGCAGGCAACCATGAGTTCGTCGCGCTGGCGATCCCGGGGAAGCGCGTCGACCTGCTGTTCGTGCGGACGACCAGCGCCGGGTGGCTCCAGCTCGCGATGTTCGCGGCCATCGCGGCGATGCTCCTCGCCATCGCCACCGCGTGGCTCGTCGTGCGCGGTCTCGTCCGGCCCCTGCGGCACCTCGCGCGGCAACTGCCCCAGATCGAACAGCCAGGACCGATCCACTTGCCGGAGGCGGGGCGCCGCGACGAGATCGGGGATCTCGCGCGAGCGTTCCTGCGCACGCGCAAGGCCCTCACCGAAGAGCAGGAGGCGCGCGAGCGCGCCGAGAAGCTCGCCGTCCTCGGACGGATGACCGCAGCGCTGGCGCACGAGGTGCAGAACCCGGTCGCGGCGATCCGGATGCACGCGCAACTGCTCCGCGAACCCGCCGACGACGATCCCGACAGCCCCGCGCGCACGATCGAGCACGAGGCGAAGCGGATCGAGTGCTTGCTCAACCAGTGGATGTTCCTGACCCGCCCGGACCCGCCCGTCGTCGTCGACGTCGATGTCGGGGCGCTGCTCGCCCGTGTCGTCGCGATGCATCAGGCACAGGCGCGCCACACTGCCGTGACCATCGATCTCGATGCAACCGAGGGACTCGTCGCCTCGGCAGACGGCCGCCGGCTCGACCAGGTGTTCCGCAACCTGCTCACCAACGCGCTCCAGGCGATGCCGACGGGGGGCACGCTCACGATCCGCGCGCGCGAGAACGCCGGGCAGTTGCACGTCACCTTCGCCGACTCGGGTGCCGGCTTCTCCGGCAGCGCCCTCCAGCACGTGGGTGAGTTCTTCTACAGCGAACGCGAGGGGGGCATGGGCATCGGCCTCTCCGTCGCGATCGAGATCCTCAAGGCGCACGGCGGCAGCCTCCGCGTCGCCAACGGGAAGGAAGGCGGTGCCATCGTCAGCGTCCAGTTGCCGGCCAGCAGTGCGGCGCAGTCGCACGCCGCGATCCCGGTGGTGTCATGAGTCGCATCCTCATCGTCGAAGACGAGGCGGCGATCGCCAACGCGATCGCCATCCTCGCGCGACGACTCGGGCACGAGGCTGTCACGGCTGCATCCGCGGCACTCGGCATGGAGCGGCTTCGCTCCGCGCGGCCGGATCTGGTGGTGCTCGACATCGGCTTGCCGGATCAGAACGGCCTGCAGGCCCCGGCCGGGATCCGCACGCACGACCCGACGATCCCGGTGCTGGTCGTGACCGCGCACGGCAACCTGCACAACGCCGTCGAGGCACGCAAGGGTGGAGCCGCCGGCTACCTCGTCAAGCCGCTCGACCTCAGGGAGCTGGAGCAGACGATGGACGCGCTCCTCGTCTCATCCAGGACCGCAACGGACACGCCTCCGGGCGGTATCCCGCTGCGTCCCGCGGAGTCCGCGCCGCTGCTGATCGGCTCGTCCGCGGCGATGCAGCCGGCCTTCGCGACGATCGCCCATGCGTGCGCCGTCGACGCACCCGTGCTGATCACGGGTCCGACCGGGATCGGCAAGTCCCTCGCAGCCCGCGTCATCCACCTGCACGGCACACGCCACCAGGGCCCGTTCGTCACCCTGTCGTGCGCCAGCTTCCCGGAGACGCTGCTCGAAGCGGAGCTGTTCGGCCACGAGAAGGGCGCGTTCACGGGTGCGGCCGCAACTCGCCAGGGTCACATCGACCGCGCCGCGGGGGGCACGCTGTTCCTCGATGAGATCGGCGAGATCACGCCCGCGCTGCAGGTCAAGCTCCTCCGCTTCGTGGAGGAGAAGACCTTCGCACGGGTCGGAGGGCGCGAGGAACTGCAGCTCGACCTCCGGATCATCGCCGCCACCAACCAGGATCTCGCGGCGGCGGTGGCGGAGAAGCGCTTCCGCGAGGATCTGCTCTACCGCCTGCGCGTGCTGGAGGTGAAGCTGCCACCGCTCGCCGACCGCCGCAGCGACATCTCCGGCATCGCCGCCTATCTGCTGGCCGGCATCGCGCACGGTCGCAAACTCTCGCTCTCCGCGGAGGTGCTGCGCGCGCTGGAGCGCCACGACTGGCCGGGAAACGTGCGCGAACTGCGCAACGTCCTCGAGCGTGCTGCCGCGGTCTGTCAGGGTGACCTCGTGTTGCCGACGCATCTGCCGCCGGAGCTGCGCGAGCCCGCCGGCCGCGTCGCCCCGGCGGGGTTTCCCGCCTTGGATGCCGCGCTCCAGAGCTGGCTGGACGATCGCCTCGCCCACGATCTCGACTACGCGGCGCTGCAGGAGGAGCTGAATGGCCGCCTGCTCGGCCTCCTGCTCCCCCGCTTCGACAACAGACCCACGCACCTCGCGCGTGCGCTCAACATCAACCGGGCGACCCTGCGCAAGCGGCTGCGCGAGCGCGACGACCCACCTTCCGCACGACCGGAGTGATCGCGACCGCCGCCGTCGTCACAACCCCAGCCGCGCCGCCAGCATCCCCGCGAGGTCGGCCATGATCTGGTCGACCGCGAGCACCGTGAAGTGCGGGTCCCCCGCCGTGCAGAAGGGCTCGACCGTCACCTTCGGCTTCAACAGCTCGATGCCGTCGTGCACCTCGGCGACGGCCTGCCCGTGGCGAGCGTTGCGGTAGCGGAAGAAGCGCCTGCCCTGGCCCGGCACGTCGAAGGCGTACACGCCGTCGGCGAGCGGATAGTCGGGCCGGTCGGCGAGCAGGCCGAAGAACCTCGCGCCGCGTGCCACGACGTCGGCCTGCATGCGGCGCAGGAGCAGGTTGGTGAGGCGGATCGCGTAGCGCGCGCGCGGGCTCGGCGGATCGAACCCGAGCTGCAGCGCGGTGCGCTCCTTCGCCATCTCGTTCGGCGCGGTGGCGAACAGGGCCGGCTCGGCGACGGCCTCGCCCTCGAAGCTGGTCGCGCCCTGGTAGGCGGCGGGCAGACGACGGTCCCACGCGTGGTCGAGCGGGCCCTGCAGGAACCGCTGCAGCCGGCCGAGCACCCGCAGGCGCGAGTACACCGGGTCGCCGACGCGCGCCGTGGGGCCGGCGAGTTGCCCCTCATCGTCGAGCCAGAACGTCGGCTTCGCCGGCCAGCCGCCGCTGTGCGTGACGCTCGCGTTGTTCCACGCGTCATTGCCGTCGGTGAACCACACGATCACGGCGTCGGCGCGGAAGCGCGCGAGGTACTCCTGGAGGCCGAGCCACTGCTGGTCCTGGCCGTAGCCGATGCAGCCGACGGAGAAGACCTTCACCGGCTGCTTCGCGAGCTTGCCGAGGTGCTCCTGCAGGCGCCGCTCCGGCATGTAGGCATGCGGGCACGCGTCGCCTTCGACCTGGGAGTCGCCGACGAGGAGCACGACGAAGTCGCCGTCGGCGTACTCGATGCGCTGGCCGCGGAAGCCCAGTTGGTTGAGTTCCTGCGGGCGCTCGAAGATGTCGCGCCAGCCCCAGGTCGGGGGCGGGGTCGTCTCCGTGGCGCGTAGCCAGATCTCGAGGCCGAACGCGGGAAGGGCGATGCCGGCGCCCACGAGGAGCAGGCGACGAGCGACGAGAGGCAGGCGCGGCACGGGTCGCGGCGAGCATAGCGGTACGCTCCCGCCCCCTCACCAGCGTCGGGTGCGGCCAGCGCGCGCGGCTGCTACACTCGCGACCTCGCATGACCCAGCTATCGACCCCGCCCGACACCGGCAAGCGCACGCGGCTCACCGTCAACCTCGACGGGCGCGACGTCGAGTTCACCGAAGGCGAGACCATCTACGCGATCTCGCGCCGGCACGCGGCCCAGGTGCCGACCCTCTGCTACGACGATCGCCTCGAGGCCTTCGGCGCCTGCCGTCTCTGCGTCGTGGAGGTCGAGGGGATCCGCAACCCGGTGGCGTCGTGCACGACGAAGGCGACGGCCGGGATGGTGATCAAGACCCGCACGGAGCAGATCGAGACGCACCGCAAGACCCTGCTCGAGATGGTCGTGTCGGAGAACCCCAAGGGCGTGCACATCGACCCGCTGCGCGGGCACTCGAGCCAGGAGCTGGGCGACCTCGTGGCCCGCTACCGGATCAAGGGTGACCGGTTCCAGGGCAAGCAGTCGGGTCACAGCAAGAAGGACGATTCCAACCCCTTCATCCTGCGCGACTACGACCACTGCATCTCCTGCTACCGCTGCGTGCGGGTGTGCGCGGAGCAGGAGGGCGACTACGCGATCAGCGTCGCCAACCGCGGCTTCCACACCCAGATCACCACCGAGTTCGACAACCTGCTGAAGGACAGCGCCTGCACCTTCTGCGGGCAGTGCATCCAGACCTGCCCCACCGGCGCGCTCGCCGACAAGAAGGCGATCCGGCACGAGAAGGCGCCCGGCAAGCTCGGAAAGACCCGCACCGTCTGCCCGTACTGCGGGGTCGGCTGCTCGGTCGACATGCTCACCAAGGGTGACAAGATCGTCGGCATCCAGCCGGCGATGGACGGGCCGGCCAACGAGGGAGCGCTCTGCATCAAGGGGCAGTTCGCCTTCGACTTCATCCAGCACGCCGAGCGCCTGAAGACCCCGCTCGTGCGCAACGCGCAGGGCGTGCTCGAGCCAGCGAGCTGGGACGTCGCCCTCGACCGCGCCGCGGCCGGCTTCAGCAAGGCCGCCAAGGAGCACGGGCCCAAGGCGGTGTTCGCGATCGCGTCGGGGCGCGCGCCCAGCGAAGCCAGCTACGCGGTGCAGAAGTGGATCCGCGCCGGCTACGGCACGAACTCCGTCGACAACTGTTCGCGGCATTGACACTCGCCCACGGTCGCCGGTCTGGTGACCAGGATCGGGCGCGGGGCGATGTCGAACCCGCTGGCCGACATGGAGAAGCCGAACGTGATCTTCGCGATCGGCACCAACATGACCGAGTGCCACCCGGTGGCCGCGACGCGCCTCAAGAAGGCCATCAAGCGCGGCGCGAAGATGATCGTCGCCGACCCGCGCCGCATCGGGCTCGCCGACATGGCAGACCTGTACCTGCCGCTGCGCGTCGGCACCGACGTGGCGCTGCTGCTCGGCATGGCGCATGTGATCGCGCGCGACGGGTTGATGGACCGCGAGTTCGTCGCCGCGCGCACCACGGAGGTCGAGGCCTTCGTCGCGCACGCGCAGAAGTTCACGCCGCAGTGGGCGAGCGGGATCACCGGCGTCCCGGCGGCGGACATCGAGACCGCGGCGCGCTGGTACGCGCAGGGTGCGCCTTCGGCGATCTACTACACGCTCGGCATCACGGAGCACGTGTGCGGCGTCGACAACGTGCAGAGCCTGTGCAACCTGGCGCTGATGACCGGCAACCTCGGGCGCGAGGGCGCGGGCATCAACCCGATGCGCGGCCAGAACAACATCCAGGGCTCGGGCGACGCGGGCGGGATCCCCGCCAACTACCCCGGCTACCAACCGGTGACGGATCCGGCGAACCAGGCGAAGTTCGAGAAGCTGTACGGCAAGAAGGTCGAGCTGCAGCGCGGCTGGACCAAGGTCGACGCATTCGAGAAGGCCGGCAAGGAGGTCTTCGCGATGCTGATCGACGGCGAGAACAGCGTCGTCTCCGATCCCGACCGTGCCCACAGCGAGCACGCGATCAAGGCGCTCGACCACTTCGTCGTGCTCGATCTGTTCCGCACGGAGACCGCGGAGCTCGCGCACGTGGTGCTGCCCGCGACGGCGTGGGGCGAGACCGACGGCACGCAGGTGAACACGGAGCGCCGCGTGCAACGCCTGCGCAAGGCGGTGCCTGCGCAAGGCGAGGCGATGCCCGACTGGTGGATCATCGCGCAGATCGCGAAGCGCTCCGGGATCCCCGGTTTCGACTGGGAGTCGGCGCAGGACGTGTTCGACGAGCTGTGCTCGCTGTCGCCGATCTACGCCGGCCTCGACTGGCAGCGCGTGAGCGAGGGCGAAGCGGTGCACTGGCCGGTGCCGAGCAAGGACCACCCGGGCACGCCGGTGCTACACATCGGCGAGTTCAAGAACGGCAAGGGCATCTTCTCGATCGTCGACTACCGACCGCCGGCCGAGGTCGTCAGCGCAGAGTACCCGGTGTGGCTCACCACCGGCCGCCGCCTGCAGGCCTACCACACGCGCACGCAGACCGGCCGCACGGAGGGCATCGAGTACCTGCTCAGCGAGGAGAGCCTCGAGGTACACCCCGACGACGTGCGGGCCTTCGGACTCACCGAGGGCGGCTTCGTCGAGATGGCGAGCCCGCGCGGCAGCGTGCGCCTGCGCGTGCGCGCGAGCGACCGCAGCCCGCGCGGGACGGTGTTCTGTTCGTTCTCGTTCAACGAGGTGCCGGTCAACTTCCTCACCGGCGGCGGCTACGACCCGGTGACCCGCACCGGCGAGCTGAAGGTGTGCCCGGTGCGGCTGACGCCGCTGCGCGCGGAGGACGTGCGTCGGGCTGCGGCAGCCCGCTGAGCATCACTCCTCGCGCAGACGCCCGCGCTCGCGGCGAAAGCCGCGCCACACCATCCAGGTGAGCGCGAGCGCCACGGAGCACAGGCCGACGCACAGCCCCCACCACAGACCAGGTGGGCCGAGACCGAGGGGGAAGCCCAGGGCGTAGCCGATCGGCAGCCCCACCAGCCAGAAGCCGACGAGGTTCACGACCATCGGCGTGCGCGTGTCGCCGAGACCGCGCAGGCAACCGATCGCCACGACCTGCACGCCGTCACCGACCTGGAACACCGCCGCGACCGGCAACAGGATCGTGGCCCACGCGACGACGGCGGGCACGTCGGAAAGGAGCCGCGCGAGGTGCCCCGGCACGGTGAGGAACACCGCCATGAACACCGCCATGATCGCGACCGCGCTGCCGAGCGAGACGCGCGCGACGCGACGCGCCGCGTCCATGTCCTGCCGGCCGATCGCCCACCCGACGCGCACCGACACCGCCATGCTGAGCCCGAGCGGGACCATGAAGCTCATCGCCACGAACTGCAGCGCGGTCTGATGCCCGCCGAGCTCCGCTTCGCCGAACCAGCCGATGAACAACGCGGTCAGCGCGAAGATGCCCATCTCCAGCGAGAACTGCACGCCGATCGGCAGGCCGAGACGCAGGAGTCGCCGCAGGGGCGCCGCCGCGAACACCTGCGCGCGCACGGCGGCGTCGCGCAGACGGGTCACGTGCGCGCGGAGGTCGGGCCACGTCAGCGCGACGAGGCCGATGCACATGAGCCAGCGGCAGACCACCGTCGCCCACGCGGCACCGGCGACGCCGAGTTCGGGCATGCCGGCGCGGCCGAAGACCAGCGCCAGGTCGAGACCGAGATTGACGACGTTGGCGACCGCGATCACCACGACCTGCGCGCGCAGGCGCGCGTGCGCCGCGGTGTAGCTGCGCACGACCTGGAACCACAGGAAGGGCAGCACCCCCCACGCGTTGATGCGCGCGTAGGTGCCGGCCGGCGGGATGAGGCCTTCCCCCTGGCCGAGCCAGGTGAGCCACGTGTCCGTAGGCAGGAGCAGGAGCACCGTCGGCACGGTGAGCAGCGTGGCGAGCCACAGACCGCGCAGCAGCGTGCGCGTGACGGAGGCTTCGTCGCCGGCGCCCACCGCCTGCGAGAGCAGCGGGTCCACGGCGACGAGCACGCCCATGCAGAAGACGAGCGCCCCCCACACGATCACGTGCCCGAGCGACATCGCCGCCAGCGCGTCGGCGCGGTAGTGGCCGAGGACCGCGACGTCGACGAACCCCATCGCGTTCATGCCGAGCTGCACGGCGATGATCGGCGCGGCGAGACGCAGCAGGGCGCGCAGCTCGCCGCGCGCGGTCGAGGCGGGGCGCTGCGCGACCGTGCGCTTCTCGTCGAGGGTGAGCAAGGCGCGGCATCATGTGGCGACGGCGCGCGCCACGCGCACACGTTCTCACGACTCGTTCGGCCCGTCGTCAGGGCCCGATCGCGACGCGCCAGCCGCGCGTGACCGCCGTGCAAAGGAACATGTCGACTCCCTGGATCGCGACGAGACCCTGGATCCCGAGCGGGATGGGGATCGAGCCGGAGCGCGGCAGCATCACGACGGGGCCGCGCGGGTCGAGCGCGATGCCAGGCATGCCGGGGCGGCAGAACAGGTCGGACGTGATCGGGATGACCTGACCCGGTGGGAGGGCCATCCCGAGCAGCACGAACCTCGTTCCGTTGCCTGCCAGGCCGAAATCCAGGCGGCCCCCGGCGACCGCCGACCCACCGAGCAGCACCTGAGCGATGCCGGTGTCGCCACTGCCCGGCACGTCATCGACCTGACCCCGCGCCTCGCCGTTGGGGTAGAGCACCGACGTCATCTCCACGTAGGCGAGGCCGTCGCGCACGGTCTGGAGCTGTGCGGGAGTGAGGACGCCCGTCGCCGTGCAGGTCCCGTACTGGGTGCCGGTGACGACGAAGGGCAGGATGAGTGCGCCGCCCACCTGGCCACGGCGAGCGGGTCCGTACAGCGCCGCCGAGGTGATCGGCGACGACCAGGACCAGATGGTCGCGTCGACCGAGACGGCCCCCGTCGTGAGATCCACGTTCACGACTCCGTTCACGCCCGCGGCGGTCTGCTGGGCGGGCACGAGTTCGGAGCCGGTGGCCTTCACCCAGTAGGACACCACCTGCGCCGGAGTCGACGCCGGCAGGAGCAGGACGAGGACGAGCGAACCGAGAGACGCGCGGATGGAAGACACGATGGACTCCTTGGGTTGGCGACCCCGTGGGGGCAGGATCGGGTCGGACGCGATAGCTCGCGGAGGCGCACCGGTAACGGACCATGTCGCACGGCCACGGGGCATCGAGCGGCCCGCGCGAGCCATTGCGAGGTGCGGATTCCACAAGTCGTGTCCGACACGTCGCATCGAGCCTGCGCCTGTACCGACGGGCCGCGTGCGAGCACGGAGTCGACGAAGCCGACCTCGATGCGAAGCGAGCGCTTCGCCGACAGGCGAGGCGGACTCGTCCTGGTCCCAGGGACTCTCGTCCTCGCCGGAGCAACCCTGCTGGACTCGAACGGTGAGGGAGCCTTCCCCGCGTTCCATCCATCCCGCTGTTGTCCGGATCGATCTACGCCCAGGCGGTGACCGTCCCGCCGTCACTGACGTCGCTGTCGATCACGACGTTGCAACGCTTCAAGTTCTGATTCGGTTCTGCCTCGTCCCCGCCTAGCGGAAGAACTCGCAGCTCACCTCGACCGCCAGCTCCAGCTCCTTGGTCGTCGCCGTGAACGGGTGGTCGGCGCCGAAGGAGTGGCCGGTCTTCTCGAGCATGATCAGGCGCCCGGTCTCCTTGGGCAGCCAGTGGTAGAGCAGCTCTGCCTCCGCGATCGGAGCGACATGGTCTTCCTCACCGTGGATCAAGAGCACCGGGACGTCGAGCGCGCGCACCGCGCGCTCCATGTGGAAGCGATGCGGCGCGGCAGCCAGCTCCGGATGCGCGTTGGGCGGTGAACCCCGTTGCAGCGTGCTCAGTGCGGCGAGGCCGACCACCCCCTGGACGCTGCCGCGCGCGGCGGCGAGCAGCGCGAGCGCCGCGCCCTTGGCGTGGCCGACGATGCCTATCGCGCCGCGCGCGCTGTGCGGGGCGTCCGGGGTCTGGCCCAGGCTCCACGCCTGGGCGAGGATCTCGACCTGCTCGAGTTCCGCGAGCAGCGAGTACGGCTCAGGCGGCACCGGGACCCACACCGGCCGCACCTCCGCAAGGCGCCTGGCGAAGTACGGATAGAACGCCCAGTCCGCGTCGAGGCCATAGCCCCGCAGCAGCACGACGGGCGCGACCTCACGGCTCGCGCCGCCGGCCGGCGGCTCGTAGCAGTCGAGTGCGACCTCGCGGTCCTGCAGGCGCCAACACTTTCTCCGGAGCGGTTCCATCGATCTCCTCGGGCGGGATGCTACCCTCGGGCCTTCGAAGCGACAATCGCATGAGACCCGGTGACGCAGACGACGCGCGCCTGACCGAGGCGCGCCTGAGCGAACTGCGTGCCGTGGCCGAGCGCGTGGGGCACCGCTTCGAAGACCTCGGGCCACTGCAGCGCGCCCTGTGCCACGCCTCCACCGGCAACGACCGGCACAAGCCCGAGAACTACGAGCGCCTCGAGTTCCTGGGGGACGCCATCCTCACCTTCCTGGTCGGGGAGGAGCTGTTCCGCCACACACCGGAGGTCCCGGTCGGCGAGCTGACGGAGCTGCGCGCCCGCCTCGTGGCGCGCGAGCCGCTGGCCCGCATCGCGGATGCGCTGGGCCTGAGCGCCGCGCTCGAGGGTGGCCGCGGGCTCCGCGCCCAGGATCGCGCGTCGCGGCGCATCCAGGCCGATCTCGTCGAGGCCGTGCTCGCCGCCATCTATCTCGACGGCGGCATCGATGCGGCGCGGCGGTTCGTGACCACGTGGATCCTGCCGGGTCTGGCCGAAGCCCAGCGCCTGCCGACCCCGACGCGGGACGCCAAGAGCCGGATCTCGCACCTGGCGCAGACCCTGGGCCTCGGTCAGCCGACCTACGAGATCGTGGCGGAGACCGGGCCGCCACACGCGCCGGAGTTCGAGGTGGCGTGCCGCGTGGGCGGGCGCGAGCTCGGACGGGGCATCGGGCGCACGCGGCAGGCGGCCGAGAAGCTCGCCGCGTCGGCGGCGCTCGAGGTGTTACGAGCCGAGAACGAGAGCGACCGAGGAGCCACCGGCCCTTGACCCTCGACGCCCTCGTCGACGCCTTCGCCGAACTGCCCCCGACGCGCGCGCTGCACGAGGCGCTGCGCGCGCGGCAGCATCGCGCTGCCGGCGGCCTGTGGGGTGCGAGCGGCGCGCTGCTGGTGGCAGCTCTGCGCCGGTCGGACCCGGGCGCGCCCATGCTCGTGGTCACCGCCGAGGACGACGACGGCGCTGCCCTGACCGCCGACCTCGTGACCTTCCAATGCGCGTCCTGCGAGCCACTGGTCTCGCTGGTGCACGACGCGGACGGCGAGGCCGACGCCCGGGCATTGAGCAGCCGCCTGCAGACGCTGCGCCAGGTGGCGGCCCGACGCCGCGGCGGCGCGCCGGGCGTGATCCTCGCGTGCAGCATCGCTGCCCTCCTGCAGCCCGCGCCCGACCCGCGGCAGCTCGGCAAGAAGACGTTCGTCGTGCGAACCGGCGATCGCGTCGTGCTCGACGATCTGTTGGCGCGAGCGACTGCTGCCGGTCTGCGGCGCGTGCCGGTGGTGCTCGGCCCGGGCGAGGTCAGCCACCGCGGCGACGTGCTCGATGTGTTTGCGCTGGGCCAGGCGCACGCGCTGCGCCTCGAACTGCTCGACGATGACGTCGAGTCGATCCGCGTGTTCGATCCGGCCACGCAGCGCTCGCTCGACACCGTCGCGCAAGCGGAGATCCAGTTCGAAGGTGCGCCGGAGGAGGCCATGCGCGCCGACGTCCTCGATCACCTGCTCGACCGGGATCTGATCGTCGTGCACCACGAACCGCAGAAGATCGACGACGCGCGGCGGATCCTGCTCGCCACAGGGGGCGAGTTGCAGCGCGCGTTCGAGCGCTTCGAGCGCGCCACCACCGCGCTCGCGCACCTGACGGTGTCGGCCCTCCCGGCCCAGGACATCGATTTCAAGGTACTCGCCGCGGGAAGCGCGATCGGTGCCGGCGAGGTCGACCCGCACGGCCGCTTCCGTGCGTTGCGCGGCGGCAAGGGCCGCGTGTGCATCGTGTGTCCGTCGCCGAGCGAGGAGCAGCGGCTGCGCGAGATCTTCGCCCACAAGCACGTCGACACCGTCGCGGAGCGCGTCGACCTCGCCCAGGGCATGCTGAGCCGTGGCTTCCGGGTGCGCGAGCTGCAGTGGACGGTGCTCTCGCACGCCGAGTTCGCCGGTGTGCCGGCGACCGTGCGCAAGCCGGCGCGGCCGGTCGCGCCGAGCCAGGCGATCCAGAGCTTCTTCGAGCTGGGGCCCGGCGACCTCGTCGTGCACGCTGCGCACGGCATCGCGCGCTTCGAGGGCATCGAGCGCGTCGAGCGCGGTCCCGACGCCGCGGAGGACCACCTGCGCCTGTGGTTCCGCGACGACGTGCTCCTGCTCGTGCCGGCGTCGAAGATCCACCTCGTCCAGAAGTACGTCGGCGCCGGCCTCGCGGCGCCGCCGCTGGATCGGCTGGGCGGCAAGGGCTTCCAGAGGCGCAAGGAGGAGGTGCAGCGCGCTCTCTTCGACATCGCCGCCGAGCTGCTCGAGGTGCAGGCGCAGCGCGAAGCGATCCGGCGCGACCCGTATCCGCGCGACGCGCTCGAAGACGACCTGCTGGACGGCTTCCCGTTCGAGGACACCCCCGACCAGCGGCGCTCGTGGGCCGAGATCCGCACCGACCTCGAGAGCCCGCGCCCGATGGACCGCCTGCTGTGCGGCGACGTCGGCTTCGGCAAGACCGAGGTCGCCCTGCGCGCCGCGTTCAAGGTCGCGATCCGCGGCCGGCAGGTCGCGGTGCTCGTGCCGACGACGGTGCTGGCCGAACAGCACGGCGAGACCTTCACGCGCCGGTTCACGCCGCACGGCCTGCGCGTCGAGGTGCTGTCGCGCTTCACGCACGGCAAGTCGACCAAGGCGCTGCTATTGGCGATCGATGCCGGCGCCGTCGACGTGGTCGTCGGCACGCACCGCATCCTCGGCAGCGATGTCGCCTTCCACGACCTCGGCCTGCTCGTGATCGACGAGGAGCAGCGCTTCGGCGTGCGGCAGAAGGAACAGTTCAAGCGGCTGCGCGTGGCGGTCGACGTGCTCACGCTCAGCGCCACGCCGATCCCGCGCACCCTGCACGGCGCACTCGTCGGCGTGCGGCAGATCAGCACCCTCGACACCCCGCCGCCCGGACGGCAGGACGTGGAGACGCGGGTCGCGAATCGGACCCCCGAACTCATCCAGCACGCCGTGGCCCGCGAGCTGAGCCGCGGCGGGCAGGTGTTCTTCTTGCACAACCGCATCGAGGCGCTCGAACGCCTCGCGGCGTTGGTGCGGACGCTGGTGCCACACGCGCGCGTCGAAATCGGCCACGGCCAGATGTCCGAGCGCGACAGGGAGCGCGCCGTGCGCGGCTTCGTGCACGGCGACTTCGACGTGCTGGTGTGCACGAGCATCGTCGAAAACGGCCTCGACATCCCGCGCGCCAACACCATCCTC
Source organism: uncultured candidatus Brocadiaceae bacterium (assembly GCA_964418595.1). Classification (GTDB taxonomy): domain Bacteria; phylum Planctomycetota; class UBA1135; order UBA1135; family UBA2386; genus CAYQMF01. The sequence goes on from CAYQMF010000092.1 coordinate 24,138, forward strand.
ATCGACGACGCGGCGCTGTTCGGCATGGCGGAGCTGCACCAGCTCCGCGGTCGCGTCGGCCGCAGCTCCGTGCAGGCGCACTGCTACCTGCTGATGGACCCGCTCGAGCCGCCGCCGGAACCCGCGCGCCGCCGGCTGCGCGCCGTCGAGGAGCTGTCGCACCTTGGCGCCGGCTTCGTGATCGCGATGAAGGACCTCGAGATCCGCGGCGCCGGCAATCTGCTCGGGCCGCAGCAGTCGGGGCACATCGCGGCGGTCGGCTACGACATGTACGCGCAGCTCCTGCAGCACGCCGCGGAGGTCGCGCGACGCGGGCCGACGGGCGCATCGCCGACGCCCGAACCCGAACTCCCGGCCGTGGTCGAGGTCGACGTCGACCTCCGGCTCAACGCCTTCCTGCCCGACGACTTCGTACGCGACCCGCGCGCCCGCCTCGAACTGCTCCGCGAGATGGACGGCGCGATCGACGTGACCGCGGAGGCCGAGCTGCGGCGCGCGCTCCTCGATCGGTTCGGCCGCCTGCCCAGGCCCGTCGACAACCTGCTGCGCGTGTTCCTGGTGAAGCACCTGCTCGCACCGCTCGGGGTCCGCTCCGTGCAACTCGTCGAAGACCGGCTCGTCGTCCGCCACGTCCCGGGCCAGCAGCTGGCCGCCGGCGCCTGGCTCGACGCGTTCGCCGACGTGCGCCCCATCGATGCTGCGCGGACGCACCTCATCCTGCCGCGCCGCCGCGGCAGGCTCACGGGCCAACCCTGGACCGGAGAACAGGTGCTCGACCTGCTGCAGGGCGCGCTCGTGGGCGCCTGACCAGCGGATCCGACGCGCCAGTTCTCGCGAGGCGCACGCGCGCCGGCGGCGTAGCATCGCCGCCATGCGCTGGCTCGCCACGCTCATGCTCACCGCGATCACGGCCGGCCAGGAGCAGAAGCCCCCGGCTCCACCGCCAGCCGACGCGCCGCCGCGCCTCTACGACTTCGTGGTGGCGATGGTCGGCGACAAGGCGATCCTCGCGAGCCAGGTCACGGAGGTCTGGCGCGCGCGCGTGCAGAGCATGCCGAACACCGAACCTCCCTCGCGGCAGGCGCTGCTGTGGTACGAGACCGTGGAGCAGTTCGTGTCGCTCGAGATGCAGGCACAGAGCGCACGCCTGATGGGTCGCTCGCCCGACGAAGTCGAAGCGCAGGTCGAACGCCTCGTGCAGGACGAGATGCGCCGCCGCGCCGAGGAGAGCGGCGGGCTCAACGAGTACGTGCGCCGGATGGGCGCGATCGGTCAGAGCATGAACTCCGTGGTCGAGGACACCCGCACCCAGATCCTGTACTCGATGGCCCACTACCAGGGCATCCTGCGCGACCTGCAGGACCAGTACGCCTTGCTCGCCACCCCCAAGGAGATGCGCGAGCGCTTCCTGCAGAACCCCAAGCGCTTCGAGGTGGCGGGACAGGCTCGCGTCGCGGCGCGCCGGGTAGGGCTCCAGCCCGACCGCGCCGCCGCGACCGCGGAGGCGGAGCGCGTCCGCGCCGCGTGGCTCGCCCTGCCCAAGCCGCTCACCACCGCCGGGATGGAAGCTGCCGGCGCCCAGGTCCTCGACGTGTCGTTCCTCGACCCCGCGTCGGTGCTGATCGACTTCGCCACCACCGGAGAGGTCGGCGACGTGGCCGAGCCGCGGGCGGAGGGCGCGTTCCTGTGGGTCCTGGCCCTCGTCGAACGCACGCCTTCCCGCGCCGGTCGCTTCGAGGATCCCCAGGTCCAGACCCAGCTCCGGGAAGAGATCGCGCGGCAGCGCCGCCAGGAGGTCTACACCGGGCTGTTCCAGGAGCAGCGGATCGGGGTGGACCGCTACCCCTGGGGCGACCCCCCCCTGATGGAAGGGGCCGGTCGCCCGCGGCGGTAGGGCCAGCGGTAGGGCACGCCGCGCTTCCTAAGGACCGCTCGCAGCGCTAACTTCTAACGCCTTGCCTCCTCTGCGCTGAACCTCCGCGGGCCTCGCCCGTTCGTCCCAGCACCCGACCCGTCCCGGGGATCTGGCGACGGAACCCGCCGCCGGAGCAGCCGGTGACGGCGTCGACAGCCTCGCCCGCGGAGCCTCGTTCAACCAGCGACTCTCGTTCACCCAGCCTGGAACCATGGACCCGACCAAGATTCATCTCGAGCACGCCCACCGCAACCCGCTCCTCGACAACGACGAGTCGTTCCAGGACATCATGGCCGGGCAGCTCGCCCGCGCGCCGTGGCTCCTCCTGTCGATCGTGATCCACGTCGCCGTCATCGGCCTGCTCTGGCTGATCCCGTCGGAGGGCGGACCCGGCGACCAGACCGCGGCGACGATGCAGATCAAGCAGAAGGAAGACGACATCGAGGAGGAGCCGCCGCCGGAGGAGAAGCCGGTCGAAGAGAAGCCGGTGGAGGAGCCGACACTGCAGGACGCGGAGGTCGTGCCCACGGAGGTCGCCGAGACCGAGTCCTTCGACGACACGTCCGACTCCGTCGAATCGGCGTTCGACAGCAACGCCTGGAACACCGCGGTCGGCCTGGGTGGCGGCGCGGCGGGCAAGTTCGGCGGGCGCGCCGGCGGCCGCGGCCGACTCGGCGGGCGCGGCGGACGCCTGACGGCGCAGGCCATCGACGCCGGCCTGCAGTGGCTGAAGAACCACCAGGACGAGGACGGCAA
>CAYQMF010000093.1:0-26694 GCA_964418595.1 uncultured candidatus Brocadiaceae bacterium
ATGCCCGACCCGTGCAAACCCAGCGAGTTCCCTGGACGCATGAGCACCTCCTTGACTGACGTCACTCCGAGCGACGTGCCCGGTGGTGACGAGGCGAGAGCATGACCAGGAAGCGTGGGCGCGGCAACCCCCCCGTTGTCGCTCCTGTCGCTCCGATCACTGCTGTCGGTGCAGCACGACGCCAACCATCGCTGCCTATCCCGGCACCCTCCCCACCACGAGACTCCACGACCCGGCCGTCGCGTGCCGCGTCACCGACGAAAACCCCGTCGCCGCCAACAGCCCACGCAGCTCCGCTTCCGAGAACTGCTGGCCCTCCGTCCACACCAGCATGTCGAGGTGCACGAGCGCGTTCGCCAGCGGGCCCGCGCCGTCGTCGTCGACGAGCTTCTCGTGGATCAGCACGATCCCTCCGGGCGGCAGCGCCGCGCGCGCCTTCTCGAGCAAGGCACGGCAGCGCTCGGGTGGCCAGTCGTGCAGGATCTGCGACAGGAGCACGGCGTCGGCGGCGGGCCACGGGTCCACGAACATGTCGGCGGCGTGCGTGCGCACGCGCGCGGCGAGCCCCGCAGTGGCGGCGTATTCGCCGGCGATCGCACACACGCCCGGCATGTCGAGCACCGTGCAGACCAGCGCCGGGAAGGCCTTCGCCGCGGCGAGCGCGAGCGCGCCGGAGCCGCCGCCGACGTCGAGGAGCGTGCGCACGCCCCGCAGCGGCGCGACCTCCGCGAAGCCCGCCGCCGGCCGTTCGCTGATGCTGTGCATCGCCGCCGTGAACGCGCGCGCCTGCGCCGGGTCGCGCGCGTGGCGCGCCCAGGGGTCTTCGGCTCCGTACACCGACGTCTTGCCGGTGCGCAGCGCCTCCAGCAGCGCGGCCGGGCCGAGGAAGGACTCGACCTCCATGTCGATCAGCCCCCACAGCGAGCCCGGCCGCCCGCGCACCAGGTACGCGGCAGAGTCGGGGGTGAGCCCGAACGCGTCCCCACGGCGCTCGACCATCCCCATCGCCAGCAGCGCGGCGAGGAGCGAACGCGTCGGGCGCGCCAGCCAACCGAACCGCGCGGCGATCTCCGCCTCCGTGCGCGGGGCCTCGGCCAGCTCGTCGAACAGCCCGGCCCTAACTCCCGCTGCCAAGGCCGCGCTGCGCCGGCTGGCGATGTAGTGGTCGTAGACGCGGGCGTCGTCGAGTGGAAAGGCGGCGGGGCTGCGGCGCGGCATGCGCGGAGGATGCGCGACTGACGAGGCGGCGGCAACGAGTCGCGTCGGCTAGGCTTCCCCGCCCTTGTGCCGCTTCTGCCAGCGCCCGCCTGCACCATGGTCCGTCTCCCTTCGCTCGCTGTCGCCGCCCCCTCGGCCCTCCCCACCGCGCTCCTCACCGCGCTCCTCGTCGCCCCGTCGCTCGCCGCCCAGTCCCGCCTGTTGTGGACGTACCCCGGCACCGGCGGCGGTGACAACCTCGGCTACGACGTCGCCCCCGCCGGCGACATCGACCGCGATGGTCGGCCCGATGTCATCGCCGGCGCACCGTTCGACGACGACAACGCCACCAACGCCGGCACCGCGACCATCCTCAGCGCCAGCGGCCGCGTGCTCTTCGTCCTGCGCGGCCTCGCCCCCAACGACGAGTTCGGCACGTCGGTGATGGGCGTCGGCGACGTGAACCGCGACGGGTGGCCCGACGTGATCGTGGGTGCGCCGGGTCACGACCACAACGGTTTGGCCAACTGCGGCAGCGCCGAGGTGTTCTCCGGCCGCACCGGGAACGTGCTGTATGCGATCTACGGCCTCGCGGCGGGCGACGAGGCCGGCTACGCCGTGGGCGCGGCGGGCGACATCGACCGCGACGGCTACGCCGACTTCATCGTCGGCATGCACCTCGCCGACGCGCCGCGCGCCGACACCGGCATCGCGCGGGTGTACTCCGGGCGCGACGGCCACGTCATCTACTCGTGGACCGGCGAACTCGAGGGCGACCACTTCGGCGCGTGGGTCGGCGAGGTCGGCGACGTCAACGCCGACGGCTGGCCGGACATCTGCGTGACCGCGCCGTGGGCGGACATCGGCTTCCTGAAGTCGGGCTCGGCCTACGTGTTCTCGGGACGTGACGGTTCCCGGCTGTGGCGCTTCACGGGCGAAGGTGCTGGCCACGAGTTCGGCACGTCGTTCGCGAAGTGCGGCGACATCGACGGCGACGGCTTCGCCGACCTGTGGATCTCGGAGCCGGAGCACAAGCGCTTCGGCGACGACTCGGGGTCGGCGAGGCTGATCTCCGGGCGCACCGGCGTCCTGCTCGAGCAGTTCTTCGGCGCCGCGGCGTACGAGTACTTCGGGCTGACCCTGGGCGCCGGCGACTTCGACGGCGACGGCAAGACCGACCTCATCGCCAGCGCGTTCCTCGAAGACACCGGCCGGCCGAACGGCGGCGCGGTGTTCGTGTACTCCGGCGTCGACTACCGCCGCATCTTCGCCACCTACGGCTCGACGTCGGCGCAACAGCTCGGTCGTGGCGTGACCTTCGTCGGCGACATGAACGGCGACGGCCTCGGCGATCTCGCCGCGGGCGCGCCCGGCTACTTCGGCGCCGGAGCGGACTCCGGCGGGGTGCTCGCGTTCTGCGGCGCGCCTGCGGCAGCGGCGACATCCACGTTCGGGATCGGGTGTCCGGCGGCACGGCCGTTCCGACTGTCGTACGGGGGCACGCCCCGACCTGGACAGGCCTTCAGCATCGTGCTCCAGGACGGTCCGATCACTGTCTCCCAGGCGTGGCTCGTGTTCGCAGTGCGCGAGCAGGCACCGCTCGACCTCACCGCCGCCGGCATGACCGCCTGCACGCTCTACCAACCGCTCGACGTCCTCGTGCCGGTGTCGCTGTCGGCCGGCGCGGCGACCGTCCCGCTCAGCATTCCCACGAGCGCGGTGGCCTGTGGCCTGCGCATCTCCAACCAGGCGATCGGCTGGCAGCCGGGCGCCAACCCCCTCGGCGTGATCACCAGCAACGGCGGACGCATCCTCGCGACGCAGTAGGCGCTTTCGCGTGGTGTGCGGGGAGCGCCGGTCGAGGACCAGCGCTCGGCATCCCTGGGCTCTTCCGCCCCGCTGCGGCCGTTGTCGCAGATCACCGATTCCCAGGTCAGAGCCCGACCGCAGTCTGCCCCCGGCGAGCGCGTGTCACCCCGCTGCGGAGCCGCCGACGCCAGCAGCTTCGCTCCCGGGTCAGCGCGGGTATCCTCCCTGTGACCTTCCGCCCGTCTCCCCGACCCCATGGCACCGCCGCCAAACGAACGCTGGCAACCCGAGCCGTCGGCCGCCGCGGCGCAGGACACCACGGGGTTCGCCCGCGACGCCGTCGAGCACCTGCTGGCGGGCATGGCTGAGTCGTCGTTCGCGTCGTCGCACACGGCGCCTGCGCGCTTCGGCCGCTACGAGATCAAGGCCCTGATCGGGCGTGGGGGCATGGGCACCGTGCACCTCGCCTACGACTCGCAGCTCGGACGGGATGTGGCGCTCAAGCGGATCCGCGCCGACCTGCTGCTCGCCCCGACCATGCGCGCGCGGTTCGAGACCGAGGCCAAGGCCGTGGCGCGCCTCGACCATCCCAACGTGTGCAAGGTGTTCGACGCGGGCGAGCAGGCCGGCGAGCTGTTCCTCGTGTTGCAGTACGTCCGGGGGAAGTCGCTGGCGGCACGGATCCAGGCTGCGAGCGAGAACGACGCGACGAGGAGCGATCAGGCCGCGCTCGACCCGGGTTCGACGCTGAGCATCGCCGAGAAGATCGCGCGCGCCCTGCACCATGCGCACGGACAAGGCCTCGTGCACCGCGACGTCAAGCCGTCGAACATCCTGATCGCCGACGATGGGGAGCCGTACCTCATCGACTTCGGCCTGGCGCGACCCACGGTGGACGCGCAGGCCTTGACCCTCCCTGGGGCGACGCCCGGCACCTTCCGCTACATGTCCCCGGAGCAACTCGCCGGAGAATGCCAGGTCGATGCGCGGACCGATGTGTTCTCGCTCGGACTCGTCCTGGCGGAAGCCTTGACCCTGCGACACCCGTTCGCCGCGGGCTCGGACGCCGCGTGCGTGCACGGGATCCTCCATGGGGAACCGGAGTTCGCATCCCGCGCCGGCCGGCAGCCCGGCACGGACCTGCGCACGATCCTGAAGACGGCGCTCACCAAGGACCGCGCCCACCGATACCCGACGGCGCTGGCGTTCGCGGAGGACCTCCGGCGCGTCCGCGACCACGAGCCGATCCTCGCCGTGCCTCCGAGCCGCACGCACCGCGTCGGGCTGTGGGTCCGGCGCAACCGGCTCGTGGCAGTGGTCGTGGCCGCCCTCGTCGGCGCCAGTCTGCTCGCCGGCCACTTCGCACGGCAGGCCCAGGCTCGCGCCGAGGACGCCGCCCTCGCCACGTACGCGCGCGACGCGCTGGTGCTCGCGCACGAGGAACACCTCGATCCCACCGCAGCCCTCGCGCGCGCAGTCGCCGCCGCCGATGCGGATGTGCCGCACCGCCTGGACACTCTGCTCTGGCGCCGCCTCGACGCGTGCGGGCTGGGTTACAGGATTCCACGCGCGCTCGGCTCCACCAACGGGTTCCTGTGCGGCGTTCCGGCCATCGACGGCACCGGCGGACGGATGGCCTGCATCACCGACACGGGGCGACTGCGCGTGTGGCGCACGGCGGATGGTTTCGCGGACCAGCCGCTGCAGGCCCACGATCGGGCGTCCGATCGGCGCGGCACGGTCGTGGCCTTCCACCCTCGCGAGCCTCTGCTGTACTCGGGCGGCTGCGATGGCCTGCTGAAGACCTGGCGGGCGGGCGACGGGGAGCAGGTGGATGTGGTGGCCGTCGCCGAAACCGGCGACGCAGCGCGCGAGATCCTCTCCGTTGCGATCGACGCGGGCGGCCGGCATCTCGCTGCTGCCGATCACGGTGCGCGCGTCCTGGTGAAGGACCTGAGTACCGGACATGTCCGCCGCGTGTCGGCCGGCACCGGCCTCAGCGTCGGCGCCATCCGTTGGTCGCCCGATGGCACCCGGCTGCTGGTCTCGATGCGACGCGTGGAGGCCTTGTTCGGCGAGTGCGAGAAGCTCGTCGTCCTCGACGCCACCACGGGCAGCATCGCGTGGGAGAGGCCGTTCGCCGGGGACGCCGTCGCGTCGGCGCAATGGCATCCTTGCGGTGACTGGCTCGCGGTCGGCACCGTCACCGGCAGGATCGCGGTTCTCGCCGCCGGCGACGGCCGGCAGGTTGCCGAGGTCGTGCGACGCAGCGCGGATCCGGCCGTGCGCTGGTGTGGCTTCGATCCGGCCGGCGCGAACCTGATCGCCGGCGTCATCCCGGGCTTCGAGGTGTTCGCCTTCGCGGGCGATGCGTTGACGTCACGACACACCTTCGTGCATCCAAAGCGGCGGTCCATGGTGACGGCTTCGTTTGCTCCGGGAGCAGAGCAGGCAGCGGCGATGTTCCGCGACGGGTCCGTGCTCCTGCTGCGCACGGAGGGATGGCGCACGCTCCAAGCGTACGCGGCGCCGCCCTACGCAACCGACCTCCTGGCCGTGCAGTGGGCCGGCGATGCCCTCATCACGTCCCGCAACGACGACCTCCTGGTGTGGAAGGTGCAGCCGCGGCCATGGCTGCCGCATCTGTTTCTGCACTCGGCGCCGCTCAGCAGCGTCGACGTGCACCCGGATGGCGACCGCGTGCTCACGGCGTCGGACGACGGCACAGTGTGTCTCGCCAGCCTGACCAGCGCCGCGCGACGACGCCTGCAGGTAGGAGCACCCGTAGCGCAGGCCCGGTTCAATTCCGGCGGCAGGCGCTTCGTCGTCACCGATCGCGCCGGACAGGTGATGCTCCACGACACCGAAACCCAGGCGCTCCTCGTCCGCACCTCGGGCTCGATCGTCGATGCGGTCGACGACGACCGGCTGCTCGTCGCCGATCGCCGGAGCCTCTGGCTGGTGCGTGTCGCGGATGGGCAGCGGACGCTGCTCGGTACCCACACCGGCGAGATCCACGCCCTGGCGGTCGACCACCGGCGGCGACGCGCCTACATCGGCGGCGACTACTACAGCCTCCGGGAGTTGGAGATCGACGACCCGCGAGTCTCCGGGGAGATGTCGGCGGTCCTGGCCAGCCACCTGGCGTCCGGTTCCGTCGTCGGCCGCTTCAGCGCGCTGGCATGGCTGCCGCGTTCCGACCGCCTGATCATGTCGGCCTGCAACGCATTGCTCGCGGTGTGGCAGTTGGGGGAGACTCTCACGCAATCGCGCAGGGAGAGCCGAGCCGACCGATTCGGCGGCCTGATCGCGGTCGACCACGACGAACGCCACGCCGTGCTGTCGGACTTCGGCTTCGGTCGGGTCACCTGGCTCGACCTCCGCACGCTCGACCTCGATGCGACGGTGCAGAGCGACGTGCACACGGAGGTCGTCACCGCGATCCGATTCTCGCACGATGGCACCCTCTGCCTCACCGCATCGCTGGACGGGACGGTGCAAATCTGGGACTGCGCGACACGCCGGATCCGCAGCGTGCTGAGCCTCGCCGGAACGACCGTGCACGACGCCTGCTTCACGCCGGACGATCGTTGGATCGTCACCGGCGACGGCCATGGCACCGTGAAGGCCTGGCCGGTAGACCCGTTGCCCGCGGCGAAGGCATACTTGCGCGGTCTCGCCGTCCCCCGGTGAGGACGGCCTTCTTCCCATGCACGACGACCCGGGATCGACCCAGGCTCACGCCGCGCGCGCGGCCGCGGGCGACGTGTCAGGCTGGGAGAACCTGGACGAGCGCCTACGCCCCTGGCTGCGGAGCATCCTGCTGACGCGACAACTCCCCTTCGGCTATTGCGCCGACGACGTGATCAACATCACCTTCGCGTACGTGTACCGGGACATCCACCGGTTCCGGGTCGGCCCGGGAACGAGCTTCCGCCGCTGGGTGGCGACGATCATGATCCATCGACTGGCCACACTGGCGAAGATGGGTAAGGCACGCAAGCGCGCCGCCGGCCGCATCGTGCCTCTCGACGCGGCCTTGGGGAGCACGGGGGGAACGCCCCAGATCGAAGACGTCGCCGCCGAGTCGGTGGCCATGCGCGCCCGCTGCGACGAGCTCGCGCGGCACTTCGGGGCTGCCATCGCCGACCTCGATCCGGAGACCCGCCGGATCCTGGAGTTGCGCGTCTTGGGAGGACTGGAGTTCGGTGCGATCGCCGCGCACCTGGGGCGCGGCAAGCCCGACACCTTGCGGGTGACCTTCAAGCGAGCGATGGAAGTGGTCCGCCAGCGGATGCGAGCGCACGCGCCCTGACCGCGTGACCGCGGCCCGAAAGCCCGGATTCCCGTCCGCTCGCCCGCCGTGCGGCGGCTGTGGCCTCCGAACTCCCCCGTAATGGCGGCCCGCTCCTGCACCGCCTCGCTCGGGTCGACCCGGCATTCCAGCTCCCATGCGTCCACTCGCTCTTGCACTCGCGCTCACCCTGACCGTTCCGATCGTCGCGCCGCCACTCGTGGCCCAGAGCCTGACGATCGAGACCGTCAACTTCCAGGTCCAGCTCCGCGACGGCCTCGGCAACCCGATCAACGGCCCGACGACGGTCCAGACGCGGGTGTACGACGCCGCGTCCGGCGGCACCCCGCTGTGGACGGAGGCGCACAGCACGAACGCCACGAACGGCGTGGTCAATCTCGCGCTCGGTTCCCTCGTTCCTTTCCCGAGCAACCTGTTCCAGGGTGGCAGTCGCTACCTCGGCGTGCAGGTTGCGACGGACCCGGAGATGACGCCCCGCCTCGAGATCGCGGCGGTGCCGGTCGCCCTCACCTCGCAGAAGGTGCAGGCCCTCGAGCCGGCACAGGTCAACACGACGGCGATCGCACCCAGCGCGGTCACCAGCGCCAAGCTCGCCGATGCCGCGGTCAGCACGGCGAAGCTGGCCGACGCAGCGGTCGACGGCAGCAAACTCGCCGATGCCGCGGTGAGCAGCGCGAAACTCGCCGACCTCGCGGTTGGGAGCAACAAGCTCGCCGACGCGGCCGTGACCACCACCAAGCTCGGCGATGACGCGGTGAGCAGCGCCAAGCTGGCGGACGACGCCGTCACGACGCCCAAGGTCTGCGACACGGCGATCACGACGTCGAAGCTCGCCGACGCCGCGGTGGATGCGGTGAAACTGGGGAACGACTCGGTCACGACATCCAAGGTGTGCAACACGGCGATCACGACGTCCAAACTCGCCGACGCCGCGGTAGATACGGTGAAGCTGGGGAACGACTCGGTCACGACATCCAAGGTGTGCAACACGGCGATCACGACGTCCAAACTCGCCGATGCCGCAGTGGACGCGGTGAAGCTCGGAAACGACTCGGTGACCACGCCCAAGGTCTGTGACGGGGCGATCACGTCGGCGAAGATCGCCCTCTCCGCCGTTGACGCGATGAGGCTCGCACCCGGCGCCGTGACGACGTCGACCGTCGACAACGGTGCGATCACGACATCCAAGCTCGCAGACGCGGCGGTCACGGTCGCCAAGATCAACTCGGGGGGAGCGATCAACGGCAGCGTGCTCACCGTCGCCGCCGTCGGTGTGACGTGGGCTGCGCCCGTCGGCCTGAATCTGCCCTTCGTGGCCAACGTCTCGACGCCGCAGGTCGCGTTCGACATCCAACAAGGCATCGGTACGGCGCTCCGCGGCACGAGCGCCGGCCCCGATGCCGTCGCCGTTTACGGCGAGGCGACCGATCCGGCATCCGGGTCGATCGCGACGGGCGTCGTGGGGAAGTCCTCGGGTGGCAACGGGCGCGGGGTATTCGGCGAAGCAACTGTGACCGACGGGCCCGAGCCCTCGTACGGCGTGTACGGCCTCGCGCACTCGCGCAAGGATGGGTCCGCGGGGATCTTCGGCAGGTCGCCCAACACGGATGGCATCGTCCATGGCGTCATGGGAGTCACCGAGACGGTCGATGGCGGCGCCGGAGTCCGCGGGGCCGCGACTCCGGCGGGCGGAGTCGGCTCGTCCTTCGGGGTGTACGGCACCAGCACGTCGACCACCAACCTCTCCGCCGCCGTCTACGGCGAGTCCACCGCCACGAGCGGCTCGACGCGTGGCGTGTGGGGCAAAGTGAACTCGCCGAGCGGCGCAGCCTACGCAATGTACGCCGAAGGCAAGCTGGCCGCGACCGGGACCAAGTCCTTCCTCCAGCCGCATCCCACCGACCCCGCTCTCCAGATCCGCTTCGTCTGCCTCGAAGGCAACGAAGCCGGCACCTACTTCCGCGGCTCCGCCCGTCTCGCCGGTGGCCGTGCGATCATCGAGGTGCCGGAGGAGTTCCGCCTCTGCACGGAGGTGGACGGGATCACCGTGCAGGTCACCGCCGTCGGCCAGCGCGCCGACCTGTGGGTCGAGGCCAAGGACCTCCGGCGCATCGTCGTGCGCGGTCAACCCGATGCGCCGTTCGACTACTTGGTCAACGGCGTGCGGCGCGGCTACGCGCGGCACACGGCGATCGAACCGAACACGGCGTACGTGCCCGCGGAGAGCGGCGTCCCGTTCGGCGCGCAGTACCCGCTGGAGATCCGTGCGCTGCTCGTGGCGAGCGGCGTGCTCAACGCCGACTTCACGCCCAACGAGGCCACCGCCACGCGCCTGGGGTGGAAGCTGAAGGGCACGGGCGAGCCTTTGGGTGACGGAGGCCTGCAGTGAGCCCGCGCCGGCTGACTGCGGTAGGGCTCGGCCTGCTCGCGTTGTCCGCTGCCGGCGGTCGAGCGCAGTTGGCCCAGGGCCCCGGCTACCGGCTCACGGGCTACGTGATCTCCGGCACCGGTGGCGGTGGCGCGTCGAGCGCCGCGGCCGGCTACGGTGCGACGGCGGCGTTCGGATCGGCGACGCCGCCGACCTCGTTCAGCTTCCGCGCCAGCGCCGGCTTCGTCGCCGCGACGCAGCCGCTCTCGGGGAATGCGCCCGTGCTGTTCGGCGTGGATCCGCCGGTGGGCCCGGCGACCGGAGGTACCACGCTGCGTCTCACCGGCATCGGCCTCACCCGGCTCGCCACCCCGCTGACGGTGCGCGTGGACGGGTTCCCGGCCACCAATGTGCAGCGACTCTCGGATCTGGCGGTGACGTGCACGACGCCGGGCGGCACTTACGGCCCGGTCGCGGTCGAGCTCTCGGATGGGACGACGACGCTCCAGCAGTCCTTCGTCTACGTGCCGGGTGTCGTCACGGCCCCGTTCGCGACGCTGGGCACCGAACTGCGCGTCGCGTGCCACGGCATCGCTGGCACGCACTTCCTGGTGTACGGCGCCCTCGCCCCGGCGCAGATCCCGTTCCCGCCGTTCGGCACCCTCCTCCTCGACCCCACGACGCTGTTCCTCACCGCGCAAGGGAGCTTCCCCGCGCCACCCGGGCTCGTCCGCGCGCGCCTCCCCGTGCCCGACGCGCCGGCCCTGTCCGGGCTCGTCCTCTACTTCCAACTCCTCTCGGTCGATGTGGCTGCGCTCCCCATCGTGGTCCGCCTCACCAACCGGGCGGTGGCGCAGTTGCTCTGACGGCACGCGACCGCAGGCCCACACCGCGTCGCGGGCAGGAAAGCTCGGTTTCCTGTCCGGTCAGGCTCCCCACGGCGGCTCACGCCCTGGAGCTCACGCATGCGCGAACACCTTGCAAACACCGTCCTGCCGGCAGGGTCGCTGGCGGTGCGGCAGTTTCTCTCTTTCGTCGGCGCAATCGGCCTTGCCGCGACAGTTCCCGGTGTTGTCCCCTTGGTCACAGCCAGAGGCCTCGCCCAGGACGTCGGCGCCGTCCGCGTCCTCAACCACGCGACGGTGCAAGAGCGAGGCTTCAACCCCACTCGCTTGCCTACGGATGCGTACGGCACCGGCGTGGCGCGGCTCGGTGACGTCGACGCTGACGGCATCGCCGACCTCGCGCTGGGGAACTCGCGCGGCAACGAGACGAGCCAGAACGCCAGCGACGGTGGCCGGATGACGGTGCTGTTCCTGCGCAGCGACGGTTCCATCCGGAGCTACCTCGACATCAACCGACCCGGGTGGCTTGGCGGCAACGGCATCGCCTCGCTGGGCGACATCGATGGCAACGGCTACGCCGACTTCGCCGCCGGGTCCATCCTGACTCCCGGCGGCGGCCAGGTCACGATCTTCAAGTTCGCGGCCGGCCAGACGTTTGTCGAGTCGGTCATCGCACCGCCGCCTGGCTTCCCCAGCTTCGGCCGCGCCCTCGCTTGGCAACCAGCCGCAGCGGGCGGTGGCGGCTGGCTCGCGGTCGGCGATGGGAACGCGTTCGGAACCGGGGCCGTCGTCGTGTACCGCCTGGATTCCACCGGTGCTGTGGTGGGCAGCCCGCAGAACCTCACCAGCCTCGGGTTCACCGGAGCGCTCGCGGCCGGAGACTACTTCGGCGTCGATCTGGCATACGCCGACAAGAACGCGGACGGCATCGCCGACCTGCTGCTCGTCGGCGCAAGCCTCGACGACACGGGCGGCTCGGACTGCGGCGCCGTGTGGGTCTGCAACCTCAGCGCGAGTGGCCAGGTGACCGGCCAGACCAAGATCACCCAGCAGACTCCTGGATTCCGCTACGCCCTTTCGCAGAGCGCTTGGTTCGGCGGCTCGATCGCCCTGGTGCCCGATGTCGACGGCGACGGCCTGCTCGAGCTTTGCGTCAGTGCTGCCGGCTGGAACGCAGCGAGTCAGAGCACCCACGGTGTCGTCCATTGCCTGGAACTGGATGCTGCGGCAAACATCGTCTCGATCACCAAGATCCACCAGGACAACGGCGGCGACTTCCTCCACCCGAGTTGGGGCGGGGTGTCGCTGCAGTCCCCTCCACTCGCTCACTTCGGCTACGACATCGCCTTCGTAGGCGACACGGACGGGGATGGCCGGTTGGAACTCATGGTGGGCGCGCCGTCGACCAACGGTGGCGGCACCGCCTTGCTCGTGAACCTTGGCCCGCAGGTGGCGTCGGAGCCCGCGCCGAGACGAACGCCCATTCTGGCGCCGCTCGAGTGCAACAACGCTTCGTCGCCGGGCCACGACCAGTCGGTGGTCAACCGCGCGTCCGGCGAATTCGCCAACACGCGGGTCGACGTGAGGATTCCCGGGCGCGGCATGCCGCTGCTCGTGCAGCGGACGACACGCACCCGCACGCCGTCCGTCGGCGCGAACGGCAACAACGCGAACAATGCCCTCGAGGCACGGCTGCGCAGGAACGGCACTGACCTCTTCCTGTGCGATGGCATGGGCAACGCCGACCGTTTCCTGCGCCAGACCGACGGGAGTTGGACCGCGCCCGGTGTCTTCCGCCGCATCACGCGTGCAACCGACGCCGGCGAGTACACGGTGACCTTCGAGAACACGGCCACCTGGGAGTTCCATCCCACCGATGGCAGCCCCATGGACGGCAAGCTGCGCGCGATCCGCGACCGCAACGGCAACATGGTCACGCTCTTCCATGACGCGCAGGGCCAATTGACGCGCGTCAACGACTCCGTGGGCCGCGACGCAACGTTCACCTACGACGCCGCCGGCCGCATGACGTCGGTGCGCGACTGCGCGGGCCGCGTGACGACGTACGCCTACTACCAGAGCGCCGAGGCGGGCGGCACGGAGGGCGACCTCAAGTCGGTGACCACGCCGCCGGTCACGGGCACGCCGCATGGGAACGACTTCCCTGCCGGCAAGACGACGACCTACACGTACACGCGTGGCTTCTCGGATGCGGCGCTGAACTCGGACCTGCTGACGATCACCGACGCGAAAGGGCAGACGTACCTCACCAATGTGTATGCGCACACGATTGCGGCGAGCGACCCGCGCTTCACGACGAGCCCCAGCAGCATCTACTACGACCGCATCGTCCGCCAGATCGCCGGCGACCCGGGCGACGTCATCGACTGGGTGTACGAAGCGCAGACACCGTCCGCGGCGAACCACTTCGCGATCATCAAGGTGATCGAGAACGACCGGGTCGGCAACGTCACCGAATTCTTCTACGACGCGAACAACCAGGAGGTCATCCGCCGCGAGTACACCGGTCGCGCGCCCGACCCCGACAACCTCACGTCATCGACCGTCAACCGGCCGACCTCCCCGCTGCGCGCCACCGATCCGCCGTACTTCGAGACGCGCTGGCAGTACAACCAGGACGGCTTGGTGACGCGGGTCGACTATCCGGAGGGCGACTTCACGCGCAACGTGTACGAGATCGACCTCAACCCCTCGGCCGATCCGATCTCGCGCGGCAACCTGCGGGAGGTGCACCACGACGCAGGTCCGCGCGGCAGCCAGCTTCAGCAGGTGATCTCCAGGTTCTTCACCTACCGCACCGGCGGCGGCGGGTGCTGCGGCACGAACTTCGTTCTGACCGAAACCGACGCGCGCGGCGCGGTGACGACGCACCAGTACGACGCTGTCGGCAACCGGACGCGAACCACGGGCCGACTCCCCGGGCTGGTCGACGATTGGACCTACAACGCGCTCGGCCAGATCACGAGCCATACCTGGCCGGCGCTCGCCGGAGTGCGCCGGGTCGACACCTTCTCGTACTACACGACTGGCCCGCAGACGGGCTTCCTGCAGGCCGGCGTCGTCGACCAAGGCGGCCTCCTCCTGGCGACGACCTACGAGCACGACTGCGTCGGCAACCTCACGCGCAGCGTCGATCCCCGCGGCAAGGACACGCTCTACGTCCTCAACGCGCTCGACCAGGTCGTCGCCGAGTACACCCCGGAAGTGACCACCGGCAGCGGCGTCCGCTACGAGACCCTCACCTGGTACGACGCCAACGACAACGTCGTGCGCGTCGACGTCGAGAACCGCGACGAGAACGGCGTACGGGGCGCCAACACGCACTTCACCACCACGTACGACCATGACATCCTCGACGAGGTGATCCGCGTCACGCGCGAGCTGACGCCGGGGACCAACGTCGTCGAGGAGTATGCCTACGACGCCAACCGCAACCCGACGCTCGTGCGCAAGGGCGAGGCGACGAGCGGCGGCCAGCCGGGCAATGTCGAACAGACGACGTACGACGAGCGCAACCTGCCGTTCCGCAAGATCCATGCGCCCGGCACCGCGGACCAGTCGACGAGCCAGCAGGACTACGACAGGAACGGCAACCGCCGCTTCCTGCGCGAGGGCCTGGAGAGCTCACCACGACTCACCGAGTGGGTCTACGACGGCCACGACCGCTTGCAGGACCAGGTTGATCCCATGGGCAACCTGCACACGTACCGCTACGACGCCAACGCCAACCTGACGCAGGCGAGCGTGCTGGGCCAGCTCGTCGACGACGCGAACCCGGGCCCGCGCGTGCTGCTGTTCGAACAGGTGTTCTCCTACGACGCCGCCGACCGGATGACCGGCGAGCAGGTCCGCCACTTCGACCCGACCACCGGCACGCCGATCGGCGACGGCAACTCGACGGCCACGCACACTTACGACGGCCCATCGCTGCTGGCGCAGAGCGTGGACGACCGCGGCAACGCCACCACCTACACCTATGACACCGCGCATCGCCAGCGAACCGAGCAGGACGCCAAGGGCAACCGGCTCACCCTGGCGTACGACGCCGCCAGCAACGTGACGTCGACGCGGGAGGACGACGTGGCCGACAGCGGAGCGCCGCTCCAGACGTTCACCACCACCTACGAGTACGACGGACTCGACCGCGAGGTGCGCGCCACCGACGGCCGCGGCAACGTCTCCGTCACGGCCTACGACTCGCGCGCCAACCTCGTGCGCACGCTCGATGCACTCGGCAACGAGGCCCGCTACGAGTACGACGGTCTGAGTCGCCTGCTGCGCAGCATCCGCGACCTGAACGGCAATGGCGCCAGTGCCAGCGACCCCGCCGACATCGTCACCCAGCAGACCTGGGACCACAGCTCACGCCTCGTGGCGCGCACCGACGACAACGGCAACGCCAGCGTGTACGTGTACGACGCGCTCGACCGCCGAATCGAGGAGCGCGCGGGGGACGGCACGCGCGAGACCACGGCCTACGACGTGCATCACGACCCGGTGACGATGGCCGACGCCAATGGCAGCGTCGTGACCAGCACCTACGACCTGCTCGGCCGGCTCGCGCACCGCGCGATCGTGCCGGGTCCACGCGTGTCGGCGGCAACGACGTTCGAGGACTACCGGTACGACGGCTACTCGCGCGTGATCCGGCTCGAAGACGACGACTCCATCGTGCTGCGCAGCTACGACTCGATGGACAACGTGGTCGAAGAGACGCTGAATGGCCGGAGTACGCAGGCGACGTACGACGGCATGCAGAACGAGCTGACGCGAGCGCATCCGGGCGGAACGCTGGTGCAGTCGACCTGGGACGCTCTCGACCGCGTGCGCACGGTCGGCATCGGCGGGCCGTTCTCGACCTACGACTACGTCGGGCCCGGCCGCATCGAGCGGCGGACCGACGGCAACGGCACCCAAGCGACGATCGAGTACGACGGCTACGCGTCGGCACCCGTATTGCCGGGCGACTTCGGTGTCGGCAAGGTCGTGCGCACGCGGCACGAGAAGACCGCGGGGAGCATCGTGCTCGACGAGCACACCTACACCTGGAATCCCGTGGGAAGCAAGACCCAGCGCCGGGACGTGCGCAGCTCCGGGCCGCAGATCGCCCAGCAGTTCTCCTACGACCGCGCACAGCGGATGACTCGGTCGACGCGGACCGGAGCGCCGGCGTCGGAGTACTCGCTCGACGGCGTCAACAACCGCACCAACCCCGGCTACCACATGAGCGCGTTCGCGCCCGTCCCCGCGGATCACCAGGTCAACCAGTACACCAAGACGGCGCGCGACCTGCTGATCAAGGATGGGGCCGGCCCGAGGCGGCCGCGGGTCCCGCCATCGGGCACGGATGCACGCCTCTACGACGACAACGGCAACCTGACGCGCATCGACTCACGCGCCTTCGAGGCGAGCGTCGCCTACGACTACGCCGATCAGATGGTGGCGTACGAGCACTCCGGCAAGCTGACCACGTACCGCTATGACGCGCTGGGGCGCCGGTTCCACAAGGCATCGGGCGCGCTGTCCGCGGACTACATCTGGTTTGGCCGGCAACTCGTGGAGGAGCGTGTCGGGGGCAGCGTCGTGGCGGTGTACGGGTACGGCGCGGAGCTGGATGCGCCGGCGTTCATGGTGCGCATGGGCCAGCTGTACGTCTTCCACACCGACGATCAGGGCAGCATCACCGCGATCACTGACACCCTCGGCGACGTGGTCGAACGCTACGACTACTGCGATTTCGGCGGCGTCCAGTTCTTCGGCGCGGACAGCAAACCGCGCATGGGTTCGGCGATCGGCAACGCGGTGCTCTACAACGGCCGCTGGCTCGACGCTGAGTCGGGCTTCTACTACTTCCGCACCCGGTATCTGGAGCCGGCGGTGGGTCGCTTCACGACCCGCGACACGATCGGCGTGTGGGCGGACGCCGCGGGCCTCGGCAATGGGCATGTGTTCGTCGGCAACAACCCCTGGTCGCTGATCGATCCGATGGGGACGGCGGCGGGGGAGGGCATCAGCAACGTCGAGCTCGGCCTAAAGAAGAAGCCTGGCGGCCAGTTGACGATCGCGGCTCCGCCGGGCGGCAAGGGCAAGAGGGACGTCAACCCGCCGGCGGCGGGGGAGGGGATCAGCAACGTCGAGCTCGGTCTCAAGAAGAAGCCTGGCGGCGAGTTGACGATCGCGGCTCCGCCGGGCGGCGGGGGCGAGAAGGATGTCAACCCGCCGGCTGCGGGCGAGGGGATCAGCAACGTCGAACTCGGCCTCAAGAAGAAGCCCGGCGGCCAGATCTTCGCGAGCAGCAACCACCGAGGGGGGAACCACAAGGAGCTGCCGCGCGCGGCAGGCGAGGGGATCTCGAATGTGGAACTCGGCCTCAAGAAGAAGCCCGGCGGCCAGATCTTCGCGACCCCCAACGGGATGGGCTGGAACAACAAGCCGCTGCCGGCGGCGTGGAGCAACACATCGCGGTCGAGTATCAAGGACCCTCCGAAGGTCGTCGCCGTTCGTGGCGGCGGCAAGGGTGGAGGTCCACCAGTGGCGGTGCCGCACGGCGCCTCGAGCTCGAACATCAAGAACAAGCCCGGCGCCATGGCGGCACTCCCGCGCGTCACGTCGACCGGCGCCCGCACCTGTAGCTTGACTTCCAACGCGAGGCGATGACCCCATGCGCTCCATCCCGTTCCTCACTGCTGCCTGCGCCGCCGCAACCACGTCTCTCGCGGCGCAGAACCTGATCCCGAACGCCGGCTTCGAGGCCGGCGTCGGACCCGTCTGTTCCAGCGCTCCCAACGGGCAGCAAGGCCTGCTGCCCGCGCCGTGGCTGCAGGCCGGCTTCACGGGACCGACCGGCGGCGCCGACACGCACACGCAGGCCTGCGCGGTCTTGCCGGGCCTGGACGGGAGCTGGGGCAACTATGCGTTCCACGTCGCGCACTGCGGGGCGCGGTGGGCGGCGGCGTGGAATGCGACGGCAACACACGAAGCGATCGCGTGCCGGCTCGCGCGCCCGCTCACCCCCGGCCGCTACCTGCTGGCCGGATTCTTCCTGCGCGCCACACGCACCAACCACACGCTCGCGACGGGATACGACTGCCACCTGAGCGAGAACCCTTCGATCACGGCGCCGGGCACCACCATGCTGGCCGCGCCGTCGCTCGGCGCCGGCGCGCCGGTGGCGTGGGCGGAGTTCCAGCAGCTGTTCACCTACAACCTCGCGCTCGCGACCGCGCCCTACCTCGTGCTCGATCCGGCAGGAACGGCAGGGACGAACAGCAGCTACATGGGTGTCGACGATCTGGTGCTCGTCGAGACCGGCGGCTTCTACGAGTACCCGCAGCGGGCGAGCACGCCGCCCCGGCTCGCGGGCAACGGCACGGTCGCACCCGGAGCGAGCTTCTCGGTCGAGCTCGCGGGTGCGCCCCCCGTCGCTCCGTGCGTCCTCCTGCTCGGCTTCGACCAACTCTGCGTACCCCTGCTGGGCCAGTTGCTGGTCGTCAACCACGTGCTCGCCGTCCCCGGCGTCACGACGGTGGCGGGCACGACGTCACAGACCTTCACGTGGCCCCAGGGGGCCCAGGAGGGCATGCGCGCGTTCTTCCAGATCTGGGTCGCGACCTCGCCGACGACACTCGTCGCCAGCAATGGGCTGGCGGCCGTCGGCCGCTGATCGGGTGCGCGGCGGCTCACCCGTCCACGATCGCGCGCACGCCGAGTTCGTACTTCGAGCAGGCCACCGCCACCATCGGCAGCGCGCCGAGGTCGGCCACCACACGGGCGCGTGCCTCCGGCGCGAACTTCAGCTCGAGCACGGTGATCTCCGGCATCGGGCTGCGACGCACCACCTGCACCCCGGCGCTGCGCCGCTGGTCGAACACGCGCAGGTCGCGGTCGAGCGTCGCGCGCACGGTGCCGTCCGCCGAGGCGAAGTACTCGCGCGCGTAGCAGTTGACGAGCACGGGCTGGGGGTTGTCGTCGAGCCAGCTCCGGCCGGCGGGCGGCAGCGCTGCGCGCAGGGCCGCGCGCAACGTGCTCCAGCGCTCACTCGGCGGCGCGACGTCGACGCGGAAGCTCACCTTGTCGCCGAGCGCGTTGTGCCGGCGCTTGATCTCCAGCACGCCGGCGGTGGGAAGAGCGCTCTCGCCGTACCAGCGGTAGCGCACCTTCTGCCGCTGGCTCACGCCGGCGAGTTTCTCCGCCATCGCCGCGTAGTCGTGCGTGTCGAAGTACAGGTTGCGCACGAGCCGCGGCTCGTACTGCGGGCGCAGCAGCAGCGCGCTCGCCTTCAGCCACCCGCGCACGTGGCCGACCTGCTCCGGTCGGACCACGAACTTCAGCTCCGCGCGCATGCTCATCGCTTGCGCATCGCGCCCTGGTAGAGCGCCTCGACGTCGAGCGACTCTTGGGTGACCGCGACGCCGTCGACCCGGAGCGTGGCCCCGGTCTGGCAGAGGGTCGCCCGCACGTCGCCCTGGTGGTCGAGGCCCACGATCTCGGCGTGACTCGGGCCGGAGCCCGGCTTCTTCAGGTACACCATCACGCCCGCCACGCGCGCGCCGCGGCTCACCACGCGCTCCGCGCGCAGCGTCGAGCCGTCCTTCACCGCGACGGCGGCACCGACGTCGTCGGCGCGCAGGTCCTTGGCCTCGACCGTGCTCGCCTCGCCCACCGAGAGCGCCTTGTCGCGCGCCTTCTTCACGCTGCAGCCCAGCACGGCGAGGCGGCTGCCGCTGAAGTCCAGGGCATCGCCGCCGATGTCGGTGAACGTGCACGCGCGCACGCTGCCCGTCACGAAGTCGCCGTCGAACGCATCCGACACCGTGCGCTCGATGTGCACGCGCTCGATGTCGACATCGGCATGGATGACGTTGAGCGCGTCCTCCGCCTGCGTGCCCGCGAACGTCACGTCGCGGAGCACCACCTTGCCGCCGTGCAGGGTCACGCCGCCGGTGAGCTGCCAGTCGCCGAGGATCGTGAGCCGCGTGTCCTCGATGCGCACGTGCGCGAGCCGCGAGGTGACGTCCTGGTCCTTGGTCAGCACGGCGACCCCGAGCCAGCCCGCGGCGGCGTCCGTCGGACCGAGCACGATCGGCTGCGCGTCGGTGCCGAGTGCCTCGATCGGACCGTGCACGATGAGGGCCGCGCCGGCGGCGAAGCGCAGCTCGGCGCCGGGGGCCAGCCGCAGGCGCGAGCCGGCCGGCAGCACCAACGCGCGCGCGATGGCGTGGCGGCCGGCGGGCACCATGAGCGTCGCCCCATCGTCGCGCACCTCGAGCGCCGGCAGCGTCGCCACCGCTTCGGCGAGAGTGCCGGCCGGCACCACCGGCGTCGCCGCCGCGGGCGGCTGGGCGAGGGCCACTCGCCACCCGCGCGTGCCCGGCGCGCCGTCGCGTTCGACCTCGAACTCTAGCACCGCCGTCGGCGACGGTGGCGCCGCGAGCGCCAGCGTCAGCACCGGGATCGGGCCGAGTGGCGGGCGACCGGCCAGGCGCACGGGCCAGGTCGAAGCACCCTCCACTGCCACAGGCACCGTCGCGCCGGCGTCGGGACTGCGCCAGCGCAGTCCGTGCACGCGCGCCGGCCAGGGCGTGCAGTTGTGCAGGTCGAGGCGTCTACCGTCGACGAGGAGCCCCTGCACCGGCCGCGACACCGGCCGCAGGATGCCCGGCGCGCGCAGCGCGGCATCACTCGCGTCGCGATGGAACCGCGCGCGCGCGCGCAGCTCCTCGAAGTCGAACGGACCGAGCAGCACGTAGTCGCGCTGCAGCACCGGCAGGTCCTTCGCCTCGATCCCCTGCAGCTCGGCCACGAGGCCGCCTTCCAGGACCTCGCCGCACAACCAGGCGAGCCGCGCACGCACGGCCTCGGCGACGGCGGGCTCCTCGAGCATCCGGGCCAGCATCGGTTCGTCGCCGAGGATCGTGCTCTGCACGGGTCGGCGCATCTGCAGGTTGCCGTCGAAGCCGATCGGCGCGAGCCGGCCGGTCACCGGGTCCAGGTAGAAGCGCAGGTTGTGCCAGCGGGTCGCGTGCCACGCCCCCCACAGCTCGCACGCGGCCAGATAGCTGGCCAGCTCGTGGATGTCGAAGACTTCGGTCGCGGCGAGCGCGCCGGTCGTGTAGCCGCGCAGGAGCGACATGGCCGCGCGGCGCAAGCGGCGGAGCGGCTCGCTCGCCTCGATCACCGCGCCGTGGAACACCGCGGGCGGCGCGGTGCGGTAGTCGTCGAGGATCACGATGCGGTCGTCGACGGACTTCAGTTCCATCTGCCCGAGGAACAGCGCCGTCTCGTCGAGGCGCACGATCACCGTCTCGCGCCGGCCGCTGCGCTCGAGCAGCTCCTTGGCACAGTGCTCCTCCATCGCCATCACCCCCACGCGATCGCCGTTGAGGCCGACCTCGACGAACTCGTAGCGCGGGGAGAGCGCGCCGGCGTGGCGCACGGTGGCGTGGAAGAGCGCTTCGAGCTGGAACCCCTTGGTCTCCGGCGCCTGCACCGAGAAATGCCGCAGCCCGTCCCAGTGCGCGTCGCCCGAGAGCCGCACCCGCAGCGAGACCTTCGCCCCACTCACGTGATCGAGGAGGTCGCCCTTGAGCCGCACCTGGGCGGGATGGCGACCATCGACCGTGGCGAGGTGACCGGACACCCAGCTCTTCACGTCGTCCGGGATCCAGCCGCGGCGCAGGGCTTCTTCCTGCTGGGTGCGCAGTTCCAGCACCTGCTCGAAGCCCAGGTCGAACACGAGGCTCGACGCGTGGGGACGCGCGAGCAGGTGGCCGGGCACCTGCAACAGGGCAGCGAAGAGCGAGGTCTGCCGGTCGACGCGACGATGCCCCGCGGCGTGCGACCACGCGTCGACGACCTCGCGACCGTCGCACCAGACGAACACGCCGCCGACGCCGACCGCCACCGCGAGCGTGCCCACCGCCCACCGTCGGGCCCGCGGCGGCCCGGGGCGCGCGCCGTTCACACAAGGCACGCGCATCTCAGGCGGCCGGCACGCGGCTCTGGTCGAGGAACGTCACGCCGATCCCAGGGAACGCCGCCTGCAGCGCGTCGGTGAGCTTGCCGAGCGCGTCGCTGCTCGGCAGGTCGACGAGATACGTCGCCTCCACACCCTGCGCGCGCACGTCGTAGCGACGCAGGTCGCAGGTGCGCGCGTGCCCGCCGATCACCTGGTGCAGCTTGCCGAGGCACCCGGGCGCCGTGCCGCCGGTGAGGTCGACCGACAGGAAGAGCTGCTTGCCGCCGGTCTCGCTCCGCCACGTCTTGGCGAGCGACAGGAAGCCGAGGATCACCGGCACCGCGATCAGGGTCGCCACGATCTGGTTGGCGCCGAGCGCGAGCCCGATCGCGAGTGCCAGGAAGATGTAGGCGAGTTCTTCGGGTTCCTTCAGCGGCGTGCGGAAGCGGACGATGGACAGCGCGCCGACGAGCCCCAGCGACAGCGCCAGCGACGACTTCACGATGCTGATGATCAGGATCGTGGTCAGCAGGATGAACGGGATCGCCTGCCGCACCTCCTGCCGGTTGCTGACCACCGCGGCGAAGCGGCGGTGGTGCCAGGACAACACGATCGAGAGCGGGATGCCGACGCCGAGCGCGATCGCGAACGAGACCGGGTCGAACTCGGAGATGAGGCTGGCGGTGCGATCGATGTTCTGGGGGAGCATGGGCCGAGGAGTCGGAAGCGCGAGTGTTCGTTGTTATCGGTCGGAATGGGACGACGACTGGTGCCTCGCCGCCACCCGTTTGACGACTTCGTCGGTGATCACGCCGCCGAGGATCACGGCGCCGATCACGGCGAACTCGATCTGCTGGGGGATGCCCTCGATGAGGCGGATGGAGTTGCGCAGCACCTGCATGACCGCGGCGCCCACCAGCACGCCGGCCACCGACACCTCGCCGCCGCGCAAGGCGCAGCCGCCGAGCACCGCGCCGGCGATGGCGTACAGCTCGTAGAAGTTGCCGAAGTCCGACGGCTGGGCGGAGTTCACGTCGAGCACGAACAGACAGCCGCCGACGCCCGCGAGCAGCGCGCACACCACGTAGGCGAGTACCGTGAGCCGCGCGGTCGGGATGCCGCTGAAGCGCGCCGCCTCTTCGTTGCGCCCGAGTGCGCGCAGGTAGCGGCCCCAGATCGTGCGGTCGAAGAACAGGGCGGCGAGGACGGCGACGGCGACCAGCAAGAAGCAGGGCGCCGGGATCCCGAGGCGTTCGCCGAGGACCCAGCGGCCGGCGCCGAGGTCGCGCAGGCCTTCGTAGCCCAGCCCGAAGCCGACGGTCTGGTCGCCGGTGAGCCCGCGCGCGACGCCCCGGTACAGGAGCAGGCCGCAGAGGGTGACCACGAACGGCTGCAGGCGCAGGCGCGTGACCAGGAGCCCGTGCGCCAGCCCGAGCCCGGCGCTCAGCGCGAGCACGAACGGCAGGGCGCCCCACACCGACCAGCCGTGCTCGACCAGCAGCCACGGCAGCAGGCACCCGGCGAGGCAGATGACGGAGCCGATCGAGAGGTCGATCCCACCGGTGACGATCACGAAGGCCGCGCCGATGCTGATGACGCCGAACAGCGCGCTGCGCCGGACGAGGTTCTCGAGGTTGCCGGCGGTGAGGAAGCGATCGCTCAGCAGCGCCGTGAGCACAGCCACGAAGAGGAGCAGGCCGAGGATCCCGAGCAGCTTCTTCACGCCGGCACCCGCGAAAGCCCGGTGGCCAGCGCCATGACCGCACGCTCCGTGAGCGCCGCGCCGGCGAGTTCGCCGGCGAGCCGGCCTTCGTGCATGACGAGGACGCGATCGCTGACGCCGAGGATCTCCTCGAGGTCGCTGCTCGCCATGAGGATGGCGAGGCCCTGGCCGGCGAGGTCGTGGAGCAGGCCGTAGATCTCGGCCTTGGCGCCGACGTCGACGCCGCGCGTCGGCTCGTCCAGCAGCAGGACCGCGGGCGCGAGCGCGAGCCACTTGCCGAGGACGACCTTCTGTTGGTTACCGCCGGACAGGAAGCGCACCGGCTGCGCGAGGCCCGGGGTCTTGATGCGCAGGTCGTCGACCTGCCGCTGCGCCAGCGCGGTCGCCGCGCGCCGGTCGACGAAGCCGAGGGGGAGACGGTCGCGGTGCAGGCTCGGCAGGGCGAGGTTCTCACCCACCGGCAGGTCGAGGAGCACGCCCTGCTGCTTGCGATCCTCCGGCGCGAGCACGAGGCCGGCGCGCAGCGCGGCGCTTGGGTCGCCGAGGCGAAGCGGCGTGCCGCGCACGGCGACCTCGCCGCCGAGCGCGGCGTCGGCGCCGAACAGTGCGCGCAGCAGTTCGCTCCGGCCCGCGCCCACGAGTCCGGCGAGGCCCACGATCTCCCCGGCGCGCACCTCGAGGTCCACCGCGTGCGCCGGCCAGGCCTCCGTCCGCAGGCCCCGCACGCGCAGCGCCACGTCGCCCGGCGTGTGCGCCCGCCGCTGGTAGAAGCGCGCGACGTCGCGCCCCACCATCAGGCTCACCCACGCCCCGTGCGCGATGGCGCCGCCGCGCAGCTCGCCCGCGTTGCGCCCATCGCGCAGCACCACGACGCGGTCGGCGAGCGCCTGCACCTCCGCGAGGCGGTGGCTGATGTACACGACGGCGATGCCCTGCGCGCGCAGGTCGCGCACGACCGCGAACAACCGCTCTGCCTCCGCCTGCGACAGGCTCGACGTAGGCTCGTCCATGATGAGCACGCGCGCATCGACGGACAGCGCCTTGGCGATCTCGACGAGCTGCTGCTGGCCGATCGACAGGCCCGCGAGCGGACGCGCCGGATCGACGTCGAGGCCGACGCGCAGGAGCGCTCTGCGGGCGCGGCGCAGCGACTCGCCCTCGCGCAGGAACCAGCCGCGCCGCGGTTCGTGGCCGAGCATCACGTTGGCGCCGACGGAGAGGTTGCCGCACAGGTTCAGCTCCTGGTGGATGAGGGCGACGCCGCGCGCGAGCGCGGCGGCCACCGTGGGGAAGGTGACGAGGGCGCCGTCGAGGCGGAGTTCGCCGGCGTCGGGCTGCTGCACGCCGGCGAGGATCTTCATGAGCGTGCTCTTGCCCGCCCCGTTCTCGCCGACCACCGCCACCACCTCGCCGGCGCCGAGGGCGAAGTCGACGTCGGCGAGCGCGCACACGCCCGGGAAGGCCTTGCGTACGGCGCGCGCGGCGAGGACCTGACTCACCGCCCGGCGAGCTTGCGCTTCATGTCGGCGCGGAAGGCCTCGACGTCGCCGCGGCGCACCGTCTTGGCCGGGATCTTGAGCCACTTGTCGGCGGGGATCGCACTCGCATCGCCGGCGGCCAGAGCCTTCAGCACGGCGACGGAGCGGTAGCCGTACTCGTACGGGTCCTGCACTACCGTGCCGAACACGTGCCCGTCGGCCACGCCCTGCAACGTGGCCTCTTGCTCGTCGAACCCCACCACCGCGACCTTGCCGAGCGCGCCCGCCTGGCGCAGCGCCTCGAGGATCGCCGGCGTGTTGTAGGCGTAGAGGCCCACCATGCAGGCGAGGTCGGGTTGCGCGGTGAGCGCGTCGGCGGCGTTGGACTTGGCCGTGCTCTTGTCGAACTGGTCGGTGCGCACGCCGAGAACCTCGTACTTGCCGGCCTTCTGCACGAGGTCGGGGGCGTCCCTCCGAGCCGGCTCGTGCGCACGGCCGAGGATCGCGTCGATCACACCCTGCGTGCGCTGGCGACCGTTGTCCTGCTCGAGCCGACCGATGAAGAGGAGGATCTTGCCGCCGTCGGGCAGGGCCTGCTTGACCAGCTCCCCCGCCATGCGCCCCGCGTCGTAGTTGTTCATCCCGATGAACGCCCGGCGCTTGCTCAACGGCGCGTCCGAGTCGTGCGTGATGAGCGGGAGCTGCGCGGCGATCTGGTCGAGCTGCGCGGTCTGGTTGACGTGGTCGATGGGGCTGACGGCGATGCCTTGCACGCCGCGGGTGAGCAGGTCTTCCAGGATCTGCTTCTGGTGCGCGATGCCTTCCGACGGCATCTCCACCAGCACCTCGACCCCGAGGTCCTTGCCGGCGCGCTTCGCCCCGGTCTCGGCGATGGTCCAGTACGGATCGACGCCGTTGGTGACGTAGGCGACGCGGACCTTGCCGGAGTCGGCGCTGCGGTCGCAACCGCCGAACGCGACGACCGTGAGCAGCGCGCCGAAGCAGGCGAGAAGGAGATAGAAGGTCCCGCGCATGCTGATCACCCCACCGTCATGCCGCCGTTGACGGCGAAGCTCTGCCCCGTGACGAACGACGCAGCGTCGGACGCGAGGAACACCACCGACCCGCCGAGGTCGTCGGGCACGCCCCACCGCTGCATCGGGATCTGCGCGAGGTAGCCGTCCTTCTGTTCCTGCGGGTCGTCGGCGTGGCGCTCGACGGGGATCCAGCCCGGCGCCACGAGGTTCACCGTGATCTGCCACGGCGCGAGTTCCCGCGCCATGCTGCGCGTCCACCCTTCCTGCGCGCCCTTCGCCGCCACGTAGGCACTGAAGTTGGGCACGCCGCGCCGGAACACCTCGGAGCCGATGTTGACGATCCGGCCCCACCGCTTGCGCTTCATCTCCGGCAGGCAGGCGCGCGTGAGCAGGAAGGGACTCTTCACGAAGAAGTCGAGCATGCGCTGGTGGAAGGCCCAGTCGTACTCCTCGATGGGGAGCTGCGGCTGCGCGCACGTCGCGTTCGGCACCAGGATGTCGATGGCGCCTAGGCGCTTCGCGACGGTCGCGCACAGGCGGTGGACGTCGGCCTCGTCGGTCACGTCGCCGCGCACCAGGCAGCCCGCGTAGCCGGCCTTTTCGAACGCTGCGAACGCCGCGTTCGCGTAGTCCTCGCCGTGCAGGTAGTTGAGGCAGACCTTGGCGCCGGCGCGGCCGAGCGCCATCGCCAGCGCCCGCCCGAGCCCGCGCGAGCTGCCGGTGACGAGGGCGACCCTTCCCGCCAACGAGAAGGGGCCCGCGAGCGAGAACGGGGAGGGCGCGGTCATCGGGGCGGCGACGATAGCGCCGGGGTGCACTCGGGTCGCAGGCGTTTCTGGGCGTGGCGAGGTGCGGCCCGCGGGCCGCACCACGCCGCGCCCCGACGGGGGCGGGCCGGTGTCGCGGGCGGTCTCGCGGGTGTGGAGTATGGCCCGCGCGGTTAT
>CAYQMF010000094.1:0-26602 GCA_964418595.1 uncultured candidatus Brocadiaceae bacterium
CCCCCTGCTTCTGCTTCAGAGCCCAGAGCGAGCCCCACCCACTCCCCACGCAGCACGCCCCACACACCGCCACCGGCGCCCAACCCTCTCTCGCCTACGCCACCACCCCCTCCACCACCTTCCCCGCCACATCCGTCAACCGGAACCTTCTCCCCTGGTGCCGGAACACCAGCCTCTCGTGATCCAACCCCAGCAACCTCAACATCGTCGCGTGCAGGTCATGCACGCTCACCGGATCCCTCACCACGTTGTACCCACACTCATCCGTCTCCCCATACACCGCCCCCGCCCGCACCCCACCCCCCGCCAACCACACCGAGAAACACCGCGGGTGATGATCGCGCCCGAAGTTCCCCTTCGTCAGCCGTCCCTGCGAATAACACGTCCGCCCGAACTCCCCACCCCACACCACCAAGGTGTCCTCCAGCAGCCCTCTCTGCTTCAGATCCATCACCAGCGCCGCCGACGCACGATCCGTCAACGCCGCCTGCGCCTTGATCCCGCCCGGTAGCCCATCGTGGTGATCCCACCCCCGATGGAACAACTGCACGCACCTCACCCCCCGCTCCAACAACCGCCGCGCCAGCAAACAGTTCGCCGCGAACGTCCCCGGCTTGCGCGCGTCCTCCCCGTACATCTCGAACGTCGCGTCGCTCTCACCACTCACGTCCGTCACCTCCGGCACCGACATCTGCATCCGGAACGCCAGCTCGTACCCCGCAATCCGCGCCTCGATCCCAGGATCCCCCTCCCGCACCGCCGCCACCGCATTCACCACCCGCACGGCATCCAGCCACGCCCCCCGCTGCTCCCGCGCCACTCCCGCCGGATCCGCGAGGTACAGCACCGCGTCCTTCCCGCCGCGCAACTGCACACCCTGATGCTCCGCCGGCAGGAACCCCGCCCCCCACAGGCGCGCGTAGATCGGCTGATCCCCCATCCCCTGGGTCACCAGCACACAGTACCCCGGCAGCTCCTTCGTCTCGCTGCCGAGTCCATACGACAGCCACGCCCCCAGGCTCGGTCTCCCGGCCAGCTCCGCTCCGGTCTGCAGGAACGTGATCGCCGGATCGTGATTGATCGCATCCGTCACCATCGACCGCACGACGCAGATCTCGTCGACGATCCCCGCCGTCCGCGGCAGGATCGAACTCACCCACGTCCCGCTGCGCCCATGCTGCGCGAACGGAAAGGGCGACCCCACCATCGGCAGCGTCGACTGGTTTCCCGACATCCCCGTGAGCCGCTGACCCTGCCGCACCGAGTCCGGTAGCTCCTCGCCCCAACGGCGGTTCAACTCCGGCTTGGGGTCGAAGGTCTCGAGCTGCGACGGCCCGCCACTCATGAACAGCGACACCACGCGCCTGGCCCGCGGGGCAAAGTGCGGTCCGACCACGCCACCCTCGTCGGCGAGCAAGGCCCGCAGCGCCGCATCACCGACACCGAATCCGGCGAGCCCGGTCAGCAGGCGGCGGCGCGAGAACGCAGCATCGGGCGGCGGCACGAGGTCCATGCCGCCATCGTCGCGCGCGGCGCGCGGTCGCCATCGCCAGGCCAAGAAAAAAACAGCCCGACCACCCCCCAAGAACCGCGGGTCCCGGCAGACCCGCTCTCAGTCCTCCCGCGTGACCGCACTCCGCGCTCCGCGTTTCGCCCCTCCGTCTTCGTGCTCTCCTCATGAATCGTCCGCTCACGCTCGTCTCGGGCCTCGCGCTCAGCCTCGGCACCGCCGCCTCGGCCGCGGCCCAGCTCCCGCCCCCCAATCCCACCCCGCGCGCCGTCCCGCGCGCGACCTGGGTGCTCACCCCCGGCGTCACCGGCACGCCGACGCAGCGCCGCGACAACACCGGCGCCGCCAGCAACGACAAGATGTACGTCTTCGGCGGCCGCTCGGGCAACGCGACCACCACGGTCCTGAACGCGCTCTACGAGTTCGACGGCACGACCTGGACGCTGAAGACCGCGGAGGGCGCGGCTGGCTCGCCGCCCGCGCGCGGCGGTGCGTGCGTCGCCTGGAACTTCGCGTCCAACAAGCTGGTGGTGTTCGGCGGCGACGACGGGGCCGGCAACTTCTTTGGCGACACGTGGGAGTGGGACCCGACCACCAACGCGTGGACCAACGTCAATCCAGTCCTCGCGCCCAGCGCCCGGCGCTTCTCGGCGATGACCTTCGACCCGACCTGGAACGGCATGCTCCTGTTCGGCGGCGAGGAGATCGCCGGCGGCGCCCCCTCCGACCAGACGTGGCTCCTCGTCGGCGGCGCGTGGGCACAGCTCTCCCCCAACACGGTCCCGCCGCGCCGCCGGCTCCACAGCCTCGTCACGCGTTCGAACTACGGTGACGTATTCCTCTGTGCAGGCGACGATCCGAGCGTGACGCCGAACATCCGTCACCTCGACGCGTGGCGCTGGACGGGTGCCGACTGGATCCAGCTCGTCACCACGACCTTCCCGCACGGCACCACCGCCAATCAGGCCATCTACGATCCGCTCCGCCGCCGCGTTGTCCTCCAGGGCGGCCAGGGCATCAGCGTGCCGAACACCGCCGGCGGCGGCCAGTACGGCAACGACTACGGCGGGTCGCCGTCGACCTGGTGCAGCGAGTTCGACTGCATCACGAACTCGTGGACGCTGTACGGCGCCGCGGCCTTCGGCACGGCCGACCCCGTCATCGGTCGCATCAGCCGCTACTTCGGCGCGTTCATCCCGGCGCTGGGCCGGATCTACAAGGTCAGCGGTCAGAATCCGTCGGGCACCGGCACCATCACGGGCACCTGCCACTACCAGGCCGTACCCGTCGCGGAGGCGACCAGCGTCGGCTCCGCCTGCGCCGGTCTCGCCCTCGGCGGCGTCGCGCCCAACGAGCGCCCGTGGCTCGGCCGCAACTTCACGAGCGAAGTGACCGGCCTCGCCGCCGGCTCGCTGGTGATCGCGGTGTTCGGGGCGACCTCCACACCCACGCCCCTGTCGTTGCTGCACCCCGCCGGCGTCGTCGGCTGCGACCTGCTCGCGTCGCTCGACATCATGGTCGGCCTCGCCAACACCGCTGGCAGCGCGACCGTGACCGTGCCGGTCCCGGACGTCAACTCGCTCATCGCCGCGCCGCTCTACCACCAGATGCTGCAGATCCAGATCAGCGGCCTGAACATCACGGCGTTGACCTCGTCGAACGGGCTCGCGCTCCAGTTCGGCAAGCTGTAGTCCGTTCGCGAACGGCCGAATCCCGCAGAACAGAGCGTCACAGGTCGCGTGCGCTGCGGATGAGGGAAGCACACGCACGGAGGTCAGACCCGGTCTTGCGGGTCACCGTGCGGCCTGGACCCGCATCGCTCGTTCGCGCCATGAAGAACCTCCGTCTCGTCCCGCTCGCGGTGACCCTCGCCAGTGCGCTCGCCGCACAGTCCGTCGCGATCTTCCCGCGCGACCACCAGACCCGGGAAGGGTCCACGTCCAGCACATCCTGGCCCTTCTCCAACGGGGTCCTGCGCGCCCAGATGATCTACTCCAACTGGCGCTTCGACGTGCCGAACGGAGCTCGGATCCAGCGCGTCGGCGTGCGCCCCGATCTCTCGGGCACGGGTGCCGGCAAGATCGTCCAACTCGAACTGCTCATGGGCCACGGGCAGACGATCGGCACCGCCGTGTCGACGACGTTCGCGAGCAACTACATCCTGCCCGCGAGCGTCGTCTACACGCCGAAGCAGCTCAGCCTGCCGACCATCGGCGCCGCGGCGTCCGGGCCGCAGACCACCTACGTGTGGGTCCCGCTCGACACGCCGTTCCCCTACGACGCGACGAAGAACCTCATCGTCGAGTATCGCGTGACGGCCAACAACAACGGCAACGCGGCGTTCAGCTACCGGTCGGACGTGGCGACCTACGTCTCGACCACTACCACGTACGGCGCGGCGTGCGCCACGTCTGGCGCGCGGCTACCGACTGTCTCAGCCGGCGCGGCGTTGGTCGGTTCCAACTGGACGATCTCGATTGCCAACGGACCTTCCAGCACCGCTGGCGTGCTCTTCCTCGGCGCCAGCAACACCAGCTACGGCGCCATCCCCCTGCCGTTCGGTCTCGATTTCCTGGGTGCCCCCGGTTGTCAGCTCCACACCTCGATCGAGGCAACGCTCCCGGCCACCACCGGCACCTCCGGCAGCGGCTCCGTGACCATCCCGGTCCCGAGCCTGCCGCCGCTGACCGGCACGACGTTCTACGTGCAGGCGGCGCTGGCGGACCTGTTCGCCAACTCGCTGGGGCTCGTCACCTCGCGCTCCGCCAGCGCGAGCATCGGCATCAACCCGCTGGCCACGCTGGTGGCGGCCACGGGCAACGCAGGTGCGACCACGGGCTCCCGGACGGCGTCGTTCGGACTCGTTTCGGTGTTCGAGTACTGAATCGTCGCCGATCCTGTCCGGGTCCCATCCCGCGCGACGCCTGGATCAGCGTATGTCGACCTCCGCCCCGCGCCGCCTCCACACTCCCGACTCCGACAGCTCGACGGTCTACACCGAACTCGGTTACCTCGACGCGTACGACGCCGTCCTCGACTGCGACTACGCGTTCGTCGCCTGGCAGGAGAAGAGCCGGGGCAGCGACGACTGGCGCGTGCGCATCAAGTCGTCGCAGACGGCCGGTGGGGAGTTCGACCCCGCGATGATCCGCAGCCAGGCGCGCCGCGCCGGCGCCCAGGGCCAGCCCTGGTTCAAGTGGGGCTACGACTTCGCGCCGTCGAGCGGCGACCCACGGCACATCGAATTCCGCGTCCACGTAACCGACGGCGAACCGCGCGAGATCGAGATCTTCGTGCGGCTGCGCAAGGCCGACCACACGGCCGGCGAGCCCCGTTCGCTGCGCATCCCGTGGCCACGGGGTTGAGCGTCGGCACCGCGGGTGCCCGGTCCAGCAGCAGCAAGAAGGTGGGCCGCTGAAAGAGGCGGGTGCGTAGATCGTTCGCCGGCCCGCGCACGCCCCTCCGCGCGGTCGCCCGCCTCCCTGCGCTCCCCTCGATGCACCCGCCCCTCCTCGTCGCCCTCCTCGGGATCGCCGCTGCGCTCCCGGGGCACATCCAGCTCGGTACCGTCCGGATCGCCAGCGGCCTCGACCGGCCGACCTACGTGGCCAGCCCGCCGGGCGACGAAGACCGCCTGTTCGTATCCGAGCAGTTCACCGGCCAGATCAAGGTCATCAAGCGCGGCGTGCTGCTGCCGACGCCGTTCCTGAACGTCTTCCCGCTCATCCTCACCGGCAGCGAGCGGGGCCTGCTCGGTTTCGCCTTCCATCCGCAGTACGCGCTCAACGGCTACTTCTACGTGAGCTACACGCGCGCCGGCGACGGGGCGAGCATCATCGCCCGCTACCGCGTCTCGTCCACGA
Organism: uncultured candidatus Brocadiaceae bacterium; assembly: GCA_964418595.1. Lineage (GTDB taxonomy): Bacteria > Planctomycetota > UBA1135 > UBA1135 > UBA2386 > CAYQMF01. Next base: position 5,374 of record CAYQMF010000094.1, read on the forward strand.
ACCCCGACGTCGCGTCGTCGAGCAGCGCAACGATCTGCTTCGGCCCGGTGGGTCAGCCCTACGCGAACCACAACGGCGGCAACATCCAGTTCGGCCCCGACGGCAAGCTCTACCTCGGCCTCGGCGATGGCGGCTCCGCGGCCGACCCCGGATGCAACGCGCAGAACAAGCAGAGCCTGCTCGGCAAGATGCTGCGCCTCGACACCTCGACGCTGCCGTTCTCGGCGCCGAGCGACAACCCGTTCGTGGGCAACAGCGCGTACCGGCCGGAGATCTGGGCGCTGGGGCTGCGCAACCCGTGGCGGTTCAGTTTCGACCGCCTGACCGGCGACATGCTGATCGGCGACGTCGGCCAGGATGCGCGCGAGGAACTCGACTTCGAGCCGGCGCGCACCGGTGGCCGCAACTACGGCTGGCGGGTGATGGAAGGCACCGATTGCTTCAGCACGTCGGGTTGCAGCAGTCCACCGCCGTGCAATGGCAGCGCGCTGACGCGTCCCATCCACACCTACGCGCACCCCACCGACTGCTCGATCACCGGCGGCTACGTGTACCGCGGCTGCGCGATCCCCGACCTGCGCGGCGTCTACTTCTTCGCCGACTACTGCAGCAACCGCATCTGGTCGCTGCGTGCGTCCAGCACCGGCTTCACCGACCTTCGCGACCGCACGCTCGAGCTGCGCGCCAACGTCGGCGCCGTCGAGTACATCAGCAGCTTCGGCGAGGACGCACGCGGCGAGCTGTACATCGTCGACCACGGCGACGGCGAGATCTTCAAGATCGTCGCGCGGGACGGCGGGCCCGCCGTCGACCTCGGGTTCGGCAAGGTGGGCAGCAACGGGGACATCCCCTTCTTCGAGGTGTGCGGTCGCTTCGAGCGCGGCGCATCGGCCGACCTCATCCTGCGGCGCGCGCCGGCCAACGTCCCGGCGGTGCTCGCGGTGTCCCTCACCAACTCCCCGATCCAGATCTGGGGCGGGACGCTCGTGCCGGTGCCTCCCACGCTGATGATCCCCCTGTCGACCGACGCGGCCGGCCGCGCCTCGCTGGCGGTCCGGGGCGGCCTGGGGCGTTCGATCCTCTACGGACAGTGGGTCCTCTACGACGCCGGGGCGAGCTTCGGGTTCGGCCTCTCCAACGCGCTGCGCATCTCGACGTAGGCATCGGCCGCTTCCGCGGCGCAGCCCCTGGCACCGCCCTTGCAGTGAGGCGATCCCTCATCGTCCCTCACCGAGGCAGGTCCCACATGCTCCGCTCCCTCATCGTCGTCGTCGTCGCCTCCTCCGTGCCCGCGCAGGTGCGCTTCGAGCCGCACCTCGACCTCGCTGCCCGCATCAACCACACGATGGCGTACGACTCCGTCCGCCAGCGCATCTGTCTCTTCGGCGGCGGCTACTCCCGCAACGATCTCTGGGAATGGGACGGCGCCGGCTGGACCCTGCGCAGCGCCCTCGTCGGGCCGCCCGGCCGTTGGGGGCACGCGATGGCCTTCGACCCCGCCCGCGGCCGCCTCGTCGTGTTCGGCGGCCAGAGTTTTTTCGGCGCCACCATCGGCGAGCTGGACGACACAGTGGGAGTGGGATGGCACGGCCTGGACCCAGAGGGCGCCGCAACAGCACCCGTCGCTGCGCTCCGGGGCGCATCGTCCCGCTCGGGCAGTCGAGTCCCTACCTGCAGCTCCCGCGCATGGAGACGTGGCGCTACGACGGCGTGGCGTGGACCCTCGTGACCGACGGCCCGACCGGCGCCGGCAACTTCGTGGTGATGGCGCACGATGCCGGTCGCGCACGCACCGTCTCGTACGGCGCGAGGGGCGCGGAGACCTGGGAGTTCGACGGCGCGCAATGGGGGCGCGCCGCGCTCAGCGCTGCGCCGATCTTCTGGTATCAGGCCGTGCCCTCGATGGTCTTCGACACGGCCCGTGGCGTGCTGGTGCTCGTCGGCAACCCGGTGTCTGCCTACGAGGTGGAGACCTGGGAGAGTCGGGGCGACGGCTGGACCCGGCGCATGGGCGTCGGTGGACGAGCGAGTTCGCGATGGTGTTCGACCACGTGAGCACCGACGTGACGGTGCCGTTCGCCACCCAGGGCGGAATCGTCACGCAGGCGACGCCGATCCCGACCGATGCCTCGCTGCGCGGCGCGCGCCTGTTCACGCAGGTCTTCTGCGTCGACGCCGGCGCCAACGCTTTCGGTGCGACGATGAGCAACGCGCTCGACGTGACGCTCGGCGGCCGATAGTCGGCGCGATGAAGCCTTGCGTCGGCGCCTCTGGCGCGGGATGACTCCCGCGGGCACCACGCTGCCCGTCCGCCGCCTGCCATGACCGATCGCATCGACTGGGACCGCGCCTTCCGCCAGGTCCACATCTTCACCAACCTCACCGACGCCGAGGCGGAGCGCCTGCTCGCGCAGGTCGAGCGACGCACCTATCGCGAGGGCGAGGTCCTGTTCGACCAGGGCGACCCGCGCGCGCGGCTGCTCATGATCCGGCGTGGCCGCGTCGAGCTGACCCGTCTCGATGCCTACGGCACGCGCCGCCCGGTGGTGACGCTGCTGCGCGGCGACCTCCTGGGCGAAGGCATGATGATCGGCGACTCCGTGCACTCGACGCGGGCGACCGCAGTCGTCGAGACGGAGGTCATGGTCCTGCACCGCACGAAAGTGCTGGCGTTCGTCGGCGATGACCACGGCCTCGAGAAGCGCATGCTCTCGAGCCTGCTGGCAGAAGTCGTGGGTCGCGTCGACCAGCTCATGTTCCGCACCAGCGGCGTGACGCACGCGTTCTCCACCGGCAGGACCCGCACGGAGCACGACCTGCTCGGCGACGGGCAAGTGCAGGCGGAGGCCTACTTCGGCCTGCAGACGCTGCGCGCGATGAGCAACTTCGACATCGGCGGCACGCGCCTCAATGCGTACCCCAACCTGATCAAGGCTTTGGCGATGGTGAAGAAGGCCTGCGCGCTCGCCAACCTCGACTGCGGCGTGATCCCCAAGGACGTCGCGCACGCGATCACGGAGGCCGCCGACGAGCTGATCGCCGGCAAGCTGCACGACTACTTCGTGGTCGACGTGCTGCAGGGCGGTGCCGGCACGTCCACCAACATGAACGCCAACGAGGTGCTGGCCAACCGCGCGCTCGAACTGCTCGGGCACGAGAAGGGCGACTACGACCGCGTGCATCCCAACAACCACGTCAACTGCTCGCAGTCGACCAACGACGTGTATCCGTCGGCACTGAAGCTCGGCATGATCCTCAGCAGCCAGCGCCTGCTCGACGCCATGCAGCAGTTGATCGCGGCGTTCGAGGCGAAGGCCGCGGAGTTCGCGCGCGTGGTGAAGATGGGGCGCACCCAGCTCCAGGATGCCGTGCCCATGACGCTCGGTCAGGAGTTCGCGGCGTTCGCGATGAGCCTGCGCCAGGAGGTCGCCGGCCTCGAACGCACACGCGGCGACCTGCGCACCCTCAACCTCGGCGGCACCGCCATCGGCACCGGCCTCAACACACCGAAGGGCTACCGCGAGCGCGCGCTGCTGCGGCTGCGCGAGGTCACCGGGCTCGACCTGTCGCTGGCGCCGGACCTGATCGAGGCGACCCAGGACACGCAGGGCTTCGTGATGTTCTCGTCGTCGCTGAAGAGCCTCGCGATCAAGCTGTCGAAGATCTGCAGCGACCTGCGCCTGCTGTCGTCGGGCGCGCGGGCGGGCCGCGGCGGGTTCCGGCTGCCGCCGCGCCAGCCGGGGTCGTCGATCATGCCGGGCAAGGTGAACCCGGTGATCCCGGAGGTGGTGAACCAGGTGGCGTTCCGGGTCATCGGCAACGACCTCGCGGTGGCGCTCGCGGCGGAGTCGGGACAGTTGCAACTCAACGTGATGGAGCCGGTGATCGCGGCCAGCATCCTCGAGTCGCTGAAGATCCTCGCCAACGCGGTCGTCACGCTGCGCCACAACTGCGTCGACGGCATCGTCGCCGACACCGATCAATGTCGCCGGCTGGTGGAGAACAGCATCGGCCTCGTCACCGCGCTGGTGCCGGTGCTCGGCTATGGAACCTCGACGGACGTCGCCGCCGAGGCGCTGGCCAGCGGCCAGAGCGTGGCCGACGTGCTGCGCCGGCGCGGCCTGTTCAACGACGACATCGCCGCGCGGCTGGCTCCGGAGCGCATGGTGGCGCCGGAACACGACTGATCCGGAATCTGCGACGGATTCCTGGCGGGACGCAACGCCCCGCCCACGTTCGGGGCACGCCATGGCAGCGACCTGTCTGCGGCCCCCCGCTTCCTCCGTAACCCTTGTCCGTCGTCATTGGCGTCGACATGATGCGGCCATGGGGTCGACGCCACCCACGCCCGATCCGGAGGCCGTGACCAACCTGACCGCGCTCCTGCGCCGGCACGCGAGCGGGGACGAGGGCGCGATCGAGGCCATCGCCAAGCAGGTCTACGACAGCCTGCACGGGCTCGCGCAACGTCGGGTCGGCCGCTCGCCCGCGAATGCGTCGCAGCCGGCGACGGCGCTCGCGCACGAGGCGTTCTTCAAGCTCTTCTCCGGCGCACCGCGCGAGTGGCAGGACCGGGCCCACTTCTTCAAGGTCGCGTCGGCCGCCCTGCGCACGATCCTCGTCGATCACGCCCGGCGCCGCGCCGCACGCCCCAGGACCGTGTCGGATCCGAGCGTGCTCGATGCCCTCACCGACTCGTACGACCAGCGCGCGCACGGCCTTCCCGCGCTCGGCGAGTCGCTCGAGCGCCTCCGTGAGCGAGCGCCGCTCCAGGCCGAGATCGTCGAGCTGCGCTTCTTCGGTGGGCGAACCCTCCAGGAGGTCGCGGAGCTGCTGGGCACGCCGCTGCGCAGCGTGGAGCGCGAGTGGGCGCAGGCCCGCGCCTGGTTGCGGGAGGACGTGGCCCGTGCCTGAGCGAAGTTGGTCGGAGGTCCGTCGCTGGCTGGCGCACGCGGACCAACTCCCCGACGCCGAGCGCGCCGCGTACCTGGAACAGGTCTGCGGCGGCGATCAGGCGCTGCACCGCACGCTCGAGCACTACCTCGCGGTCGACCGCGACCTGCCCGCGGGCCGGCGGAAGTCGTTCGAAGAGGACGATGAGTTCCTCGAACCCCCGGGTCCGTCGGGGCACCAGATCGCCGACTTCGAGGTGATCCGCGAACTAGGACGCGGCGGCATGGGCGTGGTCTACCTCGCATGGCAGCGACCGCTGGCGCGCGTGGTCGCGCTGAAGGTGATGGTCGAGGGCCTCACCACGCGCGCGGAGCACGTCGAACGCTTCCACCGCGAAGCGCGCGCCGCGGCGCGGCTGCAGCACCCCGGCATCGTGCCGATCTACACCGACGGCCAGGTCGACTCGACGCACTACTTCGCGATGGAGTACGTGCCCGGCCACGACCTCGCGCGCGAGCTCGAGGTGCAGCGCGGGCGGGTGACCGGACCGGTGCTGCTCCCGTCGCACCGCTCCACCGACTACATCGCCGCGGTCGTGCGCCTGTGTCGCGACGTGGCGCGGGCGCTGCAGTTCGCGCACGAGCACGGCATCGTCCACCGCGACGTCAAGCCGGGGAACCTGCTCCTGCGCGCCGACGGTCGCGTGCACGTCGCCGACTTCGGGCTCGCCAAGGACGAGCGGCTGGGCTCGATCTCACACTCCGGCGACCTGCAGGGTACGCCGCACTACATGAGCCCGGAGCAGGCGCTGGCCAACCGTCACCTCATCGGCCCGCGCACCGACATCTACTCGCTCGGCGTCGTGCTGTACGAGATGTTGACCTTCGAGCGGCCGTTCCAAGGGAAGACCTCCGCGCAGGTCCTCACCGCGATCATCAACCGCGACCCGCGGCCGATCCGGAGCATCGACGCACGCGTCTCGCGCGACCTCGAAGCGGTGTGCGCCAAAGCCATGGCGAAGGAGCAGGCGCTGCGCCACGGCCATGCGGCCGAACTGGCGGAGGACCTCGACGCCATCCTCAACCTCGCGGCGCCCCCGCACACGCGTCCGGCGCGGGCGTGGACGCTGGCCGCACGCTTCCTCCGCCGGCACCGGCGCGCCTTGCTGGTCGCACTCGTGATCCTCGCGGTCGGGATCGCGTCGGCGTGGATGGCCGGCGAGGAGGCGCGCAGCGCCACCCGTGCGCGGCTGCGTGCGCCGTTGACGGAGCTGCGCGACGCGGCGGACTGGTCGGCAGTGCCGCTCGAACGCCTGGTCGGAGCACGCGCGGCCATGCAGGAGCTGGCCGCGATCGGCACCGACGAAGACCGCCGCCTCGTCGACGTGCTCGACCCGCGCTTCCTCGACCTGAAGGCACGCTGGCGCCGCGACGGCGAGCAGCTCGTGCACCAGGGCATGGGCGACGGACTCGACCAGCACGCCGGCGCCGTGCGCTACGAACAGATCATCGCCGGCCTCACCTGGTGGCAGAACCTCGCCTACTTGTTCCCCGACGATGTCGAGGCGCGCGCGCGCGTGGCCCCCGACATCTTCTCGCCGCGGGTCACGGTGCGCATCCGGGACAGCAGCGGTGCGGCGGTGGCCGGGCGAGTCTCGTACCGCGAGATCGACCAGGTCAGCGGACAACCGCGCGGCCCGCGCATCGATCTCGGCCCGCTGCCGCTCGAGAAAGCGGCGGTTCCCGCCGGCTACCACCGCATCCTCGTCGAGTTGGCCGACGGCGCCTTCCACGAGTTCGCGCGCATGCTCTGGCGCCAGCCCGCCGAGACGGTGATCGAACACATCGCGCGCGACGGCGCGAGCCCCACCGCCGGAATGGTGCGCATCGATGCGGCGGTCCTGCGCCTCGACGACGAGAACAGCGCCTGCCCGCACAACCGGACGCCGCTCGCCGTCGACGCTTTCTGGATCGACGCGACGGAGGTGTCGATCGCCGAGTACCGCGAGTTCCTGCGCGCGACCGGGCGGCCGCGCGAGCCGTTCTGGCGCTGGCTCGGCGACGCGCCCACGCCATACGAGGATCGCCCGGTCCCCTACGCGAGTTGGATCGACGCGCGCGCCTACGCGGAGTGGGCCGGGAAGCGGCTGCCGACGCACGCGGAGTGGGAACTTGCAGCGCGCGGCCCGGACGGCCGCTCGTTCCCGTGGCCGGGCAGCGAGTACCGCGGCAACACCCGCCAGCCGCCGGCGCGCGTGCTCAGCCCGGAGGATGGCTTCGCCGCCTGGGCCGCGCTGTCGCACCCGGTGCGCAGCGACCCGGAGGCCTGCACGCCAAACGGCCTCTTCCACACGCTGGGCAACGTTGCGGAGTGGACCGAGAGCGTCGCCCCGGAGTTCATCGATGGCGCCTGGCGACCGCAGGCCTCGCGCCGTTGGATCCTCGGCGACCATTGGTGTGCCGAGGCACGACACAAGACCCTGCGCGCCCACGAGCAGTGGGGAGTGGTGGCGACGTACAGCGACAACTTCCGGGGCTTTCGCTGCGCGCGCAGCGAGCGCCCGTGAGTCCGTGACCGCGCGGCAACGACCGTGCAAGGAGTGACCCGATGGCCAGCAAGAAGAAGACGAAGAAGAAGAAGAAGAAGGCGAAGGCCGGCAAGAGCAAGGCGCCACGAAGCGCGGGCAAGGGCGTCAAGTTGATCGTCTTCGTCAAGCCGAAGGGAACGTTCGCCGACGACGACGACACGCATCCGGGCATCCGGGTCGACGACCTCGCCCGGCGCCTCGTGATCGCAGCGAGCAAGGCCAAGCTCACCGTCCGCAGGTACGCGCCGGCCTTGGAGGTCGCGGGCAAGCTCAGGGAGCTGCTCGAGAAGCTCTACCGCAAGGTCGCGCCCGGCGGTACGGAACTGACGTACCTGGCCCAACCCTCCTGCTGGAACGAGGCGACCAAGAAATGGGAGCCCGGCGCGTGTCCGGCGGCCAACGCAGTCCTGGCCACGGCGCCGTACGGTGTGCCCGGGTGCGGAGGAACGAGCTGGCGGCTGTTCGTGGGCCTGCAGCTCGAAGGCAGCTGACCATGGGCGCGTGGACCATCCCGCTCCGCCTGCCCGACTTCCAGGCGTTGGATCTCGTGGTTACCGGCCTCGCGGTGATCTTCCACCGCACGCGGTTCACGATCCGCACGGCGAGCCTCGATCCCGACGTCACGGTGCGGATGCGACCCATCCACGATCGAGGCGTGTACTTCGCTGCGGCCCTGACGCCGAAGCAGCGTGAGTTCCGGCTCGAGGTCCACACCATCGGCGGTCCGATCGTGCCGCAGCGCCGCATCCTGCTCGTGCGGAGCCTGAACCGGGGTGCGCCCAAGCCGCGCGCCATGCAGACGATGGAGGTGGAAGGATGGATCGTTCTCGAGGAGTCCGAGCCGGAGGCGCAGCTCCTCCAGGTCGCGAATCCCGCCACCGAGATCGCCGCGCGCCGCACCGCACTCGCGGAGGACAAGTCGCCGCTGCAACCGCATCGCCTGTTCTTCCTGCGCATGGACGAGTGGACCGATCTGCGCACGCTGGGCGAACCCCCGAGCCTGCCTCCGCCCGTGGCGCTCGGCGCAGACGACCCGATCGTCCTCGAGGCCCTGCTCCCCATCACGCTGGGCAACGCCCTCGAGTCGTGGATCCTGGAGCTGCAGCACAGCGGCTCGGAGATGCCGCTGACCTACGGGCTCAGCTACACGCCGCTGCAATGGATCCGCGCCATGTCGACCTACCTGAAGAACGTGTTCGAGTACGCGTTCCAGGAGGCCTTCAACCAACCGTTGGTGACCGCGACGGACACGTCGGCCTCGCCGATCACGATGACCCTCCACCCGGCCTTCGCCGTCGCCTTCGAGGAGTTCGCCAACGGCAACCTCGGCGAACTGGACGGCAACGTGCCGAAGGCCCCGCAGGGGTTCCCCGACTCCGCGTACTACTTCAGCTTCGCCGCGTTCGCCTGGCTCGCGAAGACGAAGTCGACCGACGCCACGGAACGTGCCTTCTGGCGGGCGCTCTGGCCGGTATTCGCCTACACGGCCGACATCTACCGCCATCGCTACGCGCCGACGCCGTCCGGTGGCCAGTACGCCGACTACAAGTTCACGACGCCGCAGGCCGCACTCGCGGACGTAGCGAATGCGCGCAGGACCACGATGACCAAGACCGAATTCCGGAGGATCCTGTGCGCGGCGTGTTCCGGCCGTTGAGGATGCGCAGCCCCACCTACCGCAGCACGACCGCCTCGTCGCTGGCGAAGAGCGCACTCGCCACCAGCGTCGCGGCGGCGAGGGTCGCGGGATCGAGGCTCGGGTCCTGGGCCAGGTCGCCCACCGCGAGCAGCGCCTGCGCGTCGGCGGGGCGAGACGCAAAGGTCGCGGCCTGCGTGCGCCAGAGCGTCGTGAGCGCGGTGAGCGTCGCTGGATCGGGCGGCACGGAGAGCACACGCACGTGCATGGCGCGCACGCAGGCGTCGACGTCGGCGCCGTGCGTGCGCAGCTCACGCGCCGCGAGCCCGCGTGCGGCCTCGACGAACTGCGGGTCGTTCATCAGCACCAGGGCCTGCAGCGGCGTGCTGGTCGGCGTGCGCCGCGCGATGCAGACCTCGCGATCCGGTGCGTCGAAGAGGGTCATGGCCGGCGGCGGCGAGGTGCGCTTCCAGAAGGTGTAGAGGCTGCGGCGGTGGCTGCCCTCGCCTTCGTCGCGCTTGTAGGTGGCACCGCTCTTCTCCTCCCAGAGGCCGGGCGGCTGGTAGGGCTTCACGGGTGGGCCGCCGCGCTTGTCGACCAGCAGGTCCGACGCGAAGAGCGCGGCGTCGCGCAGCATCTCGGCGGTGAGGCGGAGCGCCGGCCCGCGCGCCAGCAGTTCGTTGTCGGGATCGCGCCCGCGCAGGGCGGCGTCGGTCCTCGAGTCCTGCTGCCACGTGGCGGAGGTGAGGATCAGCTTGTGCAGCGCGTGCACGTCCCACCCCGACCGCACGAACCAGCGCGCCAGCCAGTCGAGAAGGTCGGGGTGCGACGGCCGCGCGCCCTGCACGCCGAAGTCCTCCTGCGTGCGCACGAGGCCCTGGCCGAAGTGCATCTGCCAGATGCGGTTGACGACGACGCGCGCGGTGAGCGGGTGCCGGGGGTCGGTGAGCCACTGCGCGAGACCGAGGCGGTTCTGCGGGGCGTCCTTGGGCCACGGCGGCAGCGACGCGGGTACACCCGGATCGACGGCCTCGCGGCGTTGGTCGTAGGCGCCGCGCGCGAGCACGTAGGCGGTGCGCGGGCAGTCGTCGCGCATGACCATGATCTCTTGGATCTGATCGCGGATGGCGCCGCGCTTGCGCAAGGCGGCGAGTAGGCTCGCCTCATCGTCGGACCACGCGTTCTTGTGGCGCGCCATCCAGTAGCCATGCAGGTCGTCCAGACTCTCGGACTCGACGTGCGGCGCCGCGAGCAGGCGCTCCAACGCGTGCCCGCCGCAGACATGGTCGACCTCACACGACGCGAGCGTACGTGCGTAGACGCGCAGATCGTCGACCTCGCCTCCCGCGAGCCCCCGGTCCCGGAATCGCGCGCCCACGATCAGCGCGTCTGCTCCACCTCCGGTGATGGTCTTGGTGAGGCTGTCGCGCACGACCTCGACCTTCGCCGGCTTGCCGTCGACGAGGATCGCAAGCGCATCCGTGCAGCCCCAGCCACCGGACATGACCGCCAGGTGCGTCCACCGTCCCGGCACCAGCGGCTCGACGGCGCGGATGCGTGCGGCGTCGCCCGGCCAGAAGTGGATGAGCGCAAAGCTCGGCCGACCGTCTTCGAGGATCAGCTCGTAGCCGCGGCTCGCGGCGTCGGTCCAGGCCCGTGAACGGTGCAACACCACGGTCCGCTCGGTGATCGCGTCGACCCTGAGCCAGAGCGCAATCGTGAACGGGTGGTAGGCGTCGAAATCGGCGACGCCGCGCAGCGTGAGGCTGTTCTCGCCATCGAAGCGCAGGGCATTGCCGATGCGGCCGGGCACGACCGCCGGGGCGAGCCCGACCTCTCCTGGCCTGTCCGGTTGCGCAAGGTTCGCAACCTTGCCACCCTCGATCGCATCGAGCGGGTAGTGCGCGACGCAGCCAACGACGTCCGGCTCGCCGCGCGGACCCTCCAGCCAGCGATAGTACTCTTGGGGGCAAGGGTCCCCGAACCACCGCAGCCTGGCCTTCGCCGCCTGCACCTCCTCCTCCACCGCCGCCAGCGCCTTCTCCTGCGCCGGCGTCGGCAGCATCAGCGTCGGTGTCGGCACCGCGTCCGTGAAGTGCGAGTACAGCCCGCTCTCGTCGATGTCGTCGAAGCACGCCGTCAACGCGTAGAACTCGCGCTGCGTCACGGGATCGAACTTGTGGTCGTGGCAGCGCGCGCACCCCACCGACAGCCCGAGCATCGCGCTGCCGAAGGTCTCCACCCGATCGCACACGTAGGCGACCCGGAACTCCTCCTCCACGCTGCCCCCCTCGTTGGTCTGGCGGTGCAGGCGGTTGAAGCACGTCGCCAGGATCTGCTCGCGCGAGGCGTTCGGCAGCAGGTCGCCGGCGAGTTGCTCCGTGAGGAAGCGGTCGAAGGGCACGTTGTGCTGGAACGCCGAGACCACCCAGTCGCGCCACGGCCACACCGCGCGGTACACGTCGCTCTGGTAGCCGTACGTGTCGGCGTAGCGCGCCGCGTCCAGCCAGTCGACGGCCATGCGCTCGCCGTACGCCTCGGCCGCGAGCAGCCGTTCTACCACCCGCGCGAACGCGTCGGGACGCGTGTCGGCCTCGAACGCGAGCACTTCGTCCGGCGTCGGCGGCAGCCCGGTGAGCGCGAAGGTCGCCCGCCGCAACAGCCGCGCGCGCGGCGCCGGCGCCGCCGGCGCGAGGCCCTCTTTCCCCAGACGCGCGCGCACGAACGCGTCGATGGGGTTTCGCACCCACGCCGCGTCCACCACCGCCGGCACGGCCACTTCGTCGGGCGGCGGCACGAACGCCCAGTGCGGCGCGTACTTCGCCCCGCCGTCGATCCACCGCCCGAGCAGCGCGCGCTCCGCGGCGCTCAGCGACAGGCCGGAGTCCTTCGGCGGCATGCGGTCGTCGTCGTCTCGCCCGATGCGATGCCACAGCTCGCTGCCCTCGCGCGACGCCGCCACGATCGCCGGCCGCCGCTCGCCGCGCGGCGCCTTCGCCGCCGCCTCCTGGTCGAGGCGCAGCTTGCCCTTGCGCGCGCCCGCGTCGGGACCGTGGCAGCGGAAGCAACGGTCGGCGAGCAACGGCCGCACGTCCCGGTCGAAGTCGACCGGCGCCTGCGCGGCGGCGGCGACCGCGAGCGACGGGAGGCAGAGGAGGCTCGGGACCCGGGACATGGACGCAATCATCATGCGCTGGCGAACGGTGGCCCGTGGCGACTTGTTCAAGGGATGTGGTGCGGAGGAGCTCTTTCGCCCCTTGACCAGGCCGGCCGAGCAACCTGCAATCGCGGCGTGGAACCTCAGAGCCCGAATGTTTCTATCGCTGCCCGCCTCACCCGACTCGAGCAGCGCAACCGCGTCCAACGCATCGCCATCGCCGCACTCGCCGGCGCGCTGATCCTGCCCGCGTTCACGACGCGCGACGGGGACGAAGCGCGTGCACGCCGCTTCGTGCTGGTCGACGCAAAGGGTGCGACCGCCGGCGTCTGGGAGACCGACGCCGACGGCCGGCCGAGCCTGGAACTCTTCGACGGCAGCCCGAAGGCGCGCCTGAGTGCCCAGGTCCAGCCGGACGACGTCCTGATCGCCCTTCGCGATCGCGCGGGGTTCGTGCGCGCGGGCCTCGCCGCAGGCGTGGGTGGATTGCCGCACCTCCTGCTCTCCGACGCCAAGGGACGGCCGCGCGTCCACCTCTCGGTCAATCAGAGCGACCTGGGGAACGTCGTGGTTTTCGGTCCGGAGGGTGGGGCAACGGCCGGGCTCGGCGTGCTCGAAGGCGGCAAGCCATGGCTTCGTCCACTGCCGGACCAGAACGGCCAACCCACCGCCGCGCCGCCGACCGCGGATCCCCCCCGGCCGGGGACGTCGACGCGCCGGGGCGGCTGAGCGACAATCCCCCCGCGCTGTGTGACGTCCACGGCGTGGACTCGCTCACGTTCCGCGGCGGCCTCGGCCGCGTCGGTTCCCCCATGCAACCCATCGTCCTCGCCTCGATCGTCGTGGCGTCGAGCCTCGCGCCGGGCCTCCGCGCGCAGGAGCCCGATGTCACGTTCCCTCCCCCTCAGGTCGTCGTCGTCGAGGCACAGCGCGTGCCCCGTGACCACGTCCAGCCTCAACTGCCGCAGCCGCCGCGCGCCTTCCAGCATCGGGAGTCCACGCACCCGCGCCAGCCGGTGCCGATCGGGCCGCCCAACGGACACGCGCAACCGGACTCTCCGGAGGCACACGCGGTGGATCCGGCCGCGATGCCCCCGGCCGGGACCGGGGCGTTCATGTACTTCCAGAACGAGCTCTGCAACCCCGGGTCGACGCTGCGCTCGCCGCGCACGCCCGAGCCGGCGAACGGCATCCTGCGGGACACCGTGTTCCAGACCGGCAACTGGCACGCCGCGATCTCCCCCGACAACGGCCAGACCTGGACCGACATCTCGCCCTACAGCTTCTTCCCCGCGTCCGACGGTGGCTTCTGCTGCGACCAGCAGGCGGCCGACGTCGCGTCGCACGGGATCCTCGTATGGATGCTGCAGTACAGCCAGGCGTCCGGCGGCCAGAACCGCCTGCGGTTCGCAGTGGCGAACACGCGTGACAAGCTCCGCAGCGGCAACGCGAGTGACTGGTACTACTACGACATCCGGCCGACGCACTTCGGCTTCACGAACACCGAGTGGTTCGACTACGAGGACATCGCCTGGGACGGCACGAACTTCTACTGCCGCACCAACGTGATCGGCGCGAGCGGGGAGTCCATCGTCATGCGCTGGGGCCTCACCGAGATGAGCACGGCCGCATCGCTCTCGATCTCGTACTACCGTGCCACCACGATCGGTGGGTGGAGCCATCGGCTGGCCAAGGGGTGCGTCGGCGTGATGGCTTTCGCGGCACTCCGCAGCTCGACCCAGATCGACGTCTGGACCTGGCCGGCCGCCTCCGGCTCGTCGGCCACGCGTTCGACTCGCAACGTCGCTTCCTACACGACCGGCACGGTGAGCGTGGTCGGGCCTGACAACCGCGATTGGGCCGGATTCTGGAACGCCACCGGCCAGATCCAGGGCGCGTACGGCAACGCGACCGAATGTGGATTCAGCTGGGGCTGTGCCCCGCAGTCCGGCCGCGCCATGCCGTACACACGCGTCTCGCGATTCCAGTTGAGCGACCGCACGCTGATCGCCGACCACGACATCTGGAGCAGCACCAGCGCGTACCTGTACAACGACATGATGTCGAATGCGGCAGGCGACATCGGTGGCACGATCGCGACTGGCTCGGCCGCGAGCTACGTGCACACGTCGCACTACATCATCGACTCGTACGACCCCTGGCCCCCCGCGACGACGTACTCCCAGGCCAGCGGCTCGTCGGGTCCGAACGTCAATCGATTCGGCGACTACTTCACGGTCCGTCGCCATCCCGTGAGCGGCAACACCTGGATCAGCAACGGTTCCAGTTGCCCGGACCCCAACACGGGCAACCATCGTTTCGTGTGGTTCGGCCGCAACGACTACGAGCCGACGTGGGTCAACGTCCTCGTGCAATCTACGGGGGTCACCGGCGTCAGCATCTCGCAGGATGTCGAGGACCTCAGCGGCGCGAAGGATGGGCTCACGAACTACTCCCGCCGCTTCGCCCCTCGCCAGGGCTACGAGCTGACGGCGCCCGCGACGGTGTCGGTACGCCCGCTCGTCTACGCGTTCGAGCGCTGGCGCCTGCAGTCGCAGCCCGGGATCGGGTTCACCAACCAACCGCTCGGCCAGCTCACTCTGACGGTGAGCGACTGCGGCAACCTCGACGACACGGCCGTCGCCGACTACGTCATCCGGCGGACGCTGGAGGTGCAGTCGCTGAACCCGACCTCCGGGGTGTCGATTACGGTGACGCCCAACGATATCAACGGCAACGGCAACGGCAGCACGGCCTTCACCCGTTACTACCGCGACGGTGAGTTCGTCACGCTGACGGCCCCTGCTGCCATCGGCCAAGACCCGTTCCGCTACTGGGTCGTCAATGGTTCCCCGCGAACCGCGGGCGTGACGTCCACAAACGTGTCGCTGACCGGCACGGTGACCGCGATCGCGGTCTACTGGGATCTCGTCACCGGTTCCTGGCAATCCATCGGGGCGGGCTGCGTGGGAAGCAACCAGCAAGTCCCGGCGCACTCGATCGCGCAGTCGGGCAACCAGTACCTGCAGGGCAGCCCGATGACCTGGGGCTGCACCACCGCCCCGGCGAGCACGGCCGGCATCCTCCACCTGGGCCTGAGCACCACGACCTGGCTCGGCCTGCCGCTGCCGCTGCACCTGAACATCATCGGCGGCAGCGGCTGCTGGTTGTACCACGACATCGTTGCCTCCCTCAACGTGGCCACCAATGCGAACGGTGGTTCCTCGGTGGTCCTCACGCTTCCGCCCGAGTCAAACTCGATCGGGATCGCCATCTACTCGTCCTTCGCGTTCCTCGACCCATCCGTGCCACGCGCGCTGCCGCTGACCTTCAGCAACGCAGTGCGGCTCGTTCCGGGCGGACTGCGCTGAGCCTCGGACGGCAGGCAACCACGAGCCCCGCAGCCACCCATCGCCATGCGCCGTACGCTGTCTGCGTTCCTCTTCGCCACGCCCTTGTTCGCCGCGCAGAACCCCACCGTCGCGCACGTCAAGTTCGACGAAACCACCGGCCTCACAGCCAGTGACTCGGGCCCGCTCGGCAATCACGGCACGCTGATCAACTTCGGCGCGGCGCCTTGGGTCGGCGGCCGCTACGGCAACGCGCTCGCGTTCGACGGCGTCGACGACTACGTGCACATCGCCACGCCCAACGGGCTGCCCATCTACGACGCGCTGGGGACGCCGTTCAGCATCTGCTTCTGGGTGAACGCCCCGGCGCAGAGCGACCGCCGCGTGTACTCCGAGCAGGCTGCCGCGCCCACCGGAGGCGGCCCCCTGTTCACGCTCGGCTCCGGCAGCGGCACCGCGCAGAACGCCACCGGTCGCCTGCGCGTGTTCCTCCGCAACGACGAGGTGATCAGCGTCGTCAACGTGCTGAGCAACCGCATCGTCTTCGACGGCACATGGCATCACGTCGCCTACGTCGACGTGTCGGGCCGCGCGCAGGTGTGGATCGACGGCACGCTCGACATGGTGGTCGACTACTCGCGCTGGGCGTACGGGCCGCGCTCGTCGCTGCGCGGCAGCTACGCGCAGATCAACAGCGTCACGCTGGGCGCGGTGGTCCGCAACGGCACCGTCGCCACGCCGCTGCTGGGCCTCGTCGACGACCTGCGCATCTACCGGAGCGCCCTCTCGTCCGCCGACGTGGGCGCGATCCTCGGCAACGGCACGCCGACGCTCTGCGCGGCGAGCATCGGCGAGTACGGGTACGGCTGCGGCCGCGGTCCGCTCGATCTCGCGGCCACCGGCAGCGCCGCCTTCGGCAACACGCTCTTCGTGCAGCTCCTCCGCGGCGAGCCCGGCGCTCTCGCCCTGGCGAGCATCGGCATCGGCCGGGTGCAGCCCATCGACCTGACCGGGTTCGGCTTCCCAGCGTGCACGCTGTACCAGTTGCCGCTGACCACGCTCGCCATCGGCGCACTCGGCGCGGCGGGCAGCTCCGCGCCGCTGCCCATCTCGATCCCCGCCAACGCCTCGCTGCGCTGCCTGATGCTCGGTGTGCAGGGGATCAGCGCGGGCACGGCGGTGGAGTTCAGCGCGGTAGGGTTGGCGCAGCTCGGGTACTGAGTCGCTGGACGCCGCACGCTCGCGCGCGAGGTCCCTCGGCTGGTATGAAAGCGTGGCATGACCGACGCGCCGCGGCAGCAGCACGACACCGTCGACGGCGCCCCGCCGCCGAGCGTGCTCGTGCGCCTCATGCCGCTGCCGCAGTCGGACACGCCCGCGCCCGCCGGCGAAGCCTGCCCGGACGCCCCGCCCGACGCACCTGCGCGCTACGAGCTGCGCCGCCTGCTCGGCAAGGGCGGAGTCGGCGTCGTGTACCTCGGCCACGACGTCGAACTCGGGCGGGACGTCGCCGTGAAGTTCCTGCAGGCGCAGCACGCCGGGCGCGACGACCTCGAGAGCCGGTTCCTGGAGGAGGCCCAGATCGGCGGGCAGCTCGAGCACCCGGGGATCGTGCCGGTCTACGACGTGGGCCTCGCGGGCCGCCAGCCGTTCTTCGCGATGAAGCTCATCCGCGGCAAGGCGCTGCACCTGCTGCTGCTCGAGCGGACCTCGCCGCAGGACGACCTCACCCGCCTGATCGCGATCTTCGAGCAGGTGTGCCACGCGGTCGGCTACGCGCACGCGCGCGGCGTCGTGCACCGCGACCTGAAGCCGTCCAACGTGATGATCGGCGCGTTCGGCGAGGTGCAGGTCGTCGACTGGGGCATGGGGAAGGTGATGCCCGGCCCCGCCGTCGCCCCCGCCTCGGCGGCGCCCACGCCGGTGGGTGAAGGCGCACCCCACCCCAAGGTCCGCACCGTGCGCAGCGCCGAGTCCACACCGTCGGCCGACTCGCAGGGCGCTGTGCTCGGCACCCCCGCCTACATGCCTCCGGAGCAGGCGCGCGGCGACAGCGACCGCACGGGGCCGTGGTCGGACGTGTTCGCGCTCGGCGGGATGCTGTGCGAGATCCTCACCGGACGCCCGCCATACACCGGGCGCGCCCGCAGGGACGAGACCTTCGCCGAGGCGATCCTGCGCGAGGCGATCACCGCCGACCTCGAGGATTGCCACCGCCGGCTGGAGGCGTGCGACGCCGACGCGGAGCTGGTGGCGTTGTGCAAGGCGTGCCTCGCCGCCTCCCCGGCGGCCCGTCCGGCCACGGCCCAGGACATCGCCCGCCGCGTCGCCGACCATCGCGCCGGCGTCGAGGCGCGCGCGCATCGCGAGCGCCTGCGCGCGGTCGTCGCCCGCACCCGCGTGCGCCAGCTCGGCACGTTCATCGCCCTGCTCGTCCTGGTCCTCGCCGCGACGGTGTACTTCATGCGCGAGGCCCAGGCGCAGCGTGAACGCGCCGACCGCGAGGCCGGCGAGGCGAAGCGCGCCGCCAAGATCGCCACGCAGGAGCGGGCGACGGCGCGGCTCGCGGAGGCGGCGGCGCGACAGGCGGAGGAGACCGCGAAGCAGTCCGAAGCGACGGCGAAGGCGGCAGAGGCGGCGGCGAAGCGCGCCGAAGGCATGGCCGACGCGCGCGCGGCGGACGCGCGGCGCGAGCGCGAGCAGGCGGTGCTGGCGCGCAACGAAGCGGACGTGCAGCGCGCCGCCGCGGTGGCGGCCGCCGCCGCGGAACGCAGCGCGCAAGCCCAGGAGAAGGAAGCCCATCGCAAGGAGGCGATGGCCTTGCGCGCCGCGCGCGAGGAGCGCGCCAAGGCGGAGGCGCGCGCGCGCCGCGACGCCTACGCCGCGCGCATCGGCGCCGCCGACGCCGCCCTGCGGCGGGGCGACCCGGGGGCCTGCGCCCAGTTCCTCGCCGAGTGTGACGCCGACCTGCGCGGCTTCGAGTGGCGCCACCTCGATCTCCAGGTCGATCGCAGCCTGGAGACGGTGTGGGTCGGCGCACCGCTGACCGCGCTCGCGAGCGCGCCTGGCCTGCACGTCGTCGCGAGCACCGACGGTCGCCTGCGCGCCTTCCGCGGCACGCCGCCCGTGCCGCGCGGTGAGGTGACCGCGCACGCGGGCGGAGTATTCGCGCTGGCGATCGCGCCCGATGGCCGCGCCATCGCGTCGGGCGGCGCCGACGGCGCACTGCGGCTCTGGGACCCGCTCACCCTGCGCGCGCTCACCACGCTGCGCGCGGAAGGCACGCGGATCACGACGCTCGCGTTCGCGCCGACCGGGGATCGCCTCGCGTGCGGCGGGTTCGACGAGGTCGTGCGCGTGTTCGGGTTGCCTTCGGGGCTGTTGCAGGCCGAGCTGCCCGGTCACCGTGGCGGCGCAAGCTGCATCACCTTCCTCGGCGACCATCTCCTGGTGGGCACCGCGACCGGCCTGCTGCACGAGTACGACGCCGACCATCGCAGCGTGAGCGAGGTCGTCGTGCACGACGACGCGATCGTCGCGCTCGCGAGCCACGAAGTGACGGGCGCGGTGGCGGTGGGCACGCTCGATGGGCGCATCGTCCTGCGGTCCCGGGCCGACGCCGCGGCGAGCCGGACCCTGCGCGTCGCGGACACCGGGGCCACGGCCCTGGCCTTCACGCCCGACGGCGCGATGCTCGCGTCTGGGCACACCGACCACCGCGTGCGCTCGTGGGATGTGGCCAGCGGCACCCTCCTCGCCGCCGCCCCGGGGCACCGCGACGTGGTGACCGGCCTGACCTTCACGGTCGATCGCGACGGTGCGCCGCGGATCGTCTCGGCATCCGCGGATGGTTCGCTCCGCCTGTGGGCGCTGCGTAGCGGTGAGGCAGCGTACGTGTTCGAGGAACGACGCCCGCAACCCGGCACCACCGCGCTCGCGGCCCTCGACCACGGCATCCTCGGCCTCTCCCCGCAGGGCGTGCGCGCTCTCGCCTGGGATGGTGACGCACTCCAGGTCCGCACCGCCACGTTCGAGGAAGCGGCAACCTCGATGACCGACGCGCCCTGGCACGCGGGCGCGCGGTGGCTCGCCGATGCCGACCTCGGCGCCCCCATCGCGATCGCGGTCGCGGCGGGTGGCCGACAGATCGGCGCCATCGTGGGCGACGGGCAGGCCGCCTGGGCATGGCGGAGCGACGACGCCGTGCCGCGCCGCTGGGCCGTGCCGCAGGTCGCGACCTGCGTCGGGCTCACCGACGTTGCTTTGATCTTGGGCACGGCGGCCGGCGACGTCCTCGCGCTCGACGCGGCGGGCGTGCGCGTCCTGCGACCCGGCAGCGCGCGCATCGATCACGTCGCGCCTGCCGCGACGGGGCGCTGCGCCGCCATCCTCGCGTTGGGCCAGCCGCTCGAGATCCTCGACCTCGCGTCCGGCACGAGCACCTTCGTCGCCCTGCGCGGGTCGATGCGCCTGGGTGCGGTCGCCACCGATGCCCGGGGCACGCGTGTCGCCGTCGGCAGCGACGACGGCACGATCACCCTCATCGACGCCGCGAGCGGAGGGGTCCTCATCGAACTGCGCGGTCGGCAGGGCGCGGTCCGACAACTGGCCTGGGCCGCGGACGGCCACCGCCTCCTCGCCCGCTTCGCCGACGGCGCCGTCGCGTGCTTCGACGACTCGCTCGCGTCCGCCCGGATCCTCTGGTCGCTGGCCGATGCCACGCAGGCCCAGCGCGGTCCCCAACCCATCGCGATCCGGCCATGGCCATGACCTTGCGGACGTGGATCGTGCTGGTCGCGTGCACGGGCGGCGGCTGCGCGTCGGTCGAGACCCAGGCCAGACCTGGTCCGCTCCAGGATGCGGCTCCGCCCGTGGAGGCGCGCCCCAAGGAGGCGCGTCCGATCGTCAGCCTCGTCCTCGACGACGTGGTGGCGCGGGCCAAGGCCGCGCGCGACGAGCGCGGCTGGCAGGCCTTCCTCGCCGACCAGCTCAACCGCTCCGAGCGCTTCATCGCCCACACCCGCGACGTCGCCGTCGCCCGCCGCCGTCATCGGCTGGAGGATCTCGGCCTCCTCATGCCGCAGCCGCGCCTCGCGGAGGGGGAGCCGACGCATCAGGTCGTGTGCTCGGTCCTCCAGTACGAGCACGACGTGCGTCCCCTCGGTGGCTTCATGCTCGGCCCGATCCGCTCGAACGACCACCTCGTGACCGCGAAGGTCTCCCTCGCCTACCGCGTCGTCGACGCCGCGACCGGCCGCGAGTTGCACGCCGGGCAGGTGCGCGAGACCGGCGAGACCACGTCGAAGGTCACCCAGCTCAACATCGGCTCGTACGACCCCCAGACCTGCGACCCGGCGCCGGCCTTTCACGCCGCGGAGGCGAGGGTCGTCGCGCGACTGCTTGCGGAGCTGGCGATCGCGTTGCCTTGATCCTGGTTCTCGCTTTCTCTCTTCCTCTTTCTCTTTCTCTTTCCGTCTCTCCGTCCTTCCGCGTCTCACGCGGCGCGGAGCGCCGCGCTTGTCTCTGCGGCAAGACCGAGGCGCGGCGCCGAGCTGTCGTGCGCCACGGAGATTGGACCAGGCGCGCCACGCTCTTTGGGACGCAAC
>CAYQMF010000095.1:0-6068 GCA_964418595.1 uncultured candidatus Brocadiaceae bacterium
AGAAGAGCCATCGACCAACTTGACGGCACCGACCCTCTCATGGAAGTGGGACGGCACGAGATGGACATCCCGTGGATCGGGCCCGATCCGATACGGGCACGCGATGGTCTACGACTCCGTCCGCCGACGCGTCGTTGCCTTCGGGGGTGTCGGCGGGACGGGCGACACTTGGGAGTGGGATGGCGAGCACTGGTCGCAGCGGCTCCCCCTGACGTCTCCGACCCAGCGGTACCGCCACGCGATGGCGTTCGACGCGACGCGGAATCGCAGCGTGCTGTTCGGTGGGTACGCCAGTGGTCTCTCCAACGAGACGTGGGAGATGATGGCGCTGTCGGTGCCGGCGAGCTTCGACCTCCGTGGCCCCGGCTGCATGGGCTCGGGTGGCGTTCCGGCACTCGATGCCACAACACTGCCGTGGATCGGCGCTCCTTTCGTTCTGGAGCTCCTGAATGCCGACCGCCAGTTGGTCGTCCTGCTCGGCCTCGGTGCCGCCGAGCCCAACCTGCACCTCGACTGGTTCGGCATGCCGACCTGCTATTTGAACACTTCAAGCGACGTGTTCGTTGGCATGAACAAGGTCGGCCCACGCTACGTGACGACCATCGCCATTCCCGCCGACGTCGGCCTGAACGGGGCGGTGATCTACTTCCAGAGCGTCGTGCTCGACCCCGGCGCCAACGCGCGCGGTCTCGTGCTCAGCAACTCGCGGCGTGCAGTGCTCGAGATCCGCTGATCTCCCGGCCCTCAGCCTTCATTCGGAGCCGAACCGCCCTCCGGATCGAACCTCCGCAGGATGCGCGCCAACTGCTCCCGCGCGTGGCTGTGCAGCGCGCGCGGCGGCGCGGCCGTCTTGTAGCCCATGAGTGGCGCGATCTCCTCGTAGGTCATGCCCAGCAGATCGCGGTAGATGATCACGTCCCGGCGGTTCTGGGGGAGTTGGAGGACCGCCGCCTGTTCGGCCTCCGCCAGTTCGTGGGTGCGTGCCATCGAGGTTGGCGAGGGATCGTGGCCGATGATCGGCGGCTCGGCGGCCGTGGTCGTGCCCGTGAGGTCAGCGAGGCGTCGCACGTTGCCGCTGCCTCGCTTCTGTCGCCCGGCGTGTCGGCTCAGGTCGCGGATCTTGTTCAGCACGATCGTCATCAGCCAGCCCATGAAGGATCCGTCGCTGCGTAGCTCGAAGCGCTCGAAGTTCTTGAACGCGGCCAGCAGCACCTCCTGCACCACGTCGTCGATCTCTGCCGCTTCGCGAGGCATCCGCCCCAAGGACAGGGCGACGGCCTGCCTGATCCTGGGCTGGTAGCGGGCAAGCAGGTCGTTGAGGGCCTGTGCCTTCCCAGCCTTGGCGCTGTGCAGCAGGACGACCGTAGTGGAGAAGTCTTGCGCGGTCATGGCAGCAAGATAGCCGGCGCGGCGTCGCTACCGAACGCCGATGGTCGCCTCGGCGAGGTCGGACGCGGTGAGGCCTCGGGGGTTCGCCGGTGGGTCGAAAACGAAGGCCTGGTTGTAGAAGTGCGAGAGCACGAGCGATGGGTCGATCGGCACGGTGAGCGTGAGGGATCCAGTGGAGCTCATGGGCACGAAGACGGCCGGGATCGAGTGGGCGACACAGCTGCCCATGCCAAGGAAGCCGAGCGGGATCCCCGGCACCTGGCTCGCGCCGAAACCGAGCGATGCGAGCGGATTGGCTGGCACATTGGCGACGAAGATGGTGAACGTGTCGCCGAGCCAGGGGCGCTCGCCGACGCCGACGCGAAGCGTGGGAGTGCCGGCGCTGCCAGGGCAGCCGGGGCCGAGGAGTTGGCCCTGTGCGTCGCGCGTGCGGTAGCGGGCGGGGAAAAGGGATTGGTGGTACCAGGTGTCCGAGCGACCGGTGCCGGGACCGTAGCCCCCCCACAAGTACGTCACCTCGTTGATTTCGTCGTACGCCAGCGAGGAGAAGGCGCGAGCAGACGGAGATGCTCGGGGGAACACGATCGTCCACATCGAACCGTCCCACTCCCAGACATCGGCCAGGACCTGGGTGCCGTCGAACCCGCCGAACAGCATCACCCGTCCGCGCGCCTCGTCGTACGCGAGATAGCAGCCGCGGGCCGATGGGCGCGGGGACGGG
Organism: uncultured candidatus Brocadiaceae bacterium; assembly: GCA_964418595.1. Lineage (GTDB taxonomy): Bacteria > Planctomycetota > UBA1135 > UBA1135 > UBA2386 > CAYQMF01. The sequence continues at coordinate 2,111 of CAYQMF010000095.1, forward strand.
TTGAGCGGCACCCAATTCGTTCCGTCCCACTCCCAGGTGTCGTCGCGGAACCCGGAAAAGGCGTAGTCGGCGCCGCCGAACATGACGACGCGGCCCCGACGACGGTCGTATGCCATCCCGTGACCGCTTCGCGCCACCGGCACGTTGGCCGGGCTCCGTAGGGACCAGTCGACTCCATCGTAGATCCAAGTCTCCGCCCGCTTGGCGCGATTCGCGTCTTCGCCACCGAACAGCACGACGTTTCCGCGCGCCACATCATAGACCATGTTCGCGGAGGACAACGCCGGCGGGCGGTTGGCGGTCGGACGTGGAATCCAGCCGGCGCCATCGAACTCCCACGTGTCGTCGAGATAGACCGATTGGCCGAGGCGCTGCCCGCCGAACAGGACCACTCGTCGCCGCGGTGCGTCGTAGGCAAGGCAGTGCACGGTCCGTGCGGACGGTGGCGACACCGGGAATCGCTCCGCCCACCCTGAGTCCGACAGTTCCCACGTGTCGCCAGCGAACAGTACCGCAACGCCTCGATCACTGTCCCAGACCATGGGTACGGCGTCCCGGGCCGGTGGTCGTTGGGTGCGCTGCGACCAAGTGTTTCCATCCCATGCAAAGGTGTTCTCCAGCGTCGCGTTCGCCGCGTCGGTTCCACCGACCAAGATCACGCGTTGTGCGACAGCGTCGAAAGCCATCGCATGGCCCTTCCGGCCCGGAGGCGAGAGCGCTGGAGTCCGTTGCACCCATCCGCCCGCGGGGGGCACGCTGGGATCCCAGATCCAGGTGTCGCGCAGGACACCGCCAGCTCCGTCGCGACCCCCGAACAGGATCACCTGCCGATTGAACCCGTCGTAGGCGAGGGCCGTAGCCGTACGGCCGGGCGGGGTGTTTCCCGGCTGCGTCAGACGTCGGACCCAGGAATCGGTCTGGGGATCGAACTCCCAGGTCTCGTCGAGTGCGGGGTTGCCACCGAACATGACGACGCGGCCGGTCTGCTGGTTCCACGCCATGGCGTGCCCCGAGCGATCGGCAGGTGCAGACGCGCCCATGCCTCTGGCCACCCAGTCGATTCCGTTCCACTCCCAGGTGTCGTTGAGGCCGAGGCCTCCGAGCCCCGACCCTCCGAACATGAGAACGACGCGTCGTGCGATGTCGCCGGCGACGCCGTGACCGGTGCGGGGCGGCGGTGTGGTCGCCGGCGTCTTCAAGCTCCAGTTGTTGCCGTTGTAAACCCAGGTCTGCGCACTCACGCCCGTCGCGGTGGACCCACCGAACAACACGGTGCCAGGCGCGCGCGGTGGAACCGTACTGGGATTGCCGGCGAAGTAGCCGAGGCCGTGTCCGCTGCGTGCGTCTGGCACCGAACCGCCAGGGGTGACCAGGCTCCAGCCAGCACCAGGGGACAGCCGCCATGTGTCATCGAGAGGTGTATTCGGCGCCACGCGATCCCCGCCGAACGCAAGCACGCTGCCCCCCGGCTCGGGCGCGAGCGCCAGGGACGTCCGGTTCTCGAAGTTGCGCCAGGTCGTGTTCTGCGCCGGAACGGCGGACAAGAACACGAGGACGCAGGGACCGGCAGCGAGGTGAGGCGAGCGCATGGGAGCCTTGGGGCGCCGATCATAGCTTCACCAGGTCCCAGCGGTTCCCTGGCCCCCTACAGGCCCTGCAGGAACCCGTACACCTTGTGTGGGAACGGCTTGGCCGCGTCCATCAACGCAGGGGTCGGCGAGCCGTGGATCTCGAGCGACATGTCGCAGGTGGCCAGCAGCGCACCGAGCCCGTCGCCGAGGTTCTGCACGTGGACGAGCACGGCGTCCGAGTCGGCGTAGGTCTCGCGCACGATGGCTTCTTTCTTCTCGGCGTCGACGAACCAGTCGTACTGTCGCGTGCCCTTGTCCTTGGCGCGCACGGCCTGGAGGCAGGCGGTGGCGGCCTTCTCGAACGCGGCGTACTGGCCCGGCTTGATCTTGCAGCGGGTGGTGAGCTGGATGGTCTTCATGGGAATGGGTGTTGCGAGCGATCCTACGCTCCAGGCAGCACGGCACGCGATGTCCGTGCCAAACTGCGCCACATGACCTCGCGCGGCCATCGACACCTCCGCACCCTCCTCGCTCCGCTCGTCGCCCTGATCGCAATCCTCGCTCTCGCGGGCTGCGATCGCACCGGAAACCTCAACGCTACACTCTGGACGCAGACCGCCGCCGAGCACGAAGCGCTCTGCCTGCAGGTGTTCGCGACGGCCACGCAGGCCGTCGAGAAGCGCGTGGCGACGCCGGGCGACAAGCCGTTCGCGGTGATCGTCGACGTGGACGAGACCGTGCTCGACAACTCGCCGTATCAGGCGCGACTCGTGCTCGACCAGGAGGACTACAGCGCCGCGAGCTGGGCGGGCTGGTGTCGGGAGGCTCGCGCCGCGGCCATCCCGGGCGCCGTCGCGTTCGCACAGCGCTGCCAGCAGCGCGGCGTGCGCGTCTTCTACGTCACCAACCGCACCATCGAGGTCGAGGCCGCGACGCGCACCAACCTCGCGGCCGTCGGCTTCCCACTCGCCGACACGCAGACCATCGACGTGGTGCTCTCTCGCGGCGACATCGACGTCAAGTCGAGCAAGGTTGCCCGCCGCGCCAGGGTCGCCGCGGATCACGAGGTGATCGCCATGCTCGGCGACGACCTGCACGACTTCGTCGACGCCGAGGGCTCGGTCGAGGCGCGCCGCCGGGTCGTGTCGGAGCACGCCGAGCGCTGGGGCACACAGTGGTTCGTGCTGCCGAACCCGATGTACGGTTCTTGGGAGCGCACGCTCACCGCGGGCACGAAGGACGCGTTCGTGGCGAAGACGATGGCGCTGCGGCCGGAACGGTGAGCTGACGCCCGGGGGAGGGCGTTCTCGGTGACAGGCGCCGCGTCCACCCTACCATGCGCACGCTGCGAGGGAGCCTCCGCCATGGTGACCGATCCGCGCGATCAACCGATCAACCGTCTCTTCCCTTCGACCTGGAGTCGCAGGCCCTCGCCGCGCTCGATGCCGAGGCCGACGAGCGTGCACGGCGCATCGCGGAGTTGATGGCTCGCCATCCCGAGCACGCAGCCGCGCTGGCGAGCTTTGCTCGTGGCCGCCGCCGAGCTGCCGCCGCCATCGGATCGAGCGACCCTTGGGCGCGGGGGGCATGGGGGACGTGTACCTGGCTACCCAGACCGAGCCGGTTCGCCCGCGCGTCGCCATCAAGATCGTCCGTCATGCGCGTAGCCAGCTCCATCGCGCCCGCTTCGAGCTGGAGCGCCGCGCGCTCGCGCGCACGGAGCACTCGTGCGTGGCCCGCGTGCTGGACGCCGGCACTCTCGCCGACGACACGCCGTTCCTGGTGATGGAGTACGTGGACGGTCAACCCCTCACCGCGTTCTGCGATGCGCGCCGCCTCGGGCGTGAGATCGATGCCCGCACCGACGTGTTCTCGCTGGGTGTCGTGCTCTACGAGCTGCTGGTCGGCAAGCTGCCGTTCCTGAACGGGGCGAAGGTCCCGCGCGCCGAGCTCGAGCGTCGGATCCGCGAGGACGAGCCGGAGCGGCCGAGCACGCGGATCACGACGCTCGGGGAGTCCCTGGCTGCGGTGGCCGAGCACCGGGCGACCTCGCCGGACCGACTGCAGCGAGTGCTGCGCGGCGACCTCGACTGGATCACGTTGCGCGCGATGGCGAAGGACCCGGAGCGTCGCTACCACACCGCCAGGGGGAGCCCGATCTGCTCGAGTTGGCGGCGGTGCCTTCTGCAGAAGGACCGTGGCGACCTCGACGCTGTCGAACAGACCTGGCGTGCCACGCTGGCGAGGGCAGCCGACGACCCCGACGCGCTGCGGGTGACGCTGAGTATCCGCACCAACCTCGCTGGGCTGCCGCGCGAACGCGGCAAGGCCGCCGAGGCCGAGCCCGTCCTCCGGGATGTGCTGCGCGCGCAGCGCACCCTTCTGGG
>CAYQMF010000095.1:6168-26268 GCA_964418595.1 uncultured candidatus Brocadiaceae bacterium
GCAGGCCGAGGACACGCTCGGGACGATGGCCAACCTCGGCGCGGTGCTGATCGGGCTCGGGCGCCCCGCCGAGGCGGTGCCGGTCTTCCAGGAGTTGTTCGACGCGCGCACCGCGGTGCTGGAGCCCGGTGCCCCCGGGATCCTCAACGCCGGCAACGGGCTGGTGGCCGCGCTCGCCCAAGCTGGTCGATCGGACGAGGCCGAGGCGAGACTGGTCCCCTTGATCGAAGAGGCGACGCGTGCGCTGGGGCCTGCCGCCGACCAGACGCTGTCTCTGCGCAATACGCTCGGGTACCTGCTCCTGAACCACAAGCGCCTCAGCGAAGCCGCGCCCATCCTCACGGCTGCCCTCGCCGATGCCGAGGCCAAGGGCGACGCGGAGCGCGACACCCTCGGCGCGTTGGCGCACAACCTCGCCGAAGTCGAACTCCGCCTCGGTCGCATCGACGATGCCCGACGCCACGCGCAGCAGGCGCTCGAACTGCGATCGCGTCTGGCCGACCCGGCGCTCGCTCGAAAGAGCCGGGCCCTGCTGGAGTCTCTGGAGACCGATCCGGCCCGCGGCACTCCACGCTGACCGCTGCGCCACGAACGCGCGCTCAGTCAGCCGTGCGTCCTCCGTGTCGACGCGTAGGAAGCCGACGGCAACCCAGTCGCGATCTCGGTGTGCGAGATCCCTGGCTCGGCCGCCGGCCCCTGGCAGGTCTCACCCGGCCTCGGCGCCATCCCACGGCAGGTTCTGTTGCAACCAGAAGGATCGGATGCCACGCGCTGACTCGATCAGATCCAGATGGCCGACCGGCTTCACGACGTAGCCGTTCGCCCCGAGCTCGTAGCATCGTGCAATGTCGTGGGAATCGGCAGATGTCGTGAAGACGACCACCGGAATCCGACGCAGCGCGACCGAGCCCTTGATCGCACGCAGCACTTCGAAACCGTCCATGCCGGCCATGCGCAGATCGAGAAGGACGAGGTGAGGAGGCGACTCCCCGCTTCGGCTCGCGAGCCCGCCGCACGCCAAGAGCCGATCCAGAGCGGCGCGTCCGCCCCGCGCGACCTCGATCGATGCCTGCACGCCGGCCTCGCGCAAGGCATCCAGCGTCAGCTCGAGGTCGATGTCGTCGTCGTCGACGACGAGGATGCGGGCCTTCTGGCTCACCTGGCAGCCTCGGACGCGCCGACCGTGGCTGGCTGCAACACGACGTGGAAGGTACTACCTTTGCCGACCTCGGAAGTGACACCGACCCTGCCACCCATGAGTTCTGCCGCGCGCCGGGCGATCGCTAGCCCGACGCCGGATCCTCGGCGATCGGGTTGCGCATGCAAGCGGTAGAAGACCTCGAAGATGCGCTCGCACTGGTCAGCGGGGATACCGATGCCGTTGTCCTGCACGGCGATCGACACGCGTCCATCGCGGACAGACCAACCGAACCCGACCTCAGGCGTCACGGCCTCTCGTCGGTAGTTCAACGCGTTGTCGAGGAGGTTGCCGAACACCTGGCTCAGCAGCGACCGGTCGCCCGTGACGACCGGGATGTCAGGCTGCACCTGGACACGCGCCCCGAGTTCGGAGATTCGCACAGCACGATCCCGGACGACCGATGCCAACACGTTGTTCAGATCGACGGGTAGCATGGGCAGCGCCTCGCGCCCGAGATGGGCGTAGGCGAGAAGGTCGTCGATCAACCGTCCCATGCGCACGGTCGCCTCGAGGATCTGGTCGAGGTGTCCCCTGGCTTCGGTGGCGAGTTGGTCTTGGTGACGGCGCAGGAGGATCTGCGCGAACCCATTGATGGCGCGTAATGGCGAGCGCAGGTCGTGGGTGACGGAGTAGGCAAAAGAGCGAAGGTCGTCGTTCGCCGCAGCCAGTGCGGCCGTTCGCGCCGAGATCCGGCGTTCCAGGTCCGCATTCAGGCGACGCACTTCAGCCTGGGCCGCCCGACGTATCGTCACGTCATGCACCGTGCCGAGCATGCGGCAAGCACGCCCATCCGCGGAGTAGATCGCATGCCCACGCCCGGCGATCCAGCGGACACGCCCATCGGGAAGCACGATGCGGAACTCGTGCTCGTAGGGACGCTTGTCTCGCAGCGCGACGGCGAGCTCCTCCTCGAGCTCCGCACGGTCTTCCGGGTGGATCCGTTCGTCGAACTCCTCGTATGTGCCACGGAACGAGCCCTCCTCCATCCCCCACAGCACTTCGTGCCACCTGCTCCAGACGATCCGGCCGGTGGTCATGTCCCAGTCCCAGATGCCGAGCTCAGTCGCGTCGACGGCCAGGCGCAGTCGTTCCTCGGTCGCCGCGAGAGCGGTCTCGGTGCGCTTGCGCTCGCTGACATCCACACCGCAGGCGATGATCTGGACCGGCCGGCCCGACGCGTCGCGAAGCGGACCGAAGGTCGTATCCACCGTGATCAGCTCACCGCCGGCTACGCGAATCTGGAGATCGCGGCGCAAAGTCTCGCCTTGCGCCGCGCGGGCGAGCACCTGCCGCACATCGGCCTGCACGGCTGGAGAGTGCGCCAGCCAATAGGTGTCCACACAGGCTTGACCGATGATTCCCTCGCGTCGCAGCCCGGCGACCTCCAGCGGGGCGCGGTTGACCTCGACCATCACGCCGTCGAGCGTCAGGATGCCGACGAAGGCGAACAGCGAATCGAGGATGTTCTGCACGCGGGCGTGAGCGGCCCGAAGCGCCTCTTGATCTCGACGACTCTCGGCGATGTCCGTGATGGATCCCGCCATCCGCACTGGACGACCAGACTCGGCCCACCGGGCCTGTCCACGGATGCGGAACCAGTGCCAGGATCCTGCGCGCGTACGAAGTCGGCTCTCGAGATCGAACGGCGCGCGTCGGTCGAGATGGTCCCGGCCCGCGCGCAGCAGGCCCTCCAGGTCGTCCGGGTGAACGTGTGTGGCCAATGTGGACGTGCTGCTGGCGAGTTCGTGACCAGCGTAGCCGAGGAGTTCCTTCAGGCGTGGAGACAGATACACATCCCCGGTCGACACGTCCCAGTCCCAGATCCCGTCGTTGGCGCCGCGCGTGGCGAGCTCGAAGCGGTCCAGGCTGGAACGCAGAGCCCTTTCATCGATGCGTCGCTGGGTGACATCGGTCGAGACGCCTACCAGCATGCGTCGCCCCATGGAGTCGAGATCCTCGATGGGGACCGTGTGGATGTGGAGCCAGCGGTGGTTCCCGTCGAGTGATTCGAGTTCGAACTCGAGGCTGCCGGCGTGGCCGGCGCTCGCCTCCTGCAGCAAGCGTCGCGTGTCCTCGTGATGCCTGCTGACGACGAGGTCGATGATGTTGCGGCCCACAACCGCTGCCGGGGATGCCACACCCACGATCCTCGCGCCGGCATCGTTGATGTCGACGACCTCGCCGTCCACGGTCAGGACCTTCACGCACTCGCGCTGCGCCTTGAACAAGGCGCCGAGGAGCCCTCGGCTCGCCGACAACTGAGCACGCGAGACGGACAGCTCCGCGATCGTGGCTGCCGGGACGAGGGCGACGAAGGCCATCGTCGCCAGGAAGCCGTGCAGGAACGGGATCGTGCTGGACGCGCCCTCCTCAGACACCGAAGTCATCCCGGCGAGCCGGATGCCGAGGAGGGCCACCACGAGGGCCGTCGCCGTCGCACCGCGCGCACCGTGACGGAGGGAGATCCAGACGATCAGCGGAAACAGCAGGAATCGGTAGTGGACCGTCTGTTCGGCATCTGGATCGAGCACGAAGTGCGCCATGACCGCGGCCAGCCCCAACGCGACGGCGCCCTCGATCACCCGGCTCACGCTGACGCGGGTCACCGCGGGAGACAGCCAGGTCAGCAAGACCGGAGCGACGACGAGCCCCCCCAGAGCGTTGGCAAACCACCAGGCCCTGATCATCCCGGGCGCATCGCTCCAGGGGCGTTCTCCGGCGACCCCCAGGACGGCGACGCGTGCCAAAGCCACGAGGGCGCCCGTGGCGACACCGCCGACCATCGCCAACACGACGACATCCCGGAGCCGTGCGAGCTGCGGACTGAACCCCGTCTTCGTTCGCATGAGGTGCGCTCCCGCCAGGAGACTCGCACTGAGGACCGCTGCGAGAGCCAATGCAACCAGGGGCGAAGTACCCAGCGACATCTGGTGCGCGACGATGCCGATCGCAACCCCGACGGCCATCATCGGACCCCACAGCAGGACTGCCGCGAGCCCGATCCCGAAGGCCGGCCACACCGTGGCAGAGAAAGCCGGTTCCTTGACCAACCACGGCCCCCACGAGCCGCTCGCGAACCCCGCGGCGGCAACCGCTACCAGCCGCGCAAGGGTCGACCGCGACGAGTTCATGCCTTGGTCCGTGCCACGCGGGGGACGAGATCCCACGACGGCACGTCGAGTGTATGAAGGACCAACGCGCGATACCATCCGGGTCGTGTCGGCCATCGAGAACCGTGCACGCGTGCTGATCGTCGATGACGATGACGCCAGCCGGGCCCTGCTTGTCGAGATCCTGCGCCCGGAGGGTCATGAGTGCGTGTGCGCCGCGAGTGGTGCCGAAGCGCTCGCCATCGCCGCATCGCAGCAGATCGACGCCGTCGCCCTCGATCTCGACATGCCCGGCATGGACGGCGTCCAGGTGCTCGAGCGTCTCCGGAAGTCGCACCCCGGCCTCCCGGTGATCATCCTCACCGGGAGCGGGAGCATCCGTACCGCCGTGCAGACGACCGAGCTCGGCGCGTTCGCATACCTCGTCAAGTCCCTGGACATGGACCAGATCGTGGTCGTCCTGCGCCGCGCACTGGAGCGGCGCGCGCTGGCGGAGGAGGTCGAAGCGCTGCGTGCCCAGCTCGGCTCCGGCGCCAACCTCGTGACGCGGATGGGCCCCAGCGCGGCCGTGCGGCGTCTCGTGGATCAGGTCCGCCAGGTCGCAGCGTCGAACTTCTCGGTGCTGATCGCCGGCGAGACCGGAACCGGCAAGGAACTCGTGTCCAGAGCCGTGCACGACCTGAGCGATCGTGCCGGCCGTCCCTTCGTCGCCATCGACTGCGGCGCGATCCCCGAGAGCCTCATGGAGTCGGAGATGTTCGGGCACGAACGCGGCGCGTTCACGGGCGCCGTCGAGCCACGGCCCGGCTACATCCAGGCGGCGGAGGGCGGCACGCTGTTTCTCGACGAGATCACGAACCTGCCCCTGGCGATGCAGGGGAAGCTCCTGCGCGTCCTGCAGGAGAAGGAGCTGCGCCCCATCGGCGGTCGGCGCACTCTCCCGTTCGACGTCCGCATCGTCGCAGCCTCCAACCGGGACCTGGCGACCGAGGCGCGCGAAGGCCGCTTCCGTCAGGACCTCTACTTCCGCCTGGCGGAGTTCACGATCCAGCTCACACCGCTGCGGGAACGTCGCGAGGACATTCCCTATCTCGTGCGACGCTTCGCGGAGGAAGCTGCGATCGAACTGCGGCGTCCGGTCCGCGAGATCCTGCCAGAGGCGCTTGCCTTGCTCGTGACGCATCCGTGGACCGGCAACGTGCGCGAGCTGCGGAACGTGATCCGTCACGCCGTCCTGGAGAGCGACGGTCTCGTGCTGGCCACACCCGGCATCCGCCGGGCACTCGATCGCAGCACCGGGACTCAGACGCCACCCGCAAGGGATGTCGTCGGTCTGGGAGCGACCCGGGGAAAGTCGCTCAAGGACATCGGCGCCGAAGCCGCCGCCGAGGCCGAGAAGGCCGCGATCCGCGCCGCCCTGCACGCCGCTCGCGGCAACAAGAGCGAGGCGGCTCGCTCCCTGCGTACGGACTTCAAGACGCTGCACCTGAAGATCCGGCGGTTCGGGCTCGAAGAACCAGCCGGCTGAGGACGCCGCCGGAAGGCGCCGTTCTCGAACCGTGGCCACGCGCGCGCGGGGGACTCTGGTGGCGACGCCCTGGTCGACGCACCAGGGTCGTGGTGCCGGCGCCAGAGCGATCCACTCGCCTCGCCGTCCGAGCCTCGTGACATGGCGCCGCCGCGTGGCTCCCGGGCATGGCACGTGCCTTGCTTCAGGGCTCGCGAATGGAACACCAGAACCACGCGCGACGGCACGCAGTCCGACTGACCGATCTCGCAATCCTGACGAGTTGGATCGTGCTCGTCGCGGTCGGACTCCTGTCGTTGTGGCGCTACTCGGCAGACCCCGGCGCGCAGGAACGTGCGCCGCAGACCTGGCCAACGGACTCACCGCTGTCTCACCGTGACGGACGGCCAACCCTCGTCATGTTCGCGCACCCCAGATGCGCGTGCACGCGGGCGAGCCTCCAGGGTCTCGTCAAGCTGCTGTCGACCCGCGGCGGCGAACTCGACACGCACGTCGTGTTCGTCAGGCCCCCGGGAGCCCCGGAGGGCTTCGAACACGACGGGCTCTGGGCGAGCACGACCAACGTACAGAGTGTCGTACTGCACTTCGACATCGGTGGCGTCGAGGCCCGCCGCTTCGGTGCGACGACCTCGGGCCTGGTGCTGCTCTACGACGCTCGGGGTGACAGGGTCTTCCAAGGCGGCATCACGCGTGCCCGCGGCGAAGAAGGCGTCAGTGACGGCATGCTCGCCGTGGAGTCGTTCCTGCGGTCTGGCCACGCGAGTCTGGACTCGGCACCCGTGTACGGGTGCCCACTCTTCGACTCGGATGCGCCGAGCATCCAAGGGCGTCGGCCGTGAGCGCTGTTCCACACTCCTCCCGAGAGCGGACGGACGCACTCCTCCGCGAGCACCAGAGCGACGTCTGCCGACGCGCCGACCGCCTGTTCGCCTGGCTGCTCGCAGGCCAGTGGCTGGTCGGGATCGCGGTCGCCCTCATCGTCACGCCACGAACGTGGATCGGTACGACCAACGACGTCCATCCGCACGTCTGGGCGGCCGTACTGCTCGGAGGCATCATCATCCTCGTGCCGGTCCTGTTCGCGTGGCGCCGCCCCGGAGCAGTCCAGACGCGTCACGCAGTGGCCGTAGGCCAGATGCTCTTTGGGGCGCTCCTGATCCACCTCACCGGGGGACGCATCGAGACGCACTTCCACGTGTTCGGATCACTGGCCTTGCTCGCCTTCTATCGCGACTGGCGCGTCCTCGTGACGGCATCGATCGTGGTCGTCGTCGACCACTCCGTCCGTGGCCTGCTCTTTCCGCAGTCGGTCTACGGTGTCCTCGGTCCGGAGCCGTGGCGTGTGATCGAACACGCTGGCTGGGTCGTGTTCTGTGATGCGTTCCTCATCCAGTCCTGCCGAAGGAGTGTGCAGGAAATGCACGAGATCGCTGCCCGCAGGGCTGAACTCGAGGCCGCCCATGCAACCGTCGAGAAACGCGTGCAAACCCGAACGGCCGAGCTCGCAGCCAGCGAGGCGCACAAGAGCACGATCCTCGAGACCGCGCTCGATTGTGTCATCACGACCGGCGCCGACGGACGGATCGTCGAGTTCAATCGCGCGGCGGAGGAGACCTTCCTGTGCAGACGGGATACGGTTGTCGGTCTGCGTTTGGACGACGTGGTCCTGCCGGCCCGGTTGCGTTCCGGACACAGCATGGCCGCGCTGGTCGCCAACGACGGCCGGACAGCGGAGCCGCGACTCGAAGTCGAGGCGTTGCGGGCGAACGGCGTCGAGTTCCCGGCCGAGTGCTGGGTGACGAGCTGCGAGACCGGGGGCATCCTCCGATACACGTTCTTCCTTCGCGACATCACCGACCGCAAGCGCACGCTGCAGACGCTTCTCGAAGCCAAGCGAGCTGCCGAGGCTGCGGATCGAGCCAAGGGCGACTTCCTCGCGAACATGAGTCACGAGTTCCGGACCCCGATGAACGGCATCCTCGGGATGACGGAGCTGGCGCTCGAAACCGACCTCACGACTGAACAGCGCGAGTACCTCTCCATGGTCAAGTCGTCGGCTGACGCGCTTCTGCGGATCATCGACGACATCCTGGACTTCTCCAAGATCCAGGCTGGCGAGACGGTGCTGCACCTGAACTCCTTCCACGTCCGCGAGTGGCTCGCAGCGACGCTGAAGCCACTGTCGGCGACCGCTCGCGACAAGGGCCTCGAGTTCACCACCTGCATCGCGCCGGATGTACCGGAGCGCGTCATCGGCGACGCCAACGGCCTTGGGCGCGTGCTGTGCAACCTGGTCGACAATGCGATCAAATTCACCGATGGCGGTGGCGTGATCGTCGAGATCGTGCCGGTCGCGGGAACCATGGATCACGAGTCGATCACGCTGCGGTTCTCGGTGACGGACACGGGACTCGGAATTCCGGCCGCGAAGCTGAAGGACGTCTTCGCGCCCTTCGTGCAGGCCGACTCGTCGAGGACGCGCCGCCACGGCGGGACGGGGCTGGGTCTCTCGATATCGGCTCGGCTCGTGACCATCATGGGCGGCCATCTCCATGCCCAGAGCGAAGTCGGCCGCGGCAGCACTTTCGAGTTCGCCGTGCCTCTGGGCAGACAGGACCATGGCCCTGGCGGACGAGTGCCCGCTGCTGGGCGATCGCATGCCGACCAGCGCCCGGAGATCGCGGCTCCCCCGCGTGGCACCGCCGACGCCATCGCTCGGCGTGTGCTGGTGGCCGAAGATCCAAGGACAGGTCCCTCCCTGGCCATGGATCTCCTCAGCCGCCGGGGCTACGTCGTGAAGGCTGCAGCCACCGGACGAGACCTCCTGGCGGCGCTGGAGCACGAGGACTTCGACGTCGTCCTCGTCGACACGCAACTGCCCGACATGACCGGGATCGACATCGCTGCTGCGATCCGCCAGATCGATCGCACGACAGGTCGGCGCCAGGCGATCGTGGCCCTGACGGCACACATGGTGAGAAGCGACATCGAGGGCCTGCTCGCACACGGGATCGACACCTACATCACCAAGCCGATCCAGCCAGGATCCCTGTTCGAGGTGATCGACCGGCTGTAGGACTCTCAGCTCAGCTCAGCGCCGGGAGCTGGCCAGGCTCAATACCCCAGCACCAGCTCCTGCCCGTTCGACAACTGGATCGTCAGCCCCGTCACCGCCGCGACCTGGGTCATCACACGCCCGCCCACGAGCGACGCCGTGCTCGGCAGGTCGACGGGGAAGAGGCCGATGCCGGTGTTGTTGAAGGCGAAGCCGCCGACGGACACCATCGTCAGCAGATCGAGCTGCAGGAAGCAGCCGGGCGAGATCTGGATGGGGCCGCCGGGCACGCCGCTGAGGTAGAGGACGCCGGCGCCGTTCACGGGACCGCCGCTTGCCAGGAACGTGATCCGCGTCCCCAGCACGGGGTCGGGCACGCTGAGAGTCGGGCCGGCCGAGCCGCCGTTGTAGGTGCACGGCGCGCCGCGGCTGATCGCGCTGGCGAGCGTGAGCGGCCGCTGGCGGAACATCCCGCGTGCGTGCGTGATCATGTACAGCTCGCCACCCGACCACATCAGCTCGTCGATCGAGGCGTAGGCCGGCGTCGCGCTGCTGCTCCACGACGTGCCGCCGTTCTCGCTCACGAGCAGTCCGACCTCGGAGCCGGCATAGAGATACGTGCCGCGAGCCGGATGGATCTCGACGTCGCGCACGGGTGCGGCGGGCATGCCGGGCTTGCTGGCCCAGGTGGCGCCGCCGTTGGTCGACTCCCACAGGTTGTCGGTGTTGTAGCCGGCAAAGCAGACGAACACGCGGTTGGCGTTGGCCGGGTCGAGCGTGACGCGCATGACCTTGCGACCGGGCAGGGCGGCGGGGTTGTCGTCCATCTTGGTCCAGGTCGGCGCGGCGTTCGTGCCGTTGGTCGTGCGGTACACGTCGCCGTTGTTGTGGCCGACCCAGATCACGTCCGAGTTGCCCTCCTGCACCGTGATCGCGCTGATGTTGCTGCCGACCGACGCCTTGATCGAAGCCCAGGTCGGCGTGCCTGCGGTGGCGTTCGTGCTGCGCCACAGGCTGAGCCCGCCGCCGAGCATGGTCGTCTGCACGTTGGGATCGAGGATGAAGGGCGCGATGAAGTTCGCCGCGCTGCCCGCATCGCCGATGCCGCTGTAGATGTAGCTCGACGAGCTGCCGCTGTTCGTGCTGCGGTGGATCTGCAGGTAGACGTACTCGCCGTAGTGGTAGGTGCTCGTGTTCGCGTTGCTCGCGCAGAACCCACCGTCGCCGCCGAACATCGTCGTCCAGCCGTTCTGCCCCGACGCCTCCGTGCGCCGCAGCGTGCCGTTGTCCTGCGTGCCGCCGATGAGGATGCCCGCGGTCGCATTGCGCGAGCCGCCGTAGAACTGCGTGATCCGCAGCGAGTTGTTGAGGTTCACCCAGCCGCTCGTGTTGGCCACCGCATAGACGTTGTCGGTCCGCCAGATGCCGCCGTCGTTGCCGAAGTACACCGTCCGGTTGGTGGTGCCGTTGAACTGCGGGTGCTCGAGGATCACGTGCTGGTCGGCGTGTGCGCTGTTCGGCCAGCTCGACCACTGGCTCACCTTCGTCCACGTGCTGCCGCCGTTGGTGCTGCGCCACTGGTCGATGCCGCCGGCCATGAGCACGTCGTCGGCGGTATTGGCATCGGTGTCGCTGGGATCGACCCAGAGGCAGTCATCGTACCAGCCCTGGCTGCCGAGGATGGTTGCCGTCGAGACCTGCGTCCAGTTCGCGCCGCCGTCGACGGAGCGATAGAGCGTCGAGCTGCTGTCCTTCAACGCGTAGCAACATCCGTTACCGGCGCCGGTCCAGCCCTTGTGCCACGCCAGCTCGATGCGCGTGGTCGTCGACCCGCTGGTCGCGATGCCGCTGGCGTTGGTCCAGCTCGCGCCGCCGTTGGTGGTGTAGGCCACCGTAGACTGGCTCGCGTCGCCGATGTGGCAGATGGCGACGTTGCTGCTGGTCGGGTGGAACTTGACATCGAGGCAGAACGCGCTCGCCGAGCCGTGCACGCGCGTCCACGACACTCCCGCGTTGGTGCTGCGATAGATCCCGGTGCGCGTGCTGATGAGGATGGTCGATGCGTCCGGCGAGATCGACAACCGCGTGACGTAGTAGAAGTCACTCGTGTTGGTCGAGGGGATCTGCGCCCAGCTCACGCCACCGTCCGTGCTCTTGAACACGCCGGCCCCGCGCACCGCGTCGCCGTTGCGGAAGCCTTCGCCAGTGGAGGCGTACATCACCGTCGGGTTGCCCGGCGTGAACGCGATCGTCGTGATCGACAGGTTGGTCATCAGGTCATCGACCGGCGCCCAGCTCGCGCCCGCATTGTTCGACCGCCAGATGCCGCCGGCCACGCTGCCCACGAACATGGTCGCCGGCGTGGTGGGGTGGATGGCGATGGCGCGGATGCGGCCGCCGATGTTGCCCGGCCCGAGGTCGGTCCAGCGCGTCGAGTCGAGCCCGCCGGAGATGCCTTCGAGCTGGAGCGCCGCCATCTGCTGCTTGGCAGTGAGGTCGGCGTTGTGCGGGATCGTGCCGTCCTCGCTGCGCAGCGACTGCAGTCGGTACTCCTCGGCCTCGCCCGCGTGGTCGGGGCGCGGTTCGCGGATGCGACGCAGGGTGCGCGCGAGGAAGTCGTCGGGCAGGGTCGCGATCTCGTCGGCAGTGAGCCCCTTCTTCGTCATCAGGTCCGTCACGTCGGTGACGGCGAGCCCGCGCGACGCGCCGAGCGTCGCGTGCGGATCAGGCGTGGAACAGGCGGCGAGAAGGGAGAGGGAAGCGAGGGCGGAGAATCGCATCGGCGGGCGCAGGGAAGGGCGGCAGGCCGGGGAAGTCTACGCCGCGGCGGGCCGACGAGGGGGGGGCGTGTCCTTTGCCGGTCATCCGCAACCTTGCTCTCCACCGCAGCGTTCGAACAATCCCCGCCATGCTGGTTGCCCTCCTCGTCCTGCTGGCCGCGGCAGGCCTCGCCTTCGTCGGCGCGCCCTTCTGGGCGTGGACCGTCGCGGCCCTGGCCTGGCTCGCCACCGGTTCGTCGATCCCGACGTGGATCGTGTTCGCGGTGGTCGCCGTGGTCGGCAACCTGCCGCCGCTGCGCGCGCGCCTGCTCAGCGCGCCGGTGATGCGCCTGCTCGCGCGGCTGCAGGTGCTGCCGCAGATCTCGGAGACCGAACGCGCGGCGCTCGAGGCCGGCACGGTGTGGGTCGACGGCGAGCTGTTCTCCGGCAAGCCGGACCTGCGCCGGCTGCTGGCCGAGGACTACCCGGAGCTGAGCCCGGCGGAGCGCGCGTTTCTCGCGGGCCCGGTGGAGAAGCTGTGCCGGATGGTGAACGACTGGGACGTCCAGCAGCGGCGCGATCTCGACTCGGCGACGTGGGCGTTCCTCAAGCAGGAGCGCTTCTTCGGCCTCATCATCCCCACGGAGTTCGGCGGCCACGGCTTCTCGCCGTCGGCGAATTCGGCGATCGTCACCCGCGTCGCGTCGCGCTCGCTCGCGCTCGGCATCACCGTGATGGTGCCCAACTCGCTGGGCCCCGCCGAGCTGCTCGTGCACTACGGCACCCAGGCGCAGAAGGACCACTGGTTGCCGCGGCTCGCACGTGGCGAGGCGGTGCCCGCCTTCGCGCTCACCGAACCCAACGCCGGCTCGGACGCGGGCGCGATCGAGTCGCACGGCGTCGTGTTCCGCGGTGCGGACGGCGAGCTGCACGTGCGGCTGAACTGGCGCAAGCGCTACATCACGCTGGCGGCGATCTCGACCGTGCTCGGCCTCGCCTTCAAGCTGCGCGACCCGGAGAAGCTGCTGGGCAAGGGCGAAGACCTCGGCATCACGTGCGCGTTGATCCCGACGGACACCGAGGGCGTGGTGCTCGGCCAGCGGCACGATCCGATCGGCGTCGCCTTCTACAACTGCCCGACCGAGGGTCACGACGTCGTCGTGCCGCTCGATGCGATCATCGGCGGCAAGGGTGGCGCCGGCCGCGGCTGGCAGATGCTGATGGAGAGCCTCGCCGCCGGGCGCGGCATCTCGTTGCCGGCCACGAGCGCGGCGGGGTGCAAGCGCACCGCGCGCATCGCCGGCGCGTACGTCGCCGTGCGCCAGCAGTTCGGACTCTCGATCGGCAAGTTCGAGGGCGTGCAGGAGGTGCTCGCCAGGATC
This sequence comes from uncultured candidatus Brocadiaceae bacterium, assembly GCA_964418595.1. Classification (GTDB taxonomy): domain Bacteria; phylum Planctomycetota; class UBA1135; order UBA1135; family UBA2386; genus CAYQMF01. The sequence goes on from CAYQMF010000095.1 coordinate 19,204, forward strand.
GGCGGCTTCGCCTACCTGGTCGAGGCGGCGCGGCGCTACACGTGCGGCGGGCTCGACGAGGGCGCCAAGCCCGCGGTCGTCACCGCGATGATGAAGTACCATACGACCGAGCTGTGCCGGCTGTCGGTGCTCGCCGGCATGGACCTGCTCGGGGGCGCGGCGATCTCGCGCGGCCCGCGCAACACGATGGCGATGGCGTACACGGCGATGCCCATCAGCATCACGGTGGAGGGCGCCAACATCCTCACGCGCACGCTGATGATCTTCGGCCAGGGGGCGATCCGGTGTCATCCGTACGCGCGCGCGGAGATCGAGGCGCTGGCGGTCAACGATCTCGCCGGCTTCGACCGGGCGTTCTTCGGGCATGTCGGCCACGTCGTGCGCAACGGCGTGCGTGCGCTGCTCCTCAGCTTGAGCCGCGGCTGGCTGCAACGGGTGCCGATGGGTGGCCCGGCCGCGCGGCACCTGCGGCGGCTGACGTGGACCTCGGCGTCGTTCGCGTTCTTCGCGGACGTGGCGATGGCGAGCCTCGGCGGCGATCTCAAGCGCAAGGAGATGCTGGCCGGACGCTTCTCGGACATCTTCTCGTGGATGTACCTGGCGACGGCGACGCTGCGTCGCTTCGACGCCGAAGGCCGCCGCCAGGAGGACGAGCCGTTCCTGCAGTGGTCGCTGGAGTACGCGTTCGCGCGGGTGCAGGAGGCGTTCGACGGTCTGCTGCGCAACCTCCCGGTGCCGGGCCTGTCGTGGCTCGTGCGCTGGCCGATCTGGTGGTGGTCGCGCTGCAACGCGATCAGCCGCGGGCCGTCCGACGCGCTGAACACGCTGGTTGCGCGCCTGCTCATGAACCCCGGCGCCCAGCGCGATCGTCTCACCGACGGCATCGACCTGCCGCCCCTCGACGAGCCGGGGCAGGGTCACATCGAGTGCGCGTTCCTGCTCGGCGCCAAGGCGGATGCGGCGATCAACAAGGTGCGCGCCGCGGTGCGCGCGGGCCGCCTGCCCAAGGCGGCGGTCAGCGAGCTGGTGGCGCGCGCGGTCGAGGCCGATGTCCTCACCGCCGCCGAGGCGGGGACGATCCGCGACGCGGACGCAGCGCGGGCCGCGGCCGTGGAGGTCGACGCGTTCACGCTCGAGGAGTACGCGGCGGGACGGTAGCGCTCCCGTCCGGCACGGCGCCGCGACGCTTCCTTCGCCAGGATCGGCCGCGATGATCCCGTGGCGTGTCGACGGTCCGCCAGCGCCTGCCCCTGCTCGTGCTGGCGGCGCTGTTCGTCGGCTACGCCGCGAGCTACTTTCACCGCGCCGACCTGCCGGCGCTCGCGCCGCTGTGGGACGCCGACCCCGGGGCGACGGCGCTGCGCGCCGCGCTCCCCGACATCGCCTCGCTCGGGATGCTGGTCTACGCGTTCGGCAAGCTGGCCGGCGGGGTGCTCGCCGATCGCTTCGGCGGGCGGCGCATGTTCGTCATCGCGCTGGTGGGGGCTGGCCTCGCGGAGGTGGTGGCGGTGGGCGCAACGACGCCGCTGGCATTCGCCACCTGCCGCGTGGCCGGCATGGCGGTACTCGGCTGCGCGTGGCCCGCGCTCGGCAGCGTCGTGGCGACCGTCACCCCGCGCGCACGGCTCGCGACCGCGATGGCGTTCGCGTCACAGAGCTACCTGGTCGGCGACGCCGCCGTGCGCGCGACCTACGCGGCGATCGTTGCCGGCGGCGGCGGTGCCCGCGGCGTGCTCGCGACGGCGGCCACCGGCCTGCTCGGCGCGAGCGTCCTGGTGGCGGGCGTGCTGCTTGCGACCCACGCGCGCGCCGTCCGTCGTGCGCCGGTGGTCGAGGACGCGCCGTCGACTGCGGCCGCGCGGCTCGGCGTGCTCGTGCCGATGAACTTCGGCCTCGCCATGGTGCGCGAGACGCTGTCGTTGTGGACACCGCTGCTGCTCGTCGAGGCGTGCGCACTCACCGCGGCGGACGCGGTGCGCGCCAGCACGCTGTTGCCGCTGATCAGCGGGCTCGGTGCGCTGGCCGCCGGGTCGTGGGCGGACCGCAGGCCGCATGCGCTGCTGCTCGTGACGGGCGGGCCAGCGCTGGTCGGAGGCGCGGCGCTCGCGCTGCTCGCGCTCGTCGGCGATGCGCGCCCGGCGGTGATGGTCGGCGAGTTGGCGTTCGTCAGCGCGATGCTGGCCATGCCGATGACGCTTGCCAGCGGACTGCTGCCGCTCGACGGCGCGGCGACGACACGCGCGCGGCGGATCGGCATCGTCGACGGCGCCGGTTCGTTCGGCGCGGTCCTCGCCGGCAGCGTCATGGCCCGCGTGCATGCCGCGTGGGGCATCGCCGGGCTGTTCCTGACGCTCTCGCTGGTCGCGTTCGCGGCCGCCGTGCTCGCGGTGGGTGTGCGGCGTCGCGACGTGGAGCGGGGCTGAGTCTCGCGCACCTGCGCGCCCGGGACGTGACCATCCACGTCTTGTTCCCCCCCCTCAGAAGCGGTAACCAAACCGGGTCATGCGCAGCCCTTCCCGTCACATCACCCGCTGCATGCTCGCCGGCATCGTCGCGCTCCTGCCGCTCGGCGGCGCAGCGGTTGCGATCGTGTGGCTCGAGAACACCATCTCGTCGTCGTGGCGCGCCTCGCTCCCCTTCTACTTCCCGGGCCTCGGCCTCCTGCTCGCGGCGGCCGTGATCTACGTGGTGGGCCTGTTCGTCACGACCTTCGTCGGTCGTTGGCTGTGGCGCAGCGTCGATCGTCTCCTCGCCGGCCTGCCGTTGCTCGGCACGTTCTACGAGAGCCTCAAGCAGGTGCTCGGCTACGACACGAGTCGCGAGCGGTTCTTCCAGGGCGTGGTCCTCGTGCGCGAGGAGGATGGGCACGAGATCGGCCTGCTCACGGGCGAGACCGAAGGCCCTGGGGGCAAGCGCGCGCTGGTCTTCGTGCCGGGCTCACCGAACCCGATGGCAGGTCGGCTGCGGCTGGTGGAGCCGGGGCACCTGCAGAAGGTCGACATGCGGGTCGCCGACGCCCTGCGTGCGCTGGTATCGATGGGGAAGGCACCGCTGCGCGGGGACGCGTGACGGACGCGGACTCGCCGGGCGTCAGGCGCGCACGACGCGCCCCGTCATGGAGTCGGTCTGCGCGCCAGCCTCCAGCGCGACCTTGCCGTTCACCACGAGCACCGACACGCCCTCGCTGTAGCGCTGCGGCTCCAGGTACGTCGCGACGTCGGTGAAGCGCTCCGCATCGAAGACCACGACGTCGGCGAGCCTGCCCGGGGCGAGCACGCCGCGATCCGCGAGGCGCAGGGTCTCGGCAGGCAGCGAGGTCATCTTGCGCACCATCTCCTCCAGTGTGAGCGCCTTCTGCTCGCGCACGTAGCGGCGGAACGCGCGCGGGAAGGTCCCGTACGAACGCGGATGTCCCCCGCGTCCACCGGCCGCCACGGCGCTGCCGTCGGAGGCGACCATGCAGTACGGCTGCGTGAGGATGCGGTCCATGTTGGCCTCGCTCATGCCGAAGCCGAGGATCGACACGTTGCCGCGCGTGAGCAGGTCGCATGCCGTCTCGAACGGCTCCTGGCCGCGGTCGCCGGCGACCTCGTCGACGCGGCGGCCGAGCTGATCGCGGTCGGCCTCGCCGAGCCCGCCGCCGAGCATGAGGGCATTCCAGCCGCCGTTGGCCGCCACCGCGCGCTCCGTCTCCGCGCGCATGCGCGCGCGCTCGGCGGGGTCCTTGAGGCGCGCGACGAACTGGCCGCCCTCCTTGGCCCACCCGGGGAAGTTGGTGGCGAGGCTCGTCGACCACGCCTCGTAGGGATAGCGGTCGGCGCGGACCTCGAGGCCGCCGGCGCGGGCCGCTTCGATCCGCAGGAGCAGCGCGTCGATCTTGTGCCAGTTGGGCTTGCCGCCGACCTTGAGGTGCGAGATCAGGAGCGGGGCGCCGGACCGCCGCGCGATGTCGATGGCCTCGTCGACGGCTTCGAGCAGCTCGTCGTCTTCGTTGCGGATGTGGGTGACGTACGGGCGGTCGAAGCGCGCAGCGACCCTGCACAGCTCCACCAGCTCGTCGGTGCGGGCCATGTTGCCGGGGAAGTACTCGAGGCCCGACGACAGGCCGAGCGCGCCTTCTTCCAACGCCTGCGCGACGAGGGCGCACATCACGCCCAGCTCCGCGGCGGTGGGCGCGCGGCCGACGGGGCCGAGCACGAGTTCGCGCACGGTGCCGTGCCCGACGTACGCGCCGATGTCGATGGCGATGGGTCCGTGCGTCGCGGCCCACGCGCGATAGCTCGAACACTGCGCAGCGTCGGTGACCAACTCGCTGGTGTCTGCGGCGGTCGGCTTCGGCAACGGTGAGCCGCCATCGGGGCCGGTGACGTCCAAGGTCACGCCCTGGAAGACCTTGCTCTGCGCACGCGGGTGCCGGCGCAGGTCGCTGTGCGCGTGCACGTCGAGGAAGCCGGGTGCGACGACGAGTCCGCGCACGTCGATCACGCGCGCCGCCGTGGCATCTTGCAGTGCCCCGATGGCCGCGATCCGCTCGCCGCGGATGCCGACGTCGGCGACGAATGCCTTCTTGCCCGTGCCGTCGACGACGTTGCCGCCGCGCAGGATCAGGTCCAGCGGTGCCTGCGGCACGAGGCGGCACGACGCCAACGTCATCGACGTGCCGGCGGCGAGCGATCGTGCGAGAAAGGTCCGTCGCGAACTGAGGGTCATGGGTTGCGCGGGACGCGCGTCAGGAGATGGCCGCCACGCCGAGGCCGGGTCGATCGAGGGTGCGCAGCACGCCGCCGTCGAGCGCGAAACCCCCGGTGGCGAGGTCGATGGCGAGGTCGAGACTGCCGTCGAGGTCGAGGTAGCGGGTGCGCGGGCAGGCGAACGCGGTGTGCAGCGCCGCGCTGATGCCGACCACGCTCTCGTCCATGCAGCCCCACATCAGGTCGATGCCGGCGGCGTCGGCGGTGGCGGCGATCGCGCGTGCCGACCCGATGCCGCCGCACTTCATCAGTTTGATCACGAAGATGCCGTACGGCGCCGGGGAAGCCGCGAGCGCGGCGGCGTCGCGTTCGTCCATGGCGCTCTCGTCGGCGGCGAGCCGCCGTCGCGTGCCGGCCGGCAGGCGGGTGAGCGCGACGTCGTCGCCTCTCGGCAGCGGCTGCTCGATGAGTTCCACGCCGAGGTCGGCGACGCCCTCGAGCAACTGCTGCAGGTCGGCAAAGCCGTAGCCCTGGTTGGCGTCGATCCGGATCGTCACGTCGTCGCCGACGCGCGCGCGCAGGCCTCGCAGGCGCACGATGTCGTCGGCAACCGAGTCGCCGATCTTCACCTTGAGGCAGCGAAAGCCGCGCGCGAGGTACTCGTCGGCCTCCGCCAGGGTCTCCTGCAGCGGCTTGATGCCGATGGTGATCGACGTGGGCAGGGCGTCGTGCACGCGGCCCAGCACGTCGACGAGCGGCAGCCCGCGGCGCTGGGCTTGCAGGTCGTGCAACGCCATGTCGAGCGCCGCGCAGGCGCCGGGGGCGTCGGGGTTGCGGTTGCGTGCGGTCTGGCCGAGCGCCGCGTACTCGTCGAGGTCTTGCCGCAGGAGCCACGCCACGGCGGCGGGCGCCAACGCGGTCTCGCACATGGCGAGGGTCTCGCCCGTGATCGAAGGCTCCGGCGTCGCGCAGCCGAGACCGACGCGACCGTCGTCGGCTTCGATCCGGACCTGCACGAGGTCGACGGCGGCGGTGGCCTTCGACGCGATCGCGTAGGGACGCGTCAAGGGCACACGCCGTGTCCGCGTGTCGACGCGAGCGACTTTCATCGCGACCGCTGCCGCTCGGTGGCGAGGAAGGCGCGGATCGCCGGCACGATTTCGGCGAGTTCCGGCCGCAGGGGGTGCAGCACCGGCAGGTCGACGCTCGCGCGCAGCGCGGCCAACGCCGTGTCGAGGTCGACGCCGGTATCGACGGCGTCGTTGACGCACACCGCCAGCACGCGCGCGCCGTAGCGGGCGATGAGGTCGATCTCGTCGGCGACCGGCGGGATGTGCCGGTGCAGGTGCTCGAGGTCCTCGAAGCACCTGCGACCCGGGGCGTGCTGCAGCACGACGCCGCGCGCGCCGCCCGACAGCAACAGCTCGGCGCCGCAGGGCCCCGACGGGTTGCGCAGCGCGGATTGGCCTTCGAGCAGGATCAGGTCGGGCGCGAGGTCGCGGTCGCAGGCGACGATGGCGTGTTCCAGCTCGCCGCTCACGAAGTCGTTGGGCGTCGCGTCGAGGATGAAGCCGTGCGCGATGCCCTGCAACCAGCCGGTCTGGCCGGTGAACACGATCTCGGTGCGGATCCCGGCGGCGCGACACACCTTGGCCAGTGCCTGGCACGTGGTGCGCTTGCCCACGGCGCAGTCGGTGCCGAGCACGGCGATGCGCGGTGCCCGCACCGTGTCGATGGCGCCGGTCCAGAAGTGCAGGTCGGCGACGCGCGGCGGCCGGCGGATGTCGCGGATCGTGGCGCCGTGCGCCTTCGCCAGCGCCGCGAACTCCGGGTCGTCGCCGATCAGGTGGTGCAGGCCGTTGACGATGCTCATCGAAGCGCGCAGCGCGGCGCACACTTCGCTGCGCATCTCGGCGGGCAGCACCCCGCCCGGAGTCGCGACGCCGATCACGCAGTGGTCCGCGCAGACCCCCGCGGCAAGGCACGCAGCCACCGACGCGAACACCGGGATGCCGCGCGCCCCGATGCCCATGGCTTCGCCCGCGTCGCGCCCCGCCGCGGTCTCGTCGATCACCGCGCGGATCGCGTAGCGGCTCGGCCCGCGGATCAGGCCGTGCGCGGTCTTCGCGAACGGCGTCGCGAGCCGGCGGTGGGTCAGGACGATCGCGGTCGCCGGCGCGGGGGAGGCGGGGTCGGGCACGCGGGAAGCAGACACGACGCCGAGGGGGGTTGGCAACGGAAGGGTCGCGACGGCGGGCCTCGTCGCCGATGGCGGGGGTTGGCTGGCGCGAACGCAGCTCGCGCGAGGCCACTGGTCTTGGGCTAGCCCAGCTTCCGCAGTTTGGGCCTTCTTGACGCTGTTTTCGGGAATCCG
>CAYQMF010000096.1:0-26176 GCA_964418595.1 uncultured candidatus Brocadiaceae bacterium
GATCTCCGGCGTCTCCATCGTGCTCGGACTCTTGTACTCGAGCAGCGAGGGGATCTTGTGCACGCCGAAGCGGTTGCCGCGATAGGCCATCTCCTCCATCGTCGCCTCGCCCAGCCCCATGTACACGGAGCCCTCGATCTGCCCCATCGCGATCGCGGGGTTGAGCGCGCGCCCGATGTCGTGCGCGACCCAGACCTTCACGACCTTGTAGATGCCGGTGTCGGGCTCGACCTCCACCTCGACGACCGCGGCGCTGTAGCTGTACGAAGGACTCGGTCCCACCCCGCCACCCTTGAAGCGCGCCGCGCTCTTCGGCGGCTTGTAGGAACCCACCGTGCCGATCGTGCCGTAGCGGCTCTCGGCCTCGACGATCGCCTGCGCGAAGGTCATGCCCGCGTCGGGGCTCTCGGCGTCGAACACGCGCGCGTCGGCGAACACGAGCCGGTTGGCCGGCACGCCGAGCTTCTCGGCGGCGCCGCGCGCCACGATGGCGCGCGCCTCCTCCGCCGCCTGCATCGCGGCGTTGCCGGTCATCACCGTCACCCGCGAGCTGTAGCTGCCGAGGTCGACCGGCGTGAGGTCGGTGTCGGCGGTGACCACGCGGATGCCGAGCGGGTCGATGCCGAGCACCTCCCCCACGACATACGCGAGCACGGAGTCGGACCCCTGGCCGATGTCGGTGCTGCCGCAGAACACGGTGACGAGTCCGCTGCGGTCGAGCTTGAGCTGCACGCCGGAGTGCGGCATGCCGTTCCAGTAGATGGGCAGGCCGGCGCCGGAGAGGTAGCTGCTGCACGCGAGCCCCAGCCCGCGGCCCTGCGGCAGCTTGCCGCGCCGCTCCTTCCACCCGGAGCCCTCGACCACCTTGTCGATGCACGCGCCGAGCCCCATCGACGAGATCCGCATCCAGTTGGCGGTGAGCGAGTGCGCCGGCGCCAGGTGGCGCTTGCGCAGCTCCGCGGGATCGATGCCGAGATCGGTGGCGATCTTGTCGAGCTGCACCTCGAGGGCGAAGCGCGGCTGCGGCGTGCCGTGGCCGCGCTTGGGGCCGCACGGCGCCTTGTTGGTGAAGAACCGCGCGCCGCGGAAGTGGTAGTTGGCGACCTTGTAGGTCACGGTCTGCAAGGCACCCGTGTAGAAGGTGCTGGCCACGCCGTACGAACCGAAGGCGCCACCGTCGAGGTAGCTCTCGAAGTCGAGCGCGGTGATCTCGCCGTCCTTGGTGACGCCGATCTTCGACTTCATGAGCACCGGATGGCGACCGCGGTGGCAGAAGAAGACCTCCTCGCGCGTGAGGCAGATCTTCACGGGTCGCCCGGTGACCATCGCCAGCTTAGCGCAGGCGATCTCGTGGTTGAACGGATCGCTCTTGCCGCCGAACCCGCCGCCGTTGGGGCAGGCAATGACGCGGATGTGGTGCGCCGGCAGCGGCGCCAGCACCTTGGCGAGCGCCCGGTGCAGGTAGTGCGGGGTCTGCGTGCTGCTCCAGATGGTGAGCTTGCCGTCGTGGTCGAACACCGCGAGCGTCGCGTGCTGCTCCATCGGCAGGTGCGTGTTGCCCTCGAAGAAGAACAAGTCCTCGCGCACGTGCGCCGCCTGCGCGAAGCCGGCGGCGAGGTCGCCGAACTCGAGGTTCACGGTCTTGTGGACGTTGCCGTGCACGCCGTAGTCGTGGATGCGCGGCTCGGGCGTGGCCGCCGCCTTCTCGATGTCGGTGATCGTCTCGAGGTCCTCGTACTCGACCTGGATCAGCCGGCACGCCTCCCACGCCGTGTCCTCGTCGACCGCCGCCACTGCGGCCACGGGGTCGCCGATCATGCGCACCTTGCCGTTGGCCAGCGCGTGCTCGTCCTGGCTCACCGGCAGGATGCCGAAGGTCACCGGCAGGTCCTGACCGGTGATGATCGAGAACACCCCGGGCAGGGCCTTGGCCTTGCTCACGTCGACACGCACGAGCTTCGCGTGCGCCTTGGTGCTGCGCAGCAGCTTCATGTGCAGCATGCGCGGCAGGCTGAGATCGTCGGCGAAGCGGGTGAGCCCCGCGACCTTGGCGTAGGCGTCGACCTTGCGCAGGGGATGGCCGATGACCTTGAGGTCTTCCTTGCGCGCCGCGTGGCGGTAGTCGCGTTGCTCCACCGGCTTCGTCGGCTCAGTGGCCATGCAGCACCTCGCGGGTCGGCGCCGCCTTCTCGCCGCGCATGCGCGCCGCCGCCAGCTCGACCGCCTCGAAGATCTTCACGTAGCCCGTACACCGGCACAGGTTGCCCGCCAGCTCTTCGGTGATCCGCTGCCGGCTCGGGTTCGGTTCCTCCTTCAGCAGCGCCTGCGCGGCCAGCAGGAACCCGGGCGTGCAGTAGCCGCACTGCGCGGCGCCCAGCTCGGCGAACGCCACCTGCAGCGGATGCAGTTCCGGCCCACTCGCCATCCCCTCGACCGTCCGGATGTCGCGGCCCGCCGCTTCGAGGCCGAGCACGAGGCACGACAGCACCGGCTTGCCCTCGACCAGGACCGTGCAGGTCCCGCACTCGCCCAGCTCGCACCCGTGCTTGGTGCCGGTGAGCTGCAGGTCTTCGCGCAGCACTTCGAGCAGCGTCTTGTGCGGGGCGAAGGCCACGGTCTGGCGCTCGCCGTTGACCGTGAACTCGTGCAGGACCCGGGGGGAAGTCATCCGCGGAGGATAGGCACGGGTCGCGCGGCAGGCCAGCTTTGCCGTGCCGGGGACTCAGAGCTGGTGTCTCTGGAGGCGACTACTACTCCCGCTCGCAACGGCAGAACCCTCGCGCCGCGCGAGGACTCGCGGGGAGTGGTAGATCAGTCCTTCGGCGAGCGCGCCGCGGCGAGCAGGGCCTGCACGCGGGGATCGAGGCGGATGGGCGCGAAGACCTCGTCTTCCTCGACCTTCAGCACCGCCGCCGCGCGGTGTTGCGCGGCGCGCCCGACGGCGACGCAGGCCTCGTCGAGGCAACGGGCGGCGAGCGCGGCCTCGGCACGCGCGAGGTCCCGCGCGCGCAGGTAGACGCGGGCGAGGGTCATCTGCGACTGCCACTTGTAGGGGTTGGCGTCGCGGTAGGCGTCGGCCACCGTCACCACGGCCTTTGGATCGCCGCTGGCCAGGAGGAGCGTGGCGAGGTTGTCGAAGCAACGGTAGGCCGTGCCGCGCAGGCGCGAGTTGTCCGGATGCTCGCGCAGGAACCCCAGCCCGAGCGCGAACGCCTCGCGCGCCAGTTCGAGAGCTTCGACGGTCGGCACGTGCGCCCAGCCGCTGCGGGCGCACAGGATCTCGGCGAGGAGCTGCGGCGCCGCGTCGGCGGCCGCAGGGTCCGCGACCTGCTCCCGCGCCAGCGCCAGCGCGCGCTCGCTCTCGACGGCCGCGTCGTCGGTGCGGCCTTGCGCTTGCAGGATCCGCGCCAGCGTGTAGCGGGCGAAGCCCAGCGGCTCGCGCCAGCCCCTCTCCGCAGGGACCTCGGTGCGGACCTGCTCGAGGCCGTCGATCGCCGCCCGGATTTCACGCTCCGCATCGCCGGGCGCGCCGAGGGTCTCGCGCAGTGACGCCGCCGCGAGCCGGGAGCGGCACGCGTCGACCCGGTAGGTGGTGTTGCGCGGGAAGTCGCGCACCAGCTCCGCACGGACCGACCCGGCCTCCACCAGATGGTCGAGTGCGGTCGCATGGGCGGAAGGGCGCCACGACTGCAGCATCAGGCCCGTGCGCTCCAGGGCACTCGCCAGCTCCTGGCGGAAGCGCGCCGAGGAAGGGGCGCGAGCGACCATTGCGCGGCGCAGCCCGATCGCCTTGTCATGCTGCTCCAGCGCGGCATCGACTTCGCTGCGCAACTCCGCGATCCCCGCGAGTCCGGCATGCGCGTCGGCGCGGATCCGTTGCAGGTCGAGGCGATCGTCGCCCGCCTCGATCGCCACCGCCTCCGCAAAGAGGGCGCTCGCTTCGTCGAGGCGCTCCTGCGTCGCGCGGAGCTGCGCGAGCTGCACCGTGTTGCGCAGCAGCAGCGTCGTGACCGTCGGGTCGTGGCCCTGGACGCCCATCGAGCGGAGCGCCTCCTGGGCGCGGAGCAGGGGTTCCTCCGCGTCCGCGGTCCGCGACAGACCCCACCGGGTCGCACCGAGCGCGCTGTTCGCCTGGGCGCGCAGCAGGTTCACCTCGAGCGCCTCGTCAGGCGCCGGCTCACCCAAGGTCGCAAGCAGCTCCGACAGCGCGCGCTCCGCCTCGACGCTGCGACCGAGTTCGCGCAGCACCTGCGCGAGGCTGAAGCGCGTGCGGTCGCGATCCCGGGTCAGCTCCGCGGACGCCGGACCGGCGTCGGCGAGGAGCTGCTCGTACAACGCGAGCGCTTCCCGCAGCGTGTCGCGCCGCAGGTCTTCGAGCAACGGCACGTCGACGGCGCGGAACTGGCCGATGTCGGCGAGGAAGCGGTCGACGGCCTCGCGCGCCTTGCCGAGACCGAACCGCGCGCGGGCCGCTTGTTCCTCCGCGCGCACGCGCGCCGCGTCCGCGGCGAGCAACGCGGCGTCGACACGTTCCTTCGCGTCGCGCAGCTCGCGCCCGACTGCCAGTTGCTGCACGTACAGCGCCGGAAACACGACCAGGGTCAGGAGGGCGACGAAGGCCAGCGTCACCGCGCGCGCCGGGTGGCGCCGTGCTGCGCGGCGGATGCGCAGCCACAGCCCCGGGGCGCGCGCCTGGATCGGCCGCAGCGCCAGCACGTTGGCGACGTCGAGCGCGAAGTCGGCGGCGGTCGCGTAGCGGCGCGACGGATCCTGGTCCATCGCCTTCTGGCAGACGAGGGCCACGTCCGCGGACAGCGCCCGGTTGTGCGCACGCAAGGCCGGTGGTCGGCCGGTGAGCACCGCCTGGCGGGTGCGCTCCGACGACTCGCTCGCGAACGGTTGGGTGAGCGAGAGCGCCTCGTACAGCAGCAGGCCGACGCCGTACACGTCGGTGGGTCGACCGATGGCACCGTGCTCACCCCGCACCTGCTCCGGCGCCATGTACGCGAGCGACCCCACCTGTGCCCCCGAGCGCGTGATCCGCACGTCGCCCTCGGCACTCGCGAGGCCGAAGTCGACGAGGAGCACCCGACCGTCGGCGGTGACCATCACGTTGGACGGCTTGACGTCGCGGTGCAGCACGCCGCGGCCGTGCGCGTGGTCCAGGGCCTCGGCCACGCGCTTCGCCAGACGCAGGCAGGTCTCGGCCCAGGTCGCGCCGAACAGGTCGCCGGTCTCCGCGGACTTCGGTGTCGCGGGCGAACAGGCGCGCACCGCGGCGCGCAGGTCTTCACCCACGAGCGTGCTGGGCTCCCGGCCGCGCAGGTGCGCGAGCGCCTGGGCGAGGGTGCAGCCCTCCACCAGATCCATCGCGTAGTAGAGGACGCCGGCCTCTTCGCCGACCACGTGTACCGGCACGATCCCCGGGTGCTGGAGACGCGCCACCGCCTCTGCCTCCCGCAGGAAGCGCTTGCGCGCGACATCGAAGAACGACTGCTCCGGGCGGATGATCTTGAGCGCGACGCGACGGCCCAGCGAAACCTGCGTGGCGAGGTGCACGACGCCCATCCCGCCGGCGCCGAGTTCGCCCTCCAGCCGGAAGTCGCCGAGGCGCCGCGGGCCGGTCGCCGTGAGCGGGGTGAGCAGGCCGGCTTGCTGCAGGATGCCGATGCGACGGCGCAACGGTTCCGCCAGGTCGGGGTGCGCCGAGCACAGGTCGGCGAGCAGGCTCGCGCCCTGCTGGTCCCAAGCCTCCGTGCACCGCTCGACGAGGTGGTTCAGGCGCTCGGTCGCGGTGGTCGGCTCGGCCATGCGGGGGGAACGGGGAGAAGGGGACGGGGGAGAGAGAGCTCGGGCTCGGGCTGGGGTCTTGGGGGTTGGGGGTATCCATCCGCAGACGGCCCCGGCCGTCGCACCGGATTTCGCCAAAGTGTGCTTCGTGGAGAACGGCGCGCCCTGTCACCTCCCGGCGCATGTCCGACCGCCCCTCCCTCGCCAACCACGCCGTGCTGCTGCTGCTGATCGGCTGTTGGGGCGCGAGCTACGCCGCCATCAAGGCGGCGCTCGGCGACCTCACCGCCCCGGGGCTCGTGGCGGCACGCTTCGTGGTGGCGGCCCTATGCGTGTTGCCCTTCGCGCTCCGCGACGGCGTGTCGGCGATGCGCCGGGGCGCCATCGGCGGCCTCCTCACCGGCGCCGCGCTCGCGACGGGCTACCTGCTGCAGGCGATGGGCATGCGCGAGACGACGGCGTCGATGGGCGGCTTCATCGCCGGCCTCATCCCCATCCTCGTCGCCGCCGGCGGCTGGATCGTGTTCCGGGCGCGGCCGGGGCCGCGCGGAGCGGTGGGCCTCGCCCTCGGTCTGTCCGGCCTCGTCGTGCTGGTCTGGCCGAGCGACCTCAACGTCGCCGCCAACTCCACGCGGGGCATCCTCCTGCAGCTCGGCGCCGCGCTGAGCTTCTCCGCCCACGTGCTGATGATCTCGCACTTCGGCCGCCGCGCCCCGCTCCTCTCCTATTGCCTGTGGCAGCTCGTCCTCGTCGCCGTGGCGGCGAGCGTCGCGGTCGCCCTCGGCGGCGGCCTCACCAACCAGGGTGGGGAATGGTGCACCGCGCGCATGGCGTGGCTGATGGCGTTCCTGGGCGTGGTCTGCACCGCGGTCGGCATCGCGGCGCAGAGCCGTGTGCAGCCGCGCATCCCGCCGCTGCACGTGGCGCTCCTGTTCACCACGCAGCCGTTGTTCGCGGCGGTCACCGGTTGGGCGACGCTCGGCGAGACGCTCGGCAGTCGCGACCTCGCCGGCGCGGGGCTGATCGTGGCCGGCGTCGTGGTGACGAGCCTGGATCGACGGTAGGAATCGAGACCATGACCCGCAGCTTCCACACGACGCGCTGGTCGGTCATCGTCGCCGCTCAGGGCGAAGCGACAGAGGCGCGCGCGGCGCTCGACGAGCTGTGCAGCGCGTACTGGTATCCGATGTACGCGTACCTCCGCCGCTCCGGCACGCGGCACGACGACGCGCTCGACGCGGTCCAGTCGTTCTGCGTCGACCTGCTGGAGGGGCGCGCGCGGCTGGCGGCCGATCCGGAGCGGGGCCGGTTCCGCACCTATCTCCTCGGCGCGCTGCGCCACTTCGTGCGTGCCGGCGATCGGCAGCGGCGGGCGCAGAAGCGCGGGGGTGGAGCCCTGCTGGTCTCGCTCGCCGCAGGGGACGCCGAGGCGCGCTATGGCCACGAGCCGGTCGATGCGACGACGCCGGAGCGCCTGTTCGAGCGGCGCTACGCGCTCGCCTTGCTGCAGCAGGCCCTGGCGCGGCTCGAAGCGGAGTACGTCGCGGGCGGCCGCGGCCGCATGTTCGCGACGTTGCGTCCGGTCCTGGTCGGCGACGACGCGCCACCGTACGCGGCGCTGGCGCAGGAGCTGGGCTCGACGGAGGGCGCCGTCAAGGTCTCGGTGCATCGGTTGCGCGCGCGGTTGCGCGAAACGCTGCGGGCCGAGGTCGCCCAGACCCTCACGCATCGAGACGATGTCGAAGACGAGCTGCGGCACCTGCTGGCTGCGCTCGGTCCGTGATTCCGGAATCCGTCGGTAACCTCCGCCCATTCCCCGCCCATGGTGGACAGGAGCCACGATCCATGACCGACCAGACGATCACCTGTCCCCGTTGCGGCACCGCATCGCGTCGCGACGACATGCCCGCGGGTCTCTGCCCGCGCTGCGTCCTCGCGGCGGCCGCGGAGCCGCAGGCGACGACCGCTGGCCGCGCCCCCGACCCGGTGCCGACCGCGGCCGAGCTCGCGCCGCTCTTTCCGGCCTACGAGATCCAGGCGCTGATCGGTCGCGGCGGGATGGGCGCCGTCTATCGCGCCCGCCACACGAACCTCGACCGTCTGGTGGCGATCAAGGTGCTGCTGCCGAGGCTCACGCACGAGCCGGGGTTCGCCGAGCGCTTCGGGCGCGAGGCGCGGGCGCTGGCGCGGCTCGATCACCCGGGCATCGTGCGTGTGCACGACTTCGGCCAGGCGGGCGAGCTGTTCTTCCTGGTGATGGAGTACGTGGACGGCGTCAGCCTGCGCGAGCTCATGCGCCAGGGCCAGCTCAGCGCGCGCGAAGTGCTGGCCTTCATCCCGCAGCTCTGTGACGCCCTGCAGTACGCGCACGACCTCCGCGTCGTGCACCGCGACATCAAGCCCGAGAACCTCCTGGTCGACCAGGACGGGCGCGTGCGCATCGCCGACTTCGGCCTCGCCAAGCTACTCGGCGCGGAGACCGACGACGGCGGACTCACCGCGAGCGAGCAGGTCTTCGGCACGCCGCACTACATGTCGCCCGAACAACTGCGCGCGTCCGGCACCGTCGACCACCGCGCCGACATCTACTCGCTGGGCGTCGTTCTCTACGAGATGCTCACCGGCAGCCTGCCGCTCGGTCACTTCGCAAAGCCATCGGAGCGGACTCCGGCCAACCGGGGCTTCGACGACGTGGTGTTGAAGTCGCTCGCCGCCGAGCCGGAGCAGCGCTACCAGCACGCGCGCGACGTGAAGCGCGACCTCGGACGGTCTGCCCCGGAGGATGCTGGCGCGCGCGTGCGAGCCAGGCGAGAACCGACGCCGCCCCGCACTGCCGGTGTCCCGGTGGGCCACTGCGTCGCGCTCGCGGTCGCCGTGCTCGCCTCGTTCCTGACCTGGGGCACGATCTACAGCGGACCCGGGCGACCCGAACTCTTGGGTGGCTGGATCGTCGCCGAGATGTCGGCGTGGAACAGCAACGTCAACGGGATCCCGACATGGTTCGTCGTCGTGGGGCTCGCGGTGGCGGTCGGCCTCGCGATCGCCCGCGCGTTCGGGCAGCCGCCGCGACGCCTGGCGGTGCTGCTCCTCGTCGTCCTCGCGCTGCTCCTGTCGGTGGTGTGGTTCGCGACCCTGGTGGCCTCCGATCAAGCCGAGCCCGGGGCCGGCAATCTGCTCACCATGCTGAGCGCGACGTGGATCCTGATCGCCGAGATCCGCGCTGCGCTCGGCGCGAGTGCGCCTGCGGTCCGCCGCTTCGCACGACGGCACGCAGCGGCGCGCGCACAGGGTTGAAACACGAAGGCAGCGGTCGGCCCGCAGGAATGCTTCCCGCCCTGCATCGAATCGGCGCACCGCGGCAACGAGCCTCACGCATGCCCGATCCGACGATCACCTCCGACGCCGACGCCCTCACCGACCTGCGGTGGGTGCGCGCGCTGGCCCGGTCGCTGATCCGCGACCCGCATCGCGCCGACGATCTCGCGCAGGACGCGTGCCTCGCGGCGGTGCAGGGGCCACAGCCGCCGTCGCGGGCGTTCACCGCCGGCGTGATCCGCAACCTGTGGCGGCAGGCCCTGCGCACGGGCAGGCGCCGCCTCGCGCGCGAGACGCGCGCCGCGCGCGAGGAGGGCGTGCCGGCCACCGACGAACTCGTCGCTCGCGCAGAGGCGCAACGCACGCTGATGGCAGAGGTGCTCGCGCTGGACGAGCCGTACCGCAGCACGCTGCTGCTGCGCTTCTTCGAAGGTCTCGCCCCGCGTGAGATCGCCCGTCGCACCGCCACCAAGGTCGCCACCGTGCAGAGCCGGCTCACCCGCGCGCTGCAGATCCTGCGTGCACGCCTCGACGTGGCGCACGGCCGGCAACGCTGGCTGAGCGCCCTCGCCCCTCTCCTCCCGGCCGCCTGGTGGCCGGTCGCAACCACGACAGCCATCTCCATGAAGACCAAGACCCTCGTCGTGGCCGCAAGCGTCGCGGTCGCCGTCTCATTCGGGGTGTATGCGACCTCCGGTCGCGCCGATGCCGTCGAAGCAGGCCTGGCGCCCGCCAGCAGCACGCTCACGAGCGTGGGCGGCACGGGCAATGAGGGCGCAGGTCTCGGCAGCGACGCCCACGCGCCGGGCGCGGCGACCCGCTCGCCCATCGCATCGCCCGCGGCACCGGTGCCAGGACCAGGCGACTCCGCCTTCCGCGCGCACGGCACCGTGTTCCTCGCCGACGGCACGCCGGGCCCAGGGATCGCGCTCGCCCTGCGCGATGCGCCCGGGGTCGAGGTCGCGCGGAGCGGGGCAGGGGGAGTGTTCGAGGTCGAAGCGCACGTCTCTCCCGTCGCGCTCGTCGCCGCCGATCCACGCTACGTGACGCTCCGCGAGGGTGTGTACCAGCGCGAGGCGCCGCAACGCGCCGTGGTGGTGGTCGCCCCCGGCTACGCGATCGGTGGTCGCGTCGTCGACGAGCACCAGCGGCCGTTGCCCGGGGCGCACCTTCGGCTGTCGCTGCCGGCGGACTGGGCAGCGCGCTTCGCGGAAGACCTGGAGGCGTCCCAAGGCGTCGGCTTCACCGCGCGCGCCGAGGCACTCGGTCGCTTTGCCTTCCCCAGCGTGCCGAACGTGGCTGGCTCGAAGCTGCGCGTCGTCCTCGACGGCTACGCGAGCACCGAGCTGCCCGCACCCGACCTGGCGCGCGACGACCTCGAAGTGGTGCTGGCAGGACCCGCGGTGACGGCAACCGGCGCGCTGCGCGGCCGCGTGCTCACGCACGACGGCGAAGGCGCTGCGGGTGCGCGCGTCGCACTCGGGCTCACCTCCGCGCTCGCCGACGACCGTGGCTTCTTCGACCTCGACCTCCGGCGTGCGGTCACCAGCGAACAGCTCCGCGCGGTGACGAAGGGCTTCCAGCCAGCGATGCTCGACCGCCCGGCGGGCGGGACGTGGCCCGACTACGTCGAGCTCCGCCTCGGCCCTCCTTCACTGTGCATCCGCGGCGTGGTCGTCGACGCCGCCGGAACACCCGTAGAGGGTGCACGCGTGTGGCCCGCCGACGTGACCACCTTCGGGATGCTCGGGATGATGCCGATGGAGGTCGAGGGCCTCGCCGCCGGCGCGACGATCCCGCCGCAGGCGCTGGAGGCAGCGGCGAACCTGCCGGCGGAGGACGGGGACGGGGACTGGAACCACACCATGTCGCGCGCGAAGCCGCTCGCGTGCTGGAACTACGCCACCACCGACTCCGGCGGCCACTTCGAGCTGCTCGGCCTCGCGGCGCGCACCTACCGGCTGGAGGTGCTGGTCGACACGACCCTGCAACTCGCCACCAGTGCGCCGATCCCGGCGGGCACCGCCGATGCAAGGATCGCCCTGGGACGCCCGGAGGTCTGGGAGGAGTTCGGGGGCCGCGTCGCATGCGGCGGCGCGCCCGTGGCCAACGTCGAGGTGTCGTTGCGTAGGACGGCGCGCGACATCCAGGCACGCGCCTTCGGCGGGCGCGTCGTGCTGCGTTTCGACTTCCCCGGCGCGCGCACCCGCACCGACGCAGAGGGTCGGTTCACCCTGCGTGATGTCCCCAGGCACGGCTGCTTCCTGATGCTGAAGGGCGACGCGATCCTTCCCGCCAATCACCTCCTGGATCCGACCGCACGCGGCCAGGGCACCGAGATCGAGGTCGACGGACGCTGCCAGCTCCGCGTCGAGATCGCGCCCCCCCTCGATCGCGCCGACGCGATCGCCCTCGTCGACGGCAGGGGTGAGCCCCTCGACCTGCTGGTGCTGTCGTTCGGCAGCACCAGCGCGACGACGGACCTGCCGCTGCACGCGGGCAAGTCGGCCGCGTTCTCGTGCAGCACGAAGGCTCGCCGCATCGTGCTGCTGAGGGAAGGCGAGCCCGTCGGTTCGATCGAGCTGCCGCCCCTGCGCGCCGGCGACTCGCACACCGTCGGACGCTGAGGGGCGCGGGCGCTGAGCCTACGTCACCGGCGCGTACGCGAACGTCACCGCGACGGCGCCGTGGTCGGACACGATCCGCTGCGCGTCGTCGCTCTCCCGCTCATCGAGGTGGTCGTTGAGCACGCGCATGCCGCGGAACTCCCACTGCCGGCGGCGGCTGTGCGGGTGGAAGTGCGCCGACACGAACACCTGGTCGAAGGCCTCGTAGCGGCCGTTGAACACCAGCGTGTGCCGCTCGCTCGCCGGTCCACGCGGATCGACGAACTCCGCCGCGCGGTAGAGCGCGGCCTCGCCGCGCCGGCTCGCGGCCATGGGTTCATCGGGGAGCAGCGGCGGCTCCCCGGTGAGGATCGCGTGCGTGCGGCTCCCCGGCGAGTCGTTGACGTCGCCCATCACCACCACCGGCCGGCTGCCGGTGAGCGTGGCCTGCTCGACGAGGATGCGCAGCGCCCCGGCCTCGACCGTGCGCCGCACCGTCGACAGCACCTCGCCGACGGTGCGCAGGTGCGGGCGGATGACGGGCTCGCCCGCCTCCTGCGCGTCGACCTCCATCGGCAGCCGCGACTTCAGGTGCGCAACGAAGAACAGGATCGGGTCACCCTGCGGCGGACGCACCTCACAGCGCAGGACCGGCTTCGAGAAGCGCGCCATCTCGACCGCCATCTCGTAGTCGGGCGCGGGCTTCTCCTGCGGCCGCTTGCGCAGGACGAACCCCGGTGGGAACGCCGCAATCCACTGGTGTGCGCCGGCGACGCACGGCTTGCGCACTGCCAGCGCGGTGCCGATCTCGTGGCCGACGGCGTTGGCCGCCCCGTTGGCGATCAGCGCGTGCGTGGCGCTCAGCCCCGCCTTGTCGAAGAGCTGGCGCAAGGCGCGCGGCGACCAGAGTTCCTGCAAACCGATCACGTCGGCGTCGAGGCGCGCGAGCACGTCGGCCAGCCAGGCGAGCTTCTTGTCGTACTCGGTCGACGTGTACGACTTGCACCCGGGGTACATCGCCTCGTGCGGGAGCTGCAGGTTCTGCAGGTTGAGCGTGGCGATGCGCAGGCGGGTCATCGGGACCGGAACAGTGGCGGCCAGGAAAAGAAGCGGGGCGGAGCCGAAGCTCCACCCCGCGATGGTGCCGAGAACAGGACTTGAACCTGCACTCCCGTAAACGGGAACCAGCCCCTCAAGCTGGCGCGTCTGCCAATTCCGCCATCTCGGCGTGCCTGGGAGGGGGCGAGAGAGTAGCGGGCAGGTTCCGGGTTTCAAGCGCGTGGGGCGGGTGGCGTGGGGTCGGACTCACGGGGGCACGAGCGGGCCCCCCTCTTCTCCCGTCTCCCCGTTCCCCTCACCGCCAGTCGAAGAACGCCTTCCCCTGCAACTGGATGCTCTGCGCATCGAGCACCACCTGCATGTACGCAGCCGAGAAGATCCGGCACAGCCCGATGGTCTCCTCCAACGCCGCGCGATCCTGCGCCGAGTACGCCCCCGCCTGCTTCGCCCACTGCGCCTGCAGCTCCGCGAACACATCGGCGTCGAACTTCGCCTTCTGCTCCGGCGGCAGCCCGGCCTGCGACCCGTACTGCCGGTACCTCTCCTTCAGCACCTTCGCCGCGACCGTCGGCCGGTTCACCTCCGCCCAACCCGGGTCCATGCCCTCGCCGGCCTTGCGCGCGTACTCCCCCATCTCGACGAGCAGCTTCTCCAGCTCCGGGCCCTGCACGAGGCCGAACCCGTTGATCGACGCAGGCAGTTCCTCGAGCGACACGCGGGTCTCCTCGCGGCGCAGGATGGAACCCATGCGGCCGTCGCGCGCCGCGATCATGCGGTTCACCAGCGGGCTCGAGTTGCTGAGGATGAAGAACTGGTCGTAGAACAGGAACGCCAGCGAACCGGTGCCTGGGATGTGCGGGTTGGTGCACTCGAGGATCTGGTCGGCGCGGCCCTCGAGCGGGTAGTGGTAGGCCGGCGCACCGAAGATCGTGCGGTGGTGCTCGTAGATCGCCTTCACCAGCCGGTCGACGATGGCCTTGCCGCCGGTGGGGCGAACCCAGAACACCCACGCGATCTGCGGCAGCGGCGTCGGGTCGGCGACGGTGATGCTGATGCCGTTGGCGGCGACCTTCTCGGGGAAGTTCTGGCGGAACACGAAGCCGGTGCGCGGCAGGAACGCCAGCTCCAGTTGTTGGAGCAGCTCGTCGGCGGACTTGTAGACACCGGTGCGCTTGATCGCGTCCTCGAAGAGCGTGCGCCAGTCGGGATCCATCGCCCGGTACATCTGGCGCAAGAACGGTCCCGCAGGCATGCGCATCGCCGCGAGTGCGCAGGCGTCCTGCGGCACCATCGCCAGGAACGGATCGAGCCACTCCTGCCGGCGCTGCGCCTCCGTGCGGAAGAAGTCGGACTGGAACGGCGTGTGCTCGTTCTGGTTGAGCATCACGCGCGCGATGAAGCCGAGGCGCGACGGTTCGAACAGGAGCGCGCCGCTCGCGAAGCGCCAGCCGGTGAGGTTGACGAAGGCGGCGAGCACGCGCTGGTTCATGCTCTCGGGGTGGTTGGCGTCGGGCCACCGGTCGTCCCAGGTGGTGATCGAGAACAGCTTCTCGGGGCGCAGGTACACCTCGAGCGCATCGGTGCCGTAGCCGGTTCGCGCCTCGATCCCGCGCAGGCGGTTCTCGATGCCGTCGCGGTAGTCGCTGCTGCTGCCCAGGGCGTCGAGGGTCGACTCGCCGCGCGCCAGCTTGAGCGACTTGTCGAGCAGCTCGCGATCGTTGCCGACCAGCACGAGGTCGAGATGCCGCGCGGCGTACAGTGGCTGCCGCGACCCCTTGGGCGTGATCTTCAGCAGGTCTTCGTCGGCGGCGATCTCGATCCCCTGCGTGCGCGCGCGGTCCTGCACGAAACCGTAGCCGGACAGGCCGAACGCGACCTTCACCCGCCACGACACCCGCGCGTACATGCACCACGTCGACGTCGCGAGCGGCGCGCGCAGGGTGCCGGCGACCTGCACTTCGGTGCCGAGCACGTCGCGCATGAGGTTCAGGGGAGTGTCGCGCGCGACCGCCTCGATCTGGTCGCGCATGTCGCCGAGCACGCGCTCGATGTCCGAGTCGCGCTGCATCTGGCGGTAGCTCGGACCATTGCGGACCTTGTCCCACGCCACGGTCTTGCTGAACCGCTCCCAGAAGTGCGGCTCCGGGAAGGCCACGAAGTCGGCCGCGAGGTTCAGGCGGCGCATGAAGAAGTCGACCGACCGGGGCACCGCGTCGCGCAGGTCGCGGACCTTGCCCTCGAACGGGTTGAAGATGAAGGCGACCACGAACAGGAGGCCGATCGCGACGAGGACGACGGCGACGATCGAGGTGACCTTGAGGAGCTTCTTGACGCGCATGTGGGCGGAGGAGCGTAAGGGTGAGGCGCGGTAGACGAAGGCCGGGCGGTGATCTTCCGGGCCGGGAGTGCGGGCTTGTTCGGTCGGGCCGAGCGCTGCCCCTGCAAGGGCACGACCGAACATGAATGAACCCACTGTCTTCGTGCCGCAGCAGCTCCCGCGCCGCGGCGTTCTCGTCTTTGCCCTCTCGCTCCTGCTCGCGGCCTGCGGCGGCGGCGGTGGCCCCGCGCCGGCCGGTGGCGGCGGTGGCAACGGCGGAGGAGGTGGTGGTGGTGGCGGCGGTGGCGGCGGAGGTGGAGGTGGCGGAGGCGGCAACACCCCCACGCCGCCGTCCTTCCGCCTGCTCTGGACCCCCCACTACAACCGCGGCGAGCTGCGCGGCTACCGCGCCGCGTCCCTCACCCGCGACCTCGACGACGCGGCCGACGTGACGATCAGCCTGCCCGCCGGCACGCGCCCCAATGCCCTGGCGCGGCAACCCGATGGCGCGATGTGGGTGACCGACAACGCCAACAACCGGATGCTGTTGTTCACCGCGGCCCAGCTCACCGCCACCGGCGCGCCCGCGCCGACCGTGACGATCACCAGCAACGGCACGAGCCTGCGCGAGCCCATCGGCCTGTGCTTCGACCGCGACAGCAACCTCTGGGTCGCGGTGCGCGAGCGGCTCGAGATGTACGTCCCCACCGACCTCGACGAGTCGGGGCCAACGACGCCGACGCGCGTGGTGACCGCGGCGGGCCTGCAGTATCCGGCCGACATCACCTTCGACGCCGGCGGCAACCTGTGGCTCAGCAACGCGAGCTTCACCGCGGCCGAGAACGCGATCGTCGTGTTCACGCCGGGGCAACTCGCGGCCGGCGGCGCGCAGATCCCGCAGCTCCGCATCGACTCGCCGTCGTTCGCCTTGGTCGAGGGCATGCGCTTCGACCGCACGGGCGACCTGTGGATCGCGTGCAACGACGGCTTCAGCGTGGTGCGGCTCGCCGCCGAGAACCTCGTCCTCCCGGCGCAGCCGGGCACGCGCCGGGTCGCGCCGGCCGGCTCGATCGAGGCCGACGCCGACGACACCGCCACGGGGCGCAGCGTGCGCAAGCCCGGCGGGCTGGTCTTCGACCGCGACGGCAACCTGTGGTTGAACTCGCAGCGCGGCGCAAACGGGACGAACACGTCGGCGGTCGTGATGTTCCGCGCCGCGCAGCTCGCCACCGTCGACCGCGGCCGGCCGCTGGTCGCGGATCTGGTGCTCGCGCGCTCCAGCTCGAACCCAGGCTTTGGCGGCATGCTCCTGCAGTTCGACTGAGGAGTTCACCGCCGCCGCGCGCGCTTCGGCGTCGACGAGGGCTTCGCGTTCGGCTCTACTCCGCGCGTGCCATCCCCGCAGCCGAGCCCCCTGCAACCGAGCCAGCGCGCGCAGCGCGTCGGTGAGTCGGTGACCCTCGCGATCTCCGCGCGCGCCGCCGAGATGCGCGCCCAGGGCATCGACATCGTGTCGCTCAGCGCGGGCGAGCCGGACTTCCAGACGCCTGGCTACATCGCGGCGGCCGGGGTCGCCGCGATCGAGGCCGGCGACACCCGCTACACGGCGACGTCCGGCTTGCCGGAAGTGCGCGCCGCCGCGCGCCGGTGGTTCGAGCGCACGCACGGGGTCGTGCTGCAGCCGGACGAACTGATCGTGACCGCCGGCGCCAAGCCCGCCCTGCACATGGCGCTCCTCGCGCTCGTGAACGAAGGCGACCGCGTGCTCATCCCGGCGCCGTACTGGGTCTCGTATCCCGACCTCGTGTCGGTGGCCGGCGGCCAGCCCGCGGTGATCCCGCCGGCGCCGGAGCGCGGGTTCATCCTCACCCCGGACGCCCTGCGCGCCGCGGCGAGGGAGCACGACGCCAGGGGCGTGATCCTCAACTACCCCAACAATCCTTCGGGCGCAGTGCCGACGGCGGCGCAGATGGAGGCGTTGGTGCGCGCCACGGTCGACGCCGGGCTGTGGATCGTGTCCGACGAGATCTACGCGTCGCTCGTGTACGACGGCGAGCCCTACCGCAGCGCGCTGACCTACGGGTTCGCGCGCGGGCGCGCGCTCGTGGTCGGCGGCGGCACGAAGAGCCATTCGCTCACCGGCTGGCGCGTCGGGTTCCTCGCCGGCCCCGCCGCGATCCTCGCCGCCGCCGGGCGCATCCAGAGCCAGGTGCTCGGCAACCCGTGCACGATCAGCCAACGCGCGGTCGCGGCGATGTGCGACGGCGACGATCGCACCGAGCAGGCAGACCGGCTGGCGTCGTTCGCGGCGCGCCGGCGCTTCGTGGTCGAGCACATCGCGACCCTGCCGGGCCTGTCGCTGCAGACGCCGCGCGGGGCCTTCTACGCGCTCTTCGACGTGCGCGCGCTCTGTGCGCGCCTGGGCACCGACGACGGCGCGCTGACTGCGCGCATCCTCGAGGAGGCGCAGGTCGCGCTCGTGCCGGGGCACGCGTTTGGCGCGCCGGGCTTCCTCCGCATGAGCTACGCGGCGAGCATGCCGGACCTGGAGAAAGGCGCGGCGCGCCTGCGCCGCTTCTTCGAAGCGCTATGAACGGCACGCCGCGACTCGCGCGCGAGCTGGCGTCGCTCGACCTCGGCGCGACGACCGCGCAGGCGGTGTTCGCGGTGGCACGCCGCATCGAGGCGCGGCGCACCGCGAAGGGCGACCCGATGGTCACCCTGGAGCTGTGCGACTGCACGGCGACCTTCAAGGCCAAGATCTGGGCCAAGGAGCGCGAGGCCATGGCCGTGGCGGAGGGCCTGCGCTCCGGCACGGCAGTGAAGGCCCTGGTCGAGATCAGCACGTACCAGGGCCAGGTCGAGCTGGAGATCAAGAAGCTCCGCGCCGCCACCGACGACGACGACGGCTTCGAGCCCGCGCGCCTGTATGGCGCGGCGCACGCGCTCGTGCGCGAGGTCGCCTGCGACACGCTGGTCATCGACATCGAGACCGTGCCCACCGTCGACCTGCGCAAGGCGCCGCCGACCATCGCGCAGACGGTGAGCAAGGCCGCGGAGCAGCGCGGCTACGACGAGGCGAAGGTGATGGGGCTGTCGCCGTTCTTCGGGCAGGTGGTGTCGCTGGCCGTCGGCGACGGCAGCGCCGATCCGTCGGTGATGCCGGTGACGGTGTTCGTGGTGCCGCCGCGCGGGCACGAGGGCAAGAAGCTCCCGGCGTGGGTGCGCGCGGTGAGCGAGCGCGAGCTGCTCGATGCGTTCTGGGGACTCGCCGCGCTGGCAGAGACGGTGGTGACCTTCAACGGGTTCTACTTCGACGTGCCGTACCTGGTCGCGCGCAGCGTGATCCTCGGCGTGCCGGCGCGGGTGGATCTGCTGGCGCAGAGATACGGGTCGACGAAGCCCCACTGCGACGTGATGAAGGTCTTCACCGCCGACAGCCGCAGCCTGCAGCCGGCGACGTTGGAGATCGTGTGCTGGGCGCTGGGGATCCAGAGCCCCAAGGGTGACATGGACGGGTCGCTCGTGGCGCCGGCGTACCAGGCAGGCGAGATCGAGAAGATCGCGACCTACAACGCGGCGGATGTGCGGGCGACGGCGGCGGTGTACCGGCGGTTGGCGGAGATGGTGTTGCGGTACCGGTAGGAGAGGGAGCACCGGAATACTCCGGTGTCACACCGTCACAGGCCGATCGTCCAGACCCCGCAGTCCGAGGTCACCGCAAAGCCCAGGATGGTCTGGCCAGTAACCAGATAGGAGACGTAGAACTGCTGATAGATCGGGAGTCCCAGCAGGCGGCGATCCAGCGGGATCGCCATGGTTACTTGGCCAGTCCACGTGCCCGCAAATCGCGTGAACACTTCGCTCGAACAGTACAAGTTGCAATCTGGACCACCCATCCACTGGTACAGGTTCCAATCCAAGTGATACGGCAGGCCCACGCCGTTGCTCGACGTGCGAGACAAGCCCGCGATCAGAGTGGGAACCATGGATGCCAGCGATGTGCCGAAGCTTGGCCCGGTAAACCCCACCGTCACAGTTGAACCCAGACGGGGCACGCCAGAGCCCCAGATCGCCAGAGGCCGCGGCGGCTCACCGTACACGCCGCATCCTTGGCCGAACGTCGAGAAGCTGGCCTGCTGACAAACGGCGGTAGATCCAGCGGCGATGGCCAACACCAACGCAAAGCACTTTCGCATCATGGCAAGACTCCTCCGATTGTGAATCGAGTCCCATTCGTGTAGCGCAGTGCTCCGGAACCTCCACCGACCAGAACTACGCCCTGCGCATAATAGCGTTTGTGAATCTCGGTCGGAACGAAGGGGATTGTGAATGGAGAGAACGCATGGCCCATCGGATCGACTTGGACCGTCGGAAGGAAGAAATCGGCACTACTCAGTATGCGACAGACGCCCAGCAACGCGTTGGGTTCTGCGTCCCAATAGCAATCGCTGCCAGGCTCGGCGCGCCTGCAGGTGTACGTGGCAGCGCGGAGACTCGCCGGCGAGGTCACGATCGTTCCCGAGCTGGATCCGACGGTCTGCATCGCCTCACTGAGCGCGTCGACCTCACGTTGCCGGGTCTTGCCAGCATCGAACTCCGAACACACCAGGACCAGCCGAGGGGGTCCGCGGCGCACGGGGTCGTCGACGGCGAAGTCGACCTCGGCGCCCGACGGCGTCTTGACCCACGTGATGGCGGACCCGGACAGGCGACCGTAGCGACGCCGCAGCTCGAGGTAGACCGCGTTCTCGAGCTGCGCGCCGCGATTCGTCGCCCCCCCACCGTACATCGCCGCAGCCAGACCCGGATCGACGGCGTAGACCTTGCGAGGGTTCACCGTGCGCTGCCGGGCCGAGCGCGTGCGGAGCGGAACGAGGAAGCAGAGGTAGGCGTCGACCAGATGCCCGAGGTAGGCGAGCAGCGTCGCCTTGCCCACGGCGTGGCCCTGGCTGGAGAGGGCACCGTGCAGGCGGCTCACGCTGAAGCCGTTGCCGTTGGCGGCGAACAGCGCCGCCGCCAGGCTGCGCAGCGCCGGCAGGTTGGTCGCCGAGTGGCGCTCGGCGACATCGCGAAGTACCACCAGGTCGACGTATTCCTGCAGCATCTGCACGCGGTCGTACGGGTCCGCCGAGCGCACGGCCGGGAACCCGCCGTGCTGGAGGTAGTCGAGCACGCACGCATCCAGCCGCGAGCGCCGCGCCGCGCCGGGCGGCCACGACGCGGTCTGCCAATCGACACCATCGGCAGTCGCCGCCTCCCTTGGTCCGTACGGAAGCACCTCGACGGTGACGCTGCGACCGCGGAATGCGTGGCCACCTCCGTCGACAGCTGACGAGCGGACGAGCCCGTGACGAAGAGCCGGACTTGCTCGGTGTCGAGGATGCGGCGCGCGAATCGTTCCCAGCCCTCGACCGCCTGGATTTCGTCGAAGAACACCCAGCTACCCTCCGCACGAGCCGCCGGATCCCGCCGGTAGAACACATCGAGGGCGCGATCGAGGGTGCCGCGGTCCGCGGAGCCCAACCGGTCGTCCTCGAGGTTCAGATACAGGATCCGCGAACGCGGTACGCCTCTCTCGAGCAGGGCCTGGATCGCACCGAGCAAGCAGTAGGTCTTCCCGCTGCGTCGCATCCCGATCAGCGCATCGGCCTTGCCGTCGACCTCAGGGAGGCGGACCTCGCGGCGAACGAGCTCGGGGAGCGGACGGTCCTGTTGCTCGGCGACGAGCTGCTCGATGAGGCTCTCGTCCGGCGATTTGGACTCATCCATGAGTCCAAATACCGGATGATTTGGACCTACGCACAAGACCATATGGGTCGCACCGAACAGGGGGGAGCCGGTCCGCGCAGCGGACCATCGTGCTGGGCCAGCTCGGCGCGTGCGCACCGACCGCATGGGTCGCTCTAGCGAGCGGTGCGCGACGGCTTCCCTGGCACAGGGATCGTAGCGTGACGGTGAGAGCGTGGAGACCTCGGCTGTAATCCCTTGGGCGCTGCGCGGACTGAAGGACAGCGCCCCGCGTCCGCGGCGCTTGCACCCCAACCGGACTCCGAACCATGACCCGCATCGTCCTGCGCGCGTTCCTCGCGCTCCTCCTCCTCACCGGCCTGCAGACCTCGCTCGCCGCCCAATTCGTGAACAAGCCCAGCACCGGGTGCGCAGGCCCGATGAGCTGGACGGGCACGCCGACCATCGGTACCACGCCGGTGCTCTACTCGCCGTGTCCGCCGGGGATGCCGTGCGTGCTGATCATCGGCTCGCCAATCCCGTGCATGAACGTCGTGCCGCTGTGCGCCACGTGCAACCTGTGCTGCTGGCCGATCTTCCTGATCGCGTTCGTGACGCCATCGGGCGTGCCGTTGCCGATCCCGAACAACACCAACCTGATCGGGTTCACGGGGTGCATGCAGACGGCGTGCCTCACGACGTCAGGCTGCTACAAGACGTCGGACTGGATCAGCTTCACGATCCAGTGAGCGGGGCGGGGCACGGGCCGCCGATCTGCAGCCCGCCCCCAGGCGACCGACGAAGCAGATTCGCCCTTCCCCGCCGCTGCGGTGCGTGCACACTCCGCGCAGCATGCCCAAGACCCGCAAGCGCGCCATCCGCCCCGTCTCATCCAAGTCGTCCCGCCGCGCCCGCCCCAAGGGCAAGCCGCTGCCAGCCCAGATGCTCGACCTGATCACCGGCTACTGGGTCTCGCGCATGGTGTACGTCGTCGCCCGATTGGGGATCGCCGACCTCTTGGCGAAGAAGGCGCGCAGCGCCGCTGACCTCGCAGGAGCGGCCGGTGTGGATGCGGACCGCCTGTTCCGCGTCCTGCGCGCGCTCGCCGCCTGCGGGGTGTTCGTGGAGAAGGCCGGCCGCTTCCGGCTCACGCCGCTGGGGGAGACCCTGCGAACGGACGTGCCGGCCTCGATGCGCGACTTCGCGCTGATGATGGTCGAGGACTACAACCAGCAGGCCTGGATGCGCCTGCTGGATGGCGTGCGCGCGCCGGTGTCGCCCTTCGATCTGGCGCACGGCCAGCGGATCTTCCCGTTCTTCGAGGCGCATCCCGAGCACCTCGCCGTCTTCGCGCGCTCGATGGCCAGCATCTCCGGGGCCGAGAACCCCGCGATCGCGGCGGCGCTCGACTGCCGCCGCGTGCAGACCCTGGTCGACGTCGGCGGTTCGCAGGGCCACCTGCTGGCGACCATCCTGCGCGCCAACCCGAAGCTGCGCGGCGTCCTGTTCGATCTGCCGTCGGTGGTGGCCGGCGCCAAGGACGCGCCGTTCCTCGCCGAGCCCGCCGTGCGCCGGCGCGTGGAGTTCGTGGCGGGCAGCTTCTTCGAGTCGGTGCCGGCGGCGGACGCCTACATCATGAAGTACATCCTGCACGACTGGACCGACGACGAGTGCGTGCGGATCCTGTCGCGCTGCCGTGCGGCGATGGCGAAGGGCGGCCGCGTCCTGGTCGTCGACTGCGTCATCCCGCCCGGCAACGACCCGCACTGGGGCAAGATGCTCGACGTCAACATGCTGGCGCTGACGACTGGCCGCGAGCGCACCAAAGCCGAGTTCGCCGACCTGTTCGCGCGCGCGGGCCTGCGTCTGAAGAAGGTCCACGCCACCGAGTGCCCACTCAGCATCATCGAGGGCGTGGCGAGATAGCGTGGCCGCGACGCGCCGGCCCGATCCTGCGGCGCGGCTCCGCCGCGCGCTGCTCGCTGCGACGTGGGTGTGCGCCGGCTTGGAGTTGGCGTGGGTGGCGCTGTGGCTGTGGCTGACAGCGCACGTCGCCGACCTCACGGTGCTGCGCTCGCTGCCGGTAGTGGGCTACCTGGCGATGGGGCCCCTGGCGGCGATCGCCGCGGCGTTGTGCGCGGGACGTCGGCCGCGGCTCGCCGGCCCGGTGCTCACCGCCGGTGGTCTCGGCAGCGCCGGCGTGATCTGGCTCGGCCACGTGCCGAGTCACGGCGCACCGGAAGCCCTCTGGTGCACCGCGGTCGCCATGGTCGCGGTCGGAGCGGGGTGGCTGGCGCTGGAATCCTCGCCGCGGCGGTGAGGACCCCGGCCCGCTGGCGCCAACGGCCTGGCGCGACCGGCCATCACGTGGAGGCGCCCTTGTTCGTGCCGCCATCCTGCGCGCTCATCCATTCCCTCGCGACGCGTGGAGGTAGACTGCGCGCGTGCGTGATCCTGAGCAACTCGAAGCGTGGCGGCGGATGACGCCGCAGGAGCGGTGGCAACAGAGCGCCCTGTTGATGGAGTTCGCATGGAAGTCGTTGCTGGCCCTGCCCCCAGAGGAGCGCGAGCGGCGGCTGGAGGTGGCACGGCGCCACCATCAGCTCTCCAACGAGGCGATCGCGCGGGCGCTGCGGTGACGGACCACCCCGTCGTCCGGGTCCTGGCTCGCGTCCTCGCGGTCATGGAACGTGCGGGCGTCGAGTTCGCCATCATGGGCGGCTTCGCGGTCCGACACTGGTCGGTCCCACGTCCGACCTTCGACGTGGACTTGGCCGTAGCACTCGACGGGAACGAGTTGATCGGGTTGCTGCAGCAGTTCGAAGCTGACGGCTTCGTCGTCGATCCGGCATTCGCCCGTGGCTACACCGATTCCCTGTCGGGGATGCGGAAGGTGAACATCGGCAGCTTCGACTCCGGCAGCATCTGGCGCGTCGACATCTTCCTGGCGACGAGTCCGTTCGTGCGGTCGGCGTTCGACCGTCGTGTGCCGAGCGTCATCGAAGGCATGACGCTGAGCGTGGTCACGGCGGAGGACCTGCTCCTGTTCAAGCTCATCGCGGATCGCACCAAGGACCGCCTCGACGTCGAAGACATGCTTCTCGTGTGCGGCTCCCTCGACGAGAACTACCTGCGGCGCTGGGCTTCGACGCTCGGGGTGCTGGAACGGCTCGAGCGCGCCCTGCGCGCGTCCGGGCGCGAGTAGCTCCCAGCGCCCCTGCTCCCCCGCTACCCGCTCTTCAACACTCCGCCTTCCCTCTTCGCCACCCACATCGCGCACAGCAGGTCCGACATGATGTTGGGCATCGTGCGCGTCATGTCGACCAGGCGATCGACGCCGATGATGAGGCCGAGCATGGCCGGGTCGACGCCGACCTGGCTGAGCACGATGGCGAGCAGGGGGAGCGAGCCGCCGGGGACGCCGGCGGTGCCGATGGCGGTGAGGACGGCGAGCATCACGACGAGGCCCTGCTGCGCGAGCGACAACTCGATGCCAGCGACCTGGGCGAGGAACAGGACCGCGACGCCCTCGAAGAGAGCGGTGCCGTTCATGTTCATGGTCGCGCCGAGCGGCAGGACGAAGCCGGAGATCGAGGTGGGCACGCCGAAGGTCTCCGTCGCCGTGCGCATCGTCGTCGGCAGGGTCGCGTTCGACGACGACGTCGAGAACGCGGTGATCAGCAAGCCGCGCGCCCGGCTGAAGAAGCGGAGCGGGTTGATGCCGATGAGCACGCGGCCGGCGAGGCCGAGCACCACGAACAGGTGCAGCAGCAGCCCGCCGAGCGCGACGAGGACGAAACCGCCGAGCATCTGCAGCAGCGGCAGGCCGAGCTTGGCGGACGTCGCGAAGATCAACCCGAACACGCCGATGGGCGCGAGGCGCATGGCGTAGCCGAGGATCTTCACGCAGACCTCGTACAGCGCCTGCAGCGCGTCGAGGAGCGCACCGACCTTGCCGCGGCCGAGCTGCGTGCACGCGATGCCCACCATGAGCGCGAAGAAGATCACGCCGAGCGCCTCGCGATCGTCGGCGGCGGAGCGGACGACGTTCTTCGGCACGATGTTGACGAACGTGTCGATGGAGAACCCGGTGCCGGACGCCGCCTGCTCGATGCGCGTGGTCGCCTGCGACTGGAACTGCGCCTTCAGGTCGGCGGCGAGCTTGGGGTCGAGGCCGGAGCCCGGCTGGAACCAGTTGACCAGCGTCAGTCCGATCACCGCTGCGACCGCGGTGCTGACCAGGAACCAGAGCAGCGTCCGGCCACCGATGCGGCCGATGCTGCGCAGGTCGCCTACCGTCGCCACGCCGAGCGCGAGCGACGAGAACACCAGCGGCACGACGACCATGAACAGCATGCGCAGGAAGACCTGCCCGATCGGATTCATGACGTTCTCGGCGACCCACACGAGGTTGCGGTAGCCGGCGCTCGGCTGCTCCATGACGAGCGGTCCGACCACGTTGGGATCGACCGGCGGCGGCTGCGGATCGAGCGGCACCGGGGCGGGGAAGATCAGGTTGCAGGCGAGCCCGGCCGCCGCGCCGAGCACGAGCCCGAGCAGGATCTTCGTCGCCAGCGAAACACGCCTCTTGGGCTCGGGTTGTTGCATGCTCTGACCGCGCGGCACGATAGCTCCGCGGCGCGCGCTTTCCGCCCCGCGCACGCCACGCCGACGCGTCCTTTCCTGTTGGTGCGCCCGAATCGTTCTGCTGTAGTCTCCCGGCCCTGCGATGCCGCGCCGCTCCGACATCAAGACCATCCTCGTCATCGGTTCGGGTCCGATCGTCATCGGCCAGGCCTGCGAGTTCGACTACTCCGGAACCCAGGCCTGCAAGGCACTTAGGGAAGACGGCTACCGCATCGTCCTGATCAACAGCAACCCCGCGACGATCATGACGGATCCGGAGACGGCGGATCGGACCTACATCGAGCCGATCACGCCCGAGACCGTCGAGAAGATCATCGCCAAGGAACGGCCCGACGCGGTGCTGCCGACGCTCGGCGGACAGACCGCGCTCAACACGGCGATGGCGCTCGCCGACCTCGGGGTCTTCGAACGCTACGGAGTCGAGATGCTCGGCGCCAACCGCGACATCATCGCCAAGGCCGAGTCGCGCGACCTGTTCCGCAAGGCGATGCTGAAGATCGGCCTCGACATGCCGCGTTCCGCGCTCGCCTACAGCATGGACGAGGCGATGGCGGCGGTCGACGCGATCGGCCTGCCGTGCGTGATCCGCCCCGGCTTCACGCTCGGCGGCACCGGCGGCGGCATCGCCTACAACCTCGACGAGTTCCGCGAGATCTGCGCGCGCGGCCTCGACCTGTCGATGAACCACGAGCTGCTCATCGACGAGGCGGTG
>CAYQMF010000097.1:0-26041 GCA_964418595.1 uncultured candidatus Brocadiaceae bacterium
ATGCCCGACCCGTGCAAACCCAGCGAGTTCCCTGGACGCATGAGCACCTCCTTGATCGACATCACGCCGAGCGACGGGCCCGGCAGTGATGGGGCGAGAGCATGACGGGAACTGGCGTGAGCGGCAACCCCCAGCCGTCTCGGACAACTCCAGCCCTCACACCAACCTCACCGCCGCGCCTCCGCCAGGTTCTTCCTCGCCTCCGCGTGCCCCGGGTCCGCGGCGACAGCGCGCTCGAAGCACGTCACGGCCTCCGCCATGCGGCCGGCCATCGCGCGCAGCACGCCGAGGTTGTTCCAGGCATCCGCGTCGTTGCGGCCGCGCAGCGAGTACACGAGGAACGGCTCCGCCTCCGCCGCGCGCCCGGCGCGCACCAGCGCGTCACCGTAGTAGTGATTGGCAGCGTAGTTCGCGGGGTCGACGGCGACGGCGTGCTTCCACAGGGTCTCGGCGTCGCGCCAGACGAGCGACTGCCGCACGGTGAGCGCGCCGAGCACCACGAGCCACGCGCACGCACACGGGCGGAAGCGCGGCCAGCGCGCGCACGCACCGGCGAAGAGCGCGGCGAACGCGAGGCCCGGGAGATAGCTGTAGCGATCGGCGGCGATCTGCGCGCCCGCTTGCGCGAGACCTGAGACCGGTGCCACGAGGATCGCGAAGAACGCCCACGCGACTGCGAGCGCCGGCCAGCGCCGCGCCCGCACCAGCAAGCCCACGCCGAGCCCGACCCCCGCGATGGCCGGCAGCAGGATCGAGAGCCGGGTCAGGTCGAGGATCCCCATCTCGTAGAAGGGTGACAGCCAGACCGGCGCCAGGGCCTTCCACGGATAGAACGCCATCGCGTAGGCGGCCTGCACGAGGCGAGCGCCCGCGCCGTGTACATCGAAGTCCGACATCGCCGCGACGTCGCGCTGGCCGAGGACCGCGACCACGCCGACCGCGACGCTGCACAGGAGGTACGGCACCTTCTCACGCAGCACGCCCGGCTCGAGGTGCCAGCGCCCGGCCTCGCGCCGGATGCGCCGCAGCGGCCAGGCATCGAGCACCAGCAGCGCGACGGGAAGCGTCATCGCGGTCGCCTTGGCGAGGAGCGCGAGCGCGAAGCACACGAGCGCCCCCCAACCCATGCGCCGGGTCGCACCTGGCGAGTGCGCGCGCAGGTACGCGCCGAGCGCCAGCAGGGTGAAGAGTCCCGAGAGCACGTCGCGTCGCTCCGTGACCCACGCCACGGATTCCACGCGCTGCGGGTGGATGGCGAAGAAGAGCGCGCCGGCCGCCGCGGCGAACCCGAGCGGGCGCGGCGCGACGCTCGCCGCGTCGCCGGGCACGCAACGCAGCAGCGCGCGCAGGGTCCACACGCACGCGACCGCAGCGAGCGCATGGATGAGCACGTTGGTGGCGTGGTAGCCGCGCGCGTCCATCCCCCACAGCGCGTGGTCGACGCTCAGCGACAGCCAGCTCAGCGGCTGGTACGGACCGCGCAGGGTCGTCGTCGCCGCCCAGCGCACGGTCTCCCAGTCGAGCCCGCGGTAGTGCGGGTTGTCGAGGAAGTTGGCATTGTCGTCCCAGTTCACCAGCCAGCCGAAGCCGACGGTGGCGGCGAAGCAGGCCGCGGTGATCAACGCGACGGCGAGCGCGGCGACGACGTGGACTCGCGACCTCGCCACCACTGCTCGCTCAGTGGTGATGCCCGCCCGGGCCGTGCGGATGCCCGTGGCTCATCTCTTCCTTGGTCGCGGCGCGGATCGACACGACCTCCACCTGGAAGTGCAGCACCTCGCCGGCCAGCGGATGGTTGAAGTCGAGCACGACCTCGTCCTTCTCGACGCTGTCGATCCACACCGGCACCACCTCGCCGTCGTCGTTCTGCACGCCGAAGGACATGCCTTGTTTCAACGGCGCGCCCTTGGGGAACGCCGAGCGCGGCACGCGCTTCTGGCCGTCGGCCTGACGCTCGCCGTAGCCGTCCTTCGCGGCGACGGTGGCCATGAGCTTGTCGCCCACCGCGCGCGTGGTGAGCTGCCGCTCGAGCCCCGGCACGATGTTGCCCTGGCCGTGCAGGTAGAGGAGCGGCTCGCCGCCGACGGAGCTGTCGACCTGCTCGCCGTTGGCGAGGGTGAGCGTGTAGTGGATGGCGACGACCTTGCCGTCGGTGATCTGTTCGTTGCTGGCCATGGGAGCGGAGCGGGCAGGAAGATGCGTTGCGAACGCGGGCAGAAGGGTGTCAGGCCGCGCCGCTCGCGTCCAGGGACAAGAGCCTGGATTGCGCGCCCGGACGTCCGCGTGGAGTCCGCCGCCCGACGGCCCGCCCCCCGGCCCGCACGACCCCCTCGATACCCCTGCTCGTTGGCGCGCTCGCGCTGGCCGTCCCTTCCCTTGCCCGCGCCCAGGCCGCCCCGACCCGGACCGGCCTCGACGTCTTCCTACGCCTGCCGGTGCCGGAGCGCGAGCAGGTCGCGCACGACCTGCAGGCGCAACTCCCCGCGACCCCCTACGTGGCGGCGATCCTCGCGCTTGCGCGCGGCGAAGCGCCGGTCGCACGCCGGCCGCGTCTCCCCGAGAAGCGCGGCGAGCGCGCGCTGCAGGACCAAGACCCCGCGATCGCGACGCTCCCGCGGCGCACGCGCTATGTGTTCGGCGTCGGCGCCTTCGAGCCGGCACCGGAGCCGAAGCCGCTCTCGACCGCACCGCCGGCACTCGGTACTGGCGGTAGGCCGGGAACCCGTCGTGCAGCGCGTCGCCTCGCTCGTGCCGCGCATTGATCGACGCCACCGAGTCGATCGATGCCTTCCTCGCGCAGGCGGAGGCCGAACGCCGGCGCGTCGCCGCCGCGATCACCGCCGCTGCGCAGGCGGCACTGGCGGCGCACTGAGGGCGGGGCAGACGACATCGCCGAGGTCGACACGGTCGCCGGGGGCGAGCATGACGCGGGCGAGTTCGTGTTCCTGCCCGCCGCGCGGCCGCGCCAGGATGCGGTAGCTGCGCGGCGGCAGCGGCCCCAGTGTGAACGAGCCGTCGGCACCGTTGCGGTGCAGGTTGCGCCCGCGCGTCGTCCCGTCGAACGGGAACACCGCAACGCCGGCCGGTGACACATCGGAGGGGAGCAGGAGTCGCCCGACGACGTACGCAGAGGGCTCATCGCTGGCCGCGACGACGAAGGTGCGCGCCGTCGCGCCGGTGGGTGACACCACTGCACCCCCGGCCAACGAGACCCGCAAGGTGCTCGCGACGGGGATCGCGAAGAGCTGCGCCCCGACGCCGTGCTGGACGCCGACGACGAAGGCGCCATCGGCGTCGACCATCACCGGGTCGCGCTGCGTCCGCTCGCCCCGCACGCGCACCTCCACCCGCCATCGCGGCAGCGGCGTTCCGTCGGCGCGGACGAGGCGGCCGCGGATCACAGCCAACGGCACGAGCGCGAAGTCGTGCTCCGAGACCGGCTGCCCCAGCGCGGGCACGCTGAACCGTTCGGTCTCGTGCAGCGGTGAGAGGGCGAACACGATCAGGGGTGTGGTGCTCGGCAATCCGCCGAGCGCGAACGTGCCGTCCGGCCGCGCACGTGTCTCCGTGAGTGCGTCGGCACGGCCGGGCTCGCATGCCCGCACTCGCGCACCCGGCACCGGGGTGCCGTCGGTGTCGAGGACGCGACCCTCGAGACGTGCCGCAGGCGACACGCGCGCCACCACGTCGATCTCCCCTTCCTCCGGAAGGGTGAGCGTCACGCGCTGCGGTCCGCAGTCCGGCACCGACACCCGCAATTCGGCGGCACCGCCACACCGCGCATGCACCTCGAAGGCGCCGTCCGCGGCGACCCGCGCCGAGTCGATGCTCCGCCCGGTGCCCAGGTCCGGACGCGTGGTCCTTGCGGTGAGCAACGTCACGTGCCCCGCCGACACGGCGGAACCGTCGTCGCGAAACACGCGCCCGCGCACCGTGACCGCCGGCGGCTCGAGCACGAGCCGCACGCGCGCACGACCATCGCCCAGGACCGCGCCATCGCCGGATCCCGGCGCGACCAACGCCGACGCCTGACCCGCTCGCTGCGCGCGCAACACCCACGGCCCGCCCACGCACGTCGTGACGAAGCGGCCCTCGGCATCCGAGGTCGCAACGACACACCGGCGGTCGGGGACCGGCCAGTCGGCGTGCCGGATCGCCTCGACCATCGCGCCGGCGACGGGGACCCCAGTCGCGTCTTCGACCGTGCCTTCGATCCGGAGCGCAGCGTCGAGCGCGAACTCCACCACCGTCTCCGCGACGGCGCTGAGGTCGACGCTGCGCCGATCGAGTTCATCGATGCGCACTTCGGCGACGCCCGGCGCCTCCAGCGCCAGTACGGCATCGCCGTCCGGCCCGGTGACGACATCATGTGTCTGCATCCCCGCAGGCCCATCGACCACCACCATGCACGGCACGCTCACGACCGGCGCGTCGCCACGACGCACTTTGATGCGCAGCGTCGCCAGCGGCGCCGCCGTGGCGGGCACGGTGTCGCGCCGAGGGGCGGGCACCGCCGCGACCTCGACGGCGGGGGAACCGGGCGGGTCGAGCGACGTGTTCGCCATGCTCGGCATCGACGCCACGGGGAGCGGCAAGCCGATCTCCGGCGCCGGCGCGACGAAGTCGTCGACTCGCACCCAGACCAGCGCGGCGACGCCGATCGCCAACGCCAGAACGCACCCGAGCCAGCGACGCATACCGCGCGCATCGACGCGGCGGCTGGCCCGCCTCGAGGCGGGAAGGGATACCGCGACTACCCCAGTCACTACCCCAGTCACTACCCCATCGCCGGCGGCCGCAACCCAAAGGGTTGATGTCGTCGCTGGCGCGACGACCAGATAGGGCCGCCGGCGATGGCATCGCTTGGGGCTTCCAGGGCCGCTCGGACCTTGCAGTGGAAGAACCCACGGCAAGGGAGCTTCGTAGTGAATCTTGCGCGCCGGGCGAGCATTCGCGGCCCTTGCAGCCCAGGGAGTGCCCTGGACCGGATCGTGGCGCTGCTGCGGGACGATCCGACGCTCACGCGCCTGGCGCTCGCCGACGCGTCGGCCGGCGGAGCCGGCCTGACAACCCCGCCCTCAGCCCTTCGTCACTTCGTCCAGGTACAGCGGCAGCATCTTGCGCCACGTCGTCCAGTCGTGCGGCCAGTCCTTGCCCCACGACACCACGCGGTTGGGGATGTTGCGGGCACCCAGGCAGTCGGCGACCTTCCACGACTCCTCCGGGCTCTCGGCGCGGCCCTCGCCGTGCACGAGGAGCACGTGGCGCTGGCGCAGCTTGTCGAGCTGCGGGCCCTCCGGAAGCTCGGGCATGAAGTGGATCGGCGACATGGCGCGGTACTCCGGGGCCAGCCCGCCCTCGAAGAACTTGCTGATGTCGTAGGTGCCGCTCATGCACACGGCCTTGCTGAAGACCTCGGGCGCCTTGCAGATCGAGACCAGCGCGTTGAAGGCACCGATCGAGGCACCCGCGGCGATGATCTCGCGGGTCTGGTCGCCGCCGCAGTCCTGGCGGATGGCGGGCACGACCTCGTGCAAGATGCAGTCGAGGAACTCGCGGTGCACGCGGCCCGCAAACGCGGCGGTGCGCGACTCCGTGAGCCAACGCTGCGCCGCGACGGAGTCGAGCGAGTACACCTTGATGCGCTGCGCGCTGATCAACGGCTCGAGCACGTCGAGCATGTGGAAGCGCTCGACCTCCTCCGCGTCGCCGCCCGCGGTGGGATACAGCAGCACCGGAGTGCCGACCACGCCCCAGCGCACGACGGTGATCTCGCGGCCGACGCGCTGGCTGTGCCAGGTGGACTTGAGCTTGCTCACTTGCGGCCTCCGCCCGTAGAACCCGCCGCCTTGGCCGTGCTCGCCTGCCGCTCGCGCCAGAGCTGCACGCCGGCCCAGAAGCGCTCCGTGAACTCGTCGACCTCGTGCTTGGGGTACAGCGCCTCGACCTTGAGGCGGATGACTTCCTTGCAGCGCTCGGTGCCGAACCACGCGTGCGCGATCTCGTCGAGGCGGCCGAGGTGCTTGGCGCAGAACTCCTCGAAGCGGTCGGCCTCGAAGTGCTCGCGCGCCAGCGCCGCGTAGCGCGACAACTTCTCGCGGAACGGCAGCTTGCCGTCGGCGATGGCGAAGTAGGGCGCCCAGTCGGGGTTGTGCTTGAACTTGCGCTTGGTGGCCGCGCAGAAGATCGCCCAGCGCAGCTTGGCCAGCACCAGCCACGGCCAGTGGCAGTGCAGCGAGGTCACCTGCGAGTCGGGGCAGGGGTTGGCGAAGTCGATCGGCGACCACACGCCGTCCTTGCCGAGCATCTCGCAGGAGTTGAAGTCCCAGTGGAAGAAGGCGTTGATCGTGAGCGTGGTGTCGCGCACCAGCGCCTCGTCCTCCTTGGACAGGAAGTTCGCGTCCGGCAGGTAGCGCCCGTGCAAGGGCTGTGCGGGGTCGTAGCGCATGACGTGGAACTGCGGCCCCAGCCCGATGCCGCGCACGAACATGTCGAACGGCACGACCCCCTTCTGCAGGTGCATGAGGAAGCGGCCGCCCTGCTCGTAGCCCACGCGCATCTGCGCGGCGTCGTCGACCTTCGACACGCCGACCCAGCCGCCGCCGTCGTACGGCTTCATGAACGCCGGGTAGCCCACCGCATCGCCCTGCGCAGCGACGTCGAACAGGCGCGCGTACTTCTCGAGCGTCACGCGCAGGTCGGGCTTGGGCTCGTACTCCTTGGGCGGCAGGAGCCTGGTCCTGGGGATCGGCAGGCCCAGCCGCATCATCGCGCAGTAGGTGGTGTGCTTCTCCATCGCCTGCACCACCCACGGGTTGTTCCACACGTACACCCCGTCCATCAGCACCGCCTTCTTGATCCACTCGCGGCGGAACGGGTACCAGTGCGTGAGCCGGTCGACCACGAGGTCGTAGTCGATCTTGCCCTGCAGGTCGAACGGCTCGATCGTCACGCGCTCGCAGTGCAGCTTGACTTTGTCCTTGCCCAGCGGGATCTCGGGGTCGAGACGGGCGAGGATGTCCTCGAAGGCCATCGGCCAGCAGATGTCGGCGCCGAGCGAGAGCCCGATGCGTCGGGTGAGGTTTGCCATCGTGAGTTACTCGTAGACCATCCAGAGTGGCCCGGGGAACAACCAGCTCAGCCCCTCGCGGAGCCGATCGCGCCAGTTCTCCCAGTTGTGCCCGTCGTGCGCCTCGCGGAAGCGCACCTCCATCCCGGTGTCCTGCAGGAGCGGGACCATCGAACGGTTGTAGTAGATGAGGCCTTCGTACACGCCGCAGCTCAGGAACACCCGCTCCGACGGCTTGCCGGGCGCGCGGCGGAAGGCGTTCACGAACTCGACCACCGGATCCCACACCGGGCCGCCTTCGTGCTGGCCGATGTCGGTGAACATGAACGAGCCCGACTGCAGCAGCAGCCGCCCGAACACGCCGGGGTTGCGCCACGCGGTCGACAGGCTCGCCAGCGCGCCGAAACTCGCGCCCATCAGACAGCGCGCGGCCGGCTCGCGCACCAGCGGATACGCCGCCTCCATCTGCGGCAGCAGGTCGCGCACCAGGAAGTCCGCGTGCCGCGGATCGGCCGCGTACTCACGCATCCGGTCGTCGGCGTTGGTGAGCACGGCGATCAGCGGCGGCAGCTCCAGCCGATGGATCAGGTTGTCGAGCACCGTCTTCAGCGCCGCGAACCGCACGTAGTCGCCGCCGTCGTGGGCCACCAGCAGCGGGTAGCGCCGGCTCGGCCGGTAGCGCGCCGGCAGGTACACCTGCACGTTGCGATCGCCGAGCGACTGGCCGGTGATCACCAGGTCGCGCAGCTCGCCGGTGCGGACGTCGGGCTCGGGATGCACCCACGAAGGATCGACGTAGCGCGCGCCGTGCACGACGGAGTTGGCGCCGAACGGATCGCGCGCCAGCTTCGGGTTCAGCGGATCGCACACGAGCTGGCGATGGTGCCCGTGCGCGACGGCGAACTTGTATTCGACGCGCGAGCGCCGCGGCAGATCGAGGGTGAGGTACCACAGGTCGGTCCCGCGCAGGCGCTGGAACGCCTGCTGCGACTCGAGCCCGTGGATCCAGTGCACGAGGTGCACCGCGCTCGCGTCGCCGCGGTACACGAAGGTCACCGCGCGATCCTCGACGATGGGGAACTCGCGGCCGGCGTACACGAACGCATCGACTGCGGCGCGCGTGATCGGCCCCTGCTGCAGCGTCTCGATGGCGAGCATCAGGCCGCCGCCTCCCCGACGCTGCCGTCGGCGCCGAGCACGCAGGTGCCCGGGTGCGCACGCAGGCGGCCGTCGAGCCGGTCGAGCCGGTGCGTGGGATCCAGGGCGAAGGCCTGCGCCGGCGCGAACCGCTTTGCGAACAGGCTCACGCGCTGGCGATCGTCGAGGAGCAGGCGCGCGCGCGCGTGCGGCAGCGCGACCACGCCGGGCACCAGCCCCAAGCCCCGCTCGTACACCTCCGCGTCGCCCGCGCCCTGCGGCGGGCTGTCGTGGAAGAGCACGATGCGCTCGCAGCACGCCATGGCCCCTGCCGACCACGCGATCACGGGCCGCGCCCCGTGCAGGCCGAGCACGTCGAACAGGCGCAACCGGTGCAGCAGCACCCCGACGTGCCCCCCTGCGAGGCAGAGGATCGAACACTCCGCGAGGATCCTGGCCAGCTCGCGCCGATGCTCGACCACGACCTTGCGCTCGCCCGGGCGCGTGCGCGCCTCGAACTCCGCGTCGACCTCCGCCACCCGCCGCAGGTGCGCCGCGTCCAGCGCCCGCACCGCGTCGATCGCCGCCGCCCGCTCGGCCGCGAGCAGCGTCGCGTTGCCCTGCCGCGCCAGGAGTTCACGGACCGCCAACAGCCCGTGGTTGAGGCGCAGGCGGTACAGCTCCTGCAGCTCGCGCAGCGCGTCGTGCCGGCGGCGCATCCCCGCGAGGATCTCCGGGTCGCGACGGAAGATGTCCTCCACGCGGTGGAAGATCTCGAGGTTGGTGGCGCGCCCTCCGACGTGCGCGTCGAGTTCCTGGATCTCGAGTTCGCGCTCTTCCCAGCCCGCGGTCACCACGGCGAGCCGACCCCGCCCGCCGACGAGTGCGTCGACGTCGGCGACGGCGTGCTTGAGGATCGGCTGCAGCCGCTGCGGACCGAGTAGGATGACGGGAGCCGCGCTCATGCTCACCCCGCGAACATGCGCAGCTCGTTGGCGAACGCGTCCGAGATCTTCAGCGTGGTGTCGAGGTCGGGATGCCGTACCACGATCCAGCCGTCGCCGGTGACCACCTGCCGGTAGTCGCGGCGCGGCGCGCCGATCGGCACGAGGTCGATGTGCGCGACGTGTGAGCCGAACCTCGCCATCAGGCTCTGCAGGCCTTCGATGCGCTGGATGCGACCGTCGCCCTCGGCGCGTTTGAAGATCACCGACGCGTTGTACTTCTTGCGGGTGTCGCGCTGCAGGCGCCCGAAGCACACCGCCTCCGCCCAGCCGGCGAAGACGTCGGTGTCGCACGAGTAGTTCATCACGTGGCTCAGCCGACCGCCGGGCGCGCGCCCGCCGATCTCGCCGAACACCGCCTCGCCGTCGGGCTTGCGGAACCACTCCATGTGCGTGATGCCGCTCTCGAAGCCGAGCGCGCGCAGCACACGCCGGCCGAGTTCGACGCCGGCGGCGGGCTCCGGCGCGGTGAGGTCGCGGAGCGCGATCGCCTGCGGGCTGATCCAGGGGTTGAGGCGGCTGATGAGCGGCTTGGGCCGGTACCACGCGACGTTCTCGAAGAGCACGTCGCCCTTCGCGCACAGCGTGTCGTAGGTGTACTCCTCGCC
This sequence comes from uncultured candidatus Brocadiaceae bacterium, assembly GCA_964418595.1. Lineage (GTDB taxonomy): Bacteria > Planctomycetota > UBA1135 > UBA1135 > UBA2386 > CAYQMF01. The sequence continues at coordinate 9,819 of CAYQMF010000097.1, forward strand.
CTCGATGAACTCCTCGACGCTCACCTCCGCGACGTGCTTGATCTTCTTCAACGCCGCGTCGGCGTCGGCCTTGCTGTCCAGGCGATACGTGTCGGCGGAGCCCGCGCCCGCGATCGGCTTGACGATCGCGGGGTAGCCGAGCTTCTCGAGCGCGGCGCGCACTTCGCCCTCCGTCCGGCCGCGGTAGTGGTGCGGCGTGCGGATGCCGGCGGCGTCGAGCGCCTCCTTCATCGCCTGCTTGTCGCGGAAGGCCACCGTCTGTTTCGGCGACAGCCCGGGCACGCCGAACGCCTCACGCAGGCGCGCCGCCACGCCCATGCCGGGCTCCCACAGGCACTCGATCCGATCGACCTGCCGCCCCTTCAGGAAGCGGCGCACCGCGTCGACCATCGCGTTCTCGTCCCACAGGCTCTTCACCTGCAGGTAGTCGCTGAGCGCGGCCTTCACCATCGGGTCGAGCTGACCCTGGTCGCCGACGCCGAGCACGCGCGCGCCGACCTGGGCGAGCCCGCGGGTGAAGTACGCGAGGTCGTCGGGGAACCCCGGCGACAGCATCAAGACCGTCACGACCATCTAGCCCAACTCCACTCGCAAGAGACTGGCGACCCGCTGCAGACCGGCGGCGACGACCTCGGTCTCGGGGTGACGCAGGATCACGTAGCCCTCGCCCTCGTAGCTGCCCGACGGGGTCTGCCCCTTCTGCGGCACCTTCGCGTCGACGACCAGTGCCCCGAGTTCGCGCTGCGCGGCGTCGAGGCCGTGCACCGCGACCACGCGCCCGCTGCCCTGGCCGCGCAGGTACACCGCGCCCGCGGCGAACCGGCGCGCCGGCGGCGTGAACGTCCCGTACACCATCAGCTCCGCCCAGGCCCGGTAGAAGTCGACGCCGTGCGCGTGGCTGATGAGGGTCATGAACTGCGCGCCCGGCGGCCGCGCCGCGACCTCCGAGATCGCGATGCTGCCGTCGTCGCGCTGAAACCACTCCATGTGCGTGATCCCCGTGCCCATGCCGAGCGCGGTCAGCGCCGCCGGTCCGGCGTCGTGGATCGAGCGGAACTCCGGCGTGTCGATGTCGCGCGGCAGCAGCACCGCCCACTGGATCCACGGCTCCGCGAGCACTTCCAGCGGCGCAGGCGCGTAGCGCGAGATCGAGTGGAAGACGTGCTGGCCGCCGATCGAGACCGAGTCGAACGAGAACTCGCGCCCGGTGACGAACTGCTCCAGGAGGAGCGGCGCGCCCGGTCGCGGCGGGGCGCTGCGGAGATACGACTCGAGCTCGGCGCGCCGGTCGACGCGCTGGGTGGCCTTCGCCCCCGCGCCCGCGGGGGGCTTGGCGACCAGCGGAAACCCGAGCCGCTCCGCTGCCGCCAGCGCCTCGGCCGGCGTGTTCGCCAGCGCATGCCCCGCGCAGGGCAGGCCGTGCTCGCGGAGCACGGTCTTCATGCGCGCCTTGTCGCGGAAGTTGCGCGCCGCCGCCACCGACAGCCCCGGCAGCCCGAGCCGCTGCCGGGCCTCGGCCAGGGGTTCCTGCGCCTGCTCCAGGATGCCGAACAGCGCATCGACGTTGCCGCCCCACTGCCGCGCCACCTCCCGCACGCCGCCCACGATCGCATCCGCGTCGAGCGCGTTGCCGACCTGGGCGAACGCGGCGAGTTGGCCGCGCACGTCCTCCGGGAAGCGCTCGATCGGCTCCTGCGAGATGACCCCCAGCCGGACCCCGGGGAGGGACGCGACCGTGCGCAGGAAGCGCATGGTGTTGTCCATGGCGAAGGGGGCGGCGAAGAGGACGTCGGCCATGGGCGAGGGCGAGCGGTAGCGACGATGCCACCGGAGGAGAGGGGCGGCAATGCTAGCGGGTGGGGGTTCTTTCGCGGTACGCGGCGGAAGGGTCGGTTGGCGTGGTTGGCGTGGATGGTGTGGGTGCGGAGCGAGCGGGGGACAGGTTTTCGGGCTCGGGCTCGGGCTCGCCAAGCGGCAAAGCCGCTTGGCTGGCTCGGGCTCGTACGGGCGCGGGCGGGAACGAGGCCGGGGAAGCGTGACCGCGAACCCCGGCACGCTCATTCCGGCCCTCTCCCCGCGCCCGGACGAGCCTGAGCCCGAGCCTCGCAGCCGGCGCAAAGCGCCGCGCTGCGGAGCCCGCGCCCGAACACGCGGCCCGCCACCATCCCTTTCCTCGCGCGCCGCGCAGCTCTTCCTCGCGCGCCGCGCAGCTCTCCGCGAACGCGACCCTCCGTGCGCCGTGCTAGTGGAACGTCGCCGCGAAGTAGATGCACACCACGGCGGCCACCGCGCACACGTAGAACATCGGCGACGTGTACGCAGGCTTTCCCTTCAAACCCAGGCGTTCACGCTTGCTGAGGGTCTTGGGGGCGGTCACCGTTCCGGACGGCGCCCGTGTGCGCGGCGCTGCGGCCGGCTTGGCGGCCTGGGGCGGTTCGGCATCCGCGACCTGCGGCTCGTCGACGAGTTGCATCGTCGCGCCGCACTTCTTGCAGGCGACGCGGCTCGCCTTGAAGCCGTCGGCGATGGTGTAGTTGGCGTTGCAGGACGAACAGGTGATCTTGCGGGACATCGTGAGTCGGAACCAGCTCGAGCGGACCGCAACCATCGACCAGCGACGTGCCGTGCGATAGGTGAGGTCCGTGTCGCACCCAACTAGTGGCGCGAGGGGCGATCTGGGACATCAAGATGGCATCAAAACCGGTGCCCGCCCTGCGACCGGGGGTTCAGGCGTCGACGCGGAACCGGTACCCGACGCCGGACTCGGTGAGCAGGTGCCTGGGGCGCGCGGGGTCGGCCTCGATCTTCCGTCGGAGATTGGACATGTACACGCGCAGGTAGTGAGTCTCGCTCCCGCGTGACGGCCCCCACACTTCTTCCAACAGCTGACGCCGCGTCACTACCCGGTCCCGGTTGGTCACGAGCACGGTCAGCAGCCGCCACTCGAGCGGCGTCAGGTGCACGGCCGCACCGCCGACCCACACCTGGCGCGTGGACCACGCGACGCGAAGCTCACCGGCGCGGAATTCCGAGGGATCGAGCCCCGTCGCCGCCGGACTCTGTCGGCGCAGGGCCGCACGCAGCCGGGCCAACAGTTCCTCCACGCCAAACGGCTTGGTGATGTAGTCGTCGGCGCCGGCATCGAGGGCCAGGACCTTGTCCTGCTCCCCCCCACGCGCGGAGAGCACGAGGATGGGCGCCCGACACAGCGCGCGCAGGCGACGCGCTACTTCGAGTCCATCCAGGTCGGGCAGTCCGAGATCGAGGAGCACGAGGTCCGGGGGCTTCGCCGACGCGAACATGAGTCCTTGCGCTCCGCTCATCGCCTCGGCCACGCGGTACCCGTTGGCGGTGAGTGTGGCTCTGAGGAACACCTGCATCGGTTGTTCATCCTCGATCACGAGCACGAGCGGCAGCGGGGGCGGCAGCGGGGTCATGGCGGTGGTGCGGCGAGGTCTGCCGACCGACAGGGGAACGCCACGCGGAACCTGGCGCCACCACCTTCCCTGGCTTCGACCCAGGCGCGCCCGTGGTGCAGGTCCATGATCGCCTTCACGATCGCGAGACCCAGGCCAACCCCCTTGGTGTCGTCACCCTGGTGGAACTTCAGGAACACGGCTTCCTCCGCCCCGGCGCGGACCCCGGGCCCTCGATCGCTCACGTCGAGGACGACCTCGCCGCCTTCCTGACGGGCCGTGATCCCGATCTCGGTCTCGCCGGGCGCGTGGCGGTTGGCGTTCTCGACGAGATTCATGATGACCTGCTGGGCGAGCAGCCCATCCAGGGGGATGGGAGGCAGAGTGCTGGGGACGTCGACGCTGATCCGGCGCGACCGCAGGACGCCTTCGAGCGCAGTCAACGCCGCACCCACGACTTCGTCGAGCGGAGTCCACTCGAGCCGCGGCCGGACCGTACCCGACTCGAGACGAGTCACCTCGAGAAGCTTGTGGATGCGTCGACCCAGACGCTCGCTCGAGTCACAGATCGACCGCAACAGCGCCCGACGGGTGTCGGCATCGACGGCTTCGCTCTGCAGGATCGTGCTCGCCGCACCCTGGATCGCGGCGAGGGGAGTGCGAAGGTCGTGACTCACCGAGTGGAGCAGGGTGTTGCGCAAGCGCTCCTGTTCCACGTCGAGTCGCGTGCGCTCGGCCACCTCCGCCAGGTGAGCCCGCTGCACGGCCGAGGCGGTCTGATCGGCGAAAGCCTGCAAGTGCTGTTGCCGTGCCGTGAACTCGAACCGGTCTCGATCCATCGGCTCGAGCGACAACACGCCGACGACGGTGTCGGAAGCCACCAGCGGCGTGTGCAGCAGCGGTGCTCCCGACTGCGCACTGCGCGCGGGCCCCACCGTCGTGCGGGTTCGCATCGCCGCACGCGCGGCCTCCAGTTCGCCGGCGGCGAGCGTGAGCGTCGGCGAGTCCTCCTGGGGCTGCAGCGCGCCCTGTGCATCTGGCCCCAGCACCGTGGCCTTGCACCGGAACACCTCGCGAACGTGCTCCGTTGCGACTCTCGCCACTGCGGCCGGATCGGCGGCGCGGGCGAGGTCGGCGGCCAGGTCGTAGAGAGTCGTGGTGCGTTCGAGCCGTTCGCGCGCCACATCCACCTGCTCGCGCAACGCCGCGGCGAAGGCGCTCACGGTCAGCGCCGCCACGAGCATCACCGCGAACGTCACGAGGTACGCCGCGTCCTCCGGCACGAAGCCGAACGTGGGCGGCACGATGAAGCAGTCGAAGGCCACGATGCCGAGGGCGGAGGTGTACACCGCGGGACCGCGTCCGTAGCGGGCAGCCACGGCGAGCACGGCCAGGAGGTACAGCGCGTCGGCGTTGCTCAGGTCGATGTACGGGACCAGGAGCGCGGAGATCGCGGTGCACCCCGCGACGGCCACGGTCGCCCACACGTAGCCACGCGCCGCGAACCCGAGGGCCGGCTTGCCCGCCATGTTGGAGCCGTCGGTGTGGACCATGTTCCGGGATCCTGACTACCGCCGGCGGACCTTCCCACCGGTGCGGTCGCAGCGATGCTTCTACCGCTTCCCCCCCCCGCCAGGCGCACCACATCGTCGATCGCGTCGTTCAGCACGAAGCACACCAGATTGTCGAGGCTCTTGATCTCGTTCAGCGGGTGCAGATCTCTCGCGGCACACTGCTGAAGGGGAGTCGCGTGACGCGCTGCAGCCCTGGTTCCAGCGGGGGTCAGGTTTTGGGGCTCAGGCTGCCCGCCGTCTTGCAACCCTCCCAACCCGGCCCTTCAAGAAAAGACCTGGTCGTCAGGGTGGAGTCAGGCCGCCGTCCTCGGCTTCCTCCGCGTCGGGGCGTAGAGCGAGTTGGATCGGACCATGGCGCAGAGGACCAACAGGAATCGTCGCCCACGATGCGCAGCGCGCAGCCATGTGTCTTGCCCCGCACGCGGAGGGCCTTGTACGCAGCCTTGAAGACCGGGGCACACTGGGCGGCGATGCGGGCAGCGTTGTGCAGCGCGTTGCCCAAACGATGGTGTGGGCATGTCGTCGGTGGACAGCCGACTTCGACCGCTGCTCTTGGTGACCGGGGCTACCCGGGACGACAGGCGCAGGGCCTCGTAGTCGCCCGCGCCCGTGATGCGGGTCGGCGCCCCGGTCACCGACGTGCGCTACCAATTCGCGGACACCATCACGATGGTTACCGACGTGCGTGGCGCGGCTATCCAGCATTGCGACCGAGTGACCGTCCGTTCGTATGGCAAGGGCCATGCGGGACAACTCCACGCACTCTCACGCACTCACCACCCCCTTGACGTCGCTCCTCGAGTCGACCACGATCCCCGCGTCGAACCGACGAGAGCGGCTCGCGCACTTCAACGGCACGGAGAAGAACATGGTCACTCGCATGATCTGCAGGAAGCCAGGAGAGGAGAGGAGAGGAGAGCGGGCGGCATCCGCCACTTGATCGCTGCATTGGCTCTGACCAGCGCACTCGGGGCACAGGTCGACCGCACCGTGCTCCACGTCTACGCCGATCCACTCTTCGGTGACGACGCCCTGGCGTTTGCGAACAACCCGGGCATCGGTTCGAACCCGCCACCGTTCGGCCAGCACCCCGACGCATCGCAGTTCGCCAACGATGTCCCACAGGGCACCATCCGGCACGCGCCATACTCCTTCCGCACGCTGACCGGCGCGCAGGGTGTCCAGGTGTACCTCACGGCGATCGCGTCGTTCCTCGAAGCCGAGAACGCCAACGTCATGATCCACTGCCTGCCCGGGCTGTACGGTCCGCTCCTGGCCGGCTCACCCGGCTCCCCGGTACCGATCGACCCTCGCTCCGGCCTGCTCTTCAACGGCGAGAACTGGCCCTTCGTCTTGCGCTGGCGCTGGTCCCTGCAGGGCACGTCGGCGCTGGACACCATCTTCGATGGGCGGGGGACCCAGACGACCATGGTCATCGTCCAGGCCGATCAGCCGAATCAGCTCTCCCACGTCGAGTCGATCATCGACTCTCTCACCTTCCGGGGCGCTCGCTCCGGCGACGCGTACACGCCGGCCAACGCGGCAGGGGCAGGAATCTTCGTGAGCGCGAGCCCGATAGCGGGCGGTCGTGGCTCGCAGATCCGGGTCACCATCAGCAACTGCTTCCTCGTCGACAACCACGTGGGGATCGCCATCGAGAACCCGCCGGCGGAACTCTTCGACCGCAACCAGCCGTTCATCATCAACAACACGTTCGCGCGCAACCGGATCGGACTGTGGAACGGCAGCCGCGGCGTCGCGGAGCCGAACGAAGGCTGGGCCACTCCCGTCCTGCTGAACGACATCTTCGACACGTGGCGGCCCGATGGCGTCGCGACGACTCCGTTCGTCGGAGTCCACCCGTTCTACATCTCGGTCGCGGAGGTGACGACCGCACAGGGCCCGATCCCGCTCACTCCGAACCGGTCGTTCTGTGCCTGGGAGCTGGGCCGCGACAACCTCGCGGTCGGGCTGCCCAACTGGCCGGTACCCGCCCTGCCACCGACCATGCCGGTCGTTCCCATGCCCCCGCCTCGTGTGGACATCGCGCCGTACACGGGGATCGCCACCAACGTGCGCGGCACGCTCTTCGTCAACGACCTCCTCCGCAACTCGCCCCTCGTCGGCGCCGGCACGGAGTACTCCGCCAACGACTACCGGCTCGCCCCCAGCGTGAGCATCGACGCCAACCCCCCGACGCCGTTCCCTGGCGGCCTCAATCCGCTGGTCAATCAGGGCATCTACATCGGGACGGTGAACGGGATCAGCAGCGGCCTCGATGTCATCCGCATGGCCACCGCGGTGTCGGGCATCAACCCTCAGAGCCTTGTCGCCTTTCCGCCCGGACCGCCATCGGAGGCGAAGGCCGACCTGCATGCGTGGGACCTCGACGGCGAGGGCTTCGGGAACCCACGCGTCGTCATCCGGACCGACTTCCCGTTCGCGGGCAACTTCGAGGATGGCGACACCCCGATCGACCTCGGCGCCGACGAGATGGACGACAACATCATCACCGGCTATGTCGAGGGCACGCGGATCCTCGCGCGCAACATCCCCACGGCACCGTTCATCCCCGACCACCGGCGACTGTTCTTCGTGAACGTCGCGGACACGGCGCGAAGCTGGCAGCGGCCGTGGGTCAACGCCATCGACGGCAAGACGTACCCTTGGTGGTACCACGTCAACTCCGCGCCCGACGCGGCCAGCGGGACCAACTACACGGCGGGCGTGCCGAACTCGCGGCGGGCTGTGCTCCGGCTGGACTTCACCAAGCCGCTGTTCATGCGCAACTTGGCGTGCGACTTCTCTCCGCACCTACTTGCCGACCCCCATCCGTTCTGGCCGCTCGGGTTCACGCCGTTCCCCGGAGAAGTGCCGGACATCTATGCCAGCAATCCATGGTGGTGGCATGACGCGCCCACGGCAGGGCCAGCCTTCCTGCACGACAATGCGGCTCTCTACGACAACATCGCTACGCCCCAGAACCCTTGGCCGGTGCACGGGGCGAACGACGTGATCGGAAACCCTCTGATCTTCAACATGCCGCGCACCGCGGTGCTGAGCGGCACGATCAACCCGCCGTTGACCGCCCTGTTTCCGGGCTCCTGGTACCTGGTCGTCGCGTTTCCTCCGCCGGTGTTCCTATCGACTCCCCCATGCCAGGGTGGTGGGTCGCCAACCTATTCTGTGGACAACCGCGGGCTCGGGGACGCGGGCTCGGGATGCCCTGAACTCGTTCCAGCACTGCCCGACTACCGCGGCTTGAGGTTCAACTTCCAGGGCCCTGTGGCCACTGGATTCTCCAACCTGCAGACCCTGCTGAGCGTCGACTACGTGATCCCTGCGGTCCCGACCGACATGCTGCAGGAGCCAACTCCGGAGACCGGCCGCCAGCACGGGCGCATGGTCGGCGAACGACTGCGAAGGAGGTGAGTTCGTGTCGATCCCTCTGCGACGTGTCTCGGCCGTCAGCTTGCTGCTGGGCGTCGTGCTTGACACGGGAACGGGGCAGGCCAGCTACCCATGGTTGGTTGCAAACCCTCGCTATGCCCACGTGGGGGCCTGGGACACGTTCGACACGCTGCTCGTTCATCCGTTCGACCGCGTGGGGGGAGATTGCGCGGTAGTCGTGCGCTCGGGTGGCTTGGACATCTATCGAAACCCAGGGAACGGAGTCTGTTCTCCATCCTACGTTCCCATCCCCAACGGGATCTGGCTCGGCGCGACCGCCATCGACGTCGACTCCGACGGCGATCTCGACGTCGTCGTCGTCGCCAACAACCGAGAGCCTCTGCTCCTCCTCAACGACGGAAACGCGAGCTTCACGGTTGCACCCCCCGGTCGCTTCCCTGACGCCCCCGCCTCCGCGTGGCGCGTCGCAGCCGCCGACGTCGACGGCGACGGCTTCGACGACTTGCTCATCGGCGCCGTCACGAACTTCCCGAGCCAGCTCTGGCGCAACGATCGCACCGGTCGCTTCGTCGACATCACCGCCTCCCACCTGCCGGTCTTCAACGCCACCGTCGCCGACATCCAACCCGCGGACCTCGATGGCGATGGCGACATCGACTTCGCCCTGGCGCAGGGGTACGGGGTCGGAGTCCGGGAGAACAACGCCGTCCTCCTCAACCAGGGCCTCGGACGGTTCACGTACCAGCCCCTGGTCTCCAGCCGGCAGACGCACTCGTGGGCGGCAGTCGCCGACTTCACGCACGACGGCCTTCCCGACATCGTGTTCGGCAACCCCGACGCAGCCGCAGAGTTCTGGATCAACATGGGCGGCGGGCAGTTCTTCGACGCGTCTCCGATGGTCGCCAACGTCCTTCGTGCCTTCGAGGGTGCGGCCGGCGACATCGACGGCGACGGTTGGGCGGATCTCGTGACCACGTCCTTTCAGTCCGGGGCCCGAATGGAGCTCTACCTCAACCAACGCGGCCAGAGCTTCGTCCAGGTTTCCGGGGGCGTCGCCCAATTCGCTACGGGCTTCAACGCCAGCAACATCGAACTGCGCGACATGGACGGCGACGGCGATCTCGATGCAGTCGCACGCTCTCCGAATCCATCGGCGCCACAGCGAGCCTTCTTCGTCCTCCCCAACACCACACGCCACGTCCTCACCGACGCGACCGTGCAGTCCGCGGGCACCTATCGCATGAACCTCTGGGCTCGCACCGGCGACCTCGTCGTCCCTGCCCTGGCGGCCGCGCACGTCGCCACGAACCTCGGCTCACTCGGTACGCTCGGCCTCGATCCCGCCTCCCTCGTCGCGCTCCCCGCGATCACGATGCCCGTTTGGTCGCACACGCTCTCCCTCCCGGTCCCTCCGACGCCGTGGATCATCGGCCGCCGCATCTGGGCGCAGGCCGTCGTCGTCACTCCCAACCAACCCCTCGCTCCCCGCCTCACCAACTGGCTCGACACCGAGATCGTGCGGTAGACGGCAGCCGCAACGCGGAGGAAGGGGCGGGAGGGACGATTCGCGCGACGTGCTGAGAGGCTCGGTCTGAGCGGGGCAGCGTGTTCGGGCTCGGGCTCGGGCTCGCCAAGCGGCAGAGCCGCTTGGCTGGCTCGGGCTCGTACGGGCGCGGGCGGGAACGAGGCGCGGGGAGGCGTGACCGCCGCGCACACACCGACCTCTCCCCGCGCCCGTACGAGCCCGAGCCTGGAAGCGCGGCGTAAAGCGCCGCCCTGCGGAGCCCGAGCCCGAGAACGCGGCCCGCCGCGTCCTCCCCCCCGCGCGCCTCCCCCCTCGCCTACCTCTTCCCCCCCGCCAACCTCACCACCTCGTCGATCACGTCGTTCAGCACGAAGCACACCAGATTGTCGAGGCTCCTGATCTCGTCCGTCCCGCGCGGAATCAGGATCTCGCCACCCTCCCGCGCGATCGCCCCCACCACGCAGCCGCGCGGGAAGCCCGCGTCCTTCAGGGCCTTGCCGACGATCCGGCTCCCCGCCTGCACCTCCAGCTCCAACACCTCCGCCTTGCCCTCCTCGATCGTCGCGATCGTGCTCACGCTGCCGCTGCGCACGAACGACAGGATGCGGTTGGTACACAGCAGGCGCGGCGACACCGCCACGTCGATGCCGAGCTCGTGGTAGATGTCGACGTAGTCGGGCTTCTGCACGAGCGCGGCAGTGCGCGCCACGCCGAGGCGCTTGGCGAGCTGGCAGGACATCAGGTTGCGCTCGTCGTCGTCGGACAGGCCCAGGAACGCATCCGCCTCCCCCACGCGCTCCTCGCGCAGCAGCGCCAGATCCGTCCCCTCACCGTGCAGGATGAGCGTGCCGTCCAGCTCCGCCGACAGCGCGCGGGCCTCCTCGCGGTCCTCGACGATCACGCGCGCATCCACGTGGAAGCGCTTGAGGGCTTCGCACACGCTGCGGGTCACGCGCGAGCCGCCGAAGATCACGACCTTGCGCAGGTGGGTGCTGCGCATGCCGGTCTTCTTCTCCAGCGTCGCCACCGCCTTGGGCTCGCCCAGCACGAAGACCTCGTCGCCGGCGCGCAGCTCGTCGTCGCCGCCGGGGATGATCACCTCGCGGGCGCGATCGATGGCCGTGATCAGCACGCCGCTGGGGATCTTCAGCGACTTGAGCGGCGTGCCGAGCAGCTTGCTGTCCTCGCTCAGGCGCAGGCGCAGCATCTGCACCTTGCCGTCCGCGAAGTTCTCCACCCCGATCGCCTGGTTCTGGCGCACGACCTTGACGATCTCCTCCGCCGCGAGGTCCTCGAGCGAGAGCACCAGGTCGAACTGCAGGTTCTTGCGCAGGAAGGTCCGGAAGCTCCGGAACGGGGAGAGGTCCTTCACGCGCAGGACCGTGGTCTTGGCGCCCATGCGCTTGCCGAACAGGCAGGTGAGCATGTTCACGTCGTCGTCGTTGGCGACGGCGAGCAGGAGATCGGCCGAGGCCGCATCGGCACGATCCAGCACCTCCGGGTGCGCGCCGTCGCCCTGCACCGACTGGACGTCGAGCGCTTCCGCCACGCGCCGCAGGCGGTGACTGTCGGTGTCGATGACGGTGACGCTGTGGTCGGCGGACAGGACCTTGGCTAGGTGGGAGCCGACCTGGCCGAGGCCAACGATCAGGATGTTCACTCGCCGCAAGCAGACGGCACGATGGCGACGGGAGCAAGCCCGAGGCCGCGCGCCGCACAATCCGCTGGCAGCGTCCCTGCGCACCGTTACGTTCTCGTGCGCCGTGCCCGCGCCCGCGCGACCGATCCTGCTCCTCGACAACCGCGATTCGTTCGTCTGGAACCTCGCGCAGGCGCTGGGGAACCTGGGGGCCGGCGTCGAGGTCGTGCGCAGCGACAAGACCAGCGTCGCTTTGCTGGCGGCGCGCACGCCGCGCGCGCTGGTGCTCTCGCCTGGCCCCGGGCGCCCCGAGCACGCTGGGGTGAGCCTCGACGCGATCGCGGCGTTCGCCGGGCGGATCCCGATCCTCGGCGTGTGCCTCGGCCACCAGGCCATCGGCATCGCCTGCGGCGGTCGCGTCGAGCGCGCATCGCCGTGCCACGGCAAGGCGTGGCCGATCCACCACCGCGGCGAAGCGCTCTTCGCCGGGATCGGTTCGCCGACACCCGCGGCGCGCTACCACTCGCTCGCGGTCTTGCGCGCGCCGTGGCCGTCGGACCTGATCGCGGATGCCTGGACCGCGGAGGGTGACGTGATGGCGCTGCGGCATCGGACCCAGCCGACCTTCGGCGTGCAGTTCCATCCGGAGTCGTTCCTCACCCGCGACGGGACGCGCCTGCTCGCCAACTTCCTGGCGCTGGCGGCCTAGGGCCGCGCCCATGAGCACGGCCCTCGAACTCAGGAGTGTGCGCAAGGCGTTCCGCGGCAAGCCGGCGCTGCGCGCCGCCGACCTGTGCGTCGAGACCGGCACGATCCACGGGTTCGTCGGGCCCAACGGCGCCGGCAAGACCACCTGCCTGCGCCTCCTGGTCGGCCTCCTGCAGCGCGACGACGGCGACCTCGCCGTGTTCGGTCTCGACCCGCGCACGCACGCGCTCGCGATCCGCCGCCGCTGCGCCTACCTGCCGGGCGAGACGAGTCTCTACCCCTACCTCACCGGCGGCGAGTTCCTCGACTTCGCGCTCTCGTTCTACCCGAGTCACGACGCCGGGACGCGGCGCGCCATGCAAGCCGCGTGGCCGCTGCCCCTCGAGCGCAAGGTCCGCACCTACTCCGCGGGCATGAAGCAGAAGCTCGCGCTGCTCGCGACCCTCGTCCCCGACGTCGAGCTGTACGTGCTCGACGAACCCGACCGCGCCCTCGACGCGACGGCGCGCCTGTTCCTGCGCGATCGGCTGCGCGAGCTGCAGGCGCGCGGCAAGACCATCCTCCTCAGCTCGCACCATCTCGCCGACGTCGAGGCCCTCGCCAGCAAGCTCACCTTCCTCATGGACGGCAGCACCGTGCCGGCCGCGCGCGTGGAGACGGCGCGGGCCCGCCTGCGTGAAGAGCTGCGCATCCGCGTGCGCCAGGACACCGTGCTTCCGGACGGGACGTGCGAGGTCGTGCCCGACCACGACGGGACGCTGCGCATCAAGACCGCGGGCGATCCGCTGGCCTGGGTGCAGCGGGTGGACCGCGAGGCGCTGCTGTCGGTGGAGATGGGCGTGACGCGCCTCGAGGACCTCTACCAGATGCTCACCGCCGAGGCGGAGGCACCGGGACAGTGACCTCCATCGCCGGCAAGACCTGGCGCGAGGTGCGCGTGCTCACGTACGCCTACACGCTGCTGCTCCTGCTCGGTCTGCTGGCCGCGGTGCTCATGTGGCCGACCCTGCGCAACGAGGCCGCGGCGATCGGGCGCATGCTCCCCGCCAAGTTCCTGCAGCGCATCGCCGAGGCCATCGCCAGCCCCAGCGGGGATCAGGCCTACCGCGCGTACATGGCGATGCAGATGTTCTTCAAGGGCACGAACATCGTCGGCCTCGCCTTCGCCGTGCTCGTCGGCACCGGCATCGTCGCGCGCGAGCGCGAGACGCAAACCCTCGAGTTCCTGCTCGGCCGACCGGTCGCGCGCGCGCAGGTCCTCTTGCAGAAGGTCACCGTCGTCGCCGCCGCTCTGGTGGTACCGATCGTGCTCACGAGCCTGGCCGCGATCCCCCTGAGTTGGATCGTCGAGGAGAACCTCGAGTTCGTGCCGGTGTTCATCGGCAGCCTGCACGCCGCGGCGTTCGCCCTCGTGTTCCTCGCCGCGACGACGGTGGCCTCCGTGCTGCTGCGCACGCAGGTCCACGTGGCGTCTGCGATCGGCGCGATCATCGTGCTGCAGGTCGTCGTGTACTTCGTGCAGCAGATCCGCATCGTCAGCGTGTTCCGGTTGTCGGACTTCGACGTGTACGGCCCGCTGCTCATGGGCCAGTCGGGCCCCGGCGACCTCGTGCTGTCGACGACGCTGTGGCTGCTCGGCGCCGCGGTCGCGCTCTACCTGCTGGCCAACCGCGCGTTTTCGCGCCTCGAGCTGTAGCCCGCGATGCTCCCCGTCCCGGTGGTCGTCGCGCTCACGCTGCTCCGCGAGGCGGTGCGCGCGCTCGCCTTCCCGCTGTGGACGCTCGCCTATCTCCTCACGCGACGCCAGGCGCAGCGGCGCGCCGCCGACGTGCTCGCCAGCAACGCCAGCAACGACGAGGCCGAGACCTTCGCCGCGTTCGTGAGCGCGCACCCGCCGCCGCAGGACGCCCCGCCCCACCTCTTCGTCTCCGCGGGCGAGGCCTCGGGGGAAGGCCACGCCGCGCGCGTGCTCACCGCCCTCCTCGCCGGCGCACCCGGCCGCGTGCGCACCACCTGCTTCGGCGGCGCCACCCTGGAGGCGGCCGGCGGGCGGGTGACCGTGCCCCTCAGCGATCACGCGATCATGGGGATCGGCGGCGTGCTGCGCGCGCTCCCCTTCCTCCTGCGCACGTTCGCCGCGTTCGTGCGCATGCTGCGGCACGATCGCCCGCACCTCGTGGTGCTCGTCGACTACCCGGGCTTCCACCTCGTGCTGGCCGCGGCCGCGCACCGCTACGGCGTGCCGGTCGTGCACTACATCGCGCCGCAGTACTGGGCGTGGGCGCCCTGGCGCATGCGCCGCTACCGGCGCGCCGTCGACCTCTGCCTCGCCATCCTGCCGTTCGAGCCGGCGCTGTTCCGCAACGCGGGCGTGCCCTGCACGTACGTGGGTCATCCGTCGCTCGATCACCTCGCCGGCCACCCGCCCGATCCCAGCGTCGTCGCGCGCGAGCGGAGCAGTCCCACCCTCTGCCTGCTGCCAGGCAGTCGCAGGCGCGAACTCGAGCTGCACCTGGGGGGCATGCTCGCCGTGGTGCGCCGGCTGCGCACCGACGAGCCCGGCCTGCGCGTGGTGATCGCCCACCGCGACGCGCGGCGTGAGCCGCTGCTGCGCGACCTCCTCGCGCGGCACCGCACCGATGACATCGAGTTCGAACTCGGTCACGTCACCGAGAAGCTCGCCGCGGCGCAGGTCGTGCTCGCCAAGTCGGGAACCGGATCGCTCGAAGCGGCCCTGCTCGGCACACCCACCGTCGTCGTCTACCGCGTGCCCCCGTTCTTCGTGTTCCTCAAGCGCCTGCTCTTCAACGTCCCGTTCTTCGCCGTGGCCAACCTCATCGCCGGACGCATGGTCGTGCCCGAGCGCTGCTTCGCCGACGATGCCGGCTGGGAGTGGGCCGGCACGGAGGTCGGCAAGCTGTTCCGCCTGGGGCCCGACCGGCTGTCCTGCCTCGATCGCCTGTCCGAGGTCCAACACCGCCTCGGCGACCCCGGCGCGAGCGAGCGCGTCGCCACGTTCCTCGCGCAGGCCCTCGGCGTCGCCCGCAGCCCGACGCCATGACCCGCCTGCCGCGATCCTCTCCCCTGCGCGACCTGCGCGCACTCCTCGCGCTGCTGCGCAAGGAAGGCGAACTCGTCGAGATCGACGCGGTCGTCGACCCCGACCTCGAGGCCGCCGAGATCCACCGCCGGGTGATCGCGGCCGGCGGACCGGCGCTGCTGTTCAAGCGCGTGCATGGCTCGCCGTGGCCGGTGGTCACCAACCTGTTCGGCACGCGACGGCGCGTCGAGCTGGCGTTCGGGGCGCGCCCGGAGGCGTTCGTGCAGCGCGTCGCCGGCCTGCCGCAGCGGCTCGGCGTGCCGAGCCTCGGCAAGCTCTGGCAGGAGCGCGACCTGCTCGGCGCGCTGCTCCGCGTCGGCCGCCGCCTGCGTCGCAAGGCGCCGATCACGGAGCACGTGTGCCAGCCGCCGCGCCTGTCGCGCCTGCCGCTGCTGCGCACGTGGCCGCAGGACGGCGGCGCCTTCGTCACCCTGCCGCTCGTGTACACGGAGCATCCCGACGGCGTCGGTTCGAACCTCGGCATGTACCGCGTGCAGCGCTTCGACGACGCGCGCGTCGGCCTGCACATGCAGATCGGCAAGGGCGGCGGGTTCCACCTCACCGCGTACGAGGCGGCAGAGCGCCCGATGCCGGTGGTGATCCACGTAGGTAGCGCGCCGGCGTTGATCCTGGCGGCGATCGCGCCGCTGCCGGAGAACGTGCCCGAGATGCTGCTCGCGTCGCTCGTGCTCGGCGAGCGCTTGCGCGCGGTGCGCGACCGCGGGCTCGGCGCACTACCGATCCTCGCCGACGTCGAGTTCGCGCTGGTCGGGCGCGTCGAGCCGGGCGCGCGTCACCCGGAGGGTCCCTTCGGCGACCACTACGGCTACTACTCGCTGCGCCACGACTA
>CAYQMF010000098.1:0-25727 GCA_964418595.1 uncultured candidatus Brocadiaceae bacterium
CCCGACACGCTCCTCGAGACGGAGCTGTTCGGACACGAACGCGGTGCCTTCACCGACGCCCAGAAGCAGCGCCGCGGCCGCTTCGAACTGGCCGACGGCGGCACGATCTTCCTCGACGCCATCGACGACCTGCCACTGGCCACCCAGGTCACGCGGCTGCGCGTGATCCAGGAGCGCCAGTACGAGCGGGTCGGTGGCGAGCGCACGGTCCGGGTGGACATCCGGCTGATCTCGGCGACCAAGGTCAGCCTCGTGGATCTGGTCCGGCAGGGCAAGTTCCGCGAGGACCTCTACTACCGACTCAACGTGGTCCCGGTGCGGTTGCCGTCGCTGCACGAGCGCGACGGCGACATCCCGCTGCTCGTCGAGCACTTCGTCGAGAAGCTGGGAAACGGTCGTTCCTACACGGTGAAGACCGACGTGCTCGAGGCCATGGCCGCGTACTCCTGGCCCGGCAACGTGCGCGAGCTCGAGAACCACATCGCGCAGGCGATCGCCATGGCCGGCGGCGCGACCGTGCTCAAGAAGGAGCATCTGCTGCCGGTCGACAAGACGCGGCGTGCAGCGCTGGAGCCACCGAGTGAACTGCGCACGCTGCGCGAGGTTCTGGTCGAGGCGGAGCGCGCGCACCTCAAGAGCATCCTGCGCGCGGTGGGGGGGCACCGGACCAAGGCGGCCTCCGTCCTGGGCATCAGCCGCAAGGTCCTGTGGGAGAAGCTGCGCGACTACGGGATCGAATGAGCCGGCGCCGCGCGGGGCGCCGCAGCCTGTGCACGGCTCTCCCGGGCTTGTCCTGGCTCCTGAGCCTGGCGCTCGCATCCGCCGGTCCCGCCCAGCAGGTCCCCTCGATGCCGCCGGGGCTCGTGGTCTTTGCCTGGGTGCCTTCCGGACTCGAGGGCGACGCGGAGGCGATGCAGGCGTTGCGCACACTCGGCGTGCGCGGCGTGATGCTTGGTCCAGGCCAGGACGCCGCCGCTGCCCGGGCAGCCGGCCACGCCGTCCTCGTCGACCAGCTCGTGGGCAAGGGGATCCTCGAGTTGCGCGAGCCTCAGTTCGCGGCGCTCCGCGATGCGTACGAGCGGGACCGCGACGTGCGCCATCTGGCGCGGCCGGGCTGCCTGAGCGATCCGGCGACCGCTGTCGAACTCGCGGTGTGCGCTGCCGGCGCGATGGACGGGCTTACCATCCCGGTCGCGGTGTCGCTCGGCGACGAGATCTCGACGACACGGCACGCCAACCCGCTGGACTTCTCGTTCTCGCCGGCGGCCCTCTCCGCCCTGCGCGCCGACCTCCGGGTTCGCTACCCCGACCTGCGGTCGCTGAACACGAGCTGGGGGACGGCATTCACGGAGTGGGAACAGGTGGTGCCGCCGACGGCCGACCAGGCGCGGGCGCAGATGCGCGCCCGGCCCGGGGAGCTGCCGGCGAACCTGACGGCATGGGCGCACCATCGACGGTTCACCGATGCGTCGTTGGCGCGCGTCGTGACGGATCTCGCGACGGCCGTACGAGCACGCTGGCCGGTGCCGTGTGGCCTCACCGGCATCCAGCAGCCGTCGGCCTACGGTGGATCGAACCTCGACCTCCTGCTGCCGGCACTGGACTTCTTCGAGGCGTACGACATCGGCGGGGCGCGCGATCTCGCGATGAGTCTTGCGCGCCGCGACGCGTGGCAGCTCACGACCGTGTTCTGGCCGGAAGGCGATCACGCTGCGGCCCTGCTGCAGGCGCGCGTGGCGGATGCGCTCGTGCACGGGATGCGGCTGGTCGTGCCCTGGCACGCGGGCCTGCTGGTGCAGCGCACGCCGGACGGGATCATCAGCACCGACTACGGTCGCGCGCTGGCCGCTGCGATCGCGCGCGCCGACACCCTCGCGCCGCTCGCGGGGGCGCAGTTCGTCCGCAGCCCGATCTGGATCGTCGAGGAGCACGCCTCCGTGCAGGCGCACTGGATGCTCGACTCGGCCGGCGATGGCGACACCTGGATCCGCCGCCTGTCGAGCTACGAGGCGACGCACAGCACGAGTCTGGCGACGCGCCACGCTTGGGTGCGGCTTCTCGAAGACCTCGGTCGGCAGGGGCGCTTCGTTCCGGCGCGTCGCCTCGCGGAGGCGCTGGCCACCGAGACGCCGCGCGTCGTCGTGCTGCCGGCGCAGATCGCACTCGGCGATGCAACCGTGGCGACGCTCGCCGGGTACGTGCGGGGCGGGGGCGTCCTGTTGGCCGATGCCACCGTGGGCTTCTACGACGCTGACCTGCACCGGCGCGCGCGTCCGGCCCTCGACGACGTGTTCGGGCTCGCGCCGCGGCCGGTTCCGGGGCTGCAAGGGCTGCTCGTGCGCGAAGGGGGCGCGGCCGATGGCGTTCGCCTGGCGTCGGGGGCTGCCGTCGCCGAGCGTGATGTGATGGCCGAACTCGCCGAGCGCAGCGACACGCTGCGCGTGCAGTGCGAGCATCGCCACGGGCGCGGGCTCGCGGTCTACCTGAACTTCGCCGTCTGCGAGTACGGGCGGGTGCGCCTCGACCCGGCGCGCATTGCGACGGCGCAGGACCTGAGGCGGCGCGTGCGGCGCGTGCTCGACACCGCCGGCGCGCTCCCGCCCGTGGAGGTCGCCGCCGCCGGGCTGCCGACCTGCATCGAGAGGGCCGTGCTTCGCGACAGCACCGGCCGGTCCCTGCTCGCCATCCGCGTCAACGCCCTGGAGTCGCCGCCCCTGATGCGGCAGCTCGTGGCGCGCGGCAAGACCGACGTGACGGTGCACTTCCAGAAGCCGGTTCGCATGCGTCGCCTCGAGGACGGCATCGTGCTCGGACCCGCAGTGTCGTTCGAGATGGTCCTGGATCCGGCCTGGGGCATCTTCCTCGAGGTGCTCCCGGAGTGAAGGTCTCATGAGGATCGCCGGCACGCTCATCCACGCCGCGTGCGACGACGATCGTCGAGAGACGTTCCTGGTCTCCGACCTGCACGTGCCGCAGCAGGGGGGCACGGTGCTCGCGCGCCTGCAGGTGCTGCTCGCCGAGGTCGCACGGCGGGGAGCGCACGCCCGTCTGGTGGTGCTCGGCGACCTGTTCGAAGCGCTGGTCAACGAGCGCCAGCTTCGGGCCGGTCGATGGCCGGAACTCCTGCGCTCGCTGCGCGCGGTAGCCGATGCGGGCGTGTCGGTGACGGTCCTGCACGGCAACCGCGACTTCATGCTCGGCAGGCACTTCGCGCGCGCCACGGCGGCGCGCGTCCTCGCCGGCGGCCTGGACCTGCACCTCGACGGTCAGCGTGCGGTCCTCCTGCACGGCGATGAGCTCTGCACGAACGACCTGCCCTACCAGCGCTCCAAGCGCTGGATGCGCAGTTGGATGGCGCGCACGCTGTGCCGTCTCCTCCCGCGTCGGGGCGCCGACTGGGTCGCGTCGGTCGCCCGCCGCAAGAGCGGGGAGTCGACGCGCCAGGGGGACCCGGCGCGCTTTGCGCCGGTGGTCGATGCCGTGGGCGAAGCGTTCGCGGCTGGCTACCGCCACCTGGTGTTCGGCCACGTCCACACGCCCGGGCGCGGCACGGTCGGCGAGGGCGAGTACCTGGTCCTGCCGGCGTTCGACGAGGATCCCGTCTACGTCACGCACGTGCGCGGCGAGGCGATGCGCTTCCGCGCCCTCGGCGAGGCTGCGGATCGGACCTATGGCCCGCTCGAGTTCGCCGCGCCCTGGTAGGCGCGCCGCGAGCGTCAGGCTTCCCGCGCCTGGGCTGGTCGCCTATCCTCCCGCGCCCTCGATGGTCCAGGATCCGACATCCCCAGAGCCTTCCGACGTGGTGGCCATCGACGGCCCGTCCGGAGCGGGCAAGAGCACGGTCGCCAGGTTGCTCGCCGGCCGGCTCGGCTTTGCCTACCTCGACACCGGCGCGATGTACCGCGCCGTGACCTGGCACTTCCTCGAGAACCAGCACAACGATCTCAGTGACACGGCGACGACGGCGGCGCTCCTGCGTGAGTTGCGCATGGAAGTGGTGCCGGGGGGGAGGATCCTGGTCGGCGGGCGGGACGTGACGAGTCACCTGCGCTCGCGCGAGGTCGAAGCCCGCGTGTCGGGTGTCTCGGCGCTGCCCGTGGTGCGCGCCCACATGCGCGTGCTGCAGCGGCGCATCGCGGCGGCCGGTCCGGTGGTCGCGGAGGGCCGGGACACGACGTCGGTGGTCTTCCCTGCGGCACGCTGGAAGTTCTTTCTCGATGCCGATCCGGAGGCACGCGGTCATCGGCGGTTCCTCGAGGTGCGGGCCAAGGGTCGCGAGGTCAGCGAAGCGGAAGTGCTGGAGGAGATGGCGGTGCGCGACCGCCTCGACAGCACGCGCAGCGATGCACCGCTCACCAAGACCGCCGAGGCGCGCTACCTGGACGCCACGGCCCTGTCCCCGGAGGAGGTGGTCGCGGCGATGCTGGCGGAGATCCACCGGACGGGGACGGCGTGAGCGCGTACGGGTTCTGGCGGATCGTGGTCGGCGGGACGATCGCCACCCTCTTCCGGGTGCGCGTGGAGGGCCGGGAGCACGTGCCGCGCACGGGTCCCGTGGTGCTGGTCCCGAACCACACGAGCTTCCTCGACCCTCCGATCGTGGGGTGGGGGAGCCCCCGGCCGGTGCGCTTCATGGCCCGGGCCAGCCTCGGCAACAGCCGGATCCTGAAGTGGTGGATGGCGCAGGTCGGCGTGGTCCTCATCGACCGGGATGCACCGGCGCGCACGACCTTCGGCGAGTCGCTGAAGCTCCTCGTGCGGGGCGACCTGATGGCCGTGTTCCCGGAGGGGACGCGCAGCCGGGACGGACGACTCGCCGAGTTCAAGAAGGGCATCCTGATGCTTCTGGACAAATCCGGCGCAATCGCCGTGCCCACAGGTATCATCGGCGCCTTCGAGGCTTGGCCTCGCCACCGCAAGCTGCCGCGTTTCCCTGCCTGTCGCGTTCGCTTTGGTCCGCCCATGACGGCGGCCGAAGTCTGCGCTCCCGGAGGACTCGAGCGCCTGCGTGGGGCGGTCGCCGCCCTGTCTGGCCAGGACCTCGCACCCATCGTCGCGTCTTCCGGTACCGCCTCCGGCGACGCGGCGAGTTCGTCTGGTTCTTTGCCGCCTCGTCTCCCCGTCGACTCGGAGTCGCGCGGGGCAACCACGTCGCAGCCGGGCGGTCCGACTGCACCCATCCCCGATGCGCAGGCCCCGCCGTCCGACCCCGGGCCCCGCAGCGGTTCTTCGTTCAACTCATCTGGTCGGTAGCCGGCTCGTCCGGCGGTTCCCTCTTCTCAAACCCCATTGATGCAAGGCAAGCAGCTAGTCAAGAAGTTCGCGATGGATCCCGCGGAGCTGGATCGTCTCGCCGGCGAGGTGATGTCCTCCTCGCAGATCGCCGACCTGGATCAGGCGATCGCAGCAACCGTCAACGACATCGTGCCGAACCAGATCGTGAAGGGCACGGTCCTCCGCGTGCTGGAGGACGGCACCGTCGTGGTCGACGTGCGCTACAAGTCCGAGGGTCGCCTGACCCTCGACGAATTCGAGGATCCCACCGCCGTGAAGACCGGCCTCGTGATCGAGGCGCTGGTCGAGGACATCGCTGACTCGGAAGGCTACATCGCGCTGAGCAAGCGCAAGGCCGATCGCATCCGTGGCTGGGAGCAGATCATCCTGACCCACAAGGAGGGTGATCAGGTGCGCGGCATGGTCCTGCGCAAGATCAAGGGCGGCCTGCTCGTGGACATCGGCGTCCCGGTGTTCCTGCCGGCGTCGCAGGTCAACATCCGCCGCAGCGGCGATATCGGCGAGTGGATCGGCAAGGAGGTCGATGCGCGCATCATCAAGATCGACGAGGAGCGCATGAACATCGTCGTCTCGCGCCGCCGCCTGATCGAAGAGGACCGCGAGAAGCTCAAGAAGTCGCTGCTCTCCGAGATCGAGGAGGGTCAGGTCCGCACCGGTGTCGTCAAGAACATCGCCGACTTCGGCGTGTTCGTCGACCTCGGCGGGCTCGACGGCCTCCTGCACATCACCGACATGTCCTGGGGTCGCATCAACCATCCGTCCGAGATGGTGGCGATCGACCAGGAGGTCGAGGTCAAGGTGCTCAAGATCGACCGCGAGCGCGAGCGCATCGCCCTCGGCATGAAGCAGAAGACGCCTTCGCCGTGGGAGAACATCGACACCAAGTACGCGGTCAACGCCCGCGTCACGGGCGAGGTCACGAACCTCATGTCGTACGGCGCCTTCGTCAAGCTGGAGGACGGCGTCGAGGGACTCGTCCACATCTCCGAGATGTCCTGGACCAAGCGCGTCAACCACCCGAGCGAGGTCGTCAAGGTCGGCGATCACGTCGAGGTGCTGGTGCTCGAGGTCAACAAGGAGAAGCAGGAGATCAGCCTCGGCATGAAGCAGACCGAGGTGAACCCCTGGATGATGGTGTCCGACAACTACCCCCCGGGCACGGTCATCCGCGGCAAGGTGCGCAACCTCACCAACTACGGTGCGTTCATCGAGCTGCAGGAGGGCATCGACGGCCTGCTCCACATCACGGACATGTCGTGGACCAAGAAGGTCACGCATCCGTCCGAGGTCGTGAAGAAGGGCGACGAGATCGAGTGCGTGGTGCTCTCGGTCGATCAGGACAAGAAGCGCATCGCGCTCGGCCTCAAGCAACTCAGTGCCGACCCGTGGCAGAGTGACATCCCGGCGCGCTACCACATCGGCGACAGCGTGCCCGGCACTGTCACGAAGATCACCAACTTCGGTGTGTTCGTGTCGCTCGAGGAGGGCCTCGAGGGTCTCCTGCACATCTCCGAGCTGGCCGACCACAAGGTCGACAACCCGGAGGACGTGGTGAAGGCCGGCCAGCGTGTGGAGGTCCGCGTCATCAAGATCGATCCCGACGAACGCAAGATCGGGCTCACGCTGATCAACCCGCACTTCGACACGGACGCCGCGCCGGGTGAGTCGACTGCCGCGCCGGAAGGCGAGGTCGCCGCGCCGACGCCGTCCCTCGGATCGCTCGCGAGCCAGCTCAAGAACTTCGGCGAGCGCGTCGCGGAGCGCGAGAAGCGCGCCCGCGACGAGGGCTCCGACTGATGCAACCAGCGCCGCATCTCGCGGTGCTGGTTTCACTCCTCGGCGGCTGCGTCGTCGTCGAGGAGCGTCCCGTCGCCGGCCCGATCGCGGCCGCGCCCGTCGCCATTCCGCTGGCCGCAGCGGGGACATCCTCCGACGCACCGCACGATCTCTACTACGGGAGCGTGCTGCAGCAGATGCGCGCCGCGTGGCTCGACCGCGATCCGGCGCGGTTGCGCGGGCTGCTGGACCAGCACGACCGCGCGGATTCCCCGAGCTGGACGCGCACGCAGTTCGCGGGCTTCCGGGGCGCGGCGCTGGCGCTCGAGTTCGAGTCCCTGGTCGCGACCCGCGGTTCGATCGGGCTCGCCGGCATCAGTCCGGCGCTGGGTGAGCCGATCACCGGGACGGTCTTGCTGGGGCCGCTGACGGCCCCGATCCGCCTTGGCGGAGGCGACGACAAGAACCCCGCCCAGTTCCTCGTGACGCTCGAGTTGAACGACCGCGACGCGTTCGGTGACACCGCCACCCACCGCAACAGTGCGATCATCCGTCTGCCGGCACCGGTCGACTTCACCGCCGGCGGTACGGCGGAGCTGCCCTTCTCCGTGGCGGCTCCGGCCGCGGGCAGCATCCTGCGCACGCTGCGCATCGCGGTCGATCTCCTCCCCGGGCTCGTGCTCGTGGGTGGCGAGCCGGTGCCCAACGCCCGGGTGCGGGTGGCGGCAAGTGAGCAGACCTTGTTCCCGCGCGGCGTGGAGCCGATCCGCGACCGGCCGCTGGTCACCCTGCGCAACGCTCTGCAGTCGGGCGCGTCCCGTCACTTCGCCAACGCCTACCTCGCGGCCTACTTCTTGGGCACCGAGGGCAGCGTGGCGGACCGCGAAGCGGCGTTGACGGCGCTCCTCGATCGCATCCGTCTCGGTCGGCCCGATCAGGTGCGCATGGCGATCGCAGCGGGGGCGCTGCTCGCGCCGGATGGTCCGGGTGGTGCGGACCGGGCCGCGTGGTTGCGCTGGTGGGATGCGCGGTGAATCGCGCGCGCCGCGGGTCGCGGTGGCGTGGCCGACGCGTAGAGTGCCCGCGCCATGACCTTCCCATCCGTCGCCGACCAGTTGCGCGTGATCAAGCGCGGAGTCGTCGATCTCGTCGATGAGCGTGAGCTGACCCTGCGCCTCGAGCAGAGCCGGGCCACCGGCAGGCCGCTGCGCGTCAAGCTGGGGATCGATCCCTCGTCGGCGGACCTCCACCTCGGCCACACGGTCGTGCTCCGCAAGTTGCGCGACTTCCAGAGCCTCGGCCACACGGCGTGCCTGCTGTGGGGAACCGCGACCGCGATGGTGGGTGACCCGACCGGCAAGAACAAGACGCGCCCCCAGCTCACGCGCGCGCAGGTCACCGCAAACCAGGCGACCTACCGTGCCCAGGTGGGTCGTGTGCTGGATGTCGATCGGCTCGAAGAGTCGGAGAACGGCACCTGGTTCGACAAGAAGTCGTTCATGGACACTGTGGCGCTGGCTGCCAACTACACGGTGGCGCAGATGCTCGAGCGCGACATGTTCGCGGAGCGATTCCGGGCCGGACAGCCCATCTCGCTGCACGAGTTCCTCTACCCGCTCATGCAAGGTCAGGACTCGGTGGAGCTACGGGCCGACGTCGAACTCGGCGGCACCGACCAGCTCTTCAACCTGCTGGTCGGTCGCGAACTGCAGCGGGGTGCGGGGCAGGTGCCACAGATCTGCCTCACGGTGCCGATCCTCGAAGGGCTCGATGGCGTGCAGAAGATGTCGAAGTCGCTCGGCAACACGATCGGCGTGCTCGACGCGCCGGGCGACATGTTCGGCAAGACGATGAGCATCCCCGACGCGTTGATGGCGAAGTACTTCACGCTGCTCACGGACCTGCCCGAGGACGAGGTGGCGAGGCTCCTCGCCGGACATCCACGCACCGCGAAGGCCACGCTGGCGGCGGCGGTCGTGCGCGCCTTTCACGGAGCCGACGCCGCGGCGCGCGCGACGGAGGAGTTCGACCGTGTGTTCAAGGCCGGCGGCCTCCCCGACGAGATCCCTTCGGTCGAGGTCGGGGCGGACGCCCTCCGCGACGGGGGTGTGACGCTGCTCAGTGCGCTCACGCTCAGTGGGCTCGCAGCCAGCGGCGGCGAGGCGAGGCGACTGCTCCAGGGCAATGGCGTGCGTCGCGATGGCGAGGTGGTGAGCGACCCGAGCCTCGTGCTGCGCACCGGCACGCACCTGCTGCAGGTCGGCAAGCGGCGAGCGGCGCGCCTGGTGGTGCCCCTAGCGGCGCCTTCGTGATCGCACCGTGCCCGCCCGGCGGTTCAACGGTGTTCGATCACCTTCCAGCGTTCGCCGTACACGAAGTGCGGCGACTGCTCGAAGTCGTGGCACCGCAGGCAGGTCGACACCTCGACCTTGCCCATCCGTCCCTCCGCCGCCGGTCGCTTGTCGGTTTGCGCCTCGATGTGGTGGCTGCCTGGGCCGTGACACTCTTCGCATCCGACCGCGCCGAGGCGAGGCGTTTTCTCGGCGCTGACGAAGCCCGAGACCTGCCCGTAGCCAACGACGTGGCACGCCACGCAGTCGGGGTAGTGGGTGACGGGCCACCCGTAGCGGGTTCCGGCCTCCGCTTCGACCAGAGTCGTCCAGGCCTTGGCGTGCGCGCTCTTCGCCCATGCGGCCTGCGCCTCCTCGTGGCAGTCGGCACAGGCTTCGTTGCCGACGAACGTTCGGCCGCCCGTGGGCGGCCACTGGCTGGCCATCTTCTCGAGGAGCCCGAGCGTCTTCACCTGCTGGCGATGCTCGAGAATGAGCGCCTTGGTCTCCCGGTCTTCGCGCGCCCCGGGCGCCGACTTGCTGCCCTCGAGCGGGACGACGCGGTAGCGGGTGATCTCCGGCGTGGCGTCGCTGTCGCGGCGTGCGAGGAACACATCGAGGATCATCCGGCCGCGGATGCCGGTGAACACCACCGGGACGCCCTGCACCGTCTCCTGCTCCGCCGGTGGTTCGTTGAAGGCCTCCGACACGCCGATCACGAGATCCGGACGCGGCTGGAGGCTCGCCGCGCCGCGTACATCGGCCGCGGTGCCGTGCACCATGAGGATGCGCAGCCGATCGGGCGGGCACGCCTGCATGACCTTGGCCCAGGCCTCCTCGCGTGGCAGCACCTTGAAGCGTTGCCGGGCGTCGCCTTCCGGGAGCGTCAGCGCCAACGATGCGATGCGCGCGGAGGGCTTTCCCTCGTGATCCCGGAACGCGCGGAGCGGAAGCGGGTCGCGTCCGTCCGCCGGCTGTTCGACGAGATCACTAGCGAGCGCGCTCACGTTGTACGCCGACAGGTACATCCCCAGGTCGTCGAGGGGGAGCTGCAAGTCGCGAGGACCGATCCCGAGCACCGCGTAGCCGCGCAGGTCGAGCACGGCCAACGTGGTCGCGAGCTTCTCCAGTTCGAGTGGCGAGCCGTTCTTGACTGCGTTGCCGCCCTCGATCAGCAGGTCGTAGTCGGCTTCCTGGCCGAGGTAGAAGGCGCGACGCGCGAGCCCGCCCAACTGCCCGCTCGCGCAGCCGCACGGCTCGAGCCGGCCTTCCAGGCTGCCGGAGAGCCGCAGCCGCAGGCGAGGGCCGAGATCGGTCGAGCTGGCCGAGAGCGTGGGGGGTGCGGGCTCGCTGCACACCGCCAGGCACGGCACGAGGACCGCGAGGATCGCGAAGGGCCGCAGGAATCGAGACGGGAGCGAGTCAGCCATCGGAGAACCCTACGAACTCGACGCTGGCGACGCTCCCCTCGGCGCCGTGTTTGCCCACGTCGACGAAGCCGCGGAACGACCGGACGCCCGCGAGCGTGCCGCGGTAGCGGATGAAGAGACGTGCCGCGCGGGGATTGCCATCGATCGGCTGCAAGTCGGTCTCGATGTGTTGCGCGAGGTCCTTGCCGACGATGCTGCGGACGCCGCGCACCTCGAAGGCCGGATCGCGCCGGTCGTCGAAGTCCTGCAGGATGACGAACCCCTCCTGCGGGGCGGTGAAATCGAAACGCCCGAACGAGACGCGCTCCATCGGCTTCACCTCGACATCGTCCACGATGCTCCCGGTGACGGGGATGGGGATCTCGTAGCCGTCCGGGAGATCGGTTCCGACCCGGATCACGGTGTTCAAGGCGCCGAGGCCTCGCCCCGCGTCGGGCTGCACTCGGATGTCGAGCAGCGTGAGTCCGTCCTGCTCGATCAGTCTGGCGGTGACGCGCGGGTCGCCGGCCCGCACCGGGCCGAAGTGAACCGGGGTCGTGCCCCGGGCGTGCAGTTCGATCGCGACCGTGAAGACCCGTGACAGCGGCAGGGGACCGAAGTCGACGGTCGCGAACGGCTTGAGGGTCACCGGCGCGTCGATGCCGAAGGTGAACGTGACCGGGATGGCCACCCGTCCGACCTTCTCGTGGAGGTCGACGAGGAAGACCTCGCCGTGGTTGGTGACCGGCTTCTGTTCCAGGGCCTCCTTGCGGTTGGTGTCGAGCCGGAGCTCCAGGAAGAGCTTCTCGCCCGGCACCACGCAATGCTCGATCGCGGCGCGCCCGTGCGTGACCCGCTCGTTTCCCTTCGGATCGACGGCGACGAATGCCCACGAGGCGCAGGAGCAGTTGCCCTGGAACGCCAGTGGCAGCATGGGGCCGCGGTCGGTCGGGAAGTCGATTCCGAGGCGGACGGCGGCGATCTTGCCGTGCGGGATCATGCCGAAGTCATGGAAGATCGGCGTCGGCTGCCACGCTGGCGGCGGCGGTTCGCTGCAGCCGCTGGCCACGAGGATGGCCAACGCCAAGGTGAGGGTCGGGCGGACGCGCATCGCGGGGGCACGATAGTGCGATGCGCGGACGCGGCCAACGTCGTGCGCGGGTGACGAGACCGGGCGAGAAAGAAAGGGGGCCGGCCGCATGCGGCCGGCCCCCTCGGTTCCGATCAGGCTGATTCGGGCGGACGCGTTCCCCTTGCAAGGAGTGCGCCGGGTTCTGGGCAGGGCCATGGGTGGGCCGCAGAGCGCGACCGAAGGGCCGGTGTGACGGTGCGAGTCGCGTTTCGAGATCGGGCGGCTGGTCCAGACCGGGCGAAGGCCGCTGCGGCCACCATGGCACGCGTGCCATGGCGGATGCGCGTCGGCGATCAGGAGAGGCCGTGTCGCTTCAGCTTGCGATGCAGGGTGGTGTAGTCGATGCGCAGTTGTCTGGCGGCAGCGGCCTTGTTGCCCGCGGCCGCAGCCAGCGCCTCGCGCAGGATCCTGGCCTCGAGATCGTCGGCGGCCGCGCGCAGGCGCTCGGCCAGCGGACGCTCGTCGTTGTTCGGGGGCGTGGCGACGACGGCGACGTCGAGTCCGAGATCGCGTTGCTCGACGAGTGGCCCGTTCGCGACCAGCACGGCGCGGCGGATCACGTTGCGCAGCTCGCGCAGGTTGCCGGGCCAAGTGTGCTGGAGGATAGCCGATTGCGCGGCGTCGCTCAGTCCGGAGAGTTGCTTCGACTGCTCGATGCACGCCTCGGCAAGGAAGCGGGCGGCGAAGTGACGGATGTCTTCGTGCCGCTCGCGAAGCGGTGGCATCCGGATCTGGAACTCGGCGATCCGGTGGAAGAGGTCGAGGCGGAAGGCGCCCTGCGCGATGCTCTCCTCCAGCGGTACGTTCGTCGCACAGACGATGCGTGCGTCGAAGGGCTGCAGCGATGTGGCGCCGAGGGGAAGCACCACACGCTCCTGCAGAGCGCGCAGCAGGCGTGGCTGGAGCGCGAGGGGGAGGTTGCCGATCTCGTCGAGGAAGAGTGTGCCGCCGTCGGCCTGTGTGAACAGGCCGTCGTGCGCGCTGGCGGCACCCGTGAACGCTCCTGCAGCGTGCCCGAACAGCTGGCTCTCGATCAGAGCCTCCGGCACGGCGCCGCAGTCGACGGCCACGAACGGGCCACCGCGGCGTGGTGAGCGTCGGTGGATCTCGCGCGCCGCGATCTCCTTGCCGACTCCGGACTCGCCGCCGAGCAGGACTGCCATGCCCGCGTATCCCGCCACGAGATCGATGGTGCGGTCGAGTTCGCGCGCGGCAGATGAGCGGCCGAGATCGACGATGCCGTCCTGGGCCTTGTGGCGCAGGTCGCGCACTTCGCGACAGAGCTGGTGCTTCTCGGCGGCACGCCGCACTGCGCCGAGGAGACGCGTCCGATCGAACGGCTTGGCGATGTAGTCGTACGCCCCCTGCTTCATCGCGCCGACGGCGGTCTCGAGATCCTCGACCGCCGACAGGAGGATCACCGGGCGATCGGCGTCGCGCTGCCTCGACCCGTGCAGCACGGCGATGCCGTCGATGCCGGGCATGCGTACGTCGGTGAGGATCACGTCCGGAGCGGTCTCGTCCAGGCAAGCGAGGGCGGCGGCGCCGTCGCCGGCGGTGGTCACCGTGAAGCCGGTGTCGCGGAACAGGCGCTCGAGCACCCACCGCATGTCGGCTTCGTCGTCGACGATCAGCACGTGCGGAGGCGTCATGGGCTGCAAAGGCCGCGAATGCTCGTGCGGCACGCGAGATTCATAGCGAAGCTCCCTTGTCGTGGTCTCTTCCACTGCGAGGTCCGAGCGGCCCTGGAAGCCCTGGACAACACCATCGCCGGCGGCCCTCTCTGGCGTCGCGTAGCGACGCA
This sequence comes from uncultured candidatus Brocadiaceae bacterium, assembly GCA_964418595.1. GTDB lineage: Bacteria > Planctomycetota > UBA1135 > UBA1135 > UBA2386 > CAYQMF01. The sequence goes on from CAYQMF010000098.1 coordinate 13,747, forward strand.
TCAACCCTGTGGGTTGCGGCCGCCGGCCGCGATGGGCTGCAAAGGCCGCGAATGCTCGTGCGGCGCGCGAGATTCACAGCGAAGCTCCCTTGTCGTGGTCTCTTCCACTGCGAGGTCCGAGCGGCCCTGGAAGCCCTGGACGATGCCATCGCCGGCGGCCCCGTCTGGTCGTCGCGTCAGCGACGACACCAACCCTTTGGGTTGCGGCCGCCGGCTGCGACGGGGCACCGATCGGCGCCTGGAGCCGACTCTCGATCAATGGCAGCGTGACCACCGCGCGCGTGCCGCCGCGGTGGCGTGGGTAGAGGCGGACCTCACCGCCCTGCGAGGCGATGAGGCGCTGCGCCGAGAGCAGGCCGAGCCCCGTGCCGTCGGGCTTGGTGGTGAAGAAGGGACGGAACAGGCGCTCGCGCACGCGCGCGTCCATGCCGCGACCGCGGTCGTCGATCGCGATCGCGAGTTCGCCATGGCACGACCTCCTCGACGCCGCGCCGCGCGCACTCTCCCGCAGGCGCGTCTTGATGCGGACCACACCGCCGCGGACGCTCGCCTGCACGGCGTTCACGATCAGGTTCGTGAGCGCGCGGCCCAGTGCCTCGGAGTCCGCGGCGATGCGTGCGTCGCGCGGGCCGTCGACGCGGAGGGCCACGCCACGGCCCAGCGCCTCGCGACGCACCATTTCGAGGACCTCTTCGAGGAGTCGCGCAAGGGGGGTCGAGGCGTCGCGGGCGGGTTGGACGCGGCCGGCGTCGAGGAGCCCCTGGATGGTGTTCTCGACACGGCTGAGGTTGCGGCGGATCACGTCGAAGTGTTCCGCCTGATCGTCGGTGTTGCGTGCGCGGTCGGCCAGATCGTCCACCGCGGCGCGAACGACCGTCAGCGGGTTGCGCAGATCGTGCGCCACGCCCGCCGCGAGTTCACCGATCGCCGTCAGTGCGTCGGCTTCCCGCAACCTGCGTTGCGCGGTCTGGTGCGCCGCCGCCGTGTCCTGCAGATCGGCGCGCGTCTGCGCGTACACGTCGGCGAGCTCGGCGTGGCGCTGTAGCTGCTCGCCGATCAGGAGGATGATGCCGTACGAGATCAGGCTCACGCCCAGCACGAGGTTCGGTCCCTGCAACAGGCCCTGCACGGACTCGATGGCGTCCGGCGGCAGCAGCGTCGGCGCAGACCGCAGGATCGCCGTCACCCCGAAGCCCCAGGTCAGGACCAGGAAGCCCCACTCCAGCAGCCGGAAGGGCAGCGGCCGCAGCCCCGGGTTGCGGCAGCGGATGGTGGCGAAACACGCATACAGCGACGCGAGGTACAGGCAGATCAGCCACTGACCCACGGCCGCCTCGGGCGGCGTGAAGGCCTGCAGCACGACGAGGGCGGTGAGCAGCCCGCAGGTGACCGTCGTCCCGGGGACAACGGCCAAGGCCGACGGAGGTGCCATGTGACTTCGCCCTTGCATGCCCCCTTGCATCGGCGAAACCGCCGCCGCGAGGTGACCGCAAAAGCGTGCGCCGTGGCGGAGCGGGTGCGACCGCGCGGGAGATCAGCGCTGCGCGACCTGCTGCATTCGCCGTCGGATCTCGGTCACCACCGCTTCGAGCCGCGGGCCCGGGCACTGTGTCGACTTGAACTGGCGGTGGAAGTAGATCTGGCTCTCGTCGATGTCGTAGTCGGAGCAGAGCCAGCGCAGGGTCTGTTCGAGCGCGATGGCCTGCTCCTTGGTGGGGTTGTGGCCCTCGGCGCCGCGCAGGAAGCAGCCGAGCACGCACACGCCGATGTTGCCGCGGTTGTGGTCACCACCCGCGTGGGCGCCCTGCCAGCGGAGTGGTCGGCCCTCCCAGATCCTGCCCGCGGGATCGATGAGGAAGTGGTACCCGATGTCGGCCCAACCTTCGGACGTCTGATGGCTGCCCTGCACCGAGTGGATCTGCGCCGCCGCCGCTTTCTGGCTGGTGGCGCTGATCGGGATCGCCGTGTGGTGGATGGTGATCCGGTGCGGACGCTCCATGGCGCGCAGGCTGGCAGCCTGGCTGCTCCGGGCGCCCCACGCGGAGCGCGGCAGGATGTCGGGGCGGCCGGTCCGGCGCGCCGCGACGCGGGGGGCCGGCCGCACGACTTCCGGCAACGGTGCCGACGTCCCGAGCAGCGCGCGGAGTTCGGGGTCGACCGCGAGCTGGATGGCCCGCTCGCGATCCGCCTCTGCTTCGTCTCCATTGCCGCGGGTCGCGTGTACGAGGCCGCGCAGGTAGCGAGCGAAGGCCTCGACCGGCGGCGATGGTTCGGTCTCGCCGTAGAGGAGGAGGTTCAGCACGGCGAGCGACCCTGCCGTGTCGCCGATCTGCTGGAGGATGTGGGCCCGGCGGAGTTCGATGGCGGGCGATGGCGGCGAGCGCTGGAGCCACGCCAGCTCGGCCAGCCCGTCACCGCGAACCGGCGCGAGGATGGATGGCACGGTGGCATCCGGCGCCGCGTTGGCAGCGGGACCTCCGGAGACCGTGCCGGTGCCAGGGCCGGCGCACGCACCGACCAACAAGAAGAACGTAGCGCACCGTAGCCGCCACCCGCCCGCGGGGCTGTGCATGGTCGGGCATCCTAGCGATGACGATGCGTGATTCCATCGTCGCGATGGGGGCGTCGAGGCGATGCCAGGGGGTAGTCGATCCGACGCAGCCATTCGCTCGTGAGGGCGTCAAGGCTCCGCGCCCTGCCGTCCGATAGGCGAAGGAGTCCTGACAACCCATCTCTCTTGACCGCACGTCTCGAACTCTCTCTCTGTGGCGATCTGGATCACCTTCGGGTCGTCTGGCAGGCCGGCGAGGCCTTGCTGGAGTCGACACCGTTCGAAGGCGACGCGGAGGCCGCGCGCTACGACGTTCTCGTGGCGGTGCAGGAGATCGTCACCAACGTCATCCGGCATGGGTATCTCGGCCGGACGACGGAGGTCGTGCGGGTCGAGTTCGAGGTCGACGACCATCGGTTCGCGGTCACGGTGGCCGACCGTGGCCCAGCGTTCGATCCGACGCGCGCACTCACCCGCGGCATGACCGGGACGGAGCCACCGCGCGAGTGCGGCGGTTGGGGCGTGATGATCGTGAAGACGACCATGGACGAGGTCACGTACGAGCGCATCGACGGATGGAACCGGCTGCGCCTCGTCAAGCACGTCGGGAGCTCCTCGACCGTCCCTTCGAGTGAAGCTGCCAAGGCGGCGGAGGAGCGCCGGTGACAGCGGTCCTCGACGGCTGCGCCGCGTGGCTCACGAGCCTGTCCGCGGCATTGGACGGACGCGTCGGCGTGCATGTCCTGGGTGGGGACGGCTCGATCTCGCACCTGGGCGACGATGGGACGACGTTCGCGGATGGCTCGCCCGTGCTCGCGGCCGACCGCTGCGCCAGGACCGGGGCGGTGGGCGACGAGACCGTCGTCGTGACCCTGCCGGCCCACGACGCCGCCGGCCCGCTCGGCGAACTGGTGGACGGCCTGCTCCGGAGTCTCGGCGAGCAAGCGCAGCTCGCCCACGATCTCGAGTCGATGCACCCGACTTCGCTGGCGCTGCTCGAGGAAGTGTCGATGTGGGGCGAAGTCCTGCCCATCCTGCCCACCGGCCGGACCGAGCAGGAGGTGGCGGAGATGGGGATCCGCGCGCTGCTCGTCGCGGCGGGGGCGGAACGCGCGATGTACATCCGCTGGCACGCCGACATGCAGCTCTGCGAGGTCCTCTCGCACGTGGTCGCCGACGAGGGTGAGCACGGCCTGCGAATGACGGAAGGCGAAGCCGAGCCCGTGTTCGATGCGGGGGACGGGCTGGTCGGTCGCGCGGCGCGCGGACCGGGAGCGGCCCTGCTCGCGGTGGCGGCCGAGTTGGTGGCGACCGCGCCCGTCGAGCGGTTGGTGCAGCGGGACGTGATCGCGGTGCCGGTGCGCTTCGGGGGTGAGGAGAACACCAAGACCCTCGGGGTGGTCCTGGTGATGGACAAGCGGGAGTCGAGCTACTCGGCACAGACCGAGCTCGGCTCCCAGGAGACCAAGCTCACCCAGGCGGTCGCCTCCATGCTCGGCTCCGTGCTGGGCACGCGGCGCATGGTCGAACTCGACAAGGAGTTCCAGATGGCGGAGGACATCCACCGCCAGCTGCAGCCGCAGGGCAGCCCGAAGGTGAAGGGGTTCGACGTGGCCGGGCGCAATCGCGCGTGCGGGCGCGTCGGCGGCGACTACTTCGACTACCTGCGTCTGGCGGACGGTCGGACGCTGGCCGTCGTGCTCGACGTGTCGGGTCACGACTTCGCCAGCGGGATGATGATCGTCAGTGCGCGCATGGCGCTGCGGCTCGAGTGCCGCTCGCGCTCTGCGCCCGAAGAGGTGTTCACGGTGGTCAATCAGGAGATGACCCCGGACCTCAGCCGCACGGAGCGTTTCGTCACCGCGGTGGGTGTGGCGATGGCGAACGACGGCACGTCGGTGGAGATCGTCAACCACGGTCACCCCGACACGATGATCCTGCGCGCGGCGACCGGGGAGGTCGAGTGTGTATCGAGCGACGCGCCGGTCCTGGGCTTCAGCGTGCGCGAGCGTTCGGTGGCGCGCACGGTGCCGTTGGCGGTCGGGGACGTGATCCTGCTTTACACGGATGGCGTGACCGAGGTCACCAACACGAACGACGACATGTTCGGGTTCGACGAGTTGATGCGGGTGTTGCGCGAGATCGGACACCTGCCGGTGCACGACATCGTGAACGCCGTGCACGACGCGGTCGATCGGTTCCGCGGCCCGGCGCCGCGCAGCGACGACGTGACGGTCGTGGCGATCAAGGTGACGGCGGGAGGTGCAGCATGAAGCCGCGCTGTGTCCTCGTCGTCGACGACGAGCCCTTCATCTGCCGATCGCTCTCCTTCGTCTTGCGCCGTGAGAAGTTCGAGGTCCACGAGGCCCGCAACGGGGAAGAGGCGATTGCGGCGATCCGCGAGCACCGTCCCGAACTCGTGTTCCTCGACGTGATGATGCCGAAGATGAACGGCTTCGAGGTCACGGAGATGGTCAAGGCCGACCCCGAGCTGAAGAGCACGAAGATCATCCTGCTCACCGGCAAGGGTCAGGATGCGGACCGTGTCGCGGGGGTCGCGGCAGGCGCCGACGATTATCTGACCAAGCCGTTCAGTCCGTCGAAGATCGTGCACCGGGTTCGTGAGATCCTCGGTCTGCCCTGATCGGGCCGAAGGTCGGGCACCGGCAGGGGGTCAGTTCGCGCGTACCCGGACGGTTTCGCCGACCTCGTCGAGCATGCGGCGCAGCTCGTCGTAGTCGGGGTGCCGCATCCGGATCCAGGCGTTGGCCATGTAGCCCGCCTCGACGCCCTGGGTCGCCGTGCCGGGCTCGGGAATGCGGTCGTCGATCCACCACTGCGCGAACTTGCGACGCGCCCGCTCGATGCCGTCGACAGCGACGATGCGGCCATCGCGGTCGGGGCGGAGCGCGATCATGCCCGCCGAGTAGCGGCGGCTGAGCTTGCCGTCGGTGTGCTCGGCCACGATGAGCTTGCCCCATTCGTGGAAGATGTCGATCTCGTTGGCGGCCGCGTACATGTCCCACGTGCCCACGCCCGGTGGCCGACAGCCGATCTCGGAGAACTTCAGGCCTTTGTCGCCGAAGAACCACTCCATGTGGGTGGCCGACGTCCAGATCCCGAGCGCCTCGATGACCCGGCGACCCATCTCGCGCACCTCGTCGTAGCCCTTGGCGCTGTCGATGCGGTTGGTCACGACGATCTGCGGCGAGATCCAGCGCGTGCGCATCGCCTCGAGCACGTTGGGGTAGTAGTGGCAGGCGAAGTCGAACACGACCTTCCCGGCGCAGGTGAGGGTGTCGTAGAAGCCCTCGTGCCCGTCGATGAACTCCTCGACCGCGATGGTGGCCCCCTTGTCGACCCCGAGCTTGCCGATCGCGGCGTCGAGGTCGTCGGCGTTGTCGACGCGGGTGGCGCCGGCCGCGCCGGCGCCGGCCGTCGGCTTGAGGATCAGGGGGTAGCCCACCCGCTGCGCGAAGTTGCGGACGTCGGCTGGAGTTTTCGCCGCGGTCGACGCCGCGCACGGCACGCCGGCGCGGCGCAGCTCGTCCTTCATGGCGGGCTTGTCGCGGCACAGCCACGCCGTTCGCGCCGTGGTACCCGGGATGTCGGTGACTTCGCGCACGTGTGCGGCCGCCATGACGTGGGCCTCGACGGTCGCTTCGAGGCGGTCGACCCAGCCGCGCGCCTGGATGCGCCGCACGCACTCGAGCAGCGCCTGTTCGTCGACGACGGAGCGGACCTGCTCGTAGCCGTCGAGCCAGCGGGAGACGTCTGGACTCAGCGAACCCGCCGGCGCCTCGCCGATGCCGGTGACGTGGGCACCGGCCATCTTGAGGCCGCGGACGAACTCGCGCTGGTTCCTGGGGAAGTTCGGTTCGAGGAAGAGGACGTGCATCGATCTAGGCACGGAGGGTCTTGTAGAGGGCCACGTATTCGCGGCCTTGGCGCTGCCAGGAGAAGTCGCGGCTCATGCCGCGCAGTACGAGCCGATGCCACGCATCGCGATCGCGCCAGACGGAGAGAGCGTGGCGGAGTGTGTCGAGGAGCGCCTGCGACGTGAAGGCACCGAACAGGAACCCGGTGCCGGTGTCGCTCCCGGTGTCCTGCTGTTCCACCGTGTCGGCGAGACCACCGGTGCGGCGCACGACCGGGACGGTCCCGTAGCGGAGGCTGTACATCTGGTTGAGCCCACACGGCTCGTACCGCGAGGGCATGAGGAACATGTCGCTCCCCGCCTCGATCTGGTGGGCGAGTTCGTCGTTGAAGCCGCGGAAGAAGCCGACCTTGGTGGGGAACTGGTCGCGCAGCCATTGGAAGTAGCGCTCGTACTTCTCCTCGCCGCTGCCGAGGAGCACGAAGCGGATGTCCTCGCCGTGCAGCAGCACCGGAAGCACGTCCGGCAGCAGCTCGAAGCCCTTCTGCCAGGTCAGGCGCGAGACCACGCCGAGGACGGGCACCGCCGGGTCGTAGGGCAGCCCGTGCCGGACCATGAGCGCCTCCTTGCACTTCGCCTTGCCCGCGAGGTCGTCCTTGGTGTAGCGGGCTGCGATGTGGGGGTCGGTGGCCGGATCCCAGTCCCCGTAGTCGACGCCGTTGACGATCCCCGAGAGCACGTCGCGGCGACGCTGCAGGTCCTGCTCCAGGCCGGCGCCGAACTCTGGCGTGAGGATCTCCTGCGCGTAGGTGCGGCTCACGGTGTTGATCGCGTGCGCGTGCAGGACACCCGTCTTGAGGAAGCTGAACCGGCCTGCGTTGAGGTCGTCCTGGTGGACGAAGTGCTGCTGGTTGCGCAGGCTCAGGTCGTCGAGGACCGACGGCGGGAAGACGCCGGGGTAGCCGATGTTGTGGATGGTGAGGAGGGTCTTCGTGGCAGCGAAGAGCTTGTCCCACGCGTACAGCGTGCGCAGGTACAGGGGTAGCAGAGCGGTGTGCCAGTCGTTGCAGTGGACGACGTCGGGCGCGAAGGCCAGACGCTGGCAGGTCTCGAGCGCGGCCCGCGCCAGGAGCCCGAAGCGCACGTGCTCGTCCGCGGCCGAACCGTAGATGCCGTCGCGGTCGAACAGCGCGGGGCAGTCGATGAGGTACACCGGCGCACTGCTCTCCGGTAGCTTCGTCTCGAGGACGGAGAAGCGCTGGGTCGTACCCGACGGACCCTTGATCTCGATCGACTCCAGGATGCGCTTGGCGTCCGCGGCGTGCTTGCCGGTGCGCACGGAGCGGTAGTAGGGGAGGACGAGGCGAGCGTCGTGACCGTCGGAGGCGAGCCAGCGGGCGAGGCCGGCGACCACGTCGGCGAGGCCCCCGGTCTTGGCGAAGGGAGTGAGCTCGGAGGCGACGAGGCAGATCCGCAGTTTCGACATGTGGGTCGGACTCTAGCGTGGCGGTGCGGAGCGTTCATCTGCGCTCCGCTTCCCGACCGGTGATCGCGCACGAATTGCCCCGTGGGGGCTCGGCGCTGCCGCGAGCGGCCTTCGTCGCAGACGGCGGGTGCGACTGACGCGCTGCCGGCTACTGTGCCCGCGCATGCTGCGGTTTCCCTTCGTCCGGCTCCTTCCCTCCGCGTTCATCGCGTCCGCTCTGGGTGCGGTCGGCGCCCAGCCGCCGGCTGCGCACGGCACCCGGCCAGCGACCATGGAGATCCGCGGCGTGCACGTGATCAAGGGCGATGGCTCCCCACCGCAGGGACCCACCAGCGTCTTCGTACGCGATGGCATGATCGCGGCCGAGCCGATCGATGCGCCGGAGCTCGTGCTCGACGGGACCGGGTGCTGGCTCACGCCCGGGTTCGTCAACACCCATGGCCACATCCAGGACCAGCAGGCGGGGATCCCGATCGAGCCGGAGTACATCCTGAAGCTCTGGCTCGCCTGTGGCGTGACCGCGGTGCGCGACAACGGCAGCACCTTCCCCAAGACCATGCGCCTGCGGGCGCGGAGTGCGGCGCGCGAGATCGCTGCGCCGCGGCTGTTCATCTATCGCGGGTTCGGGCCCGTGGAGAACGCGGCGCAGGCGAGGGAGCGGGTCGCCAGCTACAAGGCGGGCGGCGCGGACGGGATCAAGCTGTGGTCGAACTTCAGCTACGACGAGGATCTCCTCGTCGCGATCCTCTCGGAGGCGCGCGAGCAGGGCCTGCCGACCACGGCGCACATCGGCGTCGGCGCGAGCAACGCGACCCACTACGCGCGCGCCGGCGTGCGGTGCCTCGAGCACTGGTACGGGATCCCCGACGCTGCCCTCGACGGTGTGCAGTCGTTCCCTGCCGAGTTCTCCTACAGCAACGAGGTCGATCGCTTCCGCCAAGCGGGTCGGTTGTGGCGTGAGACGGATCCGGCGAAGCTGCGCGAGGTGCTCACCATGCTGGTCGAGCACGAAGTCGCGTGGAGCCCGACGCTCGCCATCTACGAGGCCAGCCGCGATGTGCAGCGCGCCCAGACCAACCCGTACTTCGCCGACTACCTGCACCCCGCGCTCGAGAAGTTCTTCGCCCCCAACCTCGCGAGCCACGGCAGCTACTTCATCGGCTGGACGACCGCCGACGAGGTGTACTGGAAGGAGAACTACGCGATCTGGATGCGGGCCGTGCGCGATTTCGAGCGCCTTGGCGGGATCGTGACGACGGGCGACGACGCGGGGTACATCTACTCGATGCACGGCTTCGGTCTCCTGCGCGAACTCGAGCTGCACCTCGAAGCCGGCTTCCATCCGCTCGAGGTGATCCGGCACGCGACCTTCAATGGCGCGCAGGTGCTCGGTCAGGCCGAGTCGTTCGGCCGGGTCCGGCCGGGCCTCGCCGCCGATCTCGTCGTCGTGCACGGCAACCCGCTGCACAACCTGAAGGTCCTCTACCCGGGTGGGACGAGCGTGTACGTGAACGGCAAGTCGGAGCAGAGCGAGGGCATCCGCTGGACGATCAAGGACGGCATCGTATACCACGCGCCGAGCCTGCTCGCCGAGGTGCGCGCCCTGGTGACGGCCAGCCGGGCCAAGGTCCGCGAGGGGCGTTGACCAGTCCCGCTGCGCAGGACGGCCCGCTCCTGTGGCCGATCCTCAAGCAGGGTTCGACGCTCGCGGCGGCGATGGGGAGCCACGCGCTGGTGAACCTCGTCGATCTCTGGCTGGTGGGCAAGTGTGGTCCCGCGGCGGTCGCCGGCGTGCACGTCGCGACGACCGTCAACTTCCTGCCGATGATCGTCGGCAACGGGATCAGCGTGGCCTCGATGGCGATCATGGCGCGCGCGCTCGGCGCCGGCCGAGTGGACGACGCGCGCCGGGTGAGCACGCGGGCGTTCTCCTTCATGCTGCTGCTCGGCGTCGGACTCGGTGTGCTGCTCGCGACGCTGACCGTACCCAGCGTCGAGCTGCAGGGCGCCACCGGCGAAGCGCGCGCGGTGGGAATCGAGTATCTTCTCGTCGCCAATCTCGGGACGGTGGGGATGTTCGCGCTCATGCAGGCCACGGCGAGCATGCGCGTCGTGGGCGAGACCCTGATGCCGCTCCTCCTGCTGCTCGGGGCCAACATCCTGAACCTGCTCCTCAACCTGCTGCTGATCTTCGGCTGGGAACCACTCGGCGTGGCCGCGATGGGCGCACCGGGCTCGGCCTACGGGACGGTGATCGCTCGCGCGGTCACGGCGCTGGTGGCGGTCTGGTGGCTGGCACGGGCCACGCATCCGCTGCGGCTCACCCGCCTGCAAGTGCGTGGTCCGGCGGGCGAACTCCGGCGCATGCTCCTGATCGGGGCGCCGCAGTCGCTGCAGATGGTGGTGCGCGCCGGAGCCGTCATCGGCCTGACCGCGCTGGGGGCGGCGGTTGCCGGCGAGACCGCGCTCACCACGCTCGGGGTGACCACGCGCCTCGACACGCTCCTGTTGTTCTCCGCCGCCGGCTTCGCCAGCGCGGCCACGACCGAGGTCGGACGCGCCATCGGCGCCGGCCACCTGGTGCGGGCGCGTCGCGCCAGCCGGATCGCCGCGACGCTGGCGCTGGTCTACGCGTTGGCGCTCGCCGCCGCGCTGTGGCTCGGCGCCGGGGTGTTGATGGCCACGTTCGTGCGCGACGTCGATGCTGCCGTGCTCGGCATGGGGGTCTGCTACCTCGCCGTGGGCGTGGTGGGTCAGCCCGGCTCGTGCTTTGCCATCGTGGCGAGCGGGGGAGTGAACGGTGCAGGTCGGACCGTGCCGCCGCTGGCGCTCGACGCCGCGGTGTACCTTCTTGTCCTCTGCCCGCTGGTGTGGCTCGCCGCGCACACGGGGCTGGCTCCCGACCTGCGCCAACTCTGGTGGGCGCTGGCCGCGACGCACGTGATCCTCGCCGGCGTGCACGCGGGCTACCTGCGCCACGGGAGGTGGACCCACGGCGCCGGAGGCTGACACGATGGCAGCGGCCGCGCAGGGTGGTCGCGGCCCGGCTGCCAATCTGGCGCCTGGAGGGGGTCGGGGTCGCCGCCGTTAGCTCTTGGCATCTCGACGGTTAGGGCAAGCAGGACGCGTGGTCCGCGCGGCACGCCTTTTGTTTGAGGCCGAAGACGCTCCCTCCGCCGGCCGACCTCGCGCCGGCGGGAGGTCTGGGGGCTCGAGCAAGAGGCACTATGTCGAAGTCGAAGATCATCGGAATCGATCTCGGAACCACCAACTCGGTGGTCTCGGTCATGGAGGGCGGTCAGCCGGTCGTGATCGCCAACCTGGAAGGCAGCCGCACGACGCCGTCGGTGGTGGCCTTCACGCCCAGTGGCGAACGGCTCGTCGGTGCGCCCGCCAAGCGCCAGGCCGTCACGAACCCGCAGAACACGATCTACTCGATCAAACGGTTCATGGGGCGGCGCCACAACGAGGTCGAGGCGGAGGAGAAGCTCGTGCCGTACCGGATCGTGGGCAAGCCCGACGAGCTGGTGAAGGTGCAGATCGCCGACAAGAGCTACACGCCGCCGGAGCTGTCGGCCATCGTGCTACAGGCGCTGCGCGAAGCCGCCGAGTCCTACCTCGGGGAGAAGGTCGATCGCGCCGTGATCACGGTGCCCGCCTACTTCAACGACGCGCAGCGGCAGGCCGCCAAGGACGCCGGCACGATCGCCGGCCTCAAGGTCGAACGCATCATCAACGAGCCGACCGCGGCGGCGCTCGCGTACGGCCTCGACAAGAAGAAGGCGCAGCGGATCGTCGTCTTCGACCTCGGCGGCGGCACCTTCGACGTGTCGATCCTGGACTTCGGTGACGGCGTGTTCGAGGTCAAGGCGACCAACGGCGACACCCACCTCGGTGGCGACGACTTCGACGCCGTCGTCATGGACTGGCTCTGCCAGAGCTTCAAGTCGCAGTACAACATCGACCTGCGCCAGGATCAGATGGCGCTGCAGCGGCTGAAGGAGGCCGCGGAGAAGGCCAAGATCGAGCTGTCGTCGGCGACGACCACCAACGTCAACCTGCCGTTC
>CAYQMF010000099.1:0-25634 GCA_964418595.1 uncultured candidatus Brocadiaceae bacterium
ACAAGTCGTTGATCCTCAACCCTTCGGTGCCTTGAACTGCGGAAGCTGGGCTAGCTCCGCAGGAGCCGGATCGTCAGCAGCAACAGGTAGAACCATGCGCCGTAGAGCAGCGCGCTGGTCGCGGCATGGCGCAGCGACGCACGCAGATCGCCGCGGCAACGTCGCCCCTTGGCGAGCACGGTGCGGACGCTGCGGCGGAAGAAGGCGAAGAGCGGCAGGAACACGGCGGCGAACGTGGCGATCGCGAGGTTGACGCCGAGCCACGAGAGCAGCAGCACGACTACGGCGAGCACGATCGAGAGGACGAGGCCGAGCAAGCCGGCGATGATGCCGCCTTCGAACAGCGGGCTGGGATCGACCCCGGTGCCGGCGTGGCTGGTGAAGGTCTCCAGGTGGAGCCAGGCGACCGTCATCCGTTCCCTCGGCAACGCACGCACTCCGCGGTGCAGAGCGAATGCGAAGAAGGCGAACAGCGCCAGCACCGCGCCGCCCGCGACCCACTCGAGTTCCTGCCAGAGGTTGCCGCGCGCGACGCCGTGCACGAGCCCCAGGCTGACGATGGCCGTGGCGATGGCACCGTAGAACGAGGTCTTCAGGCTCCAGCGGGGGCGACGAGGGCGCGTGGGCGGGGTCGATGCGCTCATGGGCGGCCGGCGCGTACTCGCGTCGGTGATGGGCATTCTCCTACGTCATCCCGTCGCTTCCGCCTCTTCGGCATGCAGCCGGGTGCCGGCGCCTCAGTTGCCGATCACCGCCCGCCCACCGCCGCTGACCACGATCTGCAGCGCGTTGGCGCCGGGGTCGAGCACGAGCCACTGGTTGTAGAGCAGGCGGCCGACCAGGGCGGTCACCCCCGGCACCGTGATCGGGAGGTTGGCCTGCCCGGTCACGTCGGTCGGCGTGCTCACGAGCAGGTCGAGCGACGCGAGCAGGTTGCACGTCGGCGCGCCGAGGCCGGTCATGTCGAACGGCAGTGGCGCGGCGCCCCAGATCGTGTTCGACGCGCCGATCACCAACGCCGCCGAACTCGAGCCACGCGCCTTGTCGAGCATGAAGACGGTGCTCTGCCCGATCGTCGGCACGTTGAAGAAGCCGAGCACCGGACGTTGCCTGTTCGAGCCGACGCACCCGGTGCCGAAGACCTCGTAGTGGCCTGGCCGGCCGCCGCAGAAGATCCGCAGTTTCCACAGCGTGTTCGTGAACGGACCGTTCCAGTTCTGGCCGTTGTCGAGGCTCGCGCGGTACGTTGGTCCGCCGACGAACGGCGTCGTCTGGATCGACGACTGTGCATTGCGGATCGGTGCCCACACCAGCCAGAAGTCACCATTGGCTGGGATCGTGACGGGCGAGGCGAACGTCGCTCCCTGCCAGCCGTTGACGGGGCTCATGCTCCAGGATGCCGAGCCGAGGTTCGCCAGCGGTCGGTCGTTGACCGCGTCGTGGCTCCAGATGCCGATCGAGTTGGTGCCGCTCTGTTCGCCGGTCCAGATCTCGGCGCGCGTGGCGACGAGCTGCGCCGCCGCGTGCTGGCGGATGCCGACGAGGATCCCTGGTCCGCCCATCGAGGTGTTGTTGTCGAACACCGTGTTGTTGCTGAGCGAGTGACAGATCGAAGACTGGGCAGTGAGCGTCGACAGCGCGCAGAGGAGCACCGCGACCGGGAATGGGGAATGCATGGGACTCTCGACAGTGAAGGCCGGATGGGGTCGGCGCGTGATCATGCGAGACGTGTCGATGCCGGCAAGCCCCCTGCGCGTGCGCCGCACGGCTCGATGCCAGCGCGGCCAGCGCGATGCGTCGCGGGTCAGGTTTCCGTGGCAGCCACGTTCGTCACATCGCTCGCGGCCTCCACGGCCCGCTGCATCCTCGCCTCGTGATCCATCGACCACGGCACCGCACCGAAGCGCACCTCCTCGAACGCGGTGATGCCGTCGGCCAGCGCGTCACACGTGGCCGTCGCCGGCGCGATGCGGCGCACGTAGCAGCCGAGCGGCTCGCCGCGCTCGCGGCGATGCCCCTGCTCGTGCAACAGCGCGAGCAGGCGCTCGAGGAGCCGGCGTGCGGGGTGCGCCGAGGGCAGGCCAGCTTCGACCGCCGCCGCGGCGCGCTCGGCGCGACGCCAGCGCGGCAGGAGGAGCAGCGCGGCGAGCAGCGCCGCGGCCCAGCCCCAGTGCAACGGCGCATCTTCGGCCGCGCTCGGCGCCTCGACCGGCGTCGGCGCCTCGGCGACGGGGCCTTCGGCCGCGTCGAGTCGGCGCGCGGCAGCGGCGCGCGCCTCGGGCGGCGTGGGGTCGAAGACCACCCAGCCCGCGCCCTGGAAGGGGATCTCCACCCACGCGTGCGCGTCGGCATCGCCGTAACTGCGCCGGTTGCCCACGGCGGGATCGGCCCTGCCGCCGTAGAGGCCGACGCCGATGCGGCACGGGATGCGCTGCGCGCGCAGCATCACCGCCATCGCCGAGGCGAAGTACATGCAGTAGCCGCGCTTCTCCGCGAACAGGAAGTTCCGCAGCGCGTCGCCGTACGGACCGGTGGGTTCGCGGCGCGAGTAGGTGTAGTCGCTGCGCAGCGACTCGGCGATCGAGAGTGCGCGGCGGAAGGGGTCGGGGCCGGCGCGGCGCGCGTAGCGCTCCGCGAGCTGTGCGACATCGCTGGGTCGGCCGCGGTCGTCGGTGAGGAGCGACTCCGGGAGCGTCACCAGCGAGGCGAAGCCCGGGTCGATGGGGATGCCGGAGAGATCCTGTGGCACCTCGTGTACGCGAACACCGTAGGTGACCGGTTGCCCGCTCGGCGTCGCCTCGCGCAGCAGTGCCTGTTCCGGATCGCCGACGAGGCCGTCGACCGCCTCGACGCGCCACGTGCCCGGGATGAGGAAGAGGTGGCCGTTGCTCTGCGCGGTCCGCGTGATCGTGAAGCTTGCGTCGCGCCGGCGCAGCGAGCGCGGGTGCAGCGCCCACACGCCCGGCGTCGGCTGGGCGTGCGCGACCGTGCGCTCCGTCGTCCAGCGGTTGGCCCCCGCGAGGTCGAAGTACGTGAAGCGCAGGTAGAGGTCGTTCGGCACCGGTCGATCGACGCCGTCGACGGTGGCCAGGGTGTTCGCCTGCAGGTCGCCCAGGACGTCGAGCCAGCTCCCGCCCGTGCCCAGGTCGAAGCGATCGTCGAGGCCTTGGCGCAGGCGCGGCCCGGGTGCCGGCCTTGGTCGGTTGTCCGCCGTCGGCGCGCGCGGCACCGGCAACGCGCGCAGCAGTTCGTGCAGGCACGTCGCGATCACCACGCAGGCGACGACCACGCCCGCGAGCCGCAGGACCGCGGCGAGGCGGCTCGTCGGGGCGGTGCGCACGGCGACACGGAGCGCGTACCCGCGCCCGTGCGTCTCGGCCGCCAGCGTCGCGGCGCCACAGATGCCGAAGGCGACCGCGCATGGCCAGGCGCTGGCACCGTCGAGGATCATCCCGACCGTGGCAGTGCACAGCCCGAAGAACAACGCCTGACGCATGTCGCCGGGTCGGCCGCGCAGCGCGAAGAACACGAGCGGCGCCGCCAGCGAACTCGCGAGCGGCACGACGTCGTCGACCGGGGCGAACACGCGCAGGGCAGCGAGCACTCCGGCCGCGACGAACGTGCAGCAAAAAACGGCGCGCACGCCGAGCGTCGCCGTCCGTCGCGCGCAGATCGCGAGCAGCACGGCCGGCAGCGCGAACCCGGCCGGCCACACGAGCGGCACGGAGGCCGCGTGCAGGGCCGCGATCGCCGCGAGGAGGGCGAGGGACAGGAGCGTGCGCGCGGTGGTCAGACCCACTCGAGCACCTTCAGGTCTTCGCCCGCCGCCGCGCGCACGTCGGCGGCGACGGAGCCCTGTGCCCCGATCGCGTAGCGCTCGCCCGCGCGCGCCGCGATCTCCTCGAGGCTGCCCGGAAGGAGCGGGGTGAACGCCGGCGGCGCTGCCGCGGCGAGGAACTCGAGGAGGGCGGGGTTCGTCGCCGTGCCGGCGTGCCGGAACCAGCGCGGCGCGGGCTCGAGCACGACCACGTCGACCTCGCGATGGCGTTCTCGCAGCGTGTCGACGAGGGTCGCGGTGGCACTCATTGCCCACTCGAACGCGCGGCCGCCGCCACGCTGGCGCGGGCGCGCCGGCTGCACGCGCAGGTCGAGCACGATCACGGCGGCGACGCGTTCGGCCCCGCGCTCGACCGTGCACACCGGTGTGCGCAGGGCCGCGGAGCGCAGCGCGTGCACGCGCGCGATGTCCTCGCCCGGCTCGAGTTCGCGCAGCGCCCAGAAGGTGTCGCCGTCGGCGAACGTCGGCGCGTCGTGCGGCACGATGCCTTCGGCGCGGTCGTCGTCGAGGCGCACGTCGAGCGGGATGCGCGCTGGTTCGGCGACGACGACCGCCTCGGTGGCGAGCGACACGTGCAGGCGCACGAGGCCGAGCGGGTGCTGCGTGGTGAGCCCGAACGTGCGCGCCGCGGCGCGGCCACGCCCGCGCGCCCGCAGCGGGGCCTCGACCTCGAGTTCGGCGCCCGCGGCGAGGCGCTCGAGGAACACGGCCTGGCCGCGGCCCGACATCACGAGTCCGCTCTCCGTCAGGTGCGTGTGCCACAGGGCGCGGCGGGTGCCGTTGCGCAGGCGCAGGCGGTCGAGGAACGGCGCTCCGGCGCGCGTACGCCGACGCCCGACGCCGATCGTCATGCCGCTCCAGTCGCGGGTCTTCGCCGCCCAGTCGACCAGCAGGGGCGCGAGCAGCAGGCACGCCGCGAGGCGCGCGGCGGGGTGGCCCGTGGTCCAGGCCGCACCCAGGGTCAGCGACGCGAGCATGACCATGAAGCGGCCGCTCTGCGTCAGCTCGAGCCGGGTCTTCAAGTCTGGCCTCTCACTCGGGCAACGGCGTGCTGGCGACGATCTCGTGCACGATCGCGTCGGCCGCGCCGACGCCGCCGGCGGCGGTGATGCGGTGACCGAACACGGGGCCGACCAGGGTGTGCGCGTCCTCCGGCGTCGCGTAGGCGCGCCGGTGCAGGAGCGCGCGCGCCTGCACGGCGCGGAACAGCGCCTGCGCGCCGCGGGTGCTCACGCCGACGCGCACCTCGCCGTGGCTGCGCGTGCGCTGCGCCAGTTCGACGATGTAGGTGACGATGCTCGGATCGACGCGGATCGCGCGGGCGGCGATGCGCGCCTCGCGCACGGCGGCGGCGTCGGCGACCGGGCGCAGGTCGTCGAGTTCGCGGAAGCCGTCGGCGCGGGCGACCACCGCCGCCTCGTTGCCGCGGTCGAGGTACCCGAGCCGGATGCGCATGAGGAAGCGGTCGAGCTGGCTCTCCGGCAGCGGGTAGGTGCCGGCGAAGGCCTGCGGGTTCTGCGTGGCGATGACGAAGAACGGGTCGGGCAGGTCGTGCGTGGTGCGGTCGATCGACACGCGGCGTTCCTGCATGCACTGCAGGAGGGCCGACTGCGTGCGCGGCGGCGTGCGGTTGAGTTCGTCGGCCACCAGCACGGACGTGAACACGGGGCCCGGGCGGAAGGCGATCTCGCCGGTCGCCGGTTGGTACACGTGCGCCCCCAGCACGTCGGCGGGCAGCAGGTCGGCGGTGCACTGCAGCCGCTGGAAGGGCAGGTCGAGCGAGAGGGCCAGCGCGCGCGCGAGCAGCGTCTTGCCGACCCCGGGGTTGTCCTCGATCAACAGGTGCCCCTCGGCGAGGAGGGTGATCGCGGCGAGTTGCATCGCCTGCGGCTTGCCGAGGAAGACGCGCCCGATGTTGTCGATGAGGCGTTCCGTGAGGACCGCGGGCGCGCTCGGTGCGGACATGGCGGGGGGATCGTAGCCGCGGGCCGCGAGTTCAGTCCGGTGCGGGGATCTTTCCAGCGTGTCGCGTGCTGCGCTCGACCCGTGATCCGTGCCGCTCGCGTGCGCGGCGCGTATCGTGCGTCCATGCGGCCGACTCCCTTGCTCTCCCTCCTGGGCCTGTTCTGCCTTGCGGGTTGCGCCATGCCGCCGGCACCCAACTCGTCGCCGGCACCGACCCCGCCACTGTCCGGCCGCGTCGTCGACGCCGCCGGCCGACCGCTCGCCGGCGTGCCGGTCCGCATCTACGCCGGGCTCGCGACGCGCTGGCAGACCGGCGAGACGCACACCGACGCGGCCGGCCGCTTCGCGTTCGACGAACCGAACGGCAGTCGCATGGGCGGCGTCGATGGCCCCGGGGCGACGTGGGTCGGGGTGAGCGTCGGCGAGACCGTCGACGCGCTCAACCCCGCCGCGTACCTGCCGTGGCGCGATGTCAGGATCCAGGACGGCGGCAGCGAGACGGTGGACTTCGTGCTCGATTCGGCCGACGTCGCGCGCCGGATCGCGGAGTTGCGCGCGCGCTGACGCTGGCGTCTTGGCGCGCGCGCGAGCGCAGATCAGTTGTTGATGAAGTCGTGCGCGCGGACCGTCTTGCGTCCGTTCGCGCCGGCGCGCTTGGTCGCCTGGTCGATCAACCAGCCGACCCAGCAGTTGAGCCCCTCGATCGCATCGCTCGCCGTGTTGCAGCCCGCGGCCTTGATCGCCGCCTTCACCTTGCTGCCCACCAGGAGCATCTCACCCTTGGCCGCGGACTTCTTGCCCGCGCCGCCCTTCGACTTCTTCGCTGCCATTGCTGACCTCTTTGGTTCTGGGGAAGGCCGCGGCAGCGAGCAGTTCGCTTCCGTCGGCCGGCGGGGATGCAACGGCACACGGCGCCGCAAGTCAATCGTGCAGCCTCGTCCGCGCGGGTTTTGGCGGGCGGCGACCGCCGCACCTCACGACGTGAGGAACCGGCAGGCCAGCCAGTGCACGGAGTCGCCGGGCTGCGTGATCCTCTCGAGCACGGTCTGCAGGTCCCACTGGACCTCGCTCGTGGCGCGGTGCGCGTGGCCCTTCTCGCCGGTCTTGTAGATGCCGCTGCCGAAGTTCTCGCCCATCGCCAGCCAGGAGCTGTCGCCGCTCAGATGGTAGTTGCGCACCATCTTGCCCTCGGTCACGGTCTCCGTGATCTGGCTGTGGGCCTTGGCCACGTCGCCGGCGTTGCCGGTCCGGAGCTGGAACAGCTCCATGCCGCGCGCGACGAGCATCCCCTCCTCTTCCTTGCCGTAGAAGAAGAGCGTGCGCCCGTCGGGGAGGGCGACGTTGGAGAGCCTGGTGCGCGGGGGAGCAGACGAGCTCTTCGCCACCGAGGCGTAGCTGATGGCCGAGCCGTGCATGCAGATGATCCATTCGGTCATGGGATGTCTCCGTTTGGGGTGCTGAGGATCCGGTCGGGGCGCGCGTGACGCCGCTTTTCGCGACGCGTGGGTCAGGTGCGCGGCGGAATCTGCCGAAGAAGCCTTGGCATGGGTCGTCTCGGAGCCAGCCTCGCCGCCGCGTCCGCGCTCCTGAACGCCGCCGTCGCGCAGGCGCCGGCACCGATCCCGTCGCCGTTGATCCTGGTCTCCGGCACGGGCGCCGACCTGCCACCCGCCGCGCTGCAACTCGGCGATGGCGGCGTCGCTGCGCAGCGCGGCACGCTCGTCGCGCGTCCGGGTGAGGCCACGACTCCCGGCGGCGTGCGCGTGCGCGCGCGACCGGAGGGCGTGAAGCTCGAGTTCGCGTCGGGCGCGGAGCTGATGATCACGCCGTCGCTGCGCCTCTGCCTGCGCGACGGCAGCCAGACCCTGCCCGCGCTCGGCCGCCTGCGCCTCGCGCTCGCCGACGGCACGCACCTCGAACTCGATCCCGACGGCGGCAGCCGGCGGCCGCTGCGCGCCGTGCGCCTCGTGCACGGCAGTTCGCGGGCCACGATCTGGCCGCCGTGGCAGACCGTGGTCGATGCCAACTACCAACGCAGCGCGGGCGCGCTCGCCGACCTGTTCGTGCTCGGCGACGGCCGCGCCGTCTATCGCCCGGTGCCGCTCGGTCCGCTGCTGGCGCTGCGCGCCGTGCTGCGCCCGCGCGACGATGCGCGCTGGCCGGCGACGCGCGTGGTCGTGCTCGGCGATCCGCTCGGCGCCTCGCTGCTGCGCCTGCCCGGCCACCTGCCGAAGCAACCGGTGCAGTTCCCGCAGGCGCCGGAGGCGGCGCGGCGGCTGGCCGCGATGGTGCCGACGTTGTTCGCCGGCATCGTCGAGCGCAAGGCGTCGGCCGTCGGTTCGCTCGTCCTGCCGCTCGCGGAGGGCTGGCACCTCGGCATCCAGTTGGCCGCCGAGTCGGAGCGCCTGACGCTGGGCCTGCTGCGCGCCGACGCGACCGTGCCCGCGGTCGAGTGGGTGGTGGGTGACGCACAGACGGAGCTGTACCTCGTGCGCCCCGACGGTGGCGGCGCTGACGGCCCGCGCTACTTCATGCGCGGCCTGCCGGTGCAGGAACTCGACGCGCTCCTGCCCTGGAAGCCGACGCTCGACGATCTGCGCTGGTTGCGCAGCGAGCTGGTGCGGCTCGGCGCGCGGTAGTCGGCGTTGCCAACGCGGCGTCGCGCGCGGGCGGCTCGCCGATGCCGATACCCGGGCATGCGCGTCCTTCTTTGCCTCGTCGTCCTCCTGGCCGGTTGCACGCGTCGCGCGGAATCCTCGCCGCAGCCGGAGGCAGCTCCGGCGGCCCTGGCGGCGCCGGTGGTCGCCCCGCTGCAGGCCCGCGACCGGATCCTCGAAGACCTGCGGGTGCAGAAGGCCGCCGCCGAGGCGCGCCGCGCCGAGTTCGACCGCGTGCTCGAAGGCCGCGATCACTGAGCCACCGGTTCCGCGTAGCAGTGAGTGGGCGATCCAGCCGCGTCGGTGCGCCACCCGGGCCTGCTCGAGTCTGCACCCGCGCGTCCGCGCAACGCATTCGCCCACGAGTCGCAGGACCTGACGACGCTCGCAACCGCGTGCGCGCACGGAATCGCCAAGAACCACGCGTTCGTGGACGGCAACAAGTGCATGGCCTTCGTCGTCGCGCGCGTGTTCCTCGGCCTCAACGGCATCGCATTCGATCCACCCGAAGCCGAGGCCGTCGTGATGATCGAAGGCCTGGCGAGTGGGGGCGTGACGGCGACGACCTTTGCCGCGTGGTTGAAGAAGCACCCGAAGCGCGCCCGTCGCGGTCGCGGCTAGACCGACGGAGGGACACGTCGGCCGGGGCGACGGCGCCCCCGCCGCTCACCAGGCCTCGTCGGTACTGCAACGCGGTCCAACTCCCGGACGGCTCGATCCTCGTCGTAGGCGGCGTGGGCGCCGCGGGCCCGAATCCGGACAGCGAACTGCTGCTCCCGGGGGGCGCCCGGCAGCCGACGCCGCCGATGACACCGCGCGACTACCACACCACCGCGATCCTGCTGCCCGATGGCAGAGTCCTCGTGGGCGGCGGCAACGGCCGCACCTTCGACTACCAGATCTACTCGCCGCCCTACTTGTTCCAGCTCGGGCGTCCCGTCATCACGTCGGCGCCGTCTGTGCTCGCCTACGGGGGCGGGCCGTACTCGGTGACGTACGAGACCAGCGGCGAGACCGAGGACTACGTCGAGAAGGTCGTGCTGATCCGACCGGGGTCGGTGACGCATCACTTCGACTTCGAGCAGCGGGTGATCGCACTGGCGCAGGTGACGAACCCGCCGCCGCCGTTCGGGACGATCACGTTCCAGACGTCGGCGCCGTTCGACAAGAACCACGCGCCGCCCGGGTACTACATGCTGTTCGTGGTCACCAACACCGGGATCCCATCGCTCGCGTCGTGGGTGCGCCTCCAGTGAGGCTGTTTGGGGAGAGTGTCGTGGCGTCGCTTCTCACCGGCGCGACCCTCTGTTCTCAGGGTCTCTTGTGGCAGGTGACTGGATCGAGGGATGTGTCGCGCGTCGGCTTGGTCTCCGCAGTCCTCGGCGACGTGGACCGGGACGGCTGCGAGGACTTCGCACACATCGTCAGGTTCTTCGACCCGCCGACGCGTTCCAGCGACTTCCACGTCTGGGTGATGTCGGGGCGCGATGGGAGCCGCATCCGGTTCGACTGGACGCTGGCGCCCGCGGCGGCGCAGGCGACGAGCTTGGCGCCGGCCGGGGATGTCGATGGCGACGGCATGGGCGACTACGTGTACGGCTGGATGGACGCCGTGGGCGTCGTCGCCGGCATCGATGTCCGGAGCGGGGCCGACGGCCGCGCGCTCTTCGTGGTCCGCAGGCCATGGCATACGCTCTTTGGTCGGTCCGTGACCGGCAACGTCGACCTGAACGGCGACGGCCGGCCGGACATCCTGGCGACCGCGCCGGGCGAGAACAACAACGGCGTCTGGGGCGCGATCTACGCGTACGCGCATGACGGCACGTTGCTGTATCGGCTGACGCCGACGGCGCAGCTTGCGTTCGGGTCGCGCTCGAACACCCGGATCCTCGCGCCGGTAGGCGACGTCGATGGCGATGGCGCTGGCGACTTCGTTGCAGGCGGTAACGTGCCGGCGATGGCGAGCGGCGCGGCGATCCTCATGTCGGGGCGCAGGGGCAACGTGCTGCAGGTCGGCCTCGACGAGCGCCTCCACGACAACCTCGGGTCCGTGGTGACGGGCTGCGGCGACATCGACGGCGACGGCGTGCCCGACTTCGCGGCGTCGGGGACCGGGCCCTGGCTGCGCGCGTTCTCCGGGCGCACGGGTGCGCCGATCCACTCCTGGCGCGGCGACCTGAACTGCTTCGGCGGTCAGTACAGCCTCGAAGGCGGCGCCGACCTCGACCGCGATGGCGTGCCCGACGTGCTGGCCGCCGGCAGCATCTGTGGGTCGATGCACGCCCTGTCGGGGCGCGACGGGACGCGGATCTTCGACCTGCTCAACATGGGCAACGACACCGGATGGGCGATCACGGTGCGCGACAGGAACACGCCTTACCCGCGTGTGATCTTGTCACAGCCGCAGTACGGCTTCGTCGGCGGCATCCTGCAGATGGAGGGAAGGATCCTTGCGTACGACGCCGCGCCGCCGGGGGCTGCGCCCTACGGCGCGGCTTGCCGTGGCCGGTTGGCACGCGCGCCGCTGCTCGGCGTGTCGAGCGATGAGAAATGGACGAAGGTCACCCTGCACGGTGCCGCAGCCGGGACACCGGTGATGCTCCTCCTCGGGCTGTCGCGCACCGCATGGCAGGGGCTCACCCTGCCGCTTGCGCTCGACGCGCTGGGACTGCCCGGATGCGTCCTCTACACCTCCGTCGAAGTCGCGATCCCCGCATCCACGGGCGCGGCTGGCCAGGGCTCGGGCTACGCGGTGGTCCGACTGCCGGCGAACCTCGCGGCAACCGGTCCGACCACGTTGTACGCGCAGTGGTGGTGCCTGGGGTCCGGGGGGCAGGGCCCCGGCGCGCTCAGCGACGCGGCGTCGCTGAAGATCCGGTAGCCAGCCGCTCGGAACGATGCCGACGCCGAGGCCCGCCGCGCCGAGTTCGACCGCGCGCTCGAAGGCCGCGATCACGGAGCGCAGACGCGCACCCGGACCTTGCAGCGGCGGGCCTCGCCCGCTTCCTTCGCGGGCGTGCAGGTGCCCCTGTTCGTGCATGCGGCTCCCGCGGAAGGCGATGGTCTCGCCGCCGCGCATCCCGCACATCGCTTCGTGCTCGTCGGCGTCGGGCCGGCGCGGGCGAGCTTCGCGCTGACGCGTGCGCTCCTCGGCGGGCGGCCGCCGAGTGTCGTGTGCGCGCTCGGCGTCGCGGGGGCGTATCCGGCGCGGATCGTGGCGACGACGCTGCGGGTCGGTGATCTCGTGGTCGTCGGCGACGACGTGCTCGCCGACGAGGGCGTGGAGACGGAGGACGGGTTCGTGTCGACCGCTGCCCTCGGGCTCGTGGGGGAGGAACGCGTGGCGATGCACGCGGCCACGAGCGCGCGGCTCGCGCGCGCACTCGCCGCGCCGATCGTCGCCGGCGCGACGGTGAGCACGTGCAGCGGCACCGACGCGCGCGCGCGCGCAGTCCAGGCGCGCAGCGCGGCCCAGGTGGAGACGATGGAAGGCGCCGCGCTCGGCCTCGTGTGCGCGCGGTTCGCAATCCCCTTCGTGCAGGTGCGCAGCGTCAGCAACCTCTGCGGCGACCGCCGCCGCGGCGAGTGGGACCTCGCGCGCGCGCTCGCGAGCCTGCACGCGGCAGTGCCGAGAGTGGTCGCCGCGCTCACGGAGGAGCGGTGACCTCGTCGCGCGATCCGGCGGCGCTGACGCTCGCGTTCTCGCCCTGCCCGAACGACACGTTCATGTTCCATGCGCTGGTCGCGGGCGCCATCGACACGGAAGGCGAGCGCTTCGCGCCGCCGGCGCTTCTCGACATCGAGGAGCTGAACACGCGGGCCCTGGCGCCGATCGGCGGCTTCCACGTGACCAAGCTCAGCGTCGCCGCCTTCGGCGCCGCGCGCGACCGCTACGTCCTCCTCGATGCCGGCGCCGCGCTCGGCTCCGGCAATGGGCCGCTGGTCGTGCGTGCGGCGGCTCGCACCGACCTCGTCGACCTCTCCTCGCTCGCCGGCCGACGCGTGGCGATCCCGGGCCGGCACACGACCGCGGCGCTGCTGCTGCGGCGCTTCGCACCGACCTCGATCCTCACGGTGCCGATGCGTTTCGACCTGATCCCCGGGGCCGTCGTGGCCGGCACCGTCGAAGCCGGCGTGATCATCCACGAGACCCGCTTCACCTATCGCGACCACGGCCTCGCCGCGATCGCCGACCTCGGCGCGACGTGGGAAGCCGCCGAGCAGATCCCGCTCCCGCTCGGCGTGGTCGCCGCGCGCAAAGACCTCGGCGCGCCGCGCATCGCTCGCATCGAGCGCGCCCTGCGGGCGTCGGTCGAGCATGCGCGGCGACATCCGCAGGCGAGCGCCGACTACGTCCGCCGCCACGCGCAGGAGCTGAGCGCCGACGTGTGCGCGCGGCACATCGCGCTGTACGTGAACGAACACAGCGTGTCGCTCGGCGTGCGCGGACGCGCCGCCATCGCCGCGATGCTCGACGGACCGCGCGCCTCGTGATCCCATTGCTCGTCGACGGCGCAATCTTCCGCGGACAGGCGCGCAGGGCGCGCTACGCTCCTCGCTCCTCGCCGCGTCTGCTCTCCCGCGCATGAGTGTCGTCACCCAGAGCCTCCGTGCCTTCCGCCGTCGCCTGCACACGGGCCTCGTGCTCGGCGGGCTCGCGGACGGCGTCGCCGCGGCGGCGCTGGCGCTCGCGGTCGCAGTGGTGGCGGCGCGGATCTTCGGTGTCGCGCTGACCCCGCGCCCGGCGTGGGCGTTTCTGGCGCTGGTGCCGGCGGCCTGCGCGTGCCTCCGCCTCCGGCGCGGCGGCCTGCCGCGGCTGTCGCAGGCCGCCCACCTCGACGTGCGGCTCGGGCTCGAAGGCCTCCTCGTCACCGCGGCCGAGACCCGCGATGGATCGGCGAGCGCGTGGCAGGAGCAGCTCGACACGCGCCTGCGCGACCTTCGCCGCGGGCTGCCCGCGATCCGCGGGCGCGCGCTGCTGCTGCGCGCCGGCGTGCCGGCGGCGGTCCTCTTCGGGGTGTGCCTCCTGCCACCGCCGCCCGCGCCCGACCCCGTGCGCAACCCGCAGGTCGCGCAGGCCCTCGCCGACCTCGCCCAGGATCTCGAACTCGCGGCCGAGCGCGGCGTGATCCCGGAGCCCAAGCTCGAGGAGCTGAGCAAGCGCGCGGCTGAACTGCGCGAGCGCATGGAGAGCGGCTCGGAGGTGGGCTGGAGCGACGTGGACGCGCTGCGCGAGCGCATGGCGCAGGAGCGCGGCCTGCGCGAGGACGCGCTGCAGAAGACGGCGCACGCGCTGGCGGCGCTGCGCGCGGCGAAGTCGGCGAGTCGCAGCGACACCGGCGGCATCGGCGATCCCGGCGACGCCGAGGCGCGCGCCCAGGACCTGATGCGCGCCGCGGCCGCCGCCGGCCTGCTGAACAAGCTGCCGGAGGGCGTCGACGCGGAGGCGGGGCTCGCGGGCGACCAGGCCGCGCTCGACGCGCTGGCGGATGCGCTCGGCAAGCTCGCCCAGGAAGAGGTGCAGGCGATGCAGGGCATGCTCGGCGAAGGTGCCCTCGAAGGCGCCGACCTCGACCTGCAGGCGCTCCTCGACCAGCTCGGTCAGGGTCAGGGACAAGGCGGCGACGGCGAGCCCGTGGCCGGCGGCGTCCCCGGCCGCGGCGGCGTCACCCGCGGACCCGGGCACGCGACCCTCGAACTCAACGAGAACTTCGATGGTGACACGAGCGCGCTCGTGCCCACCAAGCTGCCGCCGGGGCGCATCGTGCCGAAGGAGTGGGAAGTGACCCAGTCGCGACGCGCCGACCCGGACGTCGCGCCCGTCCGCCACGCCCCGACCGGCGGCGACGCTGCCGGCGGCGCGGGGGAAGCCGCGTGGCGGCGTCGCCTCGCGCCGCGCCACCGCGACGTCGTGCGCGAGTTCTTCGACGCGCGCCAACCGACCGAGAAGAAGTGATGACCGAGACCCGCCTGCTCCCCCCGCCAGACATCGCGCGCGGCCGCGCGATCCTCGATCGCCTGCGCGCCTCGCTCAACGAGCTGCTGCTCGGGCAGGCGACGATGCTCGACCTCGTGGTGATCGCGCTCGGCGCGCGCGGGCACATCCTGCTGGAGGGCCTGCCGGGGCTCGGCAAGACGGAGCTGGTGAAGGGCCTGTCGCGCCTGCTCGGGTTGACGTTCCGGCGCGTGCAGTTCACGCCCGACCTCCTGCCGAGCGACGTCACCGGCGGCCTCGTCCTCGAGGAGCAGGATGGCCGGCGGACGTTCACCTTCCGGCCGGGCCCGATCTTCGCCAACCTCGTCCTCGCCGACGAGATCAACCGCGCTTCGCCCAAGACCCAGTCGGCGATGCTCGAGGCGATGGCCGAGCGGCGCATCACGGTGTTCGGTGAGACGCACGCGCTGCCCGCGCCGTTCTTCGTGCTCGCCACCCAGAACCCGATCGAACTGGAAGGCACCTACCCGCTGCCGGAGGCGCAGCTCGATCGCTTCCTGTTCAAGGTCGAAGTGCGCGCGGTCGGCGCCGACGTGCTGAGCGCGATCCTGCGCGGCCGTCGCCACGGCGCGCCGCCCCAGCAGGCGCAGGTGTGCAGTGCCGAGGACCTCGCCGGCCTCTTCGAGTTGATCGACGCCGTCTACCTGCCCGACGCGGTCGCCGACTACATCGGTCGCCTCGTCGAGGCGAGCCATCCGGACCGCGAGCGCTGCCCGGAGAAGGCGCGCCCGCTCATCCGCTACGGCGCCTCGCCGCGCGCGGCCATCGCGCTGGCGGAGGCGGGTCGCGCCGCCGCGCTGCTGGCCGGCCGACCCAACGTCGACTTCGCCGACGTCGAGCAGATCGCGGTCGCAGCACTCGGGCATCGGCTCGTGCTCCAGCACACGGCGCGCATCGAAGGCCTCACGGCGCGCGATGTCGTCGCCCTCCTGATCGAGGCGACTCCCAAGGTGGCTGCGGCCCTGCCGCGGGAGTTCGCCTGATGCGGGACGGCCGCTTGGCGCTCGTCCTGCTGGTGCTGTGTGCCGTTGCCGGGGCGCAGCCGCAGACGCTGGACCTGCGGCCGCGCGGCGCGCCGCCGACCGCGCGCGTGGTGACCGTGGAGGTCGCGCCGACGCTCACCGGGCACGGGCGGCCAGGCCCGATCGGGTGGGCGACGGTGACCGTCGAGAACCTGGACGCCGAGGCGCATCGCGTCGAGGTCGTGCTCGCCGACTGGAGCGAGGCGTCGGTGGTGCGCGACACGCTGCGGCTGGCGCCGCACGAACGCATCGTGCGGCACTACCCGCTGCAGTGGTGGCAGAACGCGATCTTCCCGCGTGCCCGTCTCGACGCCGAGGACACCGAGCAGGGCCGCCCGCTGGCGAGCGGCTCGGATGCCGTCGGCGTCCTCCTCGTGACGACGCGGCCGGCGTCGACGGCGTTCGTCACGGCGATGCTCGACCCGGGCCTCGCCGCGCTTGCGCCGACCGAGGCCCGCCCGCGCGGACGAACACGCACCACGCCGTCGGCGCGCGCGTTCGGCGTCGCCGAGCAGTTGCCTGGCGGGCTGCCGGACCGCTGGCAGTGCCTCGCCGGCTTCGACCTCGTCGTCGTCGACGCCGGCCTCTCGCTGGGCGCGGAGCGCGAGCGGGTGCTGCTCGACTACTGCGCCGCCGGCGGCGCCGTGCTCGCGCTCGATGCGGGCACGCTCGCCGATGGGCCGCTGCGCGATGCGATCGCAGCGACGCCGGGTGGAAGGTTCGGCTTCGGCCGTCTGTTCGGCGGCCGCGGCGCGCGGGGCGGCGACGGCGACCGCGCGTTCGCCGCCTGGGTCGAAGACTCCGTGCACGGTCTCCTGGCTGTAGGCCAGCGCGCCCTGGCCGGACCGGCGGCCGACGGCATGCACCTGGACCTGCAGATCCCGGGGCTCGGCTCCGTGCCGGTGCTCGCGTTCTTCATCCTCATCCTGCTGTTCGTGGTGGCGGCGGGGCCGGTGAACCTGTTCCTGTGCAAACGCGCCGGCCGCCCGGTGCTGATGGTGTTCACGCTCCCCGCGCTGGGCTTCGGCTTCGCCGGCGCGATCCTGCTGTGGGGGCTGTTCTCGGAAGGGCTCGGGGTGAAGGGCGTCGTGCGCTCCGTCACCTGGCTCGACCAGCGCACGCACCAGGCCGCGAGTCAGGCCACGCAGACGCTGTACTCCGGCACGACGCTGGCGCGGCTGACGCCGGCGCCGGGTTCGTTGCTGATGTGTGCGGAGGTGGGGCAGGCGCGCTACCGCAGCCAGGAGCTGCATCGCTACCGCGTCGACGGCGCCGGCGTCGTCGATGGCGACGTGCTGCCGTCGCGCACGCCGACCACGCTGGTCGGAGTGACCGCGCAGCGCGCGCGCGAGCGTCTGCGCTTCAAGCGCACCGCGCACGGCGGCCTAGAGGTGCTGGCGGGGCCGGAGTTCCTGCCGGCCTCGACAGGTGGCTCGACGATGATCGTGCGCGACCACGCTGGGCAGTGGTTCGTGTCGCAGACGGGGACGACCGCCCTTCGGCCGGTGTCCGACGTCGCCGCCGGCGAGGCGGTGCGCGCGGTGCGCGAGGCGTTTCTCGCGGTGACACGCACCGACGCAGGCGAGCAGCGCCTGCGCAACATGGCCGTGACCCGGCTCACGTCCGGGGCGCCGCTCTCCCTCGAGACGTGGCTGCTGCATCACGTCGAAACGCTCGCGCCCGGCTCGTACGTGGCGTGGCTCGACACCAACGCCATCGTCGATGGCTTCGGCCTCGCGTCGGTCGAGTGGCGACAGAAGCAGCATCTCGTGCTCGGCCTGCTGGCCGGGGAGGACATCGTTGACTGACGCGCTCCTCGAGGTGAAGGGTCTCACCCGCAGCTTCGGCGCGCTGCGCGCCGTCGACGACGTGTCGTTCGTGCTGCCGCGCGGGCAGGTGTGGGGCTTCATCGGGCCCAACGGTGCGGGCAAGACCACGACCATGCGCATCCTCGCCACCCTCGACCTGCCGGACGCGGGCGACGCGTTCGTGGACGGGATCTCGGTGCTGGTCGACCCGCGCCGCGTGCGCCGCAAGGTCGGCTTCATGGCCGACCAGTTCGCGCCCTATCCCAACCTCCCGGTGCGCCCGTACCTCGACTTCTTCGCGCGCGCCTACGGCCTGCGCGGTCGCGCGCGCCTCGACACCGTGGAGTCGGTGGTCTCGTTCTGCGGACTCGGCGAGTTCCTGTCGCGACCGACCACCGGGTTGTCGAAGGGCATGGGGCAGCGCCTGCATCTGGCGAAGACCCTGCTCAACGATCCGCAGCTCCTCATCCTCGACGAGCCCACCGCCGGCCTCGACCCGCGCGCCCGCATCGAGTTCCGCGAGCTGATCGAGGCACTGGCGAGCGCGGGCAAGAGCGTGCTGATCTCGTCGCACATCCTGTCCGAGCTGCAGGAGGCGTGCGATGGCGTCGTGGTCATCGAGCGCGGCCGTCTGGTCGTGTCTGGCGATCTCGACTCGGTGGCGCGCGGCCTGCGCCCGCACCGCACCGTGCGCGTGCGCCTGCTTGGTCCCGTGGAGCCGGCGCGCGACTTCTTCCTCACCCAACCCCATGTCGCTCGCGTGACCACCACCGGCCCGCACGTCCTGTTCGACTTCGACGCCGACGACAAGCGCCTCGCGGAGCTGCTGGCGCGCGCCGTCGCGCAGGCGCTGGCGATCGCCGAGTTCCGCGTCGAGGAGGCCAAGCTGGAAGAGATCTTCCTGCAGACGACCAAGGGGAGGTTGCAGTGAGCGCGGCGGCCGACGACGGCGCGATGGCGCCGGCGAGCGCATCCCGCGAGCCGGGCCGGCTCGAGCGCTGGTCGGATCGCCTCAACCCGATCCTCGTGCGCGAGCTGCAGCAGGCCTTCTCGACGCGCTCGTTCCTGTTCGTCATCGGGCTGGCGCTCGCGGCGATCCTCGTGTTCGCGCTGGTCGTGGCCCTGCAGGGCGAGGAGGTCGTCGGCGACGGCCGCGACGTGTTCACCGCGGCGCTGATGGTGATGGCGCCGGTGCTGATGCTGACCCTGCCCATGCAGGCGTTCAACTCGATGCAGATCGAGCTGCGCGAGGGCGCCATCGACCAGCTCCAGATGTCGGAGCTGACGCCGCGGCGGATCGTGCGCGGCAAGATGCTTGCCGTCGGCGTGCTGATCGCCATGTTCCTCGGCGTGTTCGCGCCGCTGCTGGCGGTGACGTTCCTGCTGCGCGGCGTGGATGCGCCGACCATCGCGCTGAGCCTGGCGCTGGGTGTGCTGTTCGCGCTGGGCGCGGCCGCGGTCGGCATGGCCGCGGGCGCGATCACCGCGATCAAACCCCTGCAGCAACTCGCCCGCGTGGGCGTGTCCTTCGCGCTCGCGGCGATGACCATCGGCAGCATCGGCGCGATGTACGACCTGGTGCGCGACGTGAGCCGCAGCAACCTCGACGAGATCCTCGCCACGGTCGCCGGGCTCGTGGTCGGCATCGTGTTCATGGGCCAGATCGGCGCCGCGATCCTCACCCACCCGTACGAGAACCGCTCGACGCCGTTCCGGGTCTTCGCGCTCGGGACGACCCTGCTCGGCTTCCTGATGGTGTGGGCGCTGGGTCGGCCGACGGACTACGCGGAGGGCGGGGCCGGGGTCATGCTGAGCGTTACCGTCGCGATGATCCCCTTCGCGATCGCGTGGGTGACCGAGCCGCGCGACCTGTCGCCGCGCATGCGCACCCTGGTGCCGAAGAACCGCTGGCTCGCGCTGTTTTCCGCGCCGCTCATGCCGGGCAGCGATCGCGGCCTGTTGTTCATGGTCGTGCTCTGGGCCGTGACCGGCGCTGGCATGTTCGCGCTGCCGGGGCTGTACGGTCACAGCCCGAACACCCGGATGCTGCGGCTCGTGTGCTTGTTCGCTTCGTACGTCCTGATCTACTCGGTCCTGATGCGGCGCTTCCGCGGGGCAGGCCCGGGACCGCGGCCGCGCATCCGCGCGATCTCGCTGACCGCGCTCGCGCTCACGCTCGCCTGCGTCCTGCCGCTGCTCTTCGACCTGTTCGCGCACGGATCGCTCGAGCGCTGGCACATCGGCCACGTGCTCAATCCGTTCTTCACCATCGGCGACCTCGGCTTCAGCAGCCGCAGCGAAGGCGTCGCCGTCGGCCTCGCCGGCGTCGCGCTGCTGTTGCTGCTCACGCGCGTGCGGGGGATGGTGGCCGGGGTGCGGGAGGTGCTGGAGGCGTCGCGTGCCCGTCGCGGCTGACGTCGCGGCCGCGTGGCGGCTGGCGTGGCCGCGGCAACCCGCACCGGGAACGGCGGGCGAACGCCTCGGTCGTGGATCCGGGTCGTCGCTCGAGTTCATGGACTACCGCGATTACGTGGCCGGCGATGACCTCCGGCACGTCGACTGGCGTGCCTACGCGCGCACCGACCAGTTGAAGGTCCGCGTCTACCGCGAGGAGGTCGCACCGGCCGTCGAGGTAGTGGTCGACGCGTCGCCTTCGCTCGCGGTCACGCCGCGCAAGCGGGGTGCGGCGCTGGATCTCGTGGCGGCGCTGCGGCAGTGGGGCGAGCGCAGCGGCGGGCGCGTGCGCGTGCTGCGCGCGGCGAGCGCGGACGTCGTCGTCGAGGCGGCGCCGATGGAGTTCGCGCCGGCGCCACCGGGCGTGCTCCTGCCGCGTCTGCCGCTGCAGCGCGCCGGCGTGCGCGTCGTGCTGTCGGACTTCCTTTTCCCCGGCGATCCGGCGCCGGAGCTCGGTCGGCTCGCCGCGGGCGCCGCGGTTCTCATGGTCATCCAGCTCCTCGACCCGTGGGAACTCGCACCCGACGCGATCGGCGCGGCCGCGCTCGTCGACTGCGAAGACGGTGCCCGCATCGAGCTGGTGCTCGATGCCGCCGCCGTGCAGCGCTATCGGGCGCGGCTCGCGCGCCTGCGCGAGGCGGTGGCGGACACGACCCGTCGTCTCGGCGGTCGCTACGCGTGCGTCGTCGCGGATGGCCTCGGCCGGATGTGTCGCGATTCGCTCCTGCCGGCGGAGATCGTGGAGCCGGTCTGATGTCGTTCGCCGCCCCGCTCGGCCTGCTCGCGCTTCTCGCCGTTCCGGTGGTGATCGCGTTGCACATGTTCCGGCGGCGGTACCCGCCGCGCACGGTCGCCGGCTTGTTCCTGTTCGCGCCCGACGCGCGCGTGGCGGCGTCGGGGCGGCGCCGTGCGCGCCTGATCCGCTCGGCTTCGCTGTGGCTCGAGCTCGCTGCGGCGATCGCGCTCGCCCTGTGGCTCGCCGGGCCGCGCTTCCTCGACCTCGGCGCGCCGCCGCACCTCGTGTTCGTGCTCGACGACAGTGCGTCGATGGGTGCGGTGGGCCGCGACGGCGTGAGCTTCGCCGACCGCGCGCGGACGGCGGTGGCCGCGGAACTGGGCAAGGCCGGGCGCGACGCGCGCGTGACGGTGATCGCCACCGGGCCGCGGCCGCGGCTCCTGGCCGGGCCGGCGGCCGCTGCGCCCGCCGCCGCCGCCGCGCTCGCCGGGTGGGAGCCACTGCGCCCGCGGCACGACCACGACCCGGGTCTCGACCTCGGCCGCGAGCTGGGCGGGGACGGCGCGATCCTCTGGTTCTTCACCGACGCGGCGCGCGCCGTGTCGCCGCCGGGCTACGCGGTGCGCGCGGTGGGCGAGGCGCTCGACAACGCGGCGCTGGTGCACGCGCGGCGCGTGCGCACGGAGACCGGCGAGACCCTCTTCGTCGACGCCGCCGCGTACGCGGCGGCGCCGCTGGCGCGCACGCTGCGCGTCGTCGAGCGCGGCGGGGCTCGTACGCTCGGCGAGAGCCGCGTGCAGATCGCGCCCGACGCGCTGGCCCGCTTCGAGATGGCGCTCCCCGCCGGGACGGGCGAGATCGAGGTGCGCCTCGACGCGGATGCGCTCGCGCTCGACGATGCCTTCGTCCTGGTGCCGGAGCCGGAGCCGAAGGTGGCGGTCGCCGTGCGCCTCGCCGCGGACGTGGCGGCGGCGTTGCAGCTCGGTCCGGCGCTGCACGCGCTGGGCCGTCGCGTCGCGGTGGGCACGGGGTCGGCCGCGGACCTCGAGATCCTCGACGCGCCGCGCGAGGGCGGGGCCGCGGTGCAGCTCGTGGTGGCGCCGAGCGCCGAGCCCGTCGCCGCGTACCTGGGGCCCTTCCTCTTCGAGCGCCGCCACCCGCTCATGCGCGGGATCACGTTCGAGGGCGTGATCTGGTCGGCGGGCGACGTCGCGCCGCCGGGCCGGCCGCTGGTGTTCGTCGGCGAGCGCGGGCTGCTCACCGAAGCCGTGCTCGGCGACCGCACGCGGTTCAGCCTCGACCTCGCGGCGGCGCGCAGCAACCTGCCCACGTCGCCCGACTGGCCGATCCTGCTGAGCAACCTGGTCGATCTGGCGCGCGAGACGCTGCCCGGTCCGCTGCGCGTGAACCTGCGCTCCGGCGAGCTGATCGAGTGGCGTCGCGCGGTGGGTGAGGACACGCGCGCCGAACTGGTGCTCACCGATCCCGCGGGTGGCACGTTCACCGGCCGCGGCATGCGCCTCGTGACCTTCGCGCCGTGGCGTGCCGGCGTGCACCGCCTCGCGCGCGCCGGCGCGGAGATCGGGCGCTACGCGGTCAACTTCGTCGACGGGCACGAGTCCGACCTGCGCCGGACCGCGACCGTCGCGACCGAGACCGCGCGCGCGCGGGGCAGCGAAGCGGCGGTGGCGCCGTACGGTCACCTCGAGCAGCGGGCGCTGGCCTTGCTCCTGCTGATCCTCGTGCTCCTCGACTGGTGGATGCTCGCGCCCGCAGCACCTCGCCCGGAGGCAGCGTGATCCAGTTCGTGCATCCGGAGGCGTGGCTGCTCGTGCCGATCGCGGCGCTGTTCCTGCGCCGGCGCTTGTGGGCCGGCACGCCGCTCGTGCGCGCGCTGCGCGCGACGATCCTGCTGGTGATCGCGGCGCTGCTCGCCGACCCGCAGCTCGCCGGCGGTCACCCCGGCCGCGACCTGATCCTGGTCGTCGACCGCTCGCGTTCGATGCCGGTGGAAGGCCTCGCGCTCACCCAGGAGCTGGCGGAGGCGGCGATGCGCCAGCGCCGCGCCGGCGACCGCGTCGGGCTCGTGGCCTTCGGGCGCGACGCCGCGGTGGAGGCGTCGCCGGCGGAGGACTACCGCTACGCGCCGCCGGCGCGCAGCGTCGATCCCGACGGCACCGACCTCGCGCAGGGACTGCAGAAGGCGCTGGCCCTCGTGCCGCCCGGACGACTGGCGACGCTGCTGCTGGTGAGCGATGGCGAAGGCACCGGCGTCGACCCCGCCAGCGTCGCGCGCGAGGCGCTTCGCCTGGGCGTGCGGATCGACGCGCGCGCGGTGCGCCGCAGCGGTGGGCTGGACCTGGCGATCGAGGAGGTGCTCGCGCCGGGCGAGGTGGCGACCGGTGAGCCCTTCGTGTTTGCGGCGTTCGTGCGCGCCGACGTGGCCGGCGATGCGCCGGTGCGCCTGCTGCGCGACGGCGTGGTGATCGCGGAGGGCACGCGCAACCTGCGCGTCGGCCTCAACCGCCTGTCGTTCCGGGACCAGCTCCGCGAAAGTGGCGTGCACCGCTACGAGGTCGAGGTGATGGCGCCGGGCGACCGGGTGCCGGAGA
Organism: uncultured candidatus Brocadiaceae bacterium; assembly: GCA_964418595.1. GTDB lineage: Bacteria > Planctomycetota > UBA1135 > UBA1135 > UBA2386 > CAYQMF01. The sequence continues at coordinate 23,088 of CAYQMF010000099.1, forward strand.
ACAACCGCGCCCGCGCGGTGGTGCGGGTGACCGGGCCGTTCCGCGTCCTGTGCGTCACGCCGGAGGGACGCCAGGACCGGTTCACGCGCGCGCTGGCCAGCGTGGGGATCGACGCGGTCGTCGTCGCGCCGCGCGCCGCGCCGCTGTCGCTCGATCGGCTCGAGGGGTTTGGCGCGCTCGTCCTCGAGGACATCGCGGCCGCCGACCTGCCCACGGGGGCGATGGCCGCCATCGAGCAGTGGGTGCGCTTCCTCGGCGGCGGCCTGCTCATGACCGGGGGCGGTGCGTCGTTCGGGCCGGGCGGGTATTACCGCTCGCCGGTGGAGGCGGTGCTGCCGGTGACCATGGAGATCCGCGAGGAGCAGCGCAAGCACGCGCTGGCGATGGCGATCGTCCTCGACCGGTCGGGGTCGATGCAGGCGCCGACCAGCGACGGGCGCACCAAGATGGAGCTGGCCAACCTCGGCGCGTGTGCGGCCATCGAGCTGCTGGGGCGCGCCGACGCGGTGTCGGTGATCGCGGTGGACTCGGCGCCGCACGAGGTCGTCGCGATGACGCCCGTGGTCGATCGCCAGCCGATCCTCGAGCGCGTGCGTCGGATCGAGTCGATGGGCGGTGGCATCTACGTGGGCGAAGGCCTCGAGGCGGCCGCACGCGCGCTGGGCGAGGCGCGGCAGAGCACGAAGCACATCGTGCTCTTCGCCGACGCCGCCGACGCGGAGGAACCCGGCGACTACAAGGACTTCGTGCCCAAGCTCGTGCGCGCGGGCGTGACGGTGTCGGTGATCGGGCTCGGCGCCGACTCCGACAGCGACGCGGAGCTGCTGCGCGAGATCGCGACCCTCGGCAACGGCCGCTGCTTCTTCACGGCCGACGCGGTCGACCTGCCGCGCGTGTTCGCGCAGGAGACGATCCAGGTGGCGCGCTCGTCGCTGGTCGAGGAGCCGACCGCGGTCGCGGTGCAGCCGGATCTGCTGGCGCTCGGCGGGCTGACCGCCAGGGCCTTTCCCGAGGTGGGCGGCTACTCGATCGCGTACCTGAAGGATCGTGCGCAGCTCGGCCTGCTCGCGCAGGACGAACAGCGCGCGCCCGTGTTCTCGTTCTGGCAGGCCGGGCTCGGGCGGACCGCGGCGTTCCTCGGCGAGGTCGACGGCCCGCTCACCGGCGCGTGGGCGGGTTTCGACGGCTACCGCGACTTCTTCGCCACCGTCGTGCGCTGGCTCGCCGGCGCGGTGGCGAGCGAGCGGGTGTTCGCCGAACTGGACCGTCGCGGTCACGATGGCGTGCTCAGCATCGAGGTGGAGGCCGGCCAGGAGGGCGTGCTCGGCGCGCTGGTCGCGCGCGTGCTCATGCCCGAGGGTCGCACGGAGGACGTGCCGCTCGTGCGCGTCGACGCGCGGCGGTTGGAGGGGCGCTTCCCGCTCGCCGGCGAAGGTGTGTACCGCGCGGTGGTGGAGGTGGCGGGCGGCACGGAACTCGCCCGCGTGGCGCCGATCACGCTGCCGTACTCGCCGGAGTTCGAACGGCGCGCCGACCCGGAGGCGGGCGTGCGCGAGCTGAGCCGGCTGGTCGACATCGCTGAAGGGCGGCTCGACCCGCCCGCCGGCGATCTCTTCGCCGGGCCGCGCGACAGCGTCGGGTCGCGGCCGCTGGCGCCGTACCTCGCGCTCGCCGCATTGGTACTGCTGTTGCTCGAGATCGCAGTGCGACGCCTTGCCCTCGGCTTGCCGCGCGTGGGCCTGGCCCGGCTGCGGCTGCCCCGGTTGCGGCTGGCGAAGGCCCGCGCGGCGAGGCCGGCCGTGCCGACGCCGGGCGAACCGGCGCGCGCGGAAACCCCGACGGCACCGGCCCCTCCGTCGTCGCCGTCGCCCCCCGCGCCGGAGGGGCTCGGCAAGCTCCTCGAACGCAGCAAGCGACGCAGCGACGAGCGCACCGGGCGCTGACCCCCCATTCGTCGACAGCCGCGCTACCTTGGTCGGTCCATGCACCCCAAGCTTCATCGCGTCGCCGTCGCGATGTGTGTCGTCTTCCTCGCGAGCGCTGCCGGACGCGCGCACGATCCTGTGGCGCGGCTGCAGGAGCTGGATGCGCAGCTCGCGCTGCATCCCGACGACATGGACGCGCTGCTCGCGCGGGCCGAGGTGTGGCTCGACCTCGACCGTCCGACCCGGGCCGCGGACGACTTCGCGCGCGTGACGGCCCTGGCGCCGGCGTCGGTGCCGGCGCACCTCGGGCTCGCGCGTGCGCGCGCCAAGGCCGGCGACCACGCGCAGGCCCTCGCCGGGGCGGAGCGGGCGCTCGGGCTCGATCCGAAGCTCGCGTCCGCAGCCGTGACGCGGGCGCGCGCGCTGGCCGCGCTCGAGCGCTTCCCCGCCGCGACGGCCGCGTGGGATCAGGCGCTCGGCCTGCTCGCCGAGCCGACGCCGGACCACCTGCTGGCGCGGGCCGACGCCGCGTGTGCGGCTGGCGATCTCGGCGCGGCGCTGGCCGGCGTCGACGCGGCGATCGCCCGCCATGGTCCGCTCGTCGTGCTGCTCGAGCGTGCGG
>CAYQMF010000100.1:0-25433 GCA_964418595.1 uncultured candidatus Brocadiaceae bacterium
GTGGTCGTTGACCATCCCGGCCGCCTGCATGTAGGCGTAGCAGATGGTCGAGCCGACGAACTTGAAGCCGCGCCGCACCAGGTCCTTGCTCATCGCATCCGACTCCGCCGTCTTCGCCGGCACCGCTCCGCGTGACGCCCACGCGTTCCGCCGCGGCTTGCCGCCCACGAACTGCCAGATGTAGCGATCGAAGCTCCCCGTGTCCTTCTGCACGGCGAGGAACGCGCGCGCGTTGCCGATCGTCGCCTCGATCTTCTGCCGGTTGCGCACGATGCCCTCGTCGCGCAGCAACCGAGCGACGCTCCGCGCCGTGTAGTGCGCGATCCGCTCCGGATCGAACCCATCGAACGCGGCGCGGAAGCCCTCGCGCTTGCGCAGGATGATCGCCCAGCTCAGGCCGGCCTGGAACGCGTCGAGCACCAGGAACTCGAAGTGCCGGCGGTCATCGTGCAGCGGCACCCCCCACTCGGTGTCGTGGTAGGCGACCATCAGAGGATCCGCGCGCGCGGGGTCCGCCCCCACCGACCATCCACACCGTTGCTTCGTCATGCGCGGGATTGAACGCGGAGGAGACGCAGGGCGAAGGGCATGGGAGCGATCCTGGGCAGGTGCGGCGGATCAGCGTAGCGCGGTTGGTCAGCGCACGACGGAGTAGACCGTCACCCGTGGCCCCCGCGCGAGCGCGAGGCGCGAGCCGTCGCGCGCGAGGTCGACCGCATCGACCTCACCGCCGAGGTCGATCGTCTCGCGCGTCGCCAGCGTCTTCGCGTCGAGGACCTCGAGGTGGCGATGACGGAGCGCGAGCAAGGTGTCGGCATCCGCGTAGCCCAACCACACCACGGGCTGGGCGCGGGTCGCTCGGCGACCGATCTCGCCAGACCGTGCATCGCGGACCTCGAGGAAGGGGTCGCCCTCCGCAGTCCCGCTCTGGTAGTTCCACGTCGGACGCACGCTCAGTGCGAGCACCGTGCCGTCCGGCGAGAACGCCGCCGCCATCGGAACCCCACCGACGGCGAGGTCGAGCGTCTGGCGACCCGCTGCGGTGAAGACCCCGACGGCCCCGACCGGCTCGGGCATCGGCAAGCCAGACCGAGCAGCATCGTCACTCCACCACAGCGCGGCCCACCGCGTTCCGTCGCGCTCCCGCACGAAATCCTGGCGCCATCCGTGGCCGCCTTCGGGTTCCGTCGTGGGGGTCACCCCGAAGCCGTCCGCCGACCACCGCGCCGGCCGCGACCCCTCTCGCCCCGCGGCCGCCGCCACTTCGAGGCCGCCGACCAACGCAAGGCCGCGGGCCTGGCTCGGCTGCGTGCGTGGGCCGAGGCCATACGCGAACGCGTCCGCTCGTGGCGCGAGGTCGACCCGGTGCGGAGGAGCGAGCGTGCGGCGCTCCAGGACGCGTGCGTCGGCGGCATCGAACCGCGACGCCTCCCCCGTGGCGATCACCCACAGCTCCGAGCCCTCGAGCCCGGTCGCGAGCGTCGCGATCGCCGGCACGCGATCCACGACCTCGCCTTCGCTCGTCGCGAACGTCACCGCCCCGAGCGAGGCCGCTGCGAGGTGGCGCCCGTCCGGCGTGAACACCAAGGCCTCGGCGTGGCCGAGGTGCTTCTCGAACACGCGCACGCCGCCGGGTTGGCACACGTGGATCCGCCCTGCGTCGTCGGCGATGACGATGCTGCCCCCGCCGGGGGCGTGCGCGATCCAGCGCCGCCGGGCCGGAGCGAGTCGCGGCGGAGGCAGCCCCCGCAACCCGCCCGTGTCCTGCGCCGCACCGCGCCACCTGCCGAGGCGGCTTGCGTAGGGGGCGAGGTCCGGCACGCCGGCGAGGCTCCCCTCGAACTCGTGCTGCGCGAGGACCCGCCCCGTGCGCAGGTCCACGACGCGGGCTTCCTGCCGCGTGGGCCCGGCCGCGCGCGGTGGACAGATGCCGATCGCGGCCAACAGCTCCGTCGGATGCAACGCCACGGACGCGACGTCCTCCCCGGGGAACGAGACCCCGCCGATCACCGCGAGGGTCTTCAGGTCCCAGAGCAGCACATCGCCGTGCCAGCCGTGCGTGAGCATCCGCGTCCCGGCGGCGTCGAAGTCGATGCCCTGCGCCTCGCCGCCGGTGATGGTGAACTCGCTGCGCGCGACGAGCGCGACGGGCTGCGCCTGGGCGCAGGCCACCACGAGCCCGGCAGCGAGGATCGAAAGCGTCTTCATCGTTCCACCGCGAAGACCTGGACGCGTGGTCCCCGCGCGAGCGCGAGGCGCGAGCCGTCGCGCGCGAGGTCGACGGCATCGACCTCGCCGCCGAGGTCGATCGTCTGCCGCGTGGCCAGCGTGGCGGCGTCGAGGACTTCGAGGTCGCGCCCACGGATCGCGAGCAGGGTGCCGGCGTCCAGGTAGCCGAGCCAGTCTACCTCGCCGCGCAGCGCGCGCCGCCCGACGACTGCGCCCGTGACGACATCGCTGAGATGCCCCACGACGACCCGCACCCCGTCGGGCCGGCAGACATGAAGCCCTCCGGCCTCATCCGCGACGACCGTGGTCGCGCCGTCGGGGGAGCGCGCACTCCAGGTGCGCTTCGCGGTCAGGCCGGGCAGGGCCGGGCGTTGGGGGCTCCGACGAACCACCGGTACTCCTCCGCCACGCCCTCCGCCCCTCGCCATCGGCCCGCGAAGGCGGCCAACTCCGCGACCTCATCGAGTTTGCGCCGGCCCACCGCGACCTGCCGCGCCACCGCCAACGCAGGCGCCGCATCGCCAGTGACGTCGAGCACGGTCGCCGAGGGGCCGCCGAGCGCGAGCACATCGCCCGCTTCATTCCACGCCGCCGGCCCCTCCATCGCATGCCGATCGAGAACCTGCCCCGTCCGCAGGTCCGTCAGGCGCACCCCAGGTGACCATCCGCGCCCCGGCCGCGTCGAAGTAGATGCCACGCGCCTCGCCATCGGTGACCGTGAACTCGCCGCGCGGGGCGAGCGTGACGGGCCCGGCTTGGACGCAGGCCAGGAGGAGGATGAGGACGGTGACACCCATGCTCGACGGGTCGACAGGCTAGCGCCGACTCAGCATCCCAGCGCGGCCGACGGCCGCAGCGTTTGACGTTCGTCGCCGGCGCGACGACCAAGACGGGGCCGCCGGGGCTGAGGTCAGGTGGGGCTTCGAGGGCCGCGCGGGCGCGGCGGTCTCACGGGCGCGGCGAGAGCGAGGACCTCGCCAGGCTTGCACGCGATACGAGGGTTCGCCGCCCTGCAGCCCGATCAAATCCCGCCCATGCGGGCAGCCTCCCGAAGCGTCCAGGACGCGGCAGACACCCTCGCCCAGATCCCGTCCCTGCGCGCGGTCCACGCCGACCGCACATCGCGTCACGAGGATCTCGTGGCCTGGAAGATCGTCGATCGAAACGGTCGCCAGCATCGCGTCTTCGCGCTCGAGGTGCGCGGTGCCCTCGGACTCGCGGCACTTTCCCGACTCGAGGGCATCGCACGAACAGTCGAGGCGCCCGTCGTCGTCGTCGCGGATGTCGTAGGCCCCAAGCTCGCCGCGGAACTCCTCGCCCGGGGCATGGGTTACGTCGATGCCGCTGGCAACTGCCACGTCGAAGTCGACGCGGGACGCATCACCCTCCACATCGAAGGGCGTCGACGCACCTCACGTGCCCGCACGTCGGGTGTGCTCCGCGCAGCCGGCTACCGCGCTCTCTTCGCCACGCTGGCACAACCCGATCTCTCTCACGCGACGGTCCGCCAACTGGAAGCCTCGTCGGGCGCCAGCCGCCACGCGGTGGCCCAGCTCCTCGGACGGCTCCGCGACGCCGGAGCACTGCTGCGCACCGGTCGCCGAGGTTACGCGTGGACACCAAGGCAGCGGGGCCCGTGGATGGATCGCTTCGTGGCTGGCTGGGCAGACGTGCTCCGCGCGCGCCAGTTGCGCGGCCGTTATCGGCTCCGCACGTCGGGGCCGGAACTCGCAGAGCAGATCCTCGGAGAGTTCCTCACCGACGCCGGCATCGCCTGGGGGTTGGGTGGCTCGGCGGGCGCAATGCGCATGACGCGCTACTTCCGCGACCGTGAGACCGTGGTGCATGTCCAGCGCTGGAGCACCGCGATCGCGGCGAAGGTAGGGGCGGTGCCGGACCGCGATGGGGATGTCGTCATCTTCGACACCCTTGGCACCCTGGACCTCGTGTCGCCCGTGTCGGGCACGGCCCACCCACTCCTCATCCACGCCGAGCTCGCGCAGTCGCCGGAGCCGCGGGCCCAGGACGCAGCTCGCGCCGTGTTCGACGCGTTCCTGGCCGAAGCATGACGGCCTGGGACCCGGAACGGCGCCAGGTCCTTCGGGAGCTGGGCGGTGCGTTCCCCGGCCATCGCGTGGTGGTGGTTGGGGCGGTGGCGCTCGCGCACCACTTCGTGTCGTTCCGTGGCACGCGAGACCTCGATCTCTGCATCGCCATCGACGAACTCGATCACGGACGCGACGCTGCTCTCCCGCCAGGGTGGAGCCGCGATGCGCATGTCCGCCATCGCTGGCGCACGGGAACCGGTGCCATCGTCGACGTGGTAGCGGCCGCACCGAGGTTGCTCCGCGCCGGTCGTATCGAGTGGCCCGACGGCACCGTGCTCGATCTCACCGGCATCGACGTGGCCATGACCGATGCGGCGCGGATCGCGAACGACTTGCCCGAGACGACGTGCGTGGCCTCCGTACGAGCGTTGTTCCTGTGCAAGGTAGCTGCCTGGCTCGACCGGCCAGCGGACCGACGCAGGGACCTCGGAGACCTGGCAGTGATGCTCGACCGCTATGTCGATGAGTCAGGCCCACGCTTGTTCGACGACCCCCATCTCGAGCCCGACCGCGAGTTCGACGAGCGTCCCGCCTTCCTCCTGGGGCTCGACCTCCACGAGGTCTGTGCACCGAAGCACCGCACACGTGCCGACACGTTCACTCGGCTCGTGGCGAACCGTGACGGCGCCGTGCACGCGGCGATCTTGGCTGCCGCCCCGCAACGTTGGCAACGCGATCCCGACGCGGTCGTGCGGCGGATCGCAGCGCTGCGGGCCGGCCTGGCACGGACGTGAATCAGGGCGAACCAACCGGCGGTGCGGGTAGCGTGCTCGATCTCCATGCCCGACCCGCGCCCAACGTGGAGCGTCCTCGTCACCTGTGAGCACGCGAGCCCGCGCATCCCGGCGCCCATGCGCGGTCTCGGCCTGAGGGCCGACCTGCTCCGCAGCCACCACGCCTTCGACGTCGGCGCGCTCCCCGTTGCCCGCGCCCTCGCGAAGGCCTGTGCCGCGCCCCTTCACCTCGGCGAGTGGTCTCGCCTCGTCGCCGACCTCAACCGCAGCGAGGCACACCCGCGCGTGATCGCCCGCCGCGCCGGCCAGCTCGCGATCCCCGGCAACGAAGGCCTCACGCCGGCACAGCGAGCGGCGCGCCTCGACCACTACTGGCGACCCTACCGCGCGCGCGTCGAGCGCGATGCCAAAGCCCTCGCCGCGCGCGGCCGCTGCCTGCACCTGAGCGTGCACTCTTTCACCGAGCGCCTCGGCGGCGTCGAGCGCCGCAACGACGTCGGCCTGCTCTTCGATCCGCGGCGCCCCCGCGAACGCGAGGTCGTCGGGGCGCTGCGCGCCCACCTCGTCGCCGCCGGCCTCTCCGTGCGCCTCAACTTCCCCTACTTCGGCCACACCGACGGCATGACCACGCACCTCCGCCGCCGCCTCCCCGCCGCGCGCTACCTCGGCATCGAGATCGAGTTGAACCAATGCCTCGCGCGCACCGCTGCGGGCCAGCGCCGCCTCGCGCGCGCGGTCGTCGCGAGCACGTTGGCCATCCTCGGTGACTGAGCTGCCTCTGCTGCTCTTGTCTTCTGTCTCTGTCTGTCTCTCTGCCTCTCTCTGTCTCTCTCTCTCTGCTCCGTCCCTCCGACCTTCCGTCAATCCCGCGGCGCGAAGCGCCGCGCTGCGGTCTGTCCGCACAAACAAGCGCGGCGCTCCGCGCCGCGGAAGGACGGAAGGACGGAGGCACGGACCCGGAAGCAGCAACAACAAACCAGAGCCAGAAGAGCAGCAGCGCAGCGCCGCCGCATCCCTACGCGCAAAACACCGGATCCGCCGACGGCAGCAAGCATGCCGCCGTCCGCCGCGACAACGACCGCAGCGCCGCGGCGTCGGGCTGCGGCCCGACGGCCGCGAGCATGCGGCGTGCGAGCGGCCCCTGCCCGACGATCACGTGCAGCGGTCGCGCCAGCGCCGCGTCGACGGTCGCCGCCGACGGCAGGAGCGTCTCGGCGAGGTGGCGCCACACCGCGCGCAGGTCGGTGGCCTTCGCCGGCATGCCGACCGCGCGCAGCAACGCCGCGTCGTCGATCGGCGTCAGCTCGGCGTCGCGCGTCGCCGCGCGGAACTGCGCGGCCAGCGCCTCCGTCGGCAGCGCGGCCAGGTCGTCCAGCGACGCCCACCGTTCTTCGTAGAGTGCCTTGGTCGCCTCCACCACGAGCGCCGCGATGGCGAAGTCGCACACCGGCGACTCCTGGCAGTCGAGCACGCGGATCTCGAGCGCGTCGCGGAAGAACTTGGCCACCACGCCGCGCGAGTTGAGCCACTCCTCCTGCAGCAGGCCGTCGGTGTCGAGCGGCGCGATGTCCTTCCAGATCGGCTTCAGGATGACCTCGAAGTACTCCTCCCGGCTGCGCACGGGCTCCGGCACGACGAGGCCCGCGATGCGCGGCACCCTGTCCTGGTTGTGCCGGTAGGTCTCGAGGCGATGGTCGAGGAAGCCCGTGAACGCACCCTCGCAGAACGGCGAAGCAGCGCTCAGCGCCGGCAGGAGCGGCAGGAGCGCGCGGGTGGCGAGGTGCAGGCGCCCGAACTCGGCGTCGTCGGCGAACGGCAGGTTGAGGTGGCAGCTCTGCAGGTTCGACCAGCCGTGGCCACGGCAGTCGAAGATCCGGTCGTAGGCGGCATAGATCTCCCCCGAGTCGTGCGGCCACCGCTTGAACTCGTCGGGCTTGAACGTGGGATGCATGCCGCCGGGCATGAGGCGGCAGCCGAGCGGGGCGAGGAGCGCGTCGGCCTTCTGCAGGGAGCGCGTGAACTCGAACGCCCCGCCGCGCAGCACCGCGGGAGTCGTGTTCTTCAGCTCCACGACGTGCAGCGCCAGTTCGTTCGACCAGGTCACTGCGCCGTCCTCGAAGTCGCCGGTGAGCTGACCGGCCGCCCGTTCGAGCAGCTTGTCGACCACCGGCCGCACCGCCATGGTCTCCTTGTCGACGACCATGTACTCGATCTCGATGCCGTACGCCTCGAATGCGCGCAGCGTCACGACGTCCGCCCCGCCGGCCGGTTGACGACCCGCGCCATGAGCGTGCGCATGATCCGCAGGTAGAGGTCGTCGCCGAGCACCGCGTCCTCGAAGCCGGCGTCGATGTTGGGGTTGTCGTTGACCTCGATCATGTAGACCTTGCCGCCAACCTCCTTGAGGTCGACGCCGTAGAGGCCGCGGCCGATGGTGTTGGCCGACTTCAGCGCCGCCTTCACCACCCGTGTCGGCGCCTGCTCCACGGGCAACGTCTCGGCGCGTCCGAAGTCCTTGGCCTGGGTCTTGGGATCGCGCTTGAGGATCTGCCAGTGGCCATCGGCCATGTAGTAGCGGCAGGCGTAGAGCGGCACGCCGTCGAGGATGCCCACGCGCCAGTCGAACTCGGTCGGCACGAAACCCTGGGCGATGATGAGGTCGCTGCGCTTCAGCATCTCCTCCACCTTGGCCTCGAGTTCGGCCGCGTCCTTCACCAGCATCACGCCCGCGGAGAAGGCGCTGTCGGGCGTCTTCAACACCAGGGGCAGGCCGAGCCGCGCCTGCAGGTCGTCGACGTTGCCGCGGTGCACGATCATCGTGTTCGGGATGGGAATCGACTGCTGGTCGGCCATCTCCGCCAGGTAGACCTTGTTCGAGCAGCGCAGGATCGACACCGGATCGTCGATCACCGGCATGCCCAGCGCCTTGGCCCGGCACGCGAAGCGGTACGTGTAGTGGTTGACGGAGGTCGTGGTGCGGATGAAGAGCGCGTCGAACTCGGCGAGGCGGCTGTAGTCGCTCTGCTGCACGAACTCGGCGTTGAAGCCGACCTCGTTGCCCGCCTTCACGAACTTCTGCAGGGCACGCTTGTTCGACGGCGCGTCGGCCGCGTCGGGCTCGACCAGGATCGCCAGGTCGTAGGGCTGGCTCGCCGGCCGGCGCGTCTGCGTGCGCGCCTTGGCCAGGTAGTTCGCCGTCGCCTCCATCGCGAAGTCGACGTGGGTCTTGGGGATGTCGTCCAGCGCCAGCGGCTTGAGCGACTCCAGGCGCCAGCGCCCGGTCTTCTCGCTGCGCGAGAAACCGGCCTGCATGTACGGGCACGGGAACATGTGGAACAGCGTCGAGGCGAGACGGCTGTGCCGCTCGGCGACGTTGTGGCCGAAGTACACGCTGAGCACGAACTCCTCGCTGGTGATGCCGTGCAGCGACTTGTCCACGATCTCCTGCAGGTCGTTGCCGACGATCGCCGCCACTGCCTGCGACTTCATGTTCTGGATCGTCTCGTTGCCCGGCAGCGGCCGATGGTCGCGCGCATCCGCCAGCAGCGACACGTAGTAGCCGATCTTCTGGTAGGCCATCGACCTGCAGAGGTTCACGACGCGCACCCCTTCGAGAGTCGAGTAGGAGGGGTGGGTCAGGTAGTTCCGGGCCGCGACCACCTCCACGTTGGCCAGCGGGAACGACCACTCCTTCGGATCGTTCACGACGACGAGATACCGCATGACATCAGCCTCGTGGCTGCGCGCCCCGATTGCCAGGCTCGATGAGAACCATGCTCGCGTCGTGGGTGAGGACGCCGAGCATGATGGCGCAGATCGCGCGGTCGAGAGGCACCTCGTAGTGCTGGCCCGGGGCGAGCGGGTTCTCCTCGTAAGGGTCGGCGACCAGGACCGTTCGGGTGCCCGGGTGGTAGCCGCACAGCACCACGAAGTGTCCCTGCGGCTCGCCGGCGACGTCGTCGTCCTTGCCGGTCTCGGACACTTCGCGCGGATGCCGGTAGAGATACGTCGAGCTGAGCCCGGTGAGGATCGGCACGCCGCGCTTGAGGTGCCGCCGCACGAAGCCCGCGGTGAGGTCGCTGAAATGCAACTGGCCGCCGCGCGCGAAGAACTCGAGGTAGGCCTCGGTGAGCTGGGCCAGCACCGGCCGCGAGTCGCCCTTCGCGGCCGCCTGCGCGCGCAGCTTCGCGGCGATGTCGACCCCTGGGGCGAACCAGGTCGGGTCGAAGAGGCGGATGTTGTGCGTGTGGATGGCGACGCGGTAGCCGCGCCGCAGCGCGTCGAGTCCGAGGTACACGTCGGCGGTGCCGCCGCTGGGCGTCTTCGGCACCGAGCCGGCGAGGTCGCCGATCGACGCCGCATCCCCGTAGTAGCGGTAGATCGCGTGCAGGCAGGTCGGCCCGCACGTGGTGTCGTCGGGCTGCGGAAGCATCTCGACCTTGAGGCGCTCGAGGTCGGCGCCACGGTCATGCGAGTCGGGCATCCGCGGGATGGTAGGGCCGCCCCGCCGGAAACGGATCAGTGCGACGGCGGCGGCGTCTCCAGCAGCAGGAACAGCATGTTGTTGACGAAGTGCGGGTTGGCGGTGAGGCCGACATGGTCGTCGGCGAGGAAGGTCACGCCCGACCACGCGATGGGCGAGGCCAGCCACGGCCGGTAGGGCGACCCCGTGCGGTCGTCGGCGACGGCGCTGTAGCGCGGCACGGTGACGTCGCCCGGGAGGAACGAGAGCGGCCGGTCGAAGGTCGGCCGCAGCCTGCCGTCGCGGCGCACGAGCACCGCGCGCGCCACGGTCGGCTCGGTGTCCGCGGCGAACAGGTAGATCCGGCTGGTCGTCGGCGTCGTCGCCGGCGCGTCGAGCGCGGCGTGGAACCGGCGCGCCCGGTCGAGGCACCACGCCTGGTACTCGAGCGCCTGACGCCGGCGGTCAGCCGCGTCCTTCACGTCCGGCAGCAGCCAGGCGAGCACCTTCTCGCTCTCCGGCGCCGCGAGGCCCCAGCCGTTGTCGCGCCACAGCGCCGGGTCGTAGAGGTCGGCGTCGGCGACCTTGCCGTCTTCCTGCAGCAGCACGCCATGCCGCGTGCGCGGCATGAGCTGGTAGATCGACGGCATCGTGCCGAGGATCGCGGGGTCGAAGCGCGGCAGGAAGAACGCGGGCTGGAAGCCCGCGTGCAGCTCCGAGATCGCCTCCGCCGCCCCGAAGTTCGGCGTGCCCACCTGGATCACGCGGTCGATCTCGGCGCTGCCGGCCCAGGTGACCTTTGGCGTCGAGCCGTCGGCCGGCAGGTCCTGCTCGCCGTAGCGGAGGTAGTAGTGCGCGATGAGGCCGCCCATCGAGTGGGCGACCACGTCGAACTTGTAGCCGTGCGCGAGCCACGCCTCGATGTCGTCTGCCTCGCGCAGGCTCGCCACATCGCCGGCCGCCCGCAGCGTCGCGACCTTGTGCCGGGCACTGGCGTCGATCTCCTTGCGCTTGTTGCGCAGGAAGGCGCCGAAGCGGATGGCGTTCTCCACGTTGTCCCGCCGCCAGTCGTAGAAGAACGTCGAGCAGGTGAAGTGATCCTCCGTGTAGGCGGGCGTCTGCGGGTCGACGAGCACGCGGTCGCGGTAGCCGCCGATGCCCAGCGTGCGCAGGATGCTGGCGTAGACCTCGACGTTGATGACCTGGAACAGCAGCCCGACGCGGAGCTGCCCCAGCGGCTCGGACGCGACCACGCGCTGCTGCGCGGGGTCGTATGCCGTCGCGCTGGCGGGGATGGTCAGGGGCAGGGCCACGAGCCGCGCGCCGTCCTCGGTCTCCGGGTTGGCGTAGTCGTCGGTGAAGGCCCCCCACACCGACCGATGCGTCTCCCGCTCCTCCAGACGCGCGCCGAGGATGCCGTGGATCACCACCACCGGATTGCGGGTCTCGCGCAGCGATGCCTCGCGATACAGGTCGCGCACCGCGGGCAGGCGGTCGCGCACCGACGAACAGGACGCCACCGTCACCGGCAGCAGGAGGGCGAGGAGGACGAAGTTGCGCATCGGCTCTTGCGGGTGGGTGGAACGGACGGCGGGCTTCGATGCAGGTCGGGGCGCCGCGTTTCTCTCCGTTTCCGGCGCAACGGCGGTGAACGGCACGAAACCCCTCGATGTCCCGGGGCATCACAGGCGCCGGCTCACGACCATGTTCCTCCTCGATCTCTTCCGCCGTCGTCGTCCCGCCCAGGATCAGGACCGCATCCACTACGGCCGCACCTTGCGCGGCGTGCTCGGCATGCTGCGCAACCCGGAGGGCACACAGGCCGTGTTCGACATCGAGGACGGCCTGCGCGACACGCGCGCCGCCCGCGGCGTCGTCGCCCGCGTCGCGGCCGACCCGGGGGTCGCGGCCCTCATGCAGGCCCGCTACCTCGCCGCACCCGTCGACGTCGCCGCGCTCGCGCGCCTGCCGCACGACAGCCTCGGCTACGCGTTCGCCCGCCACATCCTCGACCACGGCTTCGACCCCGACTACTTCCGCCGCTTCGAGGTCCGCACCGAACTCGACTGGGTGCTCATGCGCATGCGCCAGACGCACGACATCTGGCACGTCGTCACCGGCATCGACACGAGCCGTCTCGGCGAGCTGGCGGTGAAGGCCTTCGAGCTGGCGCAGACGTGGCGCCCGCTCGCCGCGGTGATCACGTGCGGCGGCATGCTCCGCTTCCTGCTGAAGGACCCCGACCAGCTCGGCGACGCGATGGCGCACATCTCGCACGGCTACCAGCTCGGCCGCTGCGCCGCGCCCTTCCTCGCCCAGCGCTGGGAAGACGGCTGGGCGCGCCCGCTGCGCGAGTGGCGCGAGGCGCTGGGTCTTCCCGCGGAGATGCCGAAGCCCGGCGCGAGCTACGTCTGCGCCGCGCCCGCCCCGAGCCCTCCGCTGGTGCGGACGCGTCCCGAGCCCGCGACGATCGAGCCGACGCGCCAGTGCGGCTCGTTCCACGCCTGCAGCAGTCCGGCGACGTAATCCACCTGCGCCGGCGGCACGCAGAGGATCTGCCCCACACCGAGGTTGAAGGTCGCCGCGAGCGCCGCATCGTCCATCGCGCCCCGCGCCTTCAGCCACGCGGCCAGATCCGGCAACGGCCAACTGCCGAGATCCAGCGCCGCGTCGACGCGGCCGCCGAGCGCCGCGGTGATCGAACGCGTGAGGCCGCGCGCGGTCATCGCGATGACGGCGCCCACCCGCGCTTCGTGGAGAAACGTGTACACCGGGCCGAAGAACGCCTTGCGCGGGATGAGGAGCGCCTGTCGCCCCGTGACCTCCGTCCCCGACAGCGCGACGTCGAGCGCCTCCGCCTCCCGTAGCCAGCGCAGTGCGACATCGAAGCCCGCATCCTGCAGGGCGGCGTCGCCGCACGCGAACAGCACGTCGCCAGAGCGTGCCCCTGGGAGCGTGGCCACGACCCGCCCGGACGCCTCGACCTGGACGCCGGGTTCTTCGCCGGGGGACGCCATCGCGCCCCGCCAGACGAACCCGTGTGCGCGGCAACCGCGTTCGAGACCGAGCAGGAGATCCTCGTGGGTCGGCAGCGGCCCGAAGACGCGCGCTGCCAACTCCGTCGGCACCGCGCCGGAGGCGGCGAGGTCCTCGACGCAGGCCGCCACCACGTCCGCGGCCGCGCGATCGCCGCGACCGCACTCCAGGGCGAACGCGAGCGCCGGCCCCGACCGCCGGACATGCAGGACCCCGCCCCCCGCGACCGGCATGGTCCGGCCTTCGGCGGCGACTTCGTACGCGAACTCGGACGACACGTCGGGTGGTTCCATCCGTCGACCTCCGGGGCGGCGCGGAGTGTAGCACGCAAGGACGAGCGGACGGCGATCGCGACGGGAACACGGTTTCGGGCTCGGGCTCCGCTCGGCGGCGCGAAGCGCCGCCGAGCTGGGCTCGGGCACGTTCACGACGGGAAGGGGCTCGCGCGAGCTAAACGCACCCGTCGGCAGCGGCTCCGACGTGAACGTGCCAGCCGAGCTGGCGCGCCAGCGACAGCTCGGCGAGCCCGAGCCCGTGCCCGAACCGTGTCCCCGCTTCGTGGCCTCCCGCCCGCTCCTCCTACGCGCCCCGCCGCCGGCGCCGCCCGCCCCTCCCCTCACCCGCCCGCTCGTCCACCGCCCGCTCGTACGCCGGCGGTTCCAGCAGGACGGGATCGAGCGCACCCAGACGCTGCTCGAGGCGCTGGGCGAGATCGACGACCGACGCGGCCTTCAGCCGGGCGAGGAGCATGCGCGCCGTGTCGACCGCGGTGATGGCAAGACCGTCCGGCGACGCTGCGGCCGATTCGCAGCGGGTGAACGCTGCCTCCAGGTCGGCCAACGCGGCCGGGAAGTCCAAGGCCTCCATGCGCAACCGACTCTTGGCCGCCAGCGCCATGGCGACGAAGTGATCCGTCTCCGCCGCGCCCGCCGGTTGCAGCGTGGCGTAGCGTTCGTAGAGCGCGATGCCGCGGTCGTACGCCGCGAGCGCGTCCGCGGGTCGCGCCCGGCGGCGCGCGTACTCGGCGGTGACCAGGGAGGCGTAGCCGGCGAACCACGCCTCCGTCGGCGCCGCGCCCGCCGCCGCGAGACGTTCGGCATACGTGGCCTCGAGCGCATCGGCACCACGCTCTTCGATGACACGGGCGCGCAGACGGTCGTGCAGGAGCGGCGAGCCCGGGAAGCGCGCGAGCCCGTCGGCGAGCACCTTGCCCGCCGCGGCGGCGCCGAAGAACCGCAGGAAGTCGTAGTGGTGTCCGACGTGCAGGTCGGTGCCGAACGGGTGGCGCGCGAGCACCGTGTAGGCGGCGTTCACGTCGGCGACGTGCTCCGGCGGCCATGCCTGCTTCCTGCGCGCCGCCTTGGCGATGGTGTCCTGACGCGCCTCTGCGAAGAGGGCGAGCACCTCGCCCGACAACCGATCCTCCGCCTCCGGCGGCATCGCGGCCATCGCCGCCGCGGCGGCGGCGTAGCCCTCCGCCGGCGCCCCGAGGTGGACGTTGGTCACGGCGAGCACCGCCTGCAGGCGCCAGCCGTCCGTGCCGAGCTGCGCGCCGGCGAGCTTCTCGGTTTCGCGCGCGATGCGCTGGGCGTCGAGCAGGCGCAGGCGGTCGAAGCGCGCGGCGCGCTGCCTCCCGGTGAGCGCGGTGGGCGGCGTCGGCGTCAGCGCCTGCAACAGGGTCGCCTCCGCGAGCGCCAGCCGCGCCTCGATGTCGGCGGGGTCGGCCTTCGCCGCAGCCTCCGCGTAGTCCGAACGCGCGGCGAGGGCGGCCTGGTCGGCTTCGAGCCGAGGCTGGGCCTGCGCCAACGCGCGCGACCAGCGCTCGACGTCGACGACGCTCTGACTCCGCGACAGGCCGCTGTGCACGGAGGCCAGCATGCGCGCCTGGTCCGACGTCGGCGCGAGGCGCACGAGCGCGTCGATGAACGCCTCGCGCTCCGCCGCGGCGATCGGACCGCGCATGGCGCAGGCGATGAGATCGGCGGCGCCCGGGGCCTCGGCCCGCGCGAGGCTCCGCCGCGCCTTCGCGACGACGTCCTGGTCGAGCCCGAACAGCGCCAGACGCAGCACTTCGAGTGGCACGTCGCCGCCGAGGCCCACCGCCGTGTCGAAGATCGCACGCCGCGCGCCCGCGTCGCCTTCACGCCAGGCCTGCTCCACGGCGCTGCGATCATGGCTGTCGGGACTGGCGATCCGCTCCTGCAACGAGCGGTCGCCGCGGACGACCGGCGGGGTCGGCGTCGCCCGCTTCGTGATCCCCTCCTCGACCGCGCGCAGCACCGACGCGACGTCCCACGTGTAGTACACGTCGAAGGTCTCCTGCTGGTCGACCTCGACCATGATGTGCCGCGGTGCGACCCGCGTCCCCTCCATGAACTTCGCGAAGGCGATGGCCTCGAGCGCGATGTGCTCACCGCACGTGACGCCGCCGAAGCGCGGGCAGGGCACGCGGTTGCCGTCGTGGTCGTGGTCGCGCGGCGTGTGCCGGTAGACCGACGCAACGACGCACACGTAGGGCTCGTACAACTTCGCGCTCTCCGGGTCGCGGTAGCGCACGCCCGCGTAGTGTTCGCTGGCGACCTCGCCGTCCATGTTGACGCACACGAGGATCGGTCGGCCAGACGCCCGGGAGAGGGCGACGGCGTCTTCCCAGGTTCGCTGCCACTCGACCCGCACCGGCCGTTGCCACTCCGCGGCGGTGGCCGCCGGCCACATCTCCTCGTTGACGAGACCCGGCGGTCGCGGGACGCCGGGCTGGGCGACGACCGCCCCCGTCGCCGACAGGATGAGGGCCAGGTGCGCAGGGACGCAGAAGGTGGAACGGAAAGCTGGCATGCGGGTCGGGATCCGAGATCGGGATCAGGATACTGCGCGCCGGCCGCCGACCCGCAGCGCCGTCGCCGTGGCAACGCCAACTCGCGGCCGCGGTCCTCCGCGCCCGACGACCGACGCGAGCGCCGACGTCTCCGCCGAGTACGCGCCACCGTAGGAACAGGCCCGACCTCGTCATGCGTCGATGCGCGATCGTGCGTACCGCTGCTTAGACTGCGCCGCATGCCCGACCTCCGCGCGCTCGCCCTCGCTGCCGCCGTCGCATGCGCCGTTCCGCGCGCGCAGGATGCGATCAGCGTGAACTTCCAAGGCGACGGGGGCCGCGCCGTGACCGGCGTCGCCGGCATGGTGCCGCGGCGCGGCTGGAACAACGTCGAGGGTGGCTTCGGCGAGACCCCGCGCGTGATCGCCAATGACGATGGCGAGGACGTCGGCGCGCGCATGGTGTTCGTGTCGGCGACGGCAGGGCGGCACTTCTCCGTCGTGGGCGCGAGCGAGGACGCCGCGATCTTCGACGGCCAGGTCGTGGCGTCAGAGGGCGACGTGGTCATCACCGTGACGGGAGTGCCCTTTCCCCGCTACGACGTGGTCGTCTACTTGGGCCACGGCGCCGCCGACGCCGGCAAGGAGGTACGCGTGCGCGTCGATGCCCGCGCCGTCGCGTTCGCCAACGAGAACCTGGAGGCCTATGTCGATCCGATCGGCTTCCGCACCGTCGAAGGAGGCGTGCCTCCCATCCTGCCGGGCAACACGGCGGTGGTGCGTGACTGCATGGACGGGTCGTTCACGCTCACCCTCGGCCCCGCCCAGGGCAGCCTCATCCCCGGTCGCTCAGGGATCGCGGGCTTCCAGATCGTCGGCGTGTTCGAAGACACCGATTCGGATGGCCTCGACGACGGTTGGGAACGTCGCTGGTTCGGCAACCTGCTGGCCACGGCGACCGAGGATCCGGACAACGACAACCTGACCAACCTCGAAGAGCAGGCGCACCACTGCTTGCCGCTCCAGGCGGACAGCGACGGCGACGGCGACAACGATGGTCGCGAGATCGCGCGCGGCACCGACCCCCGCCGCACCGACACCGATGGCGACGGCCTCCTCGATGGCGTCGAGACCGGCACCGGCACCTTCGTCAGTGCGGCCGACACGGGCTCCGACCCGCTGCGCGCCGACAGCGACGGCGACCACGCCTTCGACGGCGCGGAGGTGCGGCGCGGCACCGATCCCAACCTCGCCGCCAGCCGGCCGTCGATGCCCAACGTCATCGTGGTCCTCGTCGACGACATGGGCTCCGCCGAACTCGGCGCCTACGGCAACACCACGATCCGCACGCCGAACCTCGATCGCCTCGCTGCCGACGGCGTGCGGTTCGACCAGTTCTACGCCGCCTGCCCGGTGTGCGCGCCGACCCGCTGCTCGCTCCTCACGGGCCGGCACACCGGCCACGCGCAGATGCGCACCAATGTCAAGCCGCCGCTCCGCGCCGGCACGCGCACCATCGGCCACATCCTGCACGACCAGGGCTACGCGACGGGCATCGTCGGCAAGTGGGGCATGGGTGACCAAATGACCACGGGGCATCCGCGCCTGCAGGGCTTCGATGAGTTCTTCGGCTTCCTCGACCACTACCACGCGCACTGGTACTACCCGTCGTACCTGTGGCGCGGCACGCAGCAGGTGCTCTACCCGCGCAACAACGGCGTGTGGGGACCGACCAACGCCGGCGAGGATCACGCCCACGACGAGCTGACGACCGCGGCGCTCGACTTCGTGCAGCGCAACCACGACCGGCCGTTCTTCCTCCTGCTGGAGTGGACGATCCCGCACGCCTCCCTGCAGGAGCCGCCGCACAGCGATCCGGCGCGGCGCGCGCTGGGCGAGACGGCGATCGAGGAGTTCTACGGCGACGTGACCTGGGACGAGCCTGACGCCAACTTCCCCACCGTCCACTACACGAGCAACGCGCGGCCGCGACGCGCGTACGCGTCGATGATCTCGGCGATGGATCGCGACTTCGGTCGCCTGCGCACGCTGCTCGAACAGCTCGCCATCGACGACGACACCGTCGTGATCTTCACGTCCGACAACGGCGGCAGCGACTGCTGTGGCATCGACTTCCCGTTCTTCCGCAACAACGGCGACTTGCGCGGCGACAAGAGCGACGTGTACGAGGGCGGCATCCGCGTACCCTGCATCGCCTGGGCGCCAGGGCGCATCGCGCCCGGACGGACGAGCAACCACGTCGGCGCGACGTACGACATCCTGCCGACCGTCGCCGAGCTGGTGGAAGCCGACATCCCCGACGACTGCGACGGCGTGTCCTTCCTGCCCACGCTGCTCGGCAACGCGCCGCAGCCGCAGCACGAGTTCCTGTACTGGGAGTACGAGGAGAGCGGTTTGAAGCGGGCCGTCCGCGTCGGCGACTGGAAGGGCGTCCGCCTCGGGACCGCGGGCGTCGATCCGATCGAGCTGTACGACCTCGCGAGCGATCCTGGCGAGGCGACGAACGTCGCCTCCGCCAACCCGGCGGTGGTCGCGCAGATCGAGCGCCTCATGGGCGCCGGGCACCTGCCGTCGCCGTTCTTCCGCGGCGACGACGAGTTCCCGATCCGCTCGAACATGTTCATCGGCCAGGCGCAGGGTGGCCTCGCACTCGCCGCGCACCCGGGCCAGACCGGCACGGTGCTCGCGCCCTTCGCGCACGCCCTGACCACGCCGGTCGAGGCGACGTTCTTCGTGCAGGTCGCCGACCTCGGCCCCAACCCCAACGTGGCGTTCCTGCTCGGGGACGGACCCGATCCCACCGGGCATGTGCGCTTCGGGATCGACGTCCGGCGCCGCGAACTCTTCATCGTGCACGGGAGCACACGCCTCACCGCCGACCTGCCGCAGCCCGACAGCCCCGTGCGCGGCTTCACGCTCACCGCGCGGCTCGATCCGGCGACCGGCGCGGTGAGCCTGCGCGAGGGCCCGCACACCTGGATCGACGGCGTGCTGCCCGCGCCACCCGCGGCCCTCGACCACTACGGCCACGAACTCGTGCGCTCCGTCGCGGTGTTCGGGCCCATCGACCCGCCACCGGCGCGCATGTACCCGCGTGGACGGTACGTCATCTTCGGCAGCGGCTGCGTGGGCTCCGCGGGCCGGCCCACCCTGTCGCTGCTCAGCGAGCCGCCGGCGCTCGGCTACCCGCTCACGGTCCTGGTGAGCGGTCTGCCGGCGCAGCACGGCAGCCCGGTCGCCGGCCTGCTCGGCGGCTCGACCGGCGCGTGGGGCGCGATTGCGCTGCCGATGACCCTCGACTTCCTGGGACTCACCGGCTGCCAGCTCTACGTGTCGCCAGACGTGCTGCTGCCCGTCTTCAACGCGGGCGGCGCGGCGCGCTGGGTGATCCAGATCCCCGCCGACATCTCGCTCCTCGGCGGCGCCTTCCACCACCAGGCGCTGGTGCTGGACCGCGGTGCCAACCGTGGCGGGCTGACGATCAGCAACGCCGGGACCGCGACCGTCGGCGCGCGCTGAACCGCAGCGCGCCTACGCGCTCCGCCGCAGCAGGAGCTGCAGCGGCAGGTGGGCGCGCGTCGCCCACGCGCGCTCGTCGTGGCGCGCGTTGGGAAACGCGAAGTAGTGCAGGTCGCGGCCTTCCTCCCAGCCGGCGCGCGCCAGCGTGTCGCGCATGGCGCGCGTGACCTCGTAGTTGTCGCGCGGCCAGCCGCTGTCGAGATAGATGTGCACCGGACGCCGGCCGTCGTGCGCGACGCGATCGCGCAGGTCGTCCTGGAAGCCGAAGGTGCTGGAGAGGCACGCGACCTTGCCGAACACGTCGCTGTGGGCGAGCCCGGCGTGCAGCGACGCCACGCCACCGAGCGACGAGCCCATCACCGCGGTGTGCTCCGGGCCCTGCCGGGTGCGATAGCGCGCGTCGAGCCACGGCTTGAGCACGCGCGCGAGGAACGCGCCGTACGTCTCGTAGCCCGGCCTCGTGTAGTCGCGGTGGCGATCGCCCGGATACACACCGACCACGATCGTGCCGCGCACGAGGTTCATCGCGTCGAGGTCGCGCAGGGTCTCGGGCAGATGCCAGTGCTGGCCGAGGTACGCGTCGTCGGGCAGGAAGGCGTTCTGGCCATCCTGCAGGATGAGGACCGGGTGGCGGGTGAGCGTGTTCTCGTGGTAGCCCGCCGGCAGGAGCACGCGCACGCGATAGCCTTCGCCGCCGGCGACATCGTGGACTTCGCAATGGCTGCACGCGCTGTCCTGCGCGAAGAACGGATGCGTCATCTCGACGTGCGGCGCCGGCGCCGCCGCGAGACAGTTCTCACCCTGCGCCCAGCGCAGACCATGCGCCTCGTGCAGCACCGGCTTGAAGTAGAGGAAGGGCTGCGTCGACCTGACCTCGAAGCGGGCGCGCGTGCCGCCGTCGGCGACCTCGATGGGCTCGAGATCGCGGTCCCAGTCCAGCTCCGTGCGCAGGCGCAATGCGGCGCCGTCGGGCGACGGGTAGCAGACGTCGATGCGGAAGGTCGGGTCGGACATCGACCCTTCCGATGTCGCGCGCGCGGGACCGTTTCGGGGCCAAGGCCGCGGGAAACGCTTCGAGCCGGCCGCGCATTGAAGGAAGGCGGGCGCGCACCGCGCCCCGGAGAAACCCGCCATGAAGATCGGCAACCAATGGGTGATCGTGCTGGCCGCCGGCGAAGGCAGCCGCCTCCGCTCGCTCACGCTCGACGACGCCGGCGTCGCGACGCCCAAGCAGTACTGCTCGCTGCGCGGGGACGGGACCTTCCTCGACGCCACGTTGCGCCGCGCCGAACGCCTCGTCCCCCGCGATCACATCGTCGTGGTCGTGGCCGCGGAGCACGCCCGCTGGTGGCGCCAGGACCTGGCCCATCTGCCGCCGCACAACGTCGTGGTGCAGCCGCGCAACCGCGGCACCTGCCCGGGCCTGCTCCTGCCGCTGCTCGCCATCCTGCAGCGCGATCCGGGCGCGTCGGTCCTGGTCCTGCCCTCCGACCATCACATCGCCGACGAGCCGCGCTTCGCGCGCTCGACCGCCGCGGCGCTGGCGGCCGCGGCCGGCGGCGACGCCGGGGTGACCCTCTTGGGCGTGGCGGCCGATGCCCCCCTCTCCGACTACGGCTGGATCGTCCCCGCCGACGATCGCACGCTCGCGCCGGTGGCCGCCTTCGTCGAGAAGCCCGCGCCGGTCGAAGCCCGCCGCCTCTTCGTGCAGGGCGCCGCCTGGAACACCTTCCTCTTCGCCGCGCGCGGCCAGACCCTCGTCGAGTTGATCGACCACTGCGTCCCCGGCCTCGCCGCCGACCTGCGCAGCGCCGCCCTCCTCGGCGGCGACGCGGTCTCCCGCCTCTACGATCGCCTGCCGAGCGTCGACCTCTCGCGCGACGTCTTCCAGCGCGACCCTTCGCGCCTCAGCCTGCTGAAGGCCCCCACCTGCGGCTGGACCGACCTCGGCACCCCGGAGCGCGTCGCCGAGTGCCTGACGATGCTGCCGCCCCTGCCGTTTGGCGCGCGCTCACGCCCAGGGCGTGTGGTCCTGTCGGAGCGCCTGCGCGGCGGGCCGACCGCGGCGAGCGCGTAGGTTGTGAACATCGCGCGCCAGGGACCACGTCTGTGGTCCCGTCGCACTCGCGATCGGGTACAACCCCCGCATCTGCGGCCGCGCGCGTGATGCCAGGTCCGCAGCGAGTCTGGGATTCACTGGAACCTCGACGGAGCTCCACCGATGACCCTCGATGACCGACCGGCGGGTACTGGCTTCGAACGCCACGCCAAAGCGCTGCGCGCGCGGCTGCCGACCAGCCGCCACGCCGAGATGCTCGTGCAAGCGGTGCAAGCGCAGCTCGGTGCTCGCGCCTTCGTGGAAGTGCGAGCCACCGGTCTGGTGCGGCGCGTGTTCGCGGCCGAGAGCGATGCGCCCCGCACGCTCATGCCCTGGCCGATCGTCGAGCTGGCCCTGGGACCCGCGTCGTCGGCGTCCCACCCGCCGATCTCCCTCGACGGGATGGAGATCGAGAGCTGGAAGGTCCCGCAGCAGCCGCCACCGCCGCCCCGGCAGCCGGTGCCCAAGCTGCGCGGGCTATCGTTTGCCGATTTGACCATCTCCGAGGGGTCGGGCTCGTTCCAGATCCGCTACGGGGAGGACGGCGGTGCGTTCGAGTCCTCGACCAGTGGCGAGCGCGTGTTGCACGCGCTCAGCGCTGCTCGCGACGCCACGGCGGGCAACGCCCTGGAACAACTCGCCGACCGCATCGTCGCCTTCCATGCCGATCAGGCTGGCCCTGGCCGGCTGCACCTGCCCGTCCACTTGCCGTGCGGTGCGCAAGGTGCATGGGGGCGGGCCATCGGCAGCGTGCGCCGCGCCCTGTGGCAGCGCCGCGTGCCCGCGGATGCGTGCTTCCTCGCCGTCGAGTGCTATGCCGGCGAACAGATGTGCTTCGGCGCCGGCCGCGACGAGGCGTGGGCGGCGCTGCGGGCCGCGATCGAGCGCGAGCAGCCGCGGCCGCCCAAGCCCGCGCCGGCCCCGAACTTCGAGGATCTCGAGGACGACCTGCCGCCGGGCACGATCATCCTGCGCGCACCGCCGCCGGACATGCCATGGCCGGAACCAACGCCGGAGAACACGCCGGTGGCGTTCGTGCCCGTGCCCGCCGCACCCGCGACGCCGTGCCCGTTCGGGGCCTGGATCCCGCTGGTCGACGACTGGGGCAACGTGACCTACGCGGCGCTGCGCCACGATCCCGACGGGTTCACCCTGGTGGACGGCAGCCTGCTCGGCGAGATCGATCTCGACGACATCGATGCTGCGATCGCCGGGCCCGAGGCAGAGCAGGAGGAGCGCTGGCGGCAACACCGCGCCGCCGAGGCGTGGCGGGGCCAGCCATCGATGGACTACTGCGTCTCGACCTTCGCCTTCCGCGACAGCGAGGGCCGCATCGTGCCGCCACGCGTGACGAGCAGCGGGCTCGCGCCGCAGCCGAACCACGACGGCCTCGACGGCGGCCGCCTGCGCGGGTGCGTGGTCCGTCAGCGCTGGCTGGCCTAGCCGTTCTCCTGTCGTCTCACGCTGCGCTCCCGTCATGCGCCCCGTGCACGGCGCCGAGGATCTCGAGCAAGCCCTCAGCCCCTGCACCAGGGAAGCGCCAGTCGGAGCGCAAGCTCCGGCTGGTCCGGCGGCCTGCCGGGAGCAACCATTCGCCCCCTGTACCATCTCGTTTCGCGATGCGCCGCAAGGTGGCGCGGCCTCCGCGGGGATCCAGGTGGGGTTGGCGTGACGGTTACCGAATAGCCTTGCTGGTCGTCGCGGCGCCCGGACTTCTCCGTCAGGCCGCAGCGGCCCGCGGCAGAACCCTCGGACGCTTACCTCCAAGTATCTAGCGCAAGTCGTATGACATCTCGTAGGACTTCCGTAGCCAGATGACAAGCTTTGTTATGCGCGCCATCGGCAGATCTGGACCCGGATACAAAACCGGCAACAAAATAGCAATCCGAATCAAGATGCCCGCCCTCTTGACGTGGGACCCGGACGTGTGCTACCCATGATTCATCATGTTTGTCGCCCAACGCGTAGTTGCCCCGCTTCGATGCGACAACCAGAAGTCGGCAGAAGTCCACCAGCGCACCTTCACTCAAGCCTACGGCTTTCGATTCGTTGTAGACGAGACCCCAGAGACGACCGTCCGCGTAACCACCGTTCTTGTATTGAGTGTCGATACAGCCCGCAAAAGGGGTTGCAGAAGCCGTCGCTTCCGCGTCAAAAAGAGTGGCAAACAGTCTCTCGAGATCCCGCAATGTGGTATGATTCGGAGGGTACCCGCATCCTATATGATGGACAACTTGCGTTGATGCCATCCCCAGATCCTTCGCCAGTTGGTTCAGCGTGCCAAATCCGCCGAAATACTCCGTTATCGACCGAGTACGGCGGTTGTCGGAATCGATCATCATGAGTTTGATCGCGGAATCGAGTCTGTCCACAACGAACTCGCCATTCGAAGCCGGACAGGATTCTCCGATAGTTCCCAAGTACGTACTGATAGGCGTACTTTCCGATACTGCGCCGGACCGCATGGCCCGAAGGGCGAGTAGCAGGTGGAGTGGCTTGATCGTGCTCGCAGGCTCGAATGGAAAACCGCTATTAATATCAACAAGAGTCGCTCCCCTTCTTACGTCTACCAATAATACTCCGACGTTGCCTTCGGTTGACTCTAAGACCATCTTCTGGATTCGCGTCTCGAAGGTCTCTGGGCGGTGACAGCTGATCGACAGGCACGCAACCGCTAGCATAGGGATGGTGGCCTTGCCAGTGAACACTCGACTGCGTGACGCCTTACCTGTCAAGTGACGCCCCAGGCAATCCAATATAGCTCCTCCCACACTGGGCTCGCCGATATCACACAAACTAGTGCTAGTCGCCCCAGTGCCGCTCATCGATCCGCTCGGGTTCCCGGTCGTCGCAGAGAACTCACCAGTGTTTACTGTGTTCACGCGTCCCTGGGGCGCCGCTCTGGGCCGGGGCAATGCTTCAAGCGACCTGCTCCGCAACCCAAAATGCCGTTCTGATGCCTGCACGCCTAGCTAGCTAGGAAGGCCTATTGACCTTTGCGTAACAACACAGCACGTCACAAGTACCTGTGTACGCCTGTTCCCTTGCGTAAGGCCGACCCTGCCCTCCCGACAAGTCTGACGTGTACTTTGAGCGCTCTTCTATCGTCGATGGCTGTAGTGCCCTTATGCTATCGCGCAGACTGGAATCATTCTTGACGCGAGGTCTGCATTCGGGTCTGCCTGGGTGCCGTTCCGGTGGGCATAGCCTATCCAGCTCTTCACCGGCCACGCGTTCATTGCATAGCTTGCGAGTTTGCATCTCAATGCGGCACCGAGTGTCTTCCAGCTGCTCTTCGTCGCGGCTGGGGGTCGTACTCGAAAAAAACTGAATGCATGTGTACGTAATGTCCTTCTGATCTCCAAGTTCGCATTGATTAATCGGGTCGCACTCGCCGGGGCCAGGGATCGGGACTCGCCCTCCCCTCACCGGTGGCGGCGGCACACCTTCTGTCCGGCAGTAGACGCAGTGGGCCAACCACACGAGTGTCCCCGACCATGTAATACTGCACTCGCTTCGCCCTCCACCTATGGGCCAACAGTTCCACGCGATAACTGTGTGCACCTCGGCGCCTGTCCTCCAGATGAGGGCCGCGTTATAGAAACCAGGAGGGGACTGCGGGCACTGGTAGGGTGGCTCTCGGCCCGGACAATCGCTTGAGATTCTTGCGTACGGGTTAGTGCGATATCTCTCAGTGCACTGGCCTGGAACGGACGTCTCCGCAACACGCGTGATGCAGCTGCCTCCACCTTGCTGTGGACGACCCATATTAGACAGGCCGCCGTCCTGCGACCAGGATCGCTGCGGCCTGCCTGCACTTGGGGTGGTCGCCGCTCTAGGACTCCTTGCAATTCGTGTGAGCTCGTCACCCGAGAAGTCAGGGCCAGTCCTCAACCAAGGGCTTGCTTGGTATGGAAGTGACGCCCGGCCTTTCTCTTTCCCCGTGCATCCCGGGCACTTACACCAACTGCCCCCACCGCATCCCTCCTTTCCGCAATTGCATGACGATCCTCCCGCGCCCCAAGGCAACTGCCCGCCCAAGCCGTGCTTCGCCGTGCTCCCATCGTCTAGGAATCCAAACCCGTCGGCAGCACTCTTGGACTCCCCGGACCCGCCCCCACAACCACCAGCCTTGCGCTTCCTCCCCGAACCGGCCGGGCGCATGGATACGCCCTCGAACATCTTGACCGAGCCCGGCTCCCGCCCGACCCCGTTCCGCGCGCCCCCAAGGAACCGCTTCACCGCCATCGATCTTTGCGCGAAGACGCGAGTGTCAGGAAGGAAACCGAAGCCGTCCATGGGTGTCTCTACATTGCAAGATTGTACCGTCGAACCGCCGCAGCGGCAAGCGGGCCTGCTAGTCCTCAAACAAGCGACAAGAGGGCGCGTTTCGTGGTGACCGGAGGGCGTTC
>CAYQMF010000101.1:0-25394 GCA_964418595.1 uncultured candidatus Brocadiaceae bacterium
GCATCGTGGGTCGCTCACCCGCGGTTGGTAGATGGGGCGGACAGAACGGATACCGAGGTGCAGCTTGCCTACACGGCCCACGACAACCGCAGCCCGAACACGCCGGTGACGGTACACGCCAGCGCCGGGAGCGACGCCGTGCGCATCGACCAGCGCAAGGCGCCGCCGATCGACGGACTCTGGCTTTCACTCGGCGTCTACCGCTTCGTGGCCAGCAAGCGCGCCGTCGTCGAGATCGGCAACGAGGGCACGCAGGGTCACGTCGTCATCGACGCGGTGCGGCTCGTGGCGCGATGACTCTGTGCTCGTTTGGTGAGAGTTCCCGGAACGGGTGGTGAAAGAGTCTCCGGAACCGACACCGTCGCCAGACTTGCCGCACTGAATCACGGCCACGATTCAGGAGTGCAGATCACAGCCCCGAAGAATCCTACTAACGCGCCCAGCACTGCCTTCAACAACAGCATGATGACGCGCTCGAGGTTGTGCGTGTCCCGCAGTTTCACGCTCTGCATCTCGCGACGCACCACAAGAACCGCCACGACGATAGCGCTCACCATGACCACAGCTTGCGCGCCACCTAACCACAGCGCAGTCCTCGACCACCGCTCGTCCCGCATCGATGAGCCAAGTTGCCATCCGATCAGAACCTGCCCTCCAACAAGGCTCGCCAACACCAATGATGTCCAGTTTCCAACAATTGGTTGGCCGACGCCAAACAGTGCAAATGGGATGACGGCTACAAATACGAGAATCGGGTTATCCAGCACCATCCCAACTACCAATATGGCAATGCATGTCGCGACGCTGCCAACCACGACACGGTGTGCCGCTCCCAACCTATCTGCAGAATCGCTCACCACGCGCCGAACCAGTCGGTCCAGACCGACTTGCCGTAGTCGAACCTCCGTCCTGAGATCTCCATGTGTCCTCCTTCGCGCCTCACGAGTTGGTGCCCGCCTTGTTGAACCACGTGGGCTCCAGCATCCGGTAGATGAGGGAGCCACCATCCGTGGCCTCGAACACGATCTTGATCCGGAACAGCTCCTCGAAGTCGTCGATCGTCGCGGTGTAGAAGTTCGTGCTCCCGTACTGCGCGAAGGAGCCAGTGGAGATCTTGGTGCCCTCGCTGGACCTGTCCTCCCGCGCCTTGGTCCAGACTTCGATGTCGAAGACGTTGCTGCTGCCGATGCTGCTCAGGATCTCGTAGGTCATCACGGCGTGGTCGCCGCCCTTGGACAGCCAGGCACCCCAGAGCGCCATCGTGTTCGTGTCAGGAATCGACAGAAGTTGCCCCCTAACACCCCTCGACTCGACCGCCGTGTCGCCGCGACGCTGTCCCGGTCGACACCCCTGGCCGCCAAACCCCGGGCTCGACGCGGCTCGCCTGCTCAACCCGGGGCCCGGTCCCGGGACCTCATCCATCATGCCAACGGTGCGAACGTGCATGCTCGACTCCTTGTCCCGCACGTGGGCGGGCGTCTCGGAAGCATGACCGTTGGCGGGCGTGCCGGTCAGGTGCGGGACGCTACCGCCGCAGCGGCTCGCCTGTCAACCCGGGTGGGCGGGACGTGCGGGGGCGCATCAGGAAGTTGTGTGGGTGACTTGGCATGGCCAAGTGGCGTTCTGGCCCCGGTTCCCGGCCTCCTGCCACGACCGGTGCGGCCGCGCGGCGAGCAGGAGCCGCCAGGCTGGGGAGGTCGCAGAACCTCGCCGATGGCGTCGAAACGGCGATTCGGAGGGTCTCGGGAAAAGGGAAGAGGAAGGGGTGCCCAGCGGCGGGGGGAACCCGAAGGTGGGGTTCCCCCGAGAGCGGGATCGCCGAGTGCGACCGATCGTCGGTCACGCTGCCCTGGGGAACCCACATGACTTCCCGAAGGCCCCGTGCGGGACGTGCGGGACGTGATCCTTGTCGTCCGGGAGCTGGCGCCGCGCCGCAGCGCCAGCGCTGAGCCGCATAGCGCAGGCCGATCAGGTGCCGAGCACGAGATCCAGCGCGTTGGTCAAGCCGAGCGACGGCGGCAGCGCGAACGGCGGGCAGACCACGATGCCCTGTGCGCAGAGGCGCGCGCCGCAGAGCGCGTAGTCCTTCGGCACGGGGAGGCCGACCGAAGCGGTGCCGTCGCAACGGGTCGTGCCGGTGATCGGCGCGAACGGCAGCAGCACGAGCGTCGGGATGTCGGTGTGCCAGCGCCCGCAGAAGATCGGGAAGCCGGCGGTGCACGGCCCGGCCGCGACGCCCAACTGGAAGAGCCCGCCGGTCGGCGCGTCGGTGAGATCGATGCGGAACGCGGGGTTGCCGAGCACCGGGTCGCCGTGCGCGGAGAGCGCCATGGTGTTGCAGTCGGGGCAGCGATCGGCGAGGCAGCTCATGCCGACGGCGCGCGGGTGCACGGGCTCGATGTCGATGCCGTGCCAGGAGTAACCCAGCAGCCCGGGGCTGCGCGGGCAGCAGCCGACGGGCGTGAAGGTGCACGGGTCGGTCGCGATGCGGTTGGTGAAGATCGCGGTCTGCTGGCCGTCGGTGACGTAGAGCAGGCCGTCGCACGCGTCGTACGTCATGCCGGTGATCGCGCCGAGCGGAGTCACGCCGCAAGAGTCGAGCGCGGTGCGGCAGACGATGTCGCACGGGGAACCAGCGCGGGCGATGAGCAGTGTGTTCTGGGGCAGCAGCGCGCCGAACACCGACGTCGCGTACAGCACCAAGTCGTGCGCCTCGTCGAGCGCGACCGCGCCGGCGATGTGGCGAGCCGTGGTGAGCGGGAACCGACAGGTCGCCGTCACCTGCGGCGGGCAGCTCCGCAGGTGGAAGAAACTCAGCGCCGCAGCACCCGGCACCGACTCGAGCTGGAGCATCTGGTAGCGGGC
Source organism: uncultured candidatus Brocadiaceae bacterium (assembly GCA_964418595.1). Classification (GTDB taxonomy): domain Bacteria; phylum Planctomycetota; class UBA1135; order UBA1135; family UBA2386; genus CAYQMF01. The sequence goes on from CAYQMF010000101.1 coordinate 2,866, forward strand.
CTCACAGATCTCGAGCCCCGTGGCGACGGACCCAGGGCCCAGCGTGAGGTTGGCGGCCACGGAGCAGAGGAGCTGGCAGTCGCTGATGCGCGTCTCGGCCATGCGGGTGCCCTGCGTGTGCCAGAGCGAGCCGTTGAGCGCGTTGTAGGCGGCGCCGCCGGCGTGACCCGCCGCGGGCCCCACGCCGGTGGGACAGGTGCGGAGCGACGGCTGGCAGAGGGTCTGGCTGAGGATCGCGGGGCTCGCCACGGCGGCCGGATCCGACGCGAACCCGATGATGCGGCCAGGGGCGATGACTTGTGCGGAAGCCACCGCGGCGAGCGCGAGCGCGCTCGCGGGGAAGAGGACGTTCTTCATGAGGGGTCTCCGGCAGGGGTGCGCCCGTGAGTGCCCCGCCCCAGGAATCCGACGCTGCGAGTTGGCCAAAAAGAGGCTGGCCGCCTATCGCAGCAGCGCCGAGATCGCCGCAACGACCGGCGCCTTGTCGACCTGGAGCCCCTGCACGCGGTGCGCGATCCGGCCCTCGCGGTCGAGCACCGTGATCAGGTTCGAGTGCGCGAAGTCGCCGTTCGGCGCCTGCTGGTAGTTCACCCCCAGGACCGCGGCGAGTTCGCGCACGGCGCCCGCGTCGCCGTGCAGCAGGGTCCACTGCGTCAGGTCGAGGCCTTGCTCGCCCGCCCACTCACGCAACCGCTCGGGTTGGTCGCGCACCGTGTCGAACGACACCAGCAACCCGCGCACCGCCCCGCGCTGCGCCTCCGGCAGCGCCGCCACCAGCGCCTTGGCGTCGGCGGTGAGGCGAGGGCAGACGTAGGAGCAGTGCGTGAAGACCATCGCGACCAGGGTGACGTGCCCGCGGAAGTCGGCGAGCCTGCGCACGACGCCGGACTGATCGGTCCACGTGGAACCGAGCGCGTACACCGAGGCCTCCGGCAGCGGCGCCTTGGCGGCGGGCTCGTCCGAGCAGCACGACTCTTCGGCCACGTCCGCGGCCACGGGCGGCGCGACGTCGGCCGCACACCGGAACCCGAGCGTGCGCACCGTGTAGCCAGCGCGGAGGCTGCTGCGGAACGCGTAGCGCATGAACGCCGCGTAGTCGGCCGGATCGGTGGCGCCGACGCTGCCGCTGCCACAGAACAGGTTGCGCTCGAGCCCCGCGTCGCCGCGCGACTCGCCGGACACCAGTGCCGAGTTGAAGTCCTCGACCCATTCCCAGACGAGGCCGTGCAGGTCGAAGACCCCGGCGCGCGTGGCGAACGTGCTCTCGACCTCCGGTAGAACGTCTGGCGTCGGCCGCGCGTACCAGGCGAGCAGACGCTCCGTCACCGCGGCCTTGCCACCCTCGAGGTCCGCGGCGGCGACCTCCCATTCGGCGACGGTGGGCAGGCGTCGCCCCGCCCACCGCGCGTAGGCACGCGCGGCGAACCACGACACGTGCGTCACGGGTCGCGCGCCGGCGTCGGGACCGGGATCGAGGTCGTCGCGCCAGGGCGCGAGGTACTGCGCGTCGGCGAACAGCCGCGCCACGTGCGACCGTCGCCACGCCGGCTCGGCGCGGACGAAGGCGAGGAACTGCGCATTGGTCACCGCGTGGCGTTCGAGGTCGAAGGCCGAAACCGCCGTGTCGCCAGTGTCCTTGCCGAACAGCGGCCGGAAGGTCCCGGCCTCGATCCGCACGAGCGGGGTCACGATGGCCTGCGGGTCCACGGCTTCGCCAGGTGGCAGCGCCGCGCGCGCGGCCGATGCGCCGCGGGCGTCGGGTGTGGACGCCGGGCGCTCGGTGGCCGCACGCTCGCAGCCTGGCCCGAGCGTCGCGATCAGCGCCAGCGCGATCGACCGTGCCTTGCTCAGCCTCGCTGACATCGTCTCACCGCCTCGCGGCGACCTCCTGCGGCGTGACCATCTCGCCCTCGTTGCCCCAGGTGTTGCGCACATACGTGAGCACGTTGGCGACATCTTCGTCGTTCATGGACACCGCCGGCATCACGCTGTTGAACTCCTTGCCGTTGACGGTGACCTTGCCCTGCAGGCCCTTGATCACGATGTCGATCGAGCGGGTCTTGTCGGCCATGAGGAAGTCCGACTTGGCGAGGGGCGGGAACGCGAGCGGGATGCCCTGGCCGTTGGCCTGGTGGCACGCAAGGCAGATCGACGCGTAGATCCGCTCGCCGTGCTTGATCCGCTCCTCCCTGGAGAGATTCGTCGGCGCCGCCGGCTGCGCCGCGCCGGCGATCTGCTGCGGCGCGCCACCCTCGCCCTGGTAGATGCGATCGTCCTGACGGCCACTGTAGACGACAGTGTCTTCCGGGCCATTGACCTTGAGCATGCCCAGTGCACCCTTGTTGAAGGTCCGGAAGATCGAGTGGTCGACGATGATGAACGTGCCCGGCACGTCGACCTTGAACTCCACCACCGCCGAGCCGCCGGCCGGCACCAGGGTCGTCTGCACGTTGCGGTTGGCTACCGACCCGCCCTCGGCCTGGACGATGTCGAAGATCTCGCCGATCACGTGGAACGAGCTGACGAGGTTGGGGCCGCCGTTGCCGACGAAGAGGCGGACGGTCTCACCGACCTTGGCAGTGATGGCCTTGTCGCCCACGAGCGCGCCGACGGAGCCGTTGAACAGCACGTAGTCGGGCTGCTCGCGCAACGCCTTCGTCATGTCGAACGGCTGCAACCCCTGCTCGCCATAGGCACCTGCGGTGTAGAAATCGCCCTGCATCACGTAGTACTCCCGGTCGACCTTGGGGAGGCCCGCGGCGGGCTCGACGAGGATCAGGCCGTACATGCCGTTGGCGATGTGCATCCCGACCGGTGCCGTCGCGCAGTGGTAGACGTAGAGGCCCGGATTGATGCACTTGAACGAGAACTGCGAGGTGTGGCCCGGCGCCGTGAACGACGATGCCGCGCCGCCGCCCGGGCCGGTGACCGCGTGCAGGTCGATGTTGTGCGGCATCTTGCTGCTCGGGTGGTTGCTCAGGTGGAACTCGACGAGGTCGCCTTCGCGGGCGCGGATGAAGCTGCCGGGCACGGTGCCGCCGAAGGTCCAGAACGTGTAGGTCGTGCCCTCCGCGATCGGTGCCTCCAGTTCGCGCACCTCGAGCTTCACGATCAGCTTGGTGGCGTTCGTGCGGGTGATGGGCGGCGGCACGTGCGGCGGCGCAGTGAGGACGGCCGTCTCCTGGCCGACGACCGGGCCGATCTCGACGGGACGCTTCGCGCCCGCTCCCCGCGACTCACCGCTACAGCCGACGAGCAGTGCGAGCGGGGCCAGGGCCAGGAATGCGAGTGGGTGACGAGTCACGACGGGGGAGGCGGTCACAGGGTTTCCTTCGGGGCGAGTGGAACGGTTCATGGATCGATCGATCCACTGAGCCGAACTCCGCCCGCCCGGGGCACGTTTTCAGATCAACACGCCTGCGGATACCATCCCGCCCAGTGCCCGGCTCGCGCGCTCTCCTGCTGGTCTTCACCTACGGGGCGACCGCGTTGGCCACCGCCGACGCCGTGCGCACGCTCTGGCGCCCGCCGCCGGCGGGTCGGCCCGAACCGGACCTTCTCGCGCGCCTCGAACCGATGCGGGCACACCTGACAGGCGTGCCGGTGCTGTGCTACCTGCCGCGCGACTACGTGGTGGCCCTCACCGACCCTGCGTCGAATCCGGTGGCGGCCACCCGGGCCAACCTCGAGCTGTTCCTCGCCCAGCGGGTGTTCGCGCCCACCTTGGTGCGGCTGGTCGACACCGACCCCACCGTGGCGTGGACGCTGGGCAACTTCGCCGATCGGAGCGCGGTGCCCGGCGACTGGCGGGAACGCGGGCTCGATCTCGTGGCCGACGGCGGCAACGGCGTGGTGCTCTTCAAGCCGCGAGGGCGCTGACCGCCGGCATGGTCCTGCTCGCCCCGCTCGCCCTGGCGCTGCTCCTCGGTCACTTCGCGCTGCGTGCGCTGCGCCCGGCCGTGGCCGTCGACCGCCTGCTGTGGGTCTGTACGGCCTGGCCGCTGGGCCTCGGGCTCGCAAGCCTCGTCACCTTCGCGGTCACGCCGTTCTCCGGGTCGGTGCTGTGGCCCTCGCTGGTCGCCGAACTCCTGGTCCTCGCGGGCCTCCGCGAACTGGCCCACCGCCGCGCCGGCCACGACCACGCGCCACGGGCGAGCCCGCCACTACCGGAGGCGATGCCGGTCGCGCTCCGCGTCGCCGTGTGGCTCGCCCTCGCGGCAGCCTGCGCGGTCTTCGTGCGCCGCACGCTCGACGACCCGTTCGGCGACGCCGACGGCGTCGGGATCTGGAACAACCGCGCCGTGTTCTGGCTGCGCGCGGCGGGGCAGTGGGACGTGATCTTCTCGCCCACGCTCGCGCACACCGACTACCCGCTCCTCGTGCCACTGCTGCAGGTGCGCGCCTGGCTGTGGACCGGGGGTGAACCGGGGTACCCCGCGGCCGTCCACGCCGCGATCTTCGCGCTCTGCACGTACGGGGGTCTCGCCGGTTTGGTGGCGACGCGCCGCGGCCCGACCGTGGGCGCGCTCGCGGCGCTGGCCCTGCTCGCCACGCCGTTCTTCGCGGCGCAGGCCGCCGCTCAGTCCGGTGACGTACCGCTCGCGTGCTTCGTGCTGCTCGCCGTCGCGTGGTGGGGCCTGGGTGGACGCGACGCACTCCTGGTCGCGGGCGCGTGCGCCGCGCTTGCCGCCTGGACCAAGAACGAAGGCCTCCTCGCGCTGGGCATGCTCGGCTTCGTGGCCGGCGGCGTGGCGTGGTGGCGAGGTGGGTTCCGCGCGGCGCTGTCCACCGGAGGCCGGCTGCTCGCCGGCGGCGCGCCGGCGGTGATCGCGATCGCCGTCTTCAAGGCGTGGCTCGCTCCTCCTAACGATCTCATCGCCAACCACTCGATGAGCAACGTCGTGCCGATGCTCACGAGCCTCGAACGGTGGGGTGCGGTCGCCGTGGCCTTCGCCGAACGACTCGTGGTCTTCCGCGGTGCCGATGCGCTCCCGGGCTTCTCCGTCCTCGGCCTCGTCGTCGTCGTGCTGGTCCTCGAGCGTGGACGCCTGCGCGCGTTCTGGAATGCCGAGGCCACCGTCGTGCTCGCCATCACGCTCCTCTACTTCGCGATCTTCATGCTGAGCCCGTACGACCTCGCGTGGCACCTCGGCACGGCACTCGACCGGTTGCTGCTGCAAGTGTGGCCGGCGCTGCTCGGCGCGATCTTTGCGCGCATCGAGATCGGGCGTGAGCGATACGCCGCGGAGGCAACACCAGATACGGTGTTTGCTTCAGAGCGTCTGCACAACTCGTAGTGCCGCAAGCACGAACGCGGTGCCGACCCCGGTCATCAGCAACCCCCAGAAAACGCCGACGAACAGTGCGGGAGGCACCGTGGCGCAGGTGGGAGGAGCACGCATTCGGATTCCTTACGCGCAGCTTGTCTTGCGGGGCTCGCGGCAGCCTGCGGAATTGCAGCTTTTTCTCCATGACTGCGGTCCAACGACAACGGACTCGGGGAACCCCCTGATCGGGGCTCGCGGGTATCCCCGTCAGCGTCCCTTCAAGCCAACGATCCACGCGTGGATGGCGTCGAACTGGCGATCCGCGTCACCGTCGAGCACGGTCGTGAACCCGGTCTTGCCCTCCGGGGTCGAGTAGCGCGCCATCTTCGTCGCTGGGTCGATCCGGCGGGGGTCGCGCATCCAGCGCATGAAGTAGTCCGGTCGCAACCGGTTGGCGGTGCGCGCGAAGTTGATCCCCTGCACCTCGAAGACCTGCAACGGCCCTTGTCCACCGACGCCGTGGCAGGTGACGCACGCGAAGCCTTTCTCCGCCGAGATCAGGTCCGCTCCGACCGCAGCCAAGCGCGCATCGGGTTCGCGCACGACGTCGACGTCGCCGACGCCGTGACTCGCGGCGAGCCCGCCGGCGAGCACATCGGCATGGCCATGGAACGCGGGCATGCGCGCGTGCAGCCACGGCCGGCTCCGTGCACCCAGGACATCGGTGAGCTGGCGACGCACGAACGACGGCTGCAGCTTCTCGCCGGCCCAGGTCAACGCGGGCCGCGATTGGTCGACGACGTGCGCGTCGGGCGCGAGCGGCGGCAACAGGTCGCTCACCTCACCCATGTGCGACGTGAACGCATCCGTGCCACCATCGAGACCATGGCACGCCGTGCAGCGCAGCCCGCGGACCAGGCGCTCGCCCCGCTCCGCCAGGGACTCGGGGTGTGCCTTGCCGACGACGGTCTGCAGCGCCGCACGCGCAGCGTCGCTGAACGCGAAACGCGGTGGCCCCTTGCAGTCGACTCCCTGCAGCGAAGTCCACGCGGGTGCCTCGAGAGCATCGAGCCCCGAGCCGGCGTGGCAGTTTGCGCAACCCTTCCGCTGTGCGATCGCCCGCCCGCGGGTCGCGTCACCCGCGAGCGGCGGAACATCCTCGACCTTCGCGCGCGCGAGCAGGAACGCCGCCAGGGCTGCGGCCTCGGCCTCGTCGAGCGCGAAGTCCGGCATGCCGCCCATCGGGTCGAGTCGGTGCGGCGCGCGCAGGTACGCTTGCAGCGCACCCGGAGCGAACTTCGTCGCCACGTCGCGGAGCGGGATGCGACCATCGCCGGGACCCGCGGCGTCGGGCAGAAGGTGACAACCCACGCAGCCCAGATGCGCGAACGACTCCCCGCCGGCGGCAACGAGGTCATGGCCCGGCGCCGACGCGGGCACGTCCGTGCGGAGGGTGGCGAGGAACGCCACGACGTCCTCGGCCTCCCGACGCCCAGCTTCGTCGGCGGCGAACAGGTGCGGCATCGAGCGCAGCGTCGCGGCGCCGCGCTCCGGCGCGAGCAGCCAGCCGCGCAGCCACTCGGGTCGCAGGCGCGACCCGACGCCCTCGAGCGCCGGGGCGGTCGCCCACCCGATCCCGCCGGCGTGGCACGCACCGCACTGCAGGCGCGCCGCCAGCGCGTGGCCGGCACGCCTCGCGGCCGCAGCTTCGTGGCCAGCCAAGGGCGCGGGCGCGAGGACCGTGGGTGCGACGGGTTCCCACGCGAACTCGCTGCAGGTCCATAGCACGCGCAGGCGCGCTTCGCCGTCCGCCGGACTGCGGTAGCGGGCGACGAGCGCGTTCTGGCCCTTGCCGAGACGAACGGAGTCGCCTTCGATCCGACCCGGTGCGGCGAGGTCACCGACCAACACCGCTTTGCCGGCGATCTCGAGCGTCAGCGATCCCGTGCCTTCGAAGGCCAAGCGGTAGCGGTCACGCAGGTCGACCTCGAGCGAGCCCGAGAACACCGCCTCGAACGGGCCCGGGGGTACGCCGAGGGAAGGCGCGTCGCCGGGCTTCACCGTGAGTGCGAGCAGCCGCGCCACCCGGGTGTCGGTCCGCGTCGGATCGAGGGTCGAGGTGAACGTCAACCTCAGCCCCTGCGAAGCGGCCGTTGTCGCCGTGAGTCCGATCGTGGGAGGCGCCAGCGGCGCGTGCTGCGCGGTCGCGCCGCCACCGCGCACGACCATCGGTTGGTCCCCGCCACCCGCGTTCCACGGCACGACCGAGCCGTCCTTCCTGCGCATCGTGAGCAGGATCGTCGCCACGGAGCCGAACACGAAGACCGCGATGAGACCCAGAGTGAGTGCCGTCTTGGCGGCGGGGCTCCACCCGCCCTGTTGCAACGTCATCGCCGAGGAAGTCCTGCAGGTTTCTGCGAAGCTTGGGGAGCCGGGCACGCACCGTACCCGGCTCTCGCATCCTACCGGCCATCCACGATGTTCCACCTCGCGCTCTTCAGCGGCACGGAGGGAGTGCTCGCTCCCACTGGCGGCACGTCCTTCGTGCTCTTCGGCGGTGCGGAACTGCGCACTCCGTCGCTGGCACAACGTCTCGCGCACGCACGCATGCGTGCGAAGCACCCGCTGCGTCGCGTCGATCGGCTGCTCGGCCGCGACCAGTGGCTGCTGATCACGCTCTTCGGCGGTACCGAGCTGATCCGCCCCACCCTCGTCGAGGAGCTGGCGGCGCTCCGCGGCATGATGACCTCGGGCTCCCTGTCGCGCGCCGAGTTGCAGGGGCTCGCCGACGCGACGCTCCCACCTCCGGATCTGGTCGGCGGGCTCAGCACCTTCACGCTGTTCGGGGCGTGCACGATGGAGCGCCCGTCCGCCAAGAAGGAACTCGCCGCGATCGAGCGCGCGCAGAAGGCCGGCGAGGTCACGCCAACCGCACGCCCGGCCCTCGAGGGCCTCATCGGCCAGGGCGATCAGACGATCCTGCGCGGCCTGTCGCGCCTCGCCCTCGCGTAGCGTGCACGCTGGAAACGCGAAGGGCCCGCGCGAGGCGAGCCCTTCGACGGTTCGGAGCGGGCCGCAGCCCGCTCGGTCTACTTGCCGTCGCCGTCGCTCAGGCTGGCCGGCTTGCGCTTGAGCCCGAGGTCGGACGCCTTGGCGACCAGCTTCTCGGTCTCCTCGCGCTCCCGCTTCATGCGCTCGATCTTCTTGCGCAGTTCGCGGACCTTGCTGGAGTTTGGCCCGCGCTTCTCGATCTCGAGCGCGAGCTGGTTGCCGTATTCCTCCTGCATGCTGTCGAAGTGATCGAACTTCGCCAGGTGCCGCAGGATCTCCTTGGCCGCGGCCTCCGCGTCCTTCTCGTACTCCTGCTTGAGCACGGTGGTCATGGCCTCCCACAGCTCGGTCTGGCCGGGCCGGCCGCCGAGCGGCACGAGGTTCGAGCCGTCCACACCGCACACGAACATGTGCGGCGCGACCTTGCCTTCGAACAGGTTGCGGAAGGTGTGGTCCGCGTTGAGCACCGCACTCGGCAGGCGCACGCAGTGGAACCAGCGCGACATGAGCGCGGTCATCTCGTTGTTGACCCGATCGTTGAGGATCGCGTCGTCGGTGCCCTTGCACGTCTCGCAGTCGCGCAGCACGAGCAGGGGACGCAGGTCGTTCCCCGCGACGTTTGCCATCGCTTCCTCGCGCGGCAGCGCGCGCATGCGCCGGCTGGCCGAGGTCGAGCTGTCCTCCTCGGTGCTCGCGGCGAGTTCGACCTTCATGATCTGCGGGTAGTCCCACTTGAGCTGGAGCAGGTCCTTGCTCGTCCGCTGGCGGACGAAGAAGACCTGATTGCCGCGCGGACCGCGAGGCGCGGTCATGCCCGGCGCCGCAGCGCCGCCGGCACCTGGGCGCGCGGTGATCCCGCCGCCACCGGCGTAGCCACCGCCACCACCCGCATCAGCAGGACCGCCGTAGGCGGGAGCCGAACCGGCCCCCGGACCGGGGCCTCATCACTGGGGCGCCGCGCCCGCGGGCGCACCGAGGAGCATGAACGCGGCCAGGAAGGCGCCGCTCAGGAAGAGACCGTCGTGCACTTGGATCCTCCGATGGGTTCGGGGTGGAGGGGAGACGGGCCGAGTATCCCTCGCCGTCTCTCGGGGTCAAGGCGCGCAGGCCGCGCGGGTCACTTCTTGGGGTATTTGTCTGTAACGAATTCGACCCAGGCAGCGTCGAACGCGGCCTCGTCCCACCCCAGCACCGACTTCAGCGCCTCGGCCTGGCGCGCGACGACCTCTGCGTCGGTCGGCTGGCGGGGCTCGGTCGTGACCGGAGCCTTGAGCAGCCCCACCACCGCGCCGGCCTTCTCCGGGCCCTGCGCCAGCAGGCAGTCGACCCGCGACCACGCGATCATGTTGTCGACGAACGACATGTTGCCGCCCCCGAAGATCGAGAGGAAGCGTTCGCCCTTCGGCCAGACCTCGTGCTCGATCCGGAGCCGCACCCGGCGCTCCCACTCGTGCGCCTTCAGCACGGTCGCGCCCGCGTCGTCCTTGCCGACGAAGTTGCGGAACTCCTCGTCGATGGGGCGCGAGAACCACAGCGGGATGCCCTCGTCGAGCCAGGCAGGCAGACGGTGCGTGTAGAACTTGTAGCCGTCGAGCAGGTTGTGCACGACCGAGTACACGACGTGGCAGTGCAGCTTGCGGTCGTCGAGGAGACCCTTCTCGGCGAACTCCGCAGCGGTCGCGAAGAACAGCATGCCGTTCGCCACGTCGTTGAAGCGGTACGAGTCCTTCGCGGCGTGTCCGTAGAGCGTGCGGGTGAGGGTGCCCACGCTCAGCGCCTTGTGGCAGAGCACGACGCCGAACTTCTCCGGCATCCCGAGGTACGGCCCCTCGCCGAGGTAGTCGGGACCGCGCAGAGTGCCCTTCTCCTTGGGGAACCGCGTCGGGTCGATCGCGAGCTTCTGACAGAAGTCGTCGAACGTCGCCTCCAGACGCTGCGCGAACAGGTGCGCACGCAGCCACGGATCGAGGGAACGCACGCGGGTCTTGAACTCAGGGCAACGCGCCGCGAGCGCCTCGAGCTCGGCGGTCAACGCGTCGCGACGCTCGCGTTCCTTCGGCCACGGGAACGAGCGCAGCGTGCAGGCGAGTTTGAAGTGCGCGGTCTCGATGAAGATCGCGGTGTCCTCGCCCAGGATCTGCTGCAACTGCGGCGTGGTGATCTCCCCCACCCATACGAACTGGCCGACGTTGACGTAGCCGAGGCTGGCAAGGTGCTTGGGGTCGTTCTTGGTGTACGGGTCCTTGAACGCGTCGACCTTCTCCGGCCGCGGCGGACGCTGGCCGCAGAGTCCGGGCGCGAGCGCGGCGAGGAGCAAGACGAGCGAAGGGAGTCGGCGCATCGGGCAGTGCCGCCAGGGTACCCGTGAACTTGCACCTGACCAGCCCGCATGCTCTCCTCCGCCGATGCCGCCCCCGCGTTCGCGCACGAAGCCCAGGGAGTTCGACGCCGACTACTACCGGCGCTTCTACGGCGACGTCAGCACGCGGGTGACCTCCGCCGACAGCATGCGCGCGCTCGGCGACTTCGTGTGCGCCTACCTGAAGTTCCTCGGCGTGCGGATCCGTGACGTCGTCGACCTCGGCTGCGGCGTGGGTCACTGGCGGGCGCAGATCGCGCGGCACTTCCCCACGGCGCGGTACACCGGCGTCGAGTACAGCGCACACATGTGCGAGACCCACGGCTGGACGCGGGGCTCCGTCGTCGACTACCGCCACCCGCGGCGCGCCGACCTCGCGATCTGCCAGGGCGTGCTGCAGTACCTCTCCGACCGCGACGCCCGGGTGGCGATCAGAAACCTCGCCACGCTTACGCGCGGTGCGCTCTACCTCGAGGCGCTGACGCGGCTCGACTGGGAGGAGAACTGCGACCGCACGACGACGGACGGCGAGGTCCACCTGCGCACGGGTGCCTGGTACCGGCGACAGTTGCGACCGCACTTCGTGAGCTGCGGCGGCGGTGTGTTCGTGCACCGCGCTGCCACGGTGACCCTCTTCGAGTTGGAAGGCCTCGCGTGACGTTGCACGCTGGCGCGCAAGGCGACTCTTGGGGAGAGTAGCCGCCATGGACTTCTTCGGGGCGCAGCACCAGGCCAGGCGCAAGACCGGCTGGCTCGTCGGTCTGTTCATGCTCGCGGTCGTGGGCATCATCCTGACCGTCTACGTGACGCTCGTGCTGGTCCTGCAGGCCGCCGACACGGGCATCGAACTCTGGGAGCCGACCCTGTTCGCACTCATCGCCGGCGGAACCCTGCTCATCGTCACCTGCGGCGGCCTGCTCCGCCGCCTGCAACTGCGCGCCGGCGGCCCGGCGGTGGCACAGATGCTGGGCGGCCGGCGCGTCCAGCCGTCGACGACCGATCATCACGAGAAGGTCCTGCACAACGTCGTCGAGGAGATGGCGATCGCGTCGGGCGTCCCCATCCCGCAGGTCTACGTGATGGACGGCGAGCAGGGCATCAACGCCTTCGCGGCCGGCAACGGCACGGGCGACGCAGTGGTCGCGGTCACCCGCGGCACGCTCGAGCTGTTGTCGCGCGACGAACTGCAAGGGGTCGTCGGCCACGAGTTCAGCCACATCCTCAACGCCGACATGCGCCTCAACATGCGCCTGATGGCGACGCTGTTCGGCATCACCTGCATCGCCACGGCCGGCTACATCGTCATGCGCACGGCCGGGCGCGGCTCGTCGGGCGGCTCCAAGAAGGGCGGCGGTGCGGCGCAGATCTTCGTGATCGGGCTCGTGCTGTACCTGGTGGGGTCGCTGGGACGTTTCTTCGCCAGCATGATCAAGGCATCGGTCTCGCGGCAGCGCGAGTTCCTCGCGGATGCCGCGGCGGTGCAGTTCACGCGCAACCCGCGCGGGATCGCCGGCGCGCTGCACAAGATCGGCGGCGGCGCGGAGTCGAGCCGCGTCCAGCACGCGCAGGCCTCCGAGGCGGCGCACATGTTCTTCTCGGAGGCGTTGTCGCGGAAGTTCTCCGGCTGGTTCGCGACCCACCCACCGATCGCGACGCGGATCGCAGCCATCGAGCCGTTGTTTTCGCGCTATCCGGAGGAGAAGGCCGCCCGGCCGAGCCCCGCGGCGCCGCAGGCGCCCACCGGCAAGCGTGCCGCCGGCGGCGCGCCCGGCGGCATGGTGCTCCCCGGCGGCCTCGACCCACGCGCGATCCTTGCTCTACAGCCCGACGCGATCATGGCATCGATCGGCACCGTCGATGATCAGCGGCTCGCCGCCGCGCAGGCGTGGCTGGCGAAGCTGCCCGAGTCGATCCGCCGCGCCACCGGCGATCCCTTCGGCGCCAGCGCCTTGGTGTATGGCCTCCTCCTCGACCGCGACGCGGAGGTGCGCGCGCGCCAGCTCCAGTTGCTCGCCCAGAACACCGACGCATCGACGCACGCCGAGACCCTCGGGCTGGTCCCCGCCATGCTGGCCGTCCAAGTAGACAGCCGCCTCCCCCTGCTCGACCTCGCGCTGCCGGCGCTGCGCAGCATGTCGCGCGAGCAGCATGCGCGGTTCGACGCCAACGTGCGCGGCCTCATCGCCGCTGACCAGCAGGTGACCGTCTTCGAGTTCGCGCTCAGCCGGGTGTTGCGCCGGCATCTCGCGAGCGCGTTCGCGCCGCCGCGCACGCCGCGCGTGGAGCACGTGACCCTCCTGCCCGTGCTGGCCGAATGCGCCGTCGTCCTCGGCGCCTTGGCGTGGTCGGGCGGGGAGGCCGACGCGGCGGAGGCGTTCGTCGCCGGCATCGACACGCTGCCCCGCGCCCCCGGCGCCGACGCCGACGCCCCGAGGCTGCCGGCGCGCGATGCCTGCGGCGTCACGGCCGTGGAGAAGTCGCTGGAGCGCCTCGCCGTGCTCGCCCCACGCGCGAAGGCCCAGCTCATGCGCGCGGCGGCGACCGTGGTGGCCCACGACGGCAAGACCGGGATCGGCGAGTTCGAACTGCTGCGCGCGCTCGCCGACAGCATCGACGTGCCCGTGCCGCCGCTGGCGCTGAGTGCGTGAGCGCCCGATGCCTTGGTAACTGTTCCCGGGGACCCCGATGGACGTCGCCGCATGCGTTAGGGTCTCCCGCTCGTACCTCCCGCACGCTCGCATGCGCCAACTGATCCTCCTGGCGGTCGCCACGACGTTGTGCACCGCACCCGCCGGCAACGCCGCGCCCGACGACGGCTCGCCCTTCGTCCGCAAGTACTACACCCAGGCCACGCAGCTCGCCGCCGACGGCCAGGTCGAAGCGGCGCTCGCCGCGGTCGCCCGCGCGCTCGAGCGCGACCCCAACGACCTGCCGTCGCTGCGCCTGCAGGCCGACCTCGCGCTGCGGCAGGGCGACCAGGATCTCGCGGTGCACACGCTGCACGCCTGGCTGCATCGCGCGAGGACGACGAGGCCTTCGCCCGTGCCGGCCAAGGCGATCGGCGACGCGGAGAAGGAGCTGCTCGCCCTCGACCCCGACAGCCGCGCCTGGAGCACGCTGGCGAGCGCCTATGTGCGCGAACTGCTCGGGCTCGCCAAGGACTACGAGCGGCGCAAGGACCTGCTCGCGGCGCTGGCGGTGTACCGCCACGTGCAGCAGGTCGACGCCGAGAACGCCGCGGCGCGAGCCGCCATCGCCGACATCCGCCGGACCGGTGGCCGCGAGGTCGCCGTGGAAGACGTGTACGCCGGCGGCGGTGACCCGACCGCCGGTCTGTCGGAGACCAAGATCGCGGAGGAGGACCGCAAGCACGCCGACTGGGACACCGCCTGGACCAAGGACACCGACAACTACGGCTACCGCACCAACGCCGGGTTCCTCGTGCTCGAGACGTCCGCCATCGCGATGGAGCAGATGAACCGCTTCTACCGCCGGTTCTTCCGGTTCAAGGAGGACGGGGGGAAGACCCCCAAGATCGAGATCCGGATCTTCAAGAACCGCGACGAGTACCTGAAGCTCGGCGCCAACCCTGCACCGTGGTCGGGCGGCCACTTCATCGGCAGCGCGGTCGAGACCTACATCGGCGGCACGACCGGCAAGGAGTCGATCCGCGACATGTACCGCACCCTCTTCCACGAGGCGGCGCACCAGTTCGTGTCGTTGGCGATCCCGTTCGTGCCCGGCTGGCTCAACGAGGCGTACGCCTCGTTCTTCGAGGGTTGCTCGATCCTCAGCAACGGCAGCGTCGACTGGAACAAGCCGGCGACGCACCGCCTGTTCCCGCTCGCGGCCCGCCTCGACCGCGGGTTCATGACCAGCGCCGACGACGGCGTGAAGGACGCGGCCGGCGAGTGGGCGGAGCCGCAGACCGCGCCGACCCTGCGCATCGTCATCGCGGGCGACTACCAGTGGGGCCCGCCGTGGTACGCGCCGACGTGGGGCGTCGTGTACTTCCTCTACAACTACCGCGACGACAAGGGTCGCGCGGTGTACCGCGACGCGCTCCACGAGTACGCGCAGTCGTTCAAGCGCGGGCGCCCCAAGGACCCCATCGCGCACTTCGAGGAGGTCGTGCTCGCGCCGGCGACGTCGACGATCAAGACCGTCGACGAGCTGACGCCGGTCTGGCGCGCCTGGCTGCTCGAGCTGCGCGATCGCGCGACGGGCAAGTCGAAGGGCGAGGACGAACTCGTGCGCTTCGGCGATGCTGCACTCGAGCGAGGCGACAAGGAGCAGGCGCTCGCGTTCTTCGCGGAGGCGAGCGAGGGGCGCGCGCAGGATGTCGACCTGCTGGCCAAGGTCTGCCGGCTGCTCGACGAGCTGAAGCTCACGAGTCGCGCCGCGGGCGCGTTCCGCGACCTCAAGCGCGCCCTCGAGCTGCGCGGCGAGACCGACACCGAGCGCTACCGCTGGACCAGCCGGCGCCTCGTCGCGCTCGATCCGTTGCTGCGTCGCTACGGCGAGATCAAGCAGCGCCTCGCCGAAAAGGGCCTCGCCCTCGCCGGTCGCTACGAAGCGGCAGGTCTGCCGACGATGGCCCTCGACATCGCGCGGCGGATGAGCGGTGACTTCTCGGTGCCAGAGTCGCTCGAGTACTACCGCTCGCTGGCGCAACGCACCGGCAAGACGCTCGCCCGTTGGCGCGTCGCCTACGACGAACACAGCCTCGCGGGGTGGTCGGCGGGCGAAGGCTACAGCCCGTACGGCGAGTTCCTGCGCGCCGACATCGCGGCGGAGGAGGGCGACGGACGCGGCTTCTTCACCAAGCAGCTCATGGCCGACGTGCCCTTCGAGGGTGACTACGCGATCGAGGCGGAGATGCGCGTCGAGGAAGACGGCAAGGGTGGCTTCCAGGGCACGCTCATGGGCTTGTGCTTCGGCGTGAAGGACAGCTCCAACTTCCACGCGGTGATGCTGCACCCCAAGGGCTTCCTCGACATCTCGACGAGTCGGGGCGGCGCGTGGCAGTTCCACGAGCACAGCGTGCAGGACGTCGGCGACCGCTGGCACCGCCTGCGCATCGACGTCGCGGATCGCACGCTCGAC
Source organism: uncultured candidatus Brocadiaceae bacterium (assembly GCA_964418595.1). Taxonomy (GTDB): domain Bacteria; phylum Planctomycetota; class UBA1135; order UBA1135; family UBA2386; genus CAYQMF01. The sequence continues at coordinate 18,649 of CAYQMF010000101.1, forward strand.
GTGTACCTCGACGGCTTGTACCTGCGGTCGCTGGACTTCCCCACTGCCGAGGTGGTGCGCGGCGGCTTCGGCCTCATCAGCGGCGTGGGGCGCGCGTTCTACCGGCACGTGCGCATGTTGGCGCGCGACCCCAACGACCCCTCGGCGCGGATCGAGCGCAAGCTCGCGATGGGGCGGATCGCCAAGGATCCCAGCAAGCGGGCGACGGGTTCGTTCACCGGCTTGGCGCCCCCGGAGCTGAAGGCGCGCGCGTGGGTGCAGGGCGAACCCATCGAACTGCGAACACTCACCGGCAGGCCCGTGCTGCTCGCGTTCTGGTCGCCGGGTCAGGACAAGGTGATCCCCTGCACGCGGTACTACGCGCACCTCGCGGCCGCCGGCGAGGCGCAGGGACTCGCGCTCGTCGTGATGTGCGACGGCGGCAGCCAGGAGGCCGACGTCGCCGCGTATCTCGCGGAGCACCAGATGCCCGGCGCCCACGTCGGCATCGACGAGGGCAACGTGACGTTCGGCGCCTACCAGGTGAAGGGCATGCCGCTCGTGTTCCTCATCGGCCGCGACGGAGTCGTGACCTTCCAGGGCACGCCCGGGCTGAGCAAAGGAACGGGCTGGGACCCGAGCAAGGGTCCGACGTACCTCGACGACCCGTTCAAGCTGCTGCTGTCGGGTCAATAGCTGGACTTCGCCGCAAGGCAGCGCTAGCGATGCACGCATGCGCATCGCCACCTGGCTTGCCGGCTGCTTGCTCGGCTCGCTCGCCGCCCAGACCGCCACGGCACCGCAGGAGTGGATGGACGTACGGCGACGCTTCGCGATGACGCTCCCGGAGGGTTGGCGCGCGATGACTCCGGACGAAGGGCGGTCGCTGGCGGCGAACCCGGAGCGCCGGCTTCCGCCCGAACTGGCCGAGCCGGCGCCGCCGCAGGTGCAGGTGTTCGGCAACGTGGATGCGTGGCTCGCGTCGGGCTTCGACGGCCGCGGCCTCGTCGTCGTCGAGCAAGCCGGTGAGCCCGACGTCGGGCCGGCCGGTGTGGAAGCGATCCGCGCGCACTGGCGCGCGCAGGTGGCGGAAGGGATGCCCGACTACGCGGTCGAGGCGATCGATCCCGGCACCGTGGGCGCCGACGCGCACCCCGCGATCCTGGCCCGGCTGAAGGCCACGGCCGGCGATTCGACCTGGCTGCGCTTGGACGCCTATGTGCCGACCGCCGGCGACACGCTCATCTTCGGCCTGCGCTGGCCGGCGACCGCGGCCGTCGAGGGCGCCGCCGCCTGGGCCCGGCTCACCGGCTCCCTCAAGCTCGCGCGGAAGGCGCGCGGGACCGCGGAGCTGGGCAACCGTCTCTTCTGGGCGGTCCTCGTCGGGGTGGGCATCGGCGTCGTCCTGAACCTCGTGCGGAAACGGCAACGGAAGTGAGGCCGGCGCGGGGTCCCTCCCTATACTCCACCGCACACCCCCCAGCAGGGAGGGAGCGTCGCAGGACGCCTCCGCTGGAATCCATCCTTTCGCAGACGTGTCGAAGAAGACGCTGATCACGAGCGCGCTGTTCACGTCCGGGTTGCAGTGCGACAAGCGCCTCTACCTGGACGCCCATCGGCCGAAGCAGACCCCGGCGCCGTCCGAGTTGCAGGCCATGATGGCCGAGATCGGCACGGAACTCGTCGGACTCGCCAGCACCGCGTTCCCCAAGGGCACCGCGGTGGAGGAGAAGACTGCGGCGGCCGCGATCGCCAAGACCGAGGAGCTGTGCCGGTCCGGCAAGCCCACCGTCGTGTTCCAGGGTCGCTTCCGCCACGCCGACGTCGACGTCTCGTGCGACATCGTGATCGCGACCGGCGACGGCACGCTCGACCTGTTCGAGGTGAAGGCTGGCGTGAGCATCAAGCCGCGCCACGTGCTCGACCTCGCGCTGCAGGTGTGGGTGCTGGAGGCGCTGGGCTACAAGGTCCGGCGCACGAGCATCATCCACCTCAACCGCCGCTACGTACACGACGGCGGCACCAAGCTGCCGGTGCACGCGCTGTTCAAGAACGTCGACGCCACGCCGCGCGTCCGCCGCCATGTCGCGCGCATCGGCGGCATGCTCGACGGTTTCCGCGCCGCGCTCGCCACGGAGGCGACCCTCGAGCTGCCCACCGGCAACTGGTGCCGCGCGCCGCTCGCCTGCCCCTACCTCGCGCAGTGCACCGCCGAAGGCCCCGACCATCCCCTCGTGGAACTGCCGGGACTGACGCGGACGCAGGTCGCGCGCCTGCATCGCGACGCGATCACGACGCTCGCCGACGTGGACCCCGACCTCGACGGGCTCACGCCGATCCAGCGGCGCGTGCTGCAGGGCGTGCGGGGCAAACACCTCGCCACCGACGCCCGCCTCTACGAGGAGATGGCCGAGTGCGAGCGTCCCCTGCACTTCGTCTGGTTCGACACCCTGCTCGAGATCCAGCCCCGATACGCCAAGACCCGTCCTTGGCAGAAGCTGCCATTCCTGTGGCATCGCCTCGAGGTGAAGGCCGACGGCTCGATCGCCCACGCGTCGTTCTGCGCCGACGGCAAGGACGACCCGCGCCAGCAGTTCGTCCACACCCTGCTCGACGCGACGATCAACGCCCACACGATCGTGTTCTTCCCCCACGACGTCGAGGACCGGCTGCGCGAGTTGCTCGAGGATCTGGCGGGCGAGGACAAGGCACGCGCGCGTGCCATCCTGAACAGCCCGTTCCTCGAATTGGAGTCCCTGCTCCGGCACGGTGCATACCACCCCGACTTCCGCGGCGAGTTCGATCTCACCACGGTCGCCCGCGCGCTCGCGCCCGACGTGACGACCGCCGACCTGGAGATCGGCGACGCCGACGCCGCCGGGGCGGCGGTCCGCAAGCTGGCCAACACGCGCACCCGCGCCGCGACCCGCGACAAGCTGCAGGCTGGCCTGCTGGCCTGGGCGCGGCGCCGGGCGGAGGCGATGTTCGCGGTGTGGCAACGCCTCGACGCCGAGCGCACCGTGCAGCCGAAGAGCTGAGGCGCCGGGGACCCGGAACGCGTCGCGACCCTCAGTTGCCGAGCAAGACCGTCACGGCATCCGAGAGCACGGCCCCGAACGCGTTGGCGCCCGGATCCAGCACCAGCGCCTGCTGGTGGAAGAGCAGACCCGCAAGATCCTTCGGCACGGCGATGCTGGCGCCGCTGCGGCCCGGTGGCACGAGGAGCGCCACGTCCGGGCTCACGCGCAGGTGGCAACCCGGCATGCCGAGCGCCGACAGATCGAGCGGCAGCGGCCCCAGCGGTGAGAACGTGTTGCTGAACCCCAGGAGCAGGAGCGCCCCTGCGGCCGGCACCGGCGTCAGGTCGACGCGGAAGTCGACGCCCGAGACCGGCGACTCCCGCGCGACGAGCGACGTCACGCCCGCGCTGCCGGCACAGCCGGCGGCGAAGCGCTCGAAGCTCCCGGAGTGGAGCAGGCCCAGCGTGACGAAGTAACCGAGGCCGATCTGCCGGAGCACGGTCCCGGGCGCGAGCACCGGCACGCGGTGCTGACTCTGCGTGTTGTCGCCCCACACGACGACCTGACCGTCGCTGCGCCTCGCGACGCTGTGCCGCAGCCCCGCGTGCACCTCGACGTAGCTCACGCCTGGAGGAGGCGCGGGCACGTTGCTCTGCCCGTACGCGTTGTCGCCCCAGGCCACCGCGACGCCATCGTCACGCAGCGCGAGCAGGTGCAGGTTCCCCGCCGACGCCGCCACGTAGCGACGACCGGGGGGGAGGAGTGGCACGTTGTTGTAGCCATTCCACACCCGGATCGTCCCATCGCTGAGCAGCGCGGCCGTGACCATCGTGCCGGCGCTCACCGCAGTCCACGACTGGCCGGCCGGTGGGAACACTTCGAACCGGCTCTCCCCCCAGACGACGAGCTTGCCATCGCTGCGCAAGGCCGCGGCGTGCTGGTAGCCCGTCGAGAAGTCGGTGTAGGTCATCCCGGTCGGGAGCGCGGGCACATTGAGCTGACCCGCGATGTTGTCGCCCCACCCCACGACGAGACCGTCGCTCCGCAGCGCCATCGAGAAGAACCCCCCCGCCCCGATCTTCACGTAGCGGATGCCATTCGGCAACGGTGGCACGTCGCACTCCCGGGTCAGGTCGCAACCCCAGGAGATGACGGTGCCGTCGCTGCGCAAGGCGACCACATGGGAGGACCCGGCGGCAACCTGCAGGTACGCTCGAGCGGGGGGCAACGGAGGCGTGTGACACTGACTGTAGTTGTTGTAGCCCCACGCGACCAACTGTCCGTCGCTGCGCAGCGCGACGGTGTGTGCGGCGCCCGCCGCGAACTTCACGTAGGTCATGCCTGGTGGTGGAGCCGGCACGTCGCACTGCCCCCACACGTTCCAGCCCCACGGGACCACACTGCCATCGCTCCGCTCCGCAATGTTGTGGTACCACCCGCACACCACACGGAGGTATCGCGTAGCGCAACGCAACGCTGAAGTCGAAGCCGGCGCGAAGTTCGACGTACGTCGTCCCCGGCGGAAGCGCAGGCACGGTCGCCTGCCCCACTTGGTCGAGACCCCAGCCCTGTGCCGCTCCATCGCTCCGCAGACCGAGGCTGTGCCGAAAGCCCGCAGCCAATTGCACGTAGCGGACCCCCGGTGCGAGCGGAGGCACATCGCTCTCGCCGAAGTTGTTCCAGCCCCAGCCGATCCCGGTTCCGTCGCGGCGCAGCGCCAAGCCGTGGTACGAGAAGATGGAAATCTTGACGTACGGCGCTCCGGGCGCCGGTGGTGGTGTCTCGCACTCGTGGAAGTAGTTTCGACCCCACGCGGCAATGGGCTCATCGCGTCGGAGCCCGAAGGTGCTTCCGCTTCCAGCGTCAATGTCAACGAACACCTCGGCGCGAAGGCGATCATCGATCACCCGGTCTCCAAAGCCCACGAGTTGCTGCGACATGCGATCCTGTGCTACGGCTGCCGATGCCAAGACAGCCACCGTCGCCGCGACCCGCGACAACCCCGCACACTTCCACGGCGTGCCGCTCATTGCCCCGCTCCCTGGAAATCGAAGCGCCGGATCCCCGACGACCCCGCGACATAGACCTCCGGGAGCGTGCTGCCAGGATCGATGTCCGCGACGACGATCGAGTTGAACGCCCCCACCGAGCCCTCGACGATGGTCCGGAACAACGGGTTCGAGTTGATCACGCCGTTGGTGTGCTGGAACACGGCGATCTCCCCGTTCAGCGTCGTGACGAGGATCGCCTTGCTGACTTCCGGCTCGCCCTCCGGCATGGGCAGGTCGGCGATGGCGATCCCACAGGCACCGTACCCCAGGAAGTCGGTGTTGGAAGGCCAGTTCGATTCGCCGATGGTCACCGGCATCGCCGGGCCCACCTGCACCAGGGCGTTGGCGCTCGCGTCGTGCTTCAGCACCCGCAGGTGCGACCGCACGAAGCCGCCGCCATGGGCGATGGGGCTGTAGACCGTCGCGAAGACGATCTCGTCGACTCCGTCACCGTCGAGGTCCGATACCGCCAGCGCCATGCCACCCACGCCGTAGTCGGCGCTCTCCACCACGACCTTGCCGTCGTTGCCGTTGAGCACGATCACCCGCCCGCCCATCGTGCTCGCGACCACGTGCGGTCCCGGCACGTTCTGCAGGACCTTGCCCATGCGCAGGGCGACGGTGTTGCTCGGCGCGGTGAAGCCACCCTCCGTCCGCAACGGCAGGTAGCCACCCGGATCGCGGGGCCAGCGCGGCGGAGCCGCGTTGTTCGCCTGCGGGGCGAGCGTCGAACCCCAGATGTCCTGGATCACGGCGCCGCCGCCGCTCACCGTGTAGCGCGCGCGCTGGATGAGGTTGGGGAAGGAAACGTACTTCTCCCACCAGGCAAACGAGGTGACTCCGGCCTCCTGGTACAGCGCGCCCGTGTGCGGCAGGATCCAGCACCCGTCGATGAACCTCACGAACGGTCGATCGAAACCGGTCGGCAGCCACCAGGGCAGCGGCGACGGCGGGGGGTCCAACTTGAAGTTGGGGACGTACGGGCTCGACACCAGCAGGTCACCCAGGGCCGGGAACTGGAACGTCTCCCACGCCAGATGACCCGTGCCACCCTGCTGTCCGAGGACGAGACTGCTCGCGTTCGCCGCGACGAGTGATCGGGCGGCGCCCACGTCGCGCCGGTAGGTCGGCGTGCCGTTCGGGGACACGTCCCACCATCCACCGGCCGCGTCGATCACTCGCAGCCGCCCGGGGTTGGTCCCGTCGGTGGGCTCCGCCAGCATCGCCCAGGTCGCCGCGAGGGACGTGTTGCAACGGTGCTCGTGCACGAAGCCCGTGCTGTCGGTGTGGAAGCGACGCTGCCATGCGAAGTGCTGCTCCGCCGGCGTCAGGTTCGTCTCCAGCTCCGCGATCGTGAACCAGACGACCTTTCCTGCGGTCGTCGCGACGACGACCTCGTCACCCGGGACGCCGTCGATGTCCCCCGCCTGCACACACCCGTGGCCCGCGGCGGGAGGGAACGAACTCATGAGCCGCTGCCCCGCCGGCGTGTTGCCGCGCCACAACGAGATCTGCCCACCGCTCGAGATGACGTAGCAGTCGGCACCGTGTCCGCTCACTGCGGCGAAGCTCGGTTCCAGGTCACCGGTGGGAGTGGGATGCAACAGGCTGGTGGGCGGCTCGCCGGTCTCCAGTGGCGGCAGCACCATGAGGTTGCCGAGCTGGCCCACGCGCGTGCAGTCGTCCACGGAGAAGA
>CAYQMF010000102.1:0-25327 GCA_964418595.1 uncultured candidatus Brocadiaceae bacterium
CTCTCGCCCTGGATCAGCACCGAGGCGTCCGTCGGCGCCACCGTGCGCACCACCTTCACCACGTCGGCCATCGCGCGACTGCGCCCGATCACACCGGGCAGACCGGCGGAGTCCTTCAGCTCCTGCCGCAGGCGCTGGTTCTCGTCGAGGAGCGCCCGGTAGCGGCCGATGCGCGACAGACGCTCGATGACCGTCTCGTTGAGGAACGGCTTCTGGATGTAGTCGAACGCCCCGTGCCGCATGGCCTCGACCGCCTGCTCGATCGTTGCGAACGCGGTCATCACCAGGACCTCCGTGTCAGGGCGGGCCCGCTTGGCGGCGGCGAGGATGGCCAGGCCGTCGGCGCCGGGCAGTCGCACGTCGGTGATCACGCAGTCGAACACCGCTTCGCCGAGGATGCGCAGCGCGTCGGAACCGTCCGGCGTGTGGGTGACTTCGTGACCGGCTTGTGCGAGGTCGTCACCGAGGGTCACGGCGATCGTCTTCTCGTCCTCGACGAGGAGGATCTTCATGCCCCCTCCTCGGAGCGCGTCGGCAAGGTCCCGCCCTCGCGCGCGAACCGCGCGCGCGAGAACGTGCGCGCGGCGCTGCCACCGTCCTGACCCGCCCAGTCGAGCGCGATCTCCGCCTGCGACAGCATGGTGTCGAAGAACAACGTCTCGGCGTCGGCGTTGCTAGCGATCCCGCCGGAGAGTCCCAGCGACAGGGCCTGACCCCGCACGCTGACCTCGAGCTGCGCAAAGCGGTCGATCATGCGCTCCGAGACGCGGTGCGCGCTGGCCTCGTCGGTGTGCGGCATCAGCAGCACGAACCGGTCATCGGCCAGCGCCCCCAGGAAGTCCGACGACCGCGTGCTCTCCGCGATGAGCCGACCCACGTGACCACGCAGCGTCTCGCGCAGTTCCGCGCCGTACAGGTCGACGAGCTGGCGCAGGCGATCGACCTGGAAGACCGCGACCGAGAGCGGGATGCCGTGCCGGCGCGCGCGCGCGAACTCGGTCTTCATCAGGTGCAAGATCTGCGCCTGCGAGAACGGCGACCCGTAGATGGTCGAACTCTCACGGTCGCTCCTGCCCGCGCCGCCGCGGCTCGTGTTTCGGAAACTCGGACGCGTCATCGGTCCCTCCCGGGGTGGCCGGTGCGCCGCCGCGTTGGCGATCGACCGGGCTTAAAAAAAGTGGGCCTCAGCCGGTCAGTGCTGAGGCCCTGGTCCGGGAAAGCCACAGAATGGAGAGGGCGGTTAGGGAGGGGGAATCTAGTCTCCACCCTGCGGCTGACCCTGGGTGTTCGGTCTGTTGGACTGGCTTGTCCGGTCCGATTGGCGTGTCTGTTCCGAAGGAGGCTCGGCGCGACCTTGGCGGGTCGATGCCGATCCGATCCACCGGTCACCCGGTCGAACGGACGCGTGGATTCTGCCCGGCTTTGCACGGCTTTCAACACCCTGCTCACAAAAACTGAGCGGCCAACCGCAAGTGCCGGTCGCACCGCGATCGCATCACTTGCCGGACCCTCCGGGCGCCACGCCCCGGACCCATTCGAGGAGGCGGTAGATGTCGAACCCCGGCCAGTGGTGCTTCGCGAGGTTCAACACCAGCACGACCGCGGCCGTGTAGAGGGTGAAGAAGATCACCTGCGTGAGCACGTACGCCAGCGCCGTCTTGCTCGCGACCCGGGCCGCGCGTCCGGCCCGCGCCGACGCGGGGACCTGCGCGCGCGCGAACCAGTCGCGATGCGCCTTGAGGCCGCGTTCGACGAGGTCGGTGGGCCGCTCCTCCGTCAGCACGGTGTCGACGACCTTCTCCCACGGATAGCTCTCGGCGTCGGCCGCCATCAGCTTCGCCACGCGTTCGTGCGCGCGCTTGGGGATGGCGCCGGCCATCATTCGCAGGGACACTTCGCCGACCCGGACCAGCAACGGGTCGTCGGGCCCCGCCTTCATGGGAGTCGTATCCGCCACGCTCGCCTTGCTTAGCAGACCGGCGACGGCGCCGTCGAGGCGACGCCTGCAAAAACCCAGCGGGTTCCGCCCCGACGAGTCCGTCCCAGGGCCACGATGACCTGGCTTCCTTCACGACACCGGCGCCTGGCCGCCACGTTCGAGGACCTGGCGGCACGACTCGACGCCGGCCTCGCTCCCGGGGACTCCCCCGGCGAAGCTGCCGTCGCCTGGCTACGCCGTCAGGGCCTCGCGGTCGCGGGCTACGAACTGTGTTCCCTCGAGGCAGCCGAAGGCGTCGGCCGGCTGCCGGAGGTCGCACGCCGGCTCGCCGCCGGCCGAACCCACAGTGCGGATCTCCTCCAGAAGCTCATCGATCGGCTGGCCTACCCGGTGACCCTGATCGTCGCAGCCCTGGCCGTGACGATCCTGCTCCTGTGTCTCGGCTTCCCGCTCCCGCAGGGCTGGCTCCTGACCATGGGCGCGACCGTCCTGCTCGCGGGGCTCGCGGTCGCGTGGTTCGCGTGGCGCATGCGCGACCCGCTCTTCGCGCCCGAGCGCCTTCCGGTTCTCGGCTGGGCCGTGCGCACTGCCGGCGAGCTCCCCTACCTCACCGCCCTGAGCGTCCTGTACGGCGCCGGCGTGCCGCTGCGCACGGCGCACCGGGAGGCGCTCGCGACTGCGCGCGGGGCCTGGCTGCGGGCGCGGCTGTTCGCCGTCGCGCCGGCGCTCGATTCTGGCGACGGTCTCGCTGCCACCCTGGCGCTGCGCGGTGCCCTGACCAGTGAGAGCCTGCAGCTCGTGAGCGAAGGCGAGCGCAGCGGCGGGCTCGAAGACGCCTTGCGCCGGACGATCGAGCGGAGGCGTCACGAGCTGATGATCTGGTTCAACCGCGCCGTCCGGGTGATCGGCGTGGTCGCTTACGTCGCGGCGGCGGGTTCCGTGCTCTGGATCGCGGCCTCGTTCTATGGGGGCATGCTCTCGCACGGCGGACGGTGACGGCACCCGCAGAGCCGACCCCGTCGGAGAAAACCGGCGACCTCCACCCTGACGCGGCAGCGTTTCTGCGCTCTACGCACACACCCGTGGACCGCAGCCTTCCCACCTTGCCCACGCCGGAAGCGTCCCCCGCCGAGGAGCGTGCCGCGCTCGAGCGCGCCCTCGCCGGCGATCGCGCCGCCCTCCAGGGCCTGCTCCGCCGCCACCTGCCGCCCCTGACCGGCCTCGCGCGCCGTCTGCTCGGTGCCGCCGCCGATCGCACCGACGACCTGGTGCAGGAGACCCTCATCGCCGCGTGCAAGGGCCTCGCCGGGTTCCGCGGCGACAGTTCGGTCCGCACCTGGCTGTTCCGCATCCTCGTCCGCCTGGCCTCGGACCCCAAGCGCTGGCGCGGGGTCCCCCACGCCGGCGGCGACCTCGACCTCGCCACGATCCCCGACCGTTGCGAGGTCGACCCGGAGCAGCTCACGCTCGCGCGCGAACTGCGCGACCGCATCGAAGAGGCCATGGAGCGCCTGCCGGGGCGCCAGCGCGCGGCGATCCACCTGCGCGCGGCGGAGGGGCTGGGCTACGCCAGCATCGGCCAGGTGCTCGGCTGCAGCGAAGGCGCCGCGCGGATGTTGGTGCTGAGCGCGCGCACGAACCTGCGCGCGCGCCTCGGTGACTACCTGGAGGGCGGGCGATGAGCTGCCCACACCTCGACGCGGTCGTCGCACGCTTCCTCGACGGCGATGTGGACCAGGGCGACGGATCCCCGCTGGAGGCACACCTCGCCGAATGCGCGCCTTGCCGGCGCGCGCTCGCGCAGAGCCGACACCTCGACGCGGCGATCGCGGCGACGGTGGACATGAGCCTCGCCGAACCGGACGCGCTCGTCGAGAAGGCGCTCGCCTCGCTCGCCCCCACCCCCACCACGGTGACGTCCCGGCGCTGGCGCGCGTGGCCGCTCGTCCTCACTGCGGCGGCGGGCTTCGCGATCGGGCTCGTGGTCGCCACGCGACGCGAGCCGCCGCCCGCAACGCTCCCGCACACGCCAGTGACAGTGGCCGACGTCGAGGTGGCAACCCCGCCGGTGCCCCGCGACCTGTTCACGATTCCGGACCAGAACCTTCCCCAGTGGAATGCCACCGGCGGTTCCGAGGTGCGTGCGCTCGACGCCGTGCGGCGGGCCGAGCTCGTGCTGTCGAGCGCAGACCTGCCGGCCGCCCTGTACATGCTCGCGCTGGCCCGCGCGCGGAGCTGCGCCCTGCCTGGGGGCGCCGCGAGGCTGCCCTCGCGCGAGACGCTCGCGCGTGCGGAGACGGCCGCGCGGATCGACGCGGCCCGTGTGCTCCTCGCCTCGCGTTCCCGGGCGGCCACCACCGCGCTCGCGCGCGCCGCGGCGCGCGACGATGCGACGGCGAACGCGCTCGTGCCCCAGCTCGTCGACGACCGGGACTTCAAGGCACGGCTGCGCCGCGAGCTGCACGATCGGTGCGAGCGCGAGATCGCCATCACAGCGGCGCGCCTGGCCGACCCCGACCTCGACCGCGCCCTGCTCGCGCGCTGTCGCCGCGACGATGCCCTGGCCGATGCGGTTGCCGCAGAAGCGCGGCACGTCGCCCGACCCGACGGCCGGATCGACTTCCTCCTCGAACTGTGGGGCACGCTCACCCGCGGCGGTGCGGATGGCAGTGGGCCACACCGCGACGATGTCGATCGCGCCCACGCGTGGTTCGCAGGGCTCGGGCCGCGTGCGTCGAACACACTCCTCGACCGCCTGCGGACCAGCCGCAGCGCCGAGTTCCGCAGCCGTTGTCTCGTCGCGCTCGCCGCCGTCGGCCGGCCGGAGGCGGTCGACGCGCTCCTTCTGCTCGTCGAGCGCCCGAACCTGCACGAGGCGCAGCTCGCTGCATACGCGCTCGGCATGCTGCCTGCCGACGTGATCCCGAGCGTGCGTAGCGCTCTCGGTCGGTCGCGCCGGACCACCTTGCTGTGGACCGCGCTCGCCAGCCTTGGCGACCGCGCCGCCCGTGACCTCGTGATCGCCACCGGCACGCCGTTCGAGCCGAGCGCGCGCCTGCGCCCGGAGCAGATCCCGACGATCGCACACGCTCTCCGTGGACGTGAGCCGACACCCCCGATCAGCTCGCGTCCCTGACCTGCGCCACACCCTGCGCGCACTGCAATCGATGATGAGAACGACCGCACTCGCCCTGCTTCCCGTCCTGACCCTCGCGCTCGGCGCCCAGCCGCAGGCCGACCACACGCCATCGCCCGCATTTGCACGCGCGATGAAAGTCATCCCCGTGGCCGACCTCGTGGCGCCCCTGGCGACACCTGCCGTACTCCCGCTGGGAACGCTGATCGACATGACCCAGGGAGACGACGGTCACCCCGCGGTGCTCGCGCGCGACACCGAGCACATGGCCTACCGGGTGAACGAGCTGGCGGACCTCGTGCGTCGGATGACACCCCTCAACTGGGACGACGGCAACGCGTCCGTCGATCAGGTCGGCGACTCGCTGATCCTGACCGGAGCTCCGGATCAGATCCACCTGATCGAGCAGTCCCTGCAGCGTATCGCCGCGGTGCTGGGCGACGCCGGTCGAGTCCGCGCCGCCGTGTTCGCCGCCGACCACGCGGAGCCGGGCTCCGCGGGCGCAGAGAGCTACACCGACGCCTGCGCACGCCTGCGCAAGCAGTGCGGCGCGCCCCTGTGGGAAGGCAGCGCGAGCGCATTCCCCAACCAGATCGTCTCGATGGGCATCCAGCAGGTGACCCCGTACGTGGCCGACTGCGACGTGGAGATCGCGCAGAGTCAGGCGATGGCCAACCCGGTGGTCCTCGCCATGCACGAAGGCGCGAGGGTCCAGGTCGAGCTGCATGCGCTGGCCAACAGCAGCGACCTCGTGCTCTTCTGCCACTTCGCGCTGGGCGAGAAGCTCGCGCTCCGGCCCGTGAGCCTGGGGCCCGACCGGAGCCTGCCCACCCTGCAGACCCCGGAGATGGCAACGACCCTGGGGTCGACCTCGGGCCGGATCGGCAACGGCGGCGCCCTCGTCGTGCAACTGGCGGGCGCGCTGGAGGGTCGTGCCCTGGTCCTCGTGGTGGGCGCCGAACGGACGCCCGTGTCCGGCGACCTGCAGCGCGAGGCCGGGCTCTGGCCCGTCTCCGCCTTCCTGTCCCCCGCGCTGCGTCAGCGCGTGATCCCCCGCGAGGGCGAGACGGCGATCGACCGCTACAGCTCACCGGCCGTGGCGTTGCGCGAGGATCCGTTGCCGGCCGTGGGCCCCGGCGACGGCGATCTCTGGAACCAGCTCCTGATGCGCGCGCTGGGCGACGGCGAGATCGACGTCAGCGTGCTCGAGAACGGGTACGTCGCCGTGCGCGGCAGTCCCGCCGTGCGACAGACCGCCGCGCGTCTCATCGACGCCTACCAGGAGCAGTTCCTCAGAACCCTCGACATCGAGCTCCGTACGGCCGTCGCGGACTCGCAGGATGCACTGCGCACCGTGCGCCTGCCCGCGCTCATGGGCCGCAGCCACTACCTCGTGCACGGCATCGAGACCACCACGGTGATCGACGCGGAAGTCGAGGTCGCCCAGAAGGCTGGGATCAGCGATCCCATGGTGCGCCGTCAGTTCTCCGGCATCGTCGCGCAGGTCCAGGCGTACCCGGGGCGCAGCAACGACCTCGGCGCCCGCGCGTGGGTCGAGGTGGTCCAGACCTCGGTCCCGACGTCGTTCGCCACCGGGACGGAGAAGGGCGTGACGCTGCAACAGGCGACGGTCTCGCGCGCGACGTTCCGGCACGAAGGGCTCCTGCCGGTCAACACACCCATCGACCTCGGCGAGACCGGCGAGCTGAGCGTCGGTCGCGCGCGCCTCCGTCCGCGCCAGAGCCTCGCCGTGCGCATGCGGTAGGCGACAAGCGCCGCGCTACCGGCGTGCTGGCCAGCGCGCACGCATCGGTGACCTCGCGCGCGCGGCTCGCTATAGTGCCGCGATCATGTCGTCGATGCGCCTGGGACTGACGCAGAGCCTGCGGGCCGAGCAACGCCTCGTCCAGTCTCCGCAGATGATCCAGGCGATGCAGATCCTGCAGACGCCGCTGCTCGAACTGAAGGATCAGATCGAACAGGAGCTGCAGGAGAACGTGTTCCTGGAGTTGAAGGAACCCGGCGCCGAGACCTCCGCTGATCCGGGTCCGCTGCAGGCGGAGGACACCGCCCCGAGCCTCGAGGAGAAGCTCGACCGCGAGTACGCGGAGGAACTCGACCAGCTCGAGAAGCGCACGGAGCGGATCGGCACCCGCGTCTCGAGTGCCAACGCCGCGGAGGAGTCGGAGCGGTGGATGGAGATGCTCAACAACACGCCCGACTCGGGCGTGTCGCTCTCCGATCACCTGTTGGCGCAGGCGCGCATGACCGACCCGCGCCCGGAGCTGTACCTGGTCATCGAGCACGTGGTCTACTCCCTGGACGCCGACGGCCGGCTGAACGACTCCGCCGAGACCATCGCCCGCGACCTCGTCGTGCCGGTGCCGCTGGCGGAGGAGGCGATCGACACGGTGCGCGGCCTCGACCCGCCAGGGACCGCCGCCCGCGACCTCCGCGACTGCCTGCTGATGCAGCTCGACCGCATGAGCTACGTCCGGCCGCTCACCCGGCAGCTCGTCCAGGACCACCTCGACGACCTGGCCATGAACCGGCTGCCCAAGATCGCCAAGGAGACCGGCGCCACCATCGCCGAGATCCAGGAGAGCTGGGAGTTCATCAAGTACCAGCTCAACCCGCACCCGGGTGCCGTTTTCACCTCGACTCCCAACGCGACCGTCGTGCCCGACGTGATCGTCGAGGAGATCGACGGCACCTTCGAAGTGCGCACGGAGCGCGGCCAGCTTCCCGAACTCGGCATCTCACCCGTGTATCGCAACCTGCTGAAGGAGGCGCGCTCGGACCCCAAGATCTACGAGTACCTGCGGCGAAAGATCGACGCGGCCAAGTGGTTCATCGAGGCGATCCACCAGCGGCAGAGCACGATCCACCGCATCGCCAGCGCCGTGGTCCGTCGGCAGGAGGCGTTCCTGCGCGAAGGCATCAAGGGTCTGCAGCCGCTGAAGATGCAGGACGTGGCCGACGAGGTCGGGGTGCACATCTCCACCGTCAGTCGCGCGATCTCCGGCAAGCACATCGAGACGCCACAGGGCATCCTCGACCTCAAGCGCTTCTTCTCCGGCGGCACGGTCACGGACAGCGGCGACATGGTCAGCCAGCAGGCGGTGAAGGAGAGCCTGCGCGAGATCGTGGCCAACGAAGACAAGGCCAACCCGCTCTCCGACGACCAACTGGTCGTGGAGCTCGCGAAAGAGGGCATCCACATCGCGCGCCGGACCGTGACCAAGTACCGCAAGGCGCTGAGCATCGAGTCTTCGAGTCGGCGCCGGGTCTTCTGAGCTCGAGGCCGAAACCGGCCTTTGCCGGTTCCGGCGACCGCCCGTATCCTCCCCCGCCCGCAAGATCGCGTCGGCACCCGGCCGACGCCGCAACCGCGACGAGACACTGCATGGCGATCCGCGTCACCGAAGCCAAGAAAGGCATGGTCATCCGCTTCGAGGGTGATCTGTTCCAGATCGAGAAGTACGAGCACGTCACCCCCGGCAACTGGCGCGCGATCAACCACCTCTTCCTCCGCAACATGAAGACGGGGCGGAAGAAAGAGGTGCGCATGAACTCCAGCGATTCGATCGAGCCGGTCTACATGGAGGCGCGCAAGGCGCAGTACCTGTACCGCGACGCCAACGGCTTCGTGTTCATGGACAACGAGAACTACGAGCAGTTCCACCTCGACAAGGACGTGCTCGGCGAGTCCATGAACTACATCACCGAGAACGCCACCGTCGACGTCGTGTACTGCGAGGAGCAGCCGCTGACCGTGCAGATCCCGCCGTCCGTGGTGCTGACCATCGTCGAGTGCGAGGAGGCGGTGAAGGGTGACACCGTGTCCAGCATCCAGAAGGCGGCCAAGCTCGAGACCGGCCTCGAAATCCGCGTGCCGCTGCACATCAAGGTCGGCGAGCGCGTCAAGGTGAACACCGACACCGGCGAGTTCACGGGCCGCGCCAACGACTGAGCGGCCGCACGCCGGTGCGCGTCAGCGCCGGCCCAGTTCGGGCGGCGGCGGCGCCTGCACACGCAGCGCGCTCCCCTTCACCGGGTGCGCGAACGACAAGCGCCAGGCGTGCAGCATGAGACGCGCCGCACCGTCGGGCCGCCCGTAGCGGCGATCGCCCACGAGCGGACAACCGAGGCTCGCGAAGTGCGCGCGGATCTGGTGCGTGAGGCCGGTGTCGAGTTGGATCTCGACGAGGCTCCAGTCACCCCGCGACCCGGTGACCCGGTAGCGGGTGCGCGCGACGCGGCCCTCGGCGTCGGGCACGGTCTTTGGCTCGTCGCCGCGCGCGTCGTCATCGACCGCGAGGCGCGCGTCGATCTCCCCTTCCGCAGGGGGCTGCCCATGCACGAGGGCGAGGTAGCGCTTGTCGACCTCGCGCGCACGCAGCGCCGCGGAGAACCCTCGCAGGCCGGCGGCGCTCACTCCGAACACCACGAGCCCGGAGGTCTCGCGATCCAGCCGGTGTGCCGGGGCAACCTTGAACGTGTAGCCCGACCCCGCGCCGAGCAGACCCTGCACGCGACCGAGTAGATGCTCGCGTACACCGCTCCCCGGGTGCAGGGCGAGGCCCGCCGGCTTGTCCACGACCAGGAGATCGGCGTCGCGGTGGACGACGGTGACCGGCCCGCGCTGCGCGGCGTCGGCGGCCGGGCGCGGGCGCAGCGACGACCATCGCGATTCGTCCACCCGCAGCGTCAGCTGGTCGCCGACCACGAGCCGGTAGCCAGCGTCCACCCGCGCCCCGTTCACGAGGACATCCCCGCGTCGCAGCACCTTGTACACGTGGCCCAGGGTCGCACCCGGCCAGGCCTTGCGCAGGAACCGATCCAGGCGCTGGTCGGCGTCGGCGGGCTCGATCTTCAGGGTGTGCACCCCCGCCAATATCGCAGGTCCGCACGGCGCCGGCGCGGGCAGACCCGGAGGTTCTCGCGTTCGACCAGCCGGCGGCACGAGGTTTGAGATCCCTGTCCCGCCGCCGCACGGCGCCGCCAATCCTGGCGCTCTGGCGGATCGTCATGTCCCGCAGCGCTCACCGTAGGATCGGAACCGCACACCCGCTGGCCACCGCCCTGGCGCTGGCCCTGGCGTTAGCCCTGGCCGGGCTCGCCCAGGCGCAGGCCGTCGTCGTGCCCGCGCCCCTGCCGAACCTCGACGCCCTCGCCCTCGACGCCCTGGCCCGCGACACCCCGGGCAGTGACGGCGGCGGCGCCCAGGACCCCCTCACCCGGGGGGAGGCGGCGCTCTGGCTCGCCTCGAGCGGGCGCGTCGACGCCTACCGCGCGATCCTCACGGTCGCCCGCGAAGCCGCGCCCCAAGCCCGGCTGCGTGGCATCCTCGCCGTGGGTCTCCTCGGGGCCCCCGGGGCGGTGTCCTTTCTCTCCGCCGTGCTCGACGGCGCGCGCACCTCCGACCCGGAAGCCGCCGTGGCCGCGTTCGGGCTGGGGCGACAGCCCGGGTCCGTCCCGACCCCGAGCGTCGACGCGTGGCTCGGCGGCGTGCACGGCAGCAGCTACCGGCGCATGCGCGACCCCCTCGCGGCCCTGCTCGCCGGCCTCGCGATCCTCCCCCACCCCGAGAAGGTGACGGCCCTGTCGATGCTGCTGACCGACGCCGCCAACCGCGAGGATGTCCTCCTCGCGCTCGCGACGCGCGCGCTGGTCGCCGCCGGAGCACCTCTCGATCGCTCCGCCACCTGGGCGAGGGTCGAGGATCGCTCCGATCTCCTGCGCTGCGAAGCCCTCGCCGCCCTGACGGCCGCAGGCCCCGTCGAGCGTGACGCGATCGATCTCTTGCGCCGCGTCGCCCGCACCGACACCAGCCCGCGCGCGCGCGGACTCGCGCTGGGTCTGCTGGCACAGGCCCTCGACGACGAGGCCTTCGAGCTGGCGCCGCGGGCGCTGGCGAGTGCGCACGTCGACGAGGCGGTCGCCGGCGCGCGCGTGCTGGTGCGACTCGCCGGCGACGTCGGACGCGATGCCGTCGAACTCCGCATCGCCACGCCCTCCGCCCCGGCCGCGGTGCGGGCGGCGCTGCTCGCCACGTGGGACCGCGGCCTCACGCCGCGCCTCACCTTCACCTGCCGCGACATCGCAGATTCCCCCACGTCTCCTGCCGAACTCCGCGTCGCCGCGGCGATCGCGCTGAAGACCGCGCAGGTCGAGCGTGCGGACACGCTCCTGGCCGCGGCCTTCGAACTCGCCACCGGACGCGAGCACCTGACCCGCCTGTGCGCCGCGATGAGCAGCACCCAGCTCGCGGATGTCCGGCGTGACCTCGAAGCGGCGGCTGCCCCGCGCGCCCGTCACTTCACCGACCGCATCCACGCGCTGGCGCGCACCTCGTTCGACGCAGCCGCCGCGGTCGTGCTCACGCACGCCCGCGCCCACCGCCTCGGCGATCGGCAGCGGGGTGATGTCCTCGCCGCTCTGCGCACGGCGCGTGGCAGCGAGCTGGCCGACGACGTGCTGTCCCTCCTGCCGCCGGTCTTGGTTGCCCTCCTGGAGTAGGTTCCCCTCCTGGAGCAGGTCGCCGTCCCGGAGCGAGTCGCCGGCAGCGCGATGCGGGCCGCCCTACAGGATCGACTTGCCGAAGGCCGACGCGATCAGGTCGACTGCCACGACCCCCGACTGGTTGCGCACGTCCATGATCGGATTCAACTCCGTGATCTCGAGCCCGACCATGCGACTCGTGTCGGCGGCCATCTCCATCAGCAGGTTCGCCTCCCGCCAGTCGATCCCGCCGCGCACCGGGGTACCGACGCCGGGCACGTCGTTGGGATCCATGCCGTCGAGGTCGAACGAGAGGTGGAAGCCAACCGTCCCCTCCTGCGCGTGGCGCAGAGCCTCGGCCATCACGGACTGCATCCCGCGCTCGTCGATCTCGCGCATGGTGTAGGCGTGCACCCCGGACTCGCGCACGATGCGCTTCTCGGTCTCGTCGAGGTTGCGGATGCCGATGAGGCACACGTTGTCGCGACGGACCTTCGGCGCGAAGCCACCGATCTGGACGAGGCGCTCGTGCCCCATGCCGAGCAGCACGGCGAGCGGCATGCCGTGCACGTTCCCGGTGGGACTGCTCTCGGGCGTGTTCATGTCCGCGTGCGCGTCCACCCAGATGAGACCGATGTGCTGTGTCTGGGCACGGAAGTGCTCGGCGATGCCGGCGACCGTGCCGATGGCGATGCTGTGGTCTCCGCCGAGCACCACGGGCGTCGCTCCGCTCTCGAGAGAGCGCGCCACGCGCATGCGCAGGCGATTGCAGACGTGGTAGATCTCGTTCAGGTACCGACACTTGTCGATCCCCGGATCGCGCGCCTCCGGCGACGGCACGGCCACATCGCCGTCGTCGATCACGTCGTAGCCGAGGTCGCGAAGCTGCTGACTGACTCCGGCGAGCCGGATCGCCGACGGCCCCATGTCCACACCCCGGCGACCGGCACCGAGGTCCATGGGGACACCGACGATCTGGATGCGCTGCTTGGTCACGGACGAGCTCTTGGCGGGACGGTTCACGAGGCGAGAATGGGTTCGATCCTGGTTCCGGCGCGCGCGCCGAATACGTCGCAGGCGCGCCCGCGACAGACCGCGATCTCGAGGAGATCGTAGCTGTCGATCACCGCGATCGCGGCTCCCGGTTCGGCATCTGCGTAGGTCACGCCGCACGGCACGTCGACGCCGGCGATGCGCACGCCCACCCACCGCTCCTCCGTCACCCGTCGCCCAGGCACGTTGGTGATGAGGTTGCCGAAGCGATCGACGTGGGCGACCTGCGCCGCGGCGCTGCCCATCGGTTCGCCGCCAACGAGGCGCACCGGATCCTTCACCTTGTCGCCCAGGGCGCGGAACCCGAAGCGGCCGGCGCTGAGCAGACCCGCCACCGGGGCGAACACGTCACGGCCGTGGAACGTGCGCGACGGCGCCGGCAGACGCAGCTTCTCGACGTCGATCATCCGCACCTCGGCGTCGTCGCGACCGAGCACGGGATCCAGGAGGCCGTTGTCCGGCCCGAGCCAGAAGCAGCCGGCCGCACACACGGCGAGCGCGCGGCGTGTCGAGCCGACGCCGGGATCCACGATGGCGACCACGACGGTCCCGGCCGGGAATCGGTCGACGGCCGACGCGAGGTAGAACGCGCCGGTGGCCACGTCGTGTGCCGGCACGCCGTGGCACAGGTCGATGACATCGGCCTTCAGGTTGCCGCGCTTGATGACCGCGCGCATGACGCCTGCCCACGGCTCCTCCACGCCGAAGTCGGTGAGCAGCGCGACGACGCCGTTGGGGCGAGGCAGCTCCATGCGCCGCGATCAGTGCCCGGTCATCGGCTTGCCGAGGATCGAGAACAGCGCCGCCCGCTTCGCCTCCATCTCCGCCTTGGTGTTGGCCTCCAGACACATGCGCAGGTACGGCTCGGTGTTGCTCGGCCGGACGTTCACGAACCAGTCGGGAAAGGTCAGGGTCACGCCGTCGAGGTAGTCGACCACGCCGCCGGGGAACGCCGCCTCCACCTCGCGCATCTTGGCCGCCTTGTCCTCGACCTTGAAGTTGATCTCGCCAGTGCCGTGGTAGACGCGCAGTTCATCGGCCGCCTGCTTGAGGGTCCGGCCCTCCGCAGCCAGCTGGTTGAGCACCATCACGCAGGCAAGCACTCCGCAGTCGGTGTACGAGTTCTCGGCGAAGTAGAAGTGTCCGGAGAGTTCACCGCCGCCGATGCAGTCCTCGCGTCGCATCGTCTCCTTCATGAACGAGTGGCCGACCCGCTCGCGCACCGGCCGACCGCCGAGCTTGCGGATCTGTTCCGGCACCACCCGCGAACTGCGCAGGTCGTAGATGATCCCCTTGCCCGGGTGCCGCTTCAGCTGGCTGCGGGCGAGGATCACGGTGATGAGATCGGCGTGGACGGTGCGCCCTTCCTCGTCCACGAACGCGCAGCGATCGGCGTCCCCGTCGAAGGCGATCCCGAGCGGCGTCTTGTGCTTGCGCACCAACGCGCGCAGGTCGTCGAGGTTGGGCTCGTGCAGCGGGTTCGCCTCGTGGTTGGGGAACGTCCCGTCGAGTTCCTGGTACAGCGGGATGACCTTCAACCCGCGGATGGCCGCGAAGATCTCCGGCGACTCCGCCGCGCCCATCCCGTTGGCGTAGTCCACGCACATCACGGTGGGCTTGATCCCGCTCGCGAACGACGCGATGTGCTTGACGTAGTCGGCCTTCACCGCGACCCGGTCCCGCTTGCCGCGTCGCGCCGCCACCGGCAGATCGAACTTCGCCACCATCCGCTCGAGCTCGGCGATGCCGGTGTCCTTCGACAGCGGCCGCGCGCCCTCGCGGCAGAGCTTGAAGCCGATGTACTGCTTGGGGTTGTGCGACGCCGTCACGGCGAGGCCGCCGTCGCACGGGAGCTTGCCGATCGCGTAGTACACCATCGGCGTCGACGCGAGCCCGATGTCGAGCACGTCGCAACCCTGGTCCATGATCCCCTCGCACACGGCGTCCTGGATCGCGGGCGCCATCGTGCGCATGTCGCGCCCGACCACCAGCGTCTTGGCGCCGAGGAACCTGGCGAACGCCGCGCCGATCTTGCGCGCGTTGTCGGTGTCGATCTGATCCGGGTACGTGCCGCGGATGTCGTAGGCCTTGAAGATGCTCACGGGGTGTTCGGGCGGGAGGAGGGAGATGCGCGAAGGGACGGGTCCTGCTGACAGAAGGCGTGCGCCGCGTCGATGCAGGAGTCGACGTCGGCGTCGGTGAGATCGCGATGGGTCACGAACCGGACACGCCGTTCGTTCACCGCGAGGGCGCGCACGCCGCGCTCCGCCAGGAACGCCAGCAAAGCTGACGGCGAGGCGCCGGTCAGATCAACCATGACGATGTTGGTTTCGACCGCGGCGAGGTCGACGCGCAGTCCGGGCATGCCGGCGAAGGCCACCGCCATGCGTCGGGCGCGCGCGTGGTCCCTGACCAGGAGCCCCGGCCCCTCGCGCAGGGCCAGCAAGCCGGCCGCGGCAAGCACGCCCACCTGCCGCATCCCGCCGCCCAGCGCCTTGCGCACGCGCCGGGCCTCCTGCACGAAGGCAGCGCTACCGGCGACGATCGAGCCCACCGGCGCACCCAGCCCCTTGCTCAGGCACAACGAAACCGAGTCCACGCCGGCGCACAGATCGGCCACCTTGCAACCCGCGGCGACGGCAGCGTTGACGACCCGAGCGCCGTCGAGGTGGACCCTGAGGCCGAGGCGCCGCGCCTCCTCCACGAGGCCCGCGTGCCGAGCTGCTCCCAGGACCCGGCCGCCCGCCATGTTGTGCGTGTTCTCGAGTACCAGGAGGCGCGTGCGCGGATAGTGGATGTCGGGACTGCGCACCGCCGCGCGCACCTGCTCCACCGTCGGGAACCCGTCGGGCGCAGCGAGCAACCGCGCCTGCGTGCCCGACAGGCGTGCCATGGAACCGCCCTCGTACTGGTAGACGTGGCTGCGCTCCTCGCAGATGAGTTCGTCGCCCGCTCTGCAGTGCACGTGGATGCAGATCTGGTTGCCCATCGTCCCGGAGGGGACGAACAGCCCGGCCTCCGTGCCGAGCAGCGCGGCGGCCTCGTGCTGGAGATCGCGCACGGTCGGATCCTCCCCGAACACGTCGTCACCGACATCGGCCGCAGCCATCGCCGCGCGCATCGCGGGCGTCGGCTTCGTCAGGGTGTCGCTCCGGAAGTCAGCGGTCACCCGCGGCACTCTACGCGGGGGCCCACGGGCTGCCAGCGTCCTGCGCTGGCTTCACGACGCGGGCCGCAGCGAGAGGACCACCATGACACTGCCCGCCCACAACGCGCCGCTGACCAGGATCTGCGGGTCCCGGAACAGCAGGCGCGCGGGGTCGGAGCCCTCGCCGCGTCGATGTACGAGGTACAGGTAACGGAACACGCCGAACACGACGAAGGGCACGGTCAGCGCGAGCCCGGCGGAGCCGTGGTAGGCCACCGTGTGCGGGTCGACCGTGTACAGCGCGTAGGCGAGGATCGACATCGCCGCCAACGGGTTGATCATCTGGTCGAGGAAGTGGGCGTCGTAGTCGCGCAGGCTCGCCCGCGTTTCGCCGTCGCCGTGCTTCACCACCTCCTCGCGGCGCTTGCAGAAGGCGAGGAACAGGGCGAAGAAGAAGGTGCACAGCAGGATCCACGACGAGGGCCGGGCGACGATCGCGTCGGCGCCGGCGAGCACGCGCAACTGGAAGCCGAGCGCGATGCAGATCGCGTCGACGATCACCACCCGCTTGAGCCCGAACGAGTACGCCAGGTTGAGCGCCAGGTACGACGCCGGCCACACCAGGAATGGTGCGCCGGTGTGCGTGGCGACGATCGCGCTGCCGCCCCACGCGATCCCGACCAGCAGCACGACCACGGCCAGCATGGCCAGCGCGATCGGCAGGCGCCCGGAGGCGATCGGCCGCAGACACTTCTTCGGGTGCCGCCGATCCGCCTCGCGGTCGACGATGTCGTTGAGCAGGTACACGGTGCTCGCCGCGGCGCAGAAGCAGGCGAAGGCCACGATGGCCAGGCGCACGGCTTCGCCCTGATGGCGCTCGTGGGCAAACGCGAGGGGCGCGAACACGAGGAGGTTCTTCACCCACTGGTGAGGACGCATGGCTTGCACCAGGGCCAGCAACATGGGGCGGGATTATGGATCCGCCCGCCGCGATCTACAGCCGCGAAGTAGGCATGCATGGACGACTTCTCGCTCGCGTTCGGTGGTGTCTGGCGCTGCCATGCCTCGCTTGCCGCGCGCCCCCATCCACCTGCCCCACCAGCTCGCCGTCCTGCGCGCCTACGCCGCGTTCACGTATCCGTTCGCGTGCGTACCCTTCCTCTACTTCTACTTCGACGACCACGGCATCGGCATCGCGTCGTACGCGACCCTCATCGCCATCTACTACCTGGCCATGGTGGTGGCGGAGGTGCCGACCGGCGTGATCGCCGATCGGTTCGGGCAGCGCGTGTGCCTGGTGGCCGGTCCGACCCTGCTCGCCGCCGGCTTCCTCACGATCGGCATCGGTGACTCGTTCGGCCACTTCGCCGCCGGCGAGATCCTGCTCGGCCTCGGCCACTCGCTCCTCTCCGGCGCACCTGCCTCGCTCCTGTTCGCGAGCCTCGCGAGCGCCGGGCGCACGCACGAGTACCTGCGCCAGGAGGCGTGGCTGCACGCGCTGCGCACGCTGTGCTCCGGGCTCGCCTTCCTCGTCGGCGGCGCCGTCGCGAGCGCCTGGGGCTTTCGAGCGACCATCCCCCTCACCGCCGGCCTCTGTGCGATCGGCGCCGCGATCGCCTTCTTCCTGCGCGACGTGCCCACCGGTCGCGCGCGGACCCTCCCCCTCCTCGGCGACGCGCTGGCGCAGTTCAAGCGCCCGGACGTGCGCTGGATCACCGGCTACTACGTCCTTGTCTTCTGCCTCCTGCGCTACTGCTTCCACACCTACCAGCCCTACCTGCAGGCCGCCGAGAAGATGGATCCGTGGATCCTCGGGCTCCTGTTCGGCGCGCTGAACATGGTTGCCGCCCCTTGGTCGCGCGCGGTTCCCGGCCTGCTGCGCCACGTCGGTGAGCGCCGTCTGCTGTGGGCCCTCCCGCTGCTGCTCGCGGCCTCGCTGCTCGCGATGGCAGGCAGCATCGGCTGGCTCGGCATCGCCCTGTTCTTCGTGCACCAGGCGCCGTTCGGCGCGCACTGGGCCGTGCTCCAGGCCTACGCCAACCACCGGATCGGGTCGGTGTCGCGCACGACGGTCCTGTCGGCGATGTCGTTCGCGGGGCGGCTGGCCTTCTGCGTCCTGTTCCCCGGCCTGGGCCTGCTCCAGGCGCGGGTCGGGCTCGAGGCAACCTACGTCCTCGCGGGCGCCACGGGAGTCGTCGTCACGCTCGCGGTGATGGCGCGCGCGCCCCGCGACGGAGCGTGACGCGGTGGGTCATCGGCCGAGGTCGACGAAGACGCCGTTGTTCTCGACCGCGAGTGCGTTGAGGAACTCCTTCTGGAACTCGCCGATGGCGATCGTGTGGATCACGATCCGGTGGATCTGGTTCTCCTCGCGCACCGCCTTGCGGATCTCCTCCGTGTCGATGAGCTTGCCGACGCTGGGCCGCCCGTCGCTGAGGAAGTACACGGTGTCCAGCTTGCTCTTCGACACCGTGCTCGCCGCGGTCGTGGCCGCACGTCGCGGCTGGTCGGGGTCGATGCCGAACGAGTACATCAACGCCTTGAAGGTGTTGGTCTTGCCCTCGGCGAGGTTGCCGCCGAGCCCCACGGAGGCGAGTTCCTGGTCCGACGCGCCGCCGATGGGCCGCAGACTCCGCGTCCAGCCCTTGGCGCTCTCCTTGTTGGTGATGTTGGCCGGGACGAGGAACGACTTCCACGGCTTCAGGCCGGTCGCGAACGCGACGATGTTGAAGTAGGTGTTCGGGGTCAGCGAGTCGATGGTGCGCACCAGCTCCGAGCGGACGATCGTGAACTTCTCGTAGTCCTCGTAGCCCTGGAACTTCTCGCGCTCGACGACGAGGTCGGACATCGACCCGGACACGTCGATGATGAAGAGTACCTGCTGCGACACGATGGGGATGCCCGCGAAGGTGCGCACGGTGTCCTTCGCCCCGTAGAACTCCATCGACTTCTTGCGCGCGGCCGCGGCCTTCTCGACCTCCGCGTCCGACGGCGGCTGCCAATCCAGCTTGAACAGCCGCTCCATCTGCTGCTGCCACTCGTCGGGGTTGGTGCCGAAGTCCTTGGTGGTGACCCGGAACAGCGCGTCCGCCGCGTCCTCCTGCAGGCGTCCGCCCTGGCGCATCAGCTCGATCAACGGCATCACCGCCTTCGCGGGCCGGACCAGGCCGACGGCGCGGATCGCGGCGGCCTGCACCTGCCAGGTCGAGTCCTGCAGGAGGGGCACCAGCGTGTCCCCCAGCGCCTTGAGGCGGAGGTCCCCCACGGCGTCACAGGCGGCGCCGCGCACGCGCACGTCGCCGTCGGCGAGCAGGGTCGCCACCGAATCCTGGGCGCTCGCATCGCCGAGCCGACCGAACGCGCGGGCGATCGCGTAGCGCACTTCCGCGTCGCGATCGGTGGCCTGCTCGACCAGCGTCGGCACCGCCGACCTGATCCCGGCGCGGCCCAGCGCGTCGATGATCGCGGCCTTCTCCCCACCCCGCTTGCCCTTCAGGTCCGCGATCACGTGTTCCCAGGTCGCCGGCGCGGTGTACGTCGTGACCACGTCGAGCGCGGCCTTGCGGATGTCGGCCTCGTTCGCGGAAAGCAGGCCGAGCAACTCGTCGCAGGCGGGCTCGCACTCGTTGCCCTTCAGCGTGTAGATCGCCTCGACCTTCTGGCTGACCTCCTTGAACTTGCGGAAGAAGCGCTTGAACTCCTTCACCGCATCGAGCCGTTGCTCGAGACCGGCGTCCGGTTGCGCGGGCAGCGCTGCGCTGGTCAGCAGCGCGAGAGCAGAGATGGCGAGCTGGCAGTACTTCATCGGCCTCGGCAGGACCCGGCGGCAGCCGCGGGGCGGGGATGCGGGTCGACCCGAGATCCTAGCAGAGTGCCGAGCGCCGGCGCCTCATCGGCGCCACCAGGGCAGGTGCATGTCGCGCTCGAGATTCGCCGCCAGACGGCCCAGATCACGCCGCGCGCGCTCGATCGCCTCCGCGTCGATCCGATCGACGTCGCGATGGAAGCGTGGCTTCAAGGTGAACACGAGGTGCGTAGCGTACTCGACCTCCACCACCCAATGGAGCGTGGCACCGGCCGCGGCGAGGGCCAGAGACTTCGTCAGGTTCTCGACGCCGACCAGGGCCCGTGGGTCGAGCACGCGCATCTGTACGAACGGCCAGATGCGATCGCGCGCGTCCCCCGCCACCGCCAGCGTGACGCGAAGGCCCGGGATCCGATCCAGCGCCTGCACGAGCGGGTAGATCTCCGGGTCGAAGCCGCGGTCCCGCCCTTCGCGCGCCAGCAGGGCCTTGCGTACCGAACTCTCGTCCCCGTGCAGCGCCCCGCACAACTCGCACTCGAGCACTTCGCGCCCCTCCACGCGCGTCGGGCGCAGCGAACGGCCACCGCACTCGTCGCAGGCGCTGCGCCCGGAGGTCACTTGCCGGGTTGCGGCGACGTGGGCCCGGTGGGTGCCAGCCGCTCCGGCGCAGCCGTCACACCAGACTCCGTGTGACTGCGGCGGAGCAGCTTCTCCACCCACTTGCCCCCGTCGTCCTGCAGGACCTGCACGCCCAGCGTGCTCTGCCCGCCGATCTCCTCGATCGCGTGCCGCGGAATCGTCACCTGGTTCTTCTGCACCTCGATCACGATGTTGTCCGCCAGCGTGCCGTTGGACAGGATCTTGCCGAACAAGCGGTTGTTGTTGCGCAGGCGCACGAAGCTGTCCTGGCCACCCTGCATCAATCGGTATTCCTCGCTGGCCAGCGGGACGATAGCCGAGAGGTCGTCGAAGGCCAGCGTCACCTCGCCCGGGTCGAGCGTCAGCGTGATGACGGTGGCATCCATCGCCTTCACCCGCCCCACGAAGTAGTTGAGGTTCTTCAACTGCGCGAAGGCCTGGTTGCCGGTCGCGATCCCGTCGGCCAGCGCGTGCACCCTGCCGCGCGCCGGCGCTTCCGCCGCGCGCACGATGAGGTCCTCGCCGAGGGTCATGCTGTCTCGCGATGCGGGCGGAACGGTCGGTGGCGGCGTCGGTGGCGGCGTCACCGCGACCGGCGGCGGCGGCGGCGACGGCTCCGAGGTCTGGACCTCGGCGACCGGCTCCACCGGCGGCGCGACGGGTGGCGACGTCTCCGTCGACGTCGCCACGACCGGCGGCGGAGTCGTATCGACGACGACGGTGGGCGTGGGGTCGACCGCCGCCACGACCGGGGGCGACGGCGGCGCCATCACGACCTCCGTGATCGGACGGGCGATCTCGACGCGATCGATCACGTGCCCACCATCGCCGGGTCGAAGGAGATCGGGGCGGATGACGGCGAGCGTCGCCCCGGCCGCCACGAGCAGGAGCGCCGCTGCCGCGAACAGACGCAGGCGGCGACGTCGACCGACGCCGGTCGGGGCACCCACGACCACCAACGCGGGCTCGGCGTCGACGAAGGTCTCCTCGTGTTCCGCGAAGTCCGGCTGGCCCTCCTGCTCCTGGCCCACCGTCTCGAGGTCACCGTGCGCAGCGCCGTGGTCGCCGTAGATCGGGTCGAAGTCGTCTTCGGCGGGCGCATCGGCGCCGGCCGCTCCGTCCATCCCGTCCAGTTCCTCCGCGAACAACGCGGCCGTCGCCTGGGTCTGCTCCGCGTCCCAGGACACCTCCTCGAGCGCGGGGCTCGAGACCGCCGGATCCTCGGCAGACCAGAGCTGCTGGTCCTCCGCGGGGTCGCCCTGGGATTGCTCCGCCCCGAGGTTGGCGAACGGATCGCGCTCCTCCTCGATGATCTCGAGCTCCGTGGACGACGCGTCGATCTCGTCGATCATCGCCAGCTCGCCCTCCCCGTCCGCCGCGAGCACGGGTTCTTCGGCCTCGGACCCGACGTCGAGGACATCGTCGTTCGCCCGCTCCGCCTCGGCTTCCTCGAGCTCGAACACGGACGCGTTGGCGAGGAACGTGTCGGGCGCCGCGTCTGCGTTCACGCGCACGACATCGGTGAGGTCGGCGGCTGCCGGCTCCACGCCGAAGGCCTCGTCCTCGAGGACGAACAACTCGTCATCATCGCCCAGCGTCGCACCCTCATCGGTGAGACGCGCCTCGTTCTCCTCCCACAGACCCCGCCGCTTGGCGAGTTCCCGATCGACCTCCGCGAACAAGTCGTCGAGAGGATGGTGGGGCGTGGTGGCTTCGACCCCGGAGTCGATGACGAAGCCCTCGTCGTCGTCCAAGCCAGTGTCGTCGTGTTCGCTGTGGTTCCCGGTCATGCGCAGTCCTCGGAGAGATGCCGGCGGTCCTATCGGCAGGATCGAGGCTCCGGGCTGAGCCGAACCGCCCCCGCGGCGCCCTGCCGCCCTTCAGGGGCCCAACTCGGCGATGAGGCGGGACGAAGGCAGCAGCACCCGCACGCCGCCGCGCAGTCGCGTCAAGCCCACGGCATCGAAGTGTTCGAGGAGCGGGATCAGATACTTGCGGCTCGTGCCCAGGGTGTCGCGCAGGGCCGGGATGTCGAGTTCGCCCCCCTGCCGTTGGCAATTGTCCCGCACGGCCCGCATCGCGATCTTGTGCGTGGCAGCGCCGTAGAAGTGCTCGCCGACCCGCACCACGGTCGCCTCGTCCTGGGCGCGCTGGAGGGCGCTCTGGAAGGCGTCGCCACCCAGCTGCACGGCCGCCGCCAGCTCCGCTTCGTTCGGCGGCCGGAACTCCGCGGTCGCGCACGTCGCCGCGATCCGATCCACCTTGGCGCGGTCGGCAGCCGGGAGGGAATGCAACCGCTCGACGAACACGAGACGCCCTCCTTCCATGCCGCGCACGCGTCCGGTTGCGAACAGATGGTCGATCACGGCATCGAGAAGGGCCTGCGGCAGGCTGCGACTCGTGCGCAACGCGGACTTCTGCACCGACGCCGCGAGCGGCTTCGACTTGAGCATCCGGTCGACCCCGAGCAGCACCTCGGCCGCGCCGTCGCTGACCGCGCTCTTCGTGAACCACCTGCCGGTGGCCTCGTGGTGATGGACGTCGTCCAATCCGGCGAGGACACCTTCCACTCCCGCCGGCTCCATCGCCATCGCGGCACCGAGTTCCGCCACCGTGCGGCCCGCCGGGCCAGCGTGCGTCAGGTGCTTGCGA
The DNA here is from genome assembly GCA_964418595.1 of uncultured candidatus Brocadiaceae bacterium. Taxonomy (GTDB): domain Bacteria; phylum Planctomycetota; class UBA1135; order UBA1135; family UBA2386; genus CAYQMF01. Next base: position 22,877 of record CAYQMF010000102.1, read on the forward strand.
GCCTGCGCCGCCGGGGAGTGTCCGGCCTGCAGCAGGTCCTGCAGTTCGTCGCCCAACTCCACACGGCGGTAGCGGCTGGCGCTCGCCACGATGCGCAGGACGACGCCGCCGCCCACGGTGCGCACCGGGTTCTGCTGGCGCAGGAGGAAGCGGTCCCCCGGCACCGTGCACACCTCGTCGTCGAGTAGCACGCGGGCGACGACACTCGTCCCTGGCACGAGCGAATCACGGTCGAGAAGGGCGAGTACGCCCTGCACCTCCGCCGTGCCGACGTGGAACCGGATCGGGGTACGGTGCTCGAGCGGCTTGCCGGTCGCCAGCACGTCGAGCTGGACGTCGACCGCGCGCCCCACGGTCGCCGTGCCGATGTCCGCCACGACCATGCCGCGGTGCAGGGCCTCGAGGTCCGCATCGGGCACCGAGAGCGCCGTCGAGTGACCTGCGACGGCGCGGTTGACCTTGCGCCCGTACGCGTGGAGCGCCCGCACCCGCGACCGGGCATGGCCGGGCAGGAACTCGACCTCGCCGCCGGACTCCAGGCTTCCGGACAGCGGAATGCCCGTGACCACCGTGCCGATCCCATCCAGGGTGAACACGCGTTGGATCGGCATGCGGAACGGGCCGTCCGCCGGCCGTGGCTCGATGCCGAGCGCGATCTCCGTCAGTCGCGCCCGCAGTGCATCGATGCCCTCGCCGGTCACGGAGGACACCCGCACGATCTCCGCGGCCTCGAGGCGGGTACCCGCGAGCAGGGATCGCACATCGTCCTCGGCCATGAGGATGGTCTCCTCGTCGCACATGTCGATCTTGGTCAGCGCGACGATGCCGGTGCGGACGGCCAGCAGCTTGAGGATCTCGACGTGTTCGCGGGTCTGCGGCATGACCCCGTCGTCCGCCGCCACGACCAGCACAGCCAGGTCGATCGCGGAACAGCCGGCCACCATGTTGCGCACGAAGCGCTCGTGGCCGGGAACGTCGACCAGCCCCATGCGCCGCCCGTCCGGCAGGGCGAGGTTGGCGAAGCCGAGGTCGATCGTGAGACCTCGCTCCTTCTCCTCCGGCAGCCGGTCGGGATCGATCCCGGTGAGCGCCAGGACGAGACTGCTCTTGCCGTGATCGATGTGGCCGGCTGTCCCGGCGATGACGGCGTGAATGGCTTGGTCCGCGCGGGTCACGTGCGGAGCCTACCGGCGCCGATGGGCCTGCGCCAACGAGCTGGCTCGAGGTGCGAGGCTCGGCGGCGGGCCCTACGCACCGCGCTGCGCGTCGGCCTCAGGCGTCGTCGTGCAGGTACAGGATCCGGTTGCAGGACCCGCATTCGACCACCGTCGCCCCGCCGCGCAAACGCGCCACGTCGTTGACGGTGATGCGGTTGTAGCAGCCCTGGCAGACCTGGCCTTCGACGCCGGCGACGGCCATGCGTTGCCGCGACTTGAACAGCTTCGTGTACTTGCCGAGGAGATCGGCGGGCACGCCTTCCAGCAGCTTCTCGCGGCCGATCGCGATCTTGGCCGCCTCCGCCTCGCGCGCCGCACGCAGCTTGGCGGCCTCTTCCTGGAACTCGGCGAAGGTGGCTTCCTCCGCCTGCAGCGCGGCGCGGCCCTCGTCACGTGCCGCGACCAGCCCCTCCAGCTTCTCCATGAGGCCGAGCGCCTCCTCCTGGGCGCGGTCCCGTTCCCGCTTGACCGACTCGATCTGCAGCAGCGTGGCCTGGTACTCGGCGTTGTTGCGGACCGAACTCAGCCGTCCGTCGAGCTTCTTCACCTCGTCGTCGCCCTGGCGGGTCGACAGCTCCAGCCCGCGGATCTGCACCTCGGCGTCGACGAAGGCCTTGTCCCGCGCGGCCGACTCGGCCCGCTTGAGGTCGAGCTGCCGCTGGCGCCGGGCGGTCTCCGCCGGCAGCGACTCGATGTCCTTGACGATGAGGGCGATCTTCTGGTCGAGCTGTTGAAGATCGAGGAGCTTCTTGACCTGCGGGTGCACCGGGTGATCCAGGGCGGCGCAGTCTAGCTCCGACTCGGGCGCTGGCAAGGCGGCGGATGTGAAACCACGACGGCGCGCCGAGGCGCCGACGCGACGAGCGGTCATACCTCTGGCAACGCGTCCAGGAACCCACCGAGCCGGCGAGCGCGAACCGGATGCTGAAGTTTGCGCACGGCCTTGGCCTCGATCTGGCGCACGCGCTCGCGCGTCACGCGGAAGATGCGACCGACCTCTTCGAGGGTGTAGGTGTACCCGTCACCGATCCCGTAGCGCAGCTTGATGATCTCCCGCTCGCGGAACGTGAGCGTCGACAGCACCGAGTCGATCCGCTCGCGCAGCATCTCGCGGCTCGCGGCATGGACCGGAGACTCGACCGACTCGTCCTCGATGAAGTCGCCGAAGTACGAGTCGTCGGACTCGCCGATCGGCCGGTCGAGCGAGATCGGGTGCTTGCTGATCTTCATCACC
>CAYQMF010000103.1:0-25120 GCA_964418595.1 uncultured candidatus Brocadiaceae bacterium
CTGAGCGCTCTCCTGCCGTGACCTCACGCGACGCCTGGGACCTTGACGGCATTGCGCCTTGACCTGGGGATCGGCATGGATCGGACCGTCGAGCCGCGAGGGATGCGCGCCCGATCGCAGCCACGCCGCGCCTCAAGCCGGCCCGGGCATCGCGCCGATCGTGAAGGAGCGCGTGATCCCGGGTCGGACCGGGCGGTTCCGGCCTGGGGTCGCGCGGCTTCGTGCGCAGCGACCGCGAGGGGAAGGAGCCGGCGCGCGCCGCGCGTCCTTCGGACCCTCGGATCAGTTGCCGAGGATGGCCTTGAACGGCGCCTCGCGTTCGGGGTCGTCGTTGGGCACGAAGTAGTAGGGTCGCAGCATCGCGTACACCTCCTGCACCTTGGCGCGCGGCAGGCTCGCGAGCGCGGGCAGGATGCTGTCGATCCACGCCTCGCAGTCGACGAAGCGCACGCCTTCCTTGCCACGCAGGTGTCGCATCATGTCGCGGTCGTAGGTGAGGATGCGACCCCAGCACGGGCCGAACTCGATGACGTCGTGACCGGCGGCGTCCGGCGGCTTTTCCCGCGTGTCGAGCAGGAACTGGATGCGGCGGCGCTCGAGGTACGCGGGATCGCGCGAGGCGCCCTTCTCGTGGCCCACGCGCGTGCGCTCCGGGATCGGCAGGCGCGCGAGGTAGGCGTCGGTGAGGCCGGTCGCGCACTCGATGACCAGATCGAAGCGGCCGTAGTAGGCGATCATCGCCTGTGCGCCGCCGATGCCGATGCGCGACTCGTGGCCCAGAAACAGCTCGCGCAGGTGCTCGGCGCAGCGGCGGCGATGCGCGACCTCGTCGGCGGGGTAGTAGGTGCGTTCCTCGACGATGCCGCGCAGTTCGCCCTTGGCTCTCAGACCCTCTGGATAGGCGGGCAGGAGCGTGCCGCCGACGGCGAACGCGGCGAGCGCGATCGCGACGCCGGCGCCCGGCCAGCGGCGGCGGAGCAGCTCGAAGCCCAGGTAGAGCGCCGGCGTGATCGGCATCGCGAAGCGCGCGAACATGAAGTCGCCGCCGACCCACGCGACGAACGCGAGGTAGGCGAGGACGAAGGCGAGCGTGAGCTGTGGCAGCGCGTCGGGTTGCGTGCTGGCGGCGCCGGTGCGGCGCGCGGGAACCAGCGCCATCCAGAGCAGGGCGAGAGCGGCGGGGATCAGCACCCAGTAGCACTGGAAGAAGAGCCGCAGGTAGAACAGGCCCTGGCTCGGGTAGGCGATGTCGGCGGACTTCGCGTAAAACGTGTTGGGGACGATCGAACCGTAGTAGCTCCACTTCCAGAGGAAGTACGGCAGGTACACGACGAGTCCCGGCAGCGACAGCGCGGCGATGTGCCGCCAGGGCAGGCTGCCACGCGCCGCGCGCAGGATGGCGAAGAGCCCGCCGACGGCGCACAGGAGGAGGCCGTCGGGGCGCGTCATCGCGAGCACGGTGCCGAGCGCGCCAGCCAGCGCGAACGCGGCGCCGGTGCGCGCCCACGCCAGCGCCAGGAGCAGGGCGGTGGTGAGGAATGCGAACATCGCGGTCTCGAGCCCGCAGGACGCGAACACCTGCGCGTGCTCGTGCATCGCGTAGCCGAGGGCCGCGATCGGCAGCCAGAACGACGCGCCGCCGACACGGCGTGAGGCCACGAGCAGCAACGCGATCGTGGCGGCGAAGAAGCCGATGCCGAGCCACTGGCTCAGCGCCACCGGATCGGCGCCGAGGCGCTCGCCGAGCGCGAGGATCATCGTCCACGCGAAGTTGGTGTAGCCCTCGACGTGCTCGCCGGCGTTGAACACGAGACCGCGGCCCTCGACCAGGTTCTGCGCGTAGCGGAACGAGATGAACGCGTCGTCGCAGACCCAGAGCTTCACCTGGGCGGCGCGCAGGCCGAGGCCGACGATGGCGAGGACCACGACCCCGATCAGTTGGCGCGGCATGTCAGCGCAGCCCGAGCCGGGTCAGGAACGGCGCCTCGCGCACGGGGTCTTCGTTGTGGTCGAAGTAGAAGCGCTTCCATTCGGCGTACTGCGTGCGCACCTCGGCGTCGGAGCGCGCGGCCATGCCCGCGATCCAGGTGTCGAGGGTCGCTTCGAAGTCGAGGAAGGTCACGTCGGGGCGGGTGCGGAGGTGGCGCATCATGGCGCGATCCCACGTGACGATCACGCCGAACACCGGCCCGAACGAGATGTGGCGGTAGTGGTCGCGGAGGTAGAGCGCCGGGTCGAGGTGGATCGAGAACTGCACGTGGCGGCGTTCGAGGTACTCCGGGTCGAGCGCGACGATCGACTTCTCGTGGCCGACCGAGTGCCGCCCCTGGATCGGCAGGTGGGCGATGTGCTCGTCGGTGAGGCCGGTGCAGCCCTCGATGGCGAGCGTGAACTCGCCGTAGTACGCGAGCACCGCCTGCGCGCCGAGGATGACGATGCGCGACTCCTGCCCGGCGAAGTGGTCGCGCAGGAGCCCGCCGGCGAGCCGCATCGCGGCGGTGTTCTGCGGCGTGTAGTTCAGCCGCTCCTCGACGACCCCGCGCCGGCCGCCGGGCAGGGGCGTGATCTCCGCCGCCGGGTAGGCGCGCGCCAGGGTGAGGCCGGCCGCGAGTGCGAGCAGGATCGCGCCGGGCACGACCCCGCGCCAGCGCGCGCGCGGCAGTTCGAGTCCGAGGTACAGGAGCGGCGTGATCGGGACGAGGAAGCGCCCGAACATGAAGTCGCCGCCGACCCAGGTGACGAACGCCACGTACAGGCCGACCGTCCCGGCGATGGCGAGGGCGAGCGCGCGCGTGGGCAGCCGGTGGTCTGCGCGTGGGCCGGGTGCTGCGGCACCGAAGAGGGCGCCGAGCGCGCCAAGCCCCAGCACGAAGTAGCAGCCGAAGTAGATGCCGACGTAGTACAGACCCTGCTGCGAGTAGGGCGACGCCGCGGACTTCGCGTAGAAGGTGTTGGGGAACGGCCAGCCGTAGTAGGTCCACCGCCACGCGTAGTAGGGCGCGAAGAAGAGGAGGCCGGGGGCGACCACCGCGAGGAACGGCGCGAGCCGGCGGGTGGCCAGCGCGCGCTGCAGGCCGACAAGCCCCGCGATTCCGTAGGGCAGCATGCCGTCCGGCCGGGTCATGGCCGCGAGGACCCCGAGGCTTCCGGATAGGAACAACCCTCGCTGCCCGCGCGCGCCGACCGCGAGCACGACCGTGGCCGTCGTCAGCAGCGTGAACAGCGAAGTCTCGAGCCCGCCGGACGCGAATACCTGGGCGTGCTCGTGCAGGGCGAGGCCGACCGCCGCCACCGGCACGAAGGCGGCGTCGCTCCCGGCGATCCGGCGCGAGGCCCAGGCCAGGAGCCCGAGGGTGACGGCGTAGCAAGCCAGCCCGCCCCATTGCGAGAACAGCACCGGATCGGCGCCCAGGCGCATCGCCGCGGCGACCACCATGGTCCACGAGAAGTTGGTGAACCCCTCGACCCGCTCGCCCGCGTTGAACACGAGCCCAAGTCCCTGGTCGAGATTGGCCGCGTAGCGGAACGAGATGAACGCGTCGTCCGAGCACCAGAACAAGCCGATGGCACGGACGACCCCGTAGGCGATGGCGGCGAGGAGGACCGCTACGAACAGGATGGCCGTGGGCGCGGAGGGTCGGGGCGGCGCGGCAGTCGCAGACGGCATCGTCCGAAGGATAGCTTGCGCCGCTCTGCGCCCGCGACATCGATCCGTGACCGTCGGCGGCGACCACCGCAGCCGGCAGATCACGCGAAAGTCCGGCTTCGACGCGAGCGAAAAACCCACCACGACGGCGGCTGCCGCCAGTGACGGTCCGGGCGCTCGCTACTATCCGGGGTGTTCGCGAGCCCACGAGGTGGCAGCGCCCTTCCCGCGTGGGCCGTTCCCCGGTCCTTGGTCGAGCCTCCCCACGTGCAAGCCCATCGCGAGTCGCCTCCTTCCGCTCTTCCATGCGAGCGGCCGCCTGCGGTCCGCGCCGTCGTCCTGGTCACCGCGGGCGCCCTGCTCGCGAGCTGTGGCGGCGCCGGCGGCGCCCCTGCCGCGAGCGCGGGCCGCGGCGTGAAGTTGATCGCCGTCGAGCACGGTGCGCTCGTCGACGTGTATGGCCTGCGCCGGACGCCGTCGGGTGGATTCACGAGCGCCCTCTTCCAGCGCGACGTGCTCATCGGTGCCGACATCCCCGACGAGCGCGACAGCCGCAACGCGGACCGGCGCGACAACGAGATCCTGTACGACTTCATCTCCGCCAACACCGACAACCTCCAGCCGCGCCTGCTCATCACGCGCGAGATCGGAACACCGCAGTTCGCAGTCGCGTTCGCTGCCCTGGACGATCGTGTGCGCCGCATCGCCCCGGCGCGGCACGGCCAGGACACGACCCGCGCGCCGTTCCCGGTCGTTCCGCGCAACGCGGCGCTGCGGGTCACGTTCTCCGGCGACCTCGGCCTCGATGCGTCGTTCTTCTACACGATGGCGGGGGAGACGATCACCGCGGTCCGCAACCCGGAGGCCGTGCAGCTCCTGCGCATCATCGGCAATCCGGAGGACGGCGATTCGCGTGGCGACTTCGAGGTCATCCCGGCGCGCGTGGTGCCGCGTGGCAACCAGTTGCTCATCGACCCCGTCCTGCTCGGCAGCGAAGGTTTCCAGTTGCAGGTGCGCAACCAGGCCGGCGGCCTGCCGGAGGCGCCCGACCAGGTCGGCGCCAACATCCGGCTCGCGATCGCGCTCGAAGGCCCGCTCGCGGCGCCGGGCATCAAGGGGGATGCCGAGGCGAACGCCCTGGGCGGCAACAACCAGGAGTTGCGCAGCATCATCCGCGACCTGCGCGCCGGGCATCGCCTCGACGACTCGGCCGAGATCTCGCGCGGCTTCCGGCGCGACCCGCTGCCGCCGCGCATCGTCGGCGACATGCTGACCTATCTCGAGCGGGTGGAGGAGATCGACGCCTTCACGCAACTCGTCACGATCTACAAGGGCAACGTGCGGCACCGGATCGATGCCGGCGACGCGCTGCGCATCGTCAGCAGCGACGCGACCGCCGCGCTGCTCGCGGTCACCGAGGTCGTCTCCGATCCCCGCGACCGTGCGGATGTGAGGCACACGACTCTCGTGGTCCGGCGCGACGAGGCGCTGAGCGCGGCGGATCCGGCGAAGCTCACGGGCTACCCGGCCGATCGCACGGAGCGCGAGGCATGGTTGCCGGGGAACGCGCCGCGCGCGATCGTCACCGCCGAGTTCCAGTCCGGCGACGGTCTCGGGGCTGCGGGCACCGGGGACGATCCGAAATACTTCGTGCGCTTCTCACCGCAGCCGCTCCCGGAGACGGGGGGCAGCGTCATCGCCAACCGCAACGTGTCGCCCTTCGCGGCCGCGCTCGTGCGGTTCAACAAGCCGATGGACCTCGCCACCGTGCGGGCGCTCGACAGCCTGTTCTTCGCGACCAAGCCGCTGTACGGCGCGGCCGGGGACGCCGCCATCGCGGACTACCTCGCGGTGACCAACATGGACCCGGCGGCCTTCGACCGCGACAAGTTCGCGACCCCACACCTCGTGGTGGCCGGGCGCGTCGACGAGGACGGCTCGCAGACCACGATGCGCCTGCAGCCGCCGCTGGGCTTCTACGTCGACGACACGCTGCGTCTGCCGCAGAACGAGCCGCTCCGCACCTACTACCTGCACATCCTCGGCGGCCGCGATGGGATCAAGGACCTCGCCGGGAACGAGCTGGACTTCCTGGCCGACCCGGGTCGGCTGCAGGACGCGATGGTGATCGACTTCACCCTCGACGCGCGGTCGGATGGCCGCGGTCAGCCCTTGTTCCCCAACAACCGGGTCGCCAACGTGGCGCGGCGCTTCGCCGTCGCCGACGAGGACGAGAACCCGTCCTACTTCCGCAGCGACGAGATCCAGACCGCCGGCGGGCAGAGCAACGAGAAGGCCTACCGGCAGGAGGACATCTTCGGCGCGGTGCAGATCCTGGACGGTCGGATGCTGGCGCGGCCGACGGCGCGGATCTCGCGGGTTGCCGACGACCTCAACCAGCAGCCACCGCCACCGCAGCTCTCGGAACTGCGCTTCTGCCCGGCGACGATCGGCACGCAGCTGCAGGTGGCGAACACCACCGCGGGCGTGCGCTTCGGCCAGCCGATCCAGAACCCGCTCAACCCGTACGGTTGTCGGTTGATGACGGTCTGGCGGGAGATCGACCTGAACCTGTCGCGAGTCGACCCGGCGGACTTCAACCTCGATGTCGAGGAGGTGCACTGGGCGCCGCACACGACGAGAACGATCGTGTTCGACGAGTTCGACCGCATGAGCCTGTTCCTCGGCCACTCGGAGCGACGGCCGGAGAACTGCGTGGGCGCCACGAGCGCGCTGCCGTCGTTCCCGCAGTCCGGGCTCGTCCCTGCCTTCGATCTCAACTACGCCGCCAACCTGACGTTGGCCGGCGGACGCGAGAACGACGCGCGGCACAACCCGCCGCCGCACGTCGGCTACCTCGATCACTACGTGGTGCTGGACGCCAACATGGCGTTCACGGAGCCCAACAACGTCAACCGCTACATGCCCCTGCCGCCGCTGCAGAAGCCGTACTTCGTGTGGCGCGACGAGACCGCGGTCGTGCAGGGCGGCGTGCTCAACACCGGCGCCGACGTGAACACGTCGGCGCGCACCTTCGAGCCCTACATCATTTCGCCATGGCTCATGGGCGGCGGCCGTTACATCACGCGCGATGGTGGGGGCGTCCTCGCGTTCAATCTCGGGCGGTGGATCAACGCCAACAACAAGGGCGTCCGCAACAAGACCAGCGCCGACACGCGCACCGACGGGCTGGTCGGCTCGATCGCCCTGCCTCTGCTCGGCGACTTCCAGATGCACCCCGACGAGGCGAGCCTGCCCGAGGGCCGCGGCTACGTGGCCTCGGGCGCGAACGGCTGGCAGATCGCACTGGCCGTGCAGTCCTCTGCGCTGCCGAACTACCGCGTGTACTCGGCGGGCGGCGTGGCCCGCGGTCAGACCCGCGTGGTGGCGCCCGGCTCGAACCAATGGAGCAACGCGAGCGGGGGCATCAACCCGGAGACTGGCCAGGCGACACCGGCGGGCGACAACTCGTTCTACTGGGCACAGTGGGACTTCCTGAAGCGCCAGTCGGTGGCGACCGCCGGCTTCATCGACGTGCTCGATCCACATCGCGTCGACCCCGCGTTCGCGGGCGGACCCGATCCGCGCCTCGGACCGTACTTCCCGGCCGGTCGACTGTCGGTGCTGCCGCGCGACATCGTGCCCAGCTACTCGGTGGTGTTCGAGCCGCCGCTGCACCAACTGCCTGGCGGCACCGACGTGATCGCGCAGTACCGCGGCGCGAGCATCGTCGACCCCACCCCGTGGATCGCGCGCGACTGTGCGTTCCCGTTCTGGGCCCTGCGTCGGCAGGTGGAGCCCGACCACCTGAACTTCCCGCTCGATCCGCGCAAGGCCGGCGATGCCGGCATTCGCAAGTTCAGCGACCAGTTCAACGCCACCAACCAGGTGCGCAACCACTGGGTCTACACCTACAACCTGCACGTCACCGACTACGTCGACGACCCCAACCAGCTCACGCAGGCGCAGTACCTCGCGCAGTTCGCGGGGCCGGTCGACTCCTTCCAGCCGCACGAGGTGCGCTATCTCAACTGGCGCTTCATCATGAAGAACAACGTCGAGGGAGCGCCCCCGACCGCGCCGGAGCTGGAGTCGTACGCGCTGGTGTATCGCTTCGAGCAGCGCTAGCCGGCGTCGTAGGTCGCGGCCCACGCGGCGATCGCTTCCGGATACGCCTCGCACTCGGCGGCGAACACGCGCGCCGCGAGCGTGTCGGGCGTGTCTCCGGGCAGCACGGGTACGCGCCGCTGCAGGACGATCGCACCACGGTCGTACTCGTCGGTGCAGTGGTGCACCGTGCAGCCGCTCTCGGCGTCGCCGGCGGCGAGCACGGCCTCGTGCACGTGGTGCCCGTAGAAGCCCTTGCCGCCGAACCTGGGCAGGAGCGCGGGGTGGATGTTGAGGACGCGGCCCAGGAAGTCGGGCGGGATCTTCAGCAGGCGGAGATAGCCGGCGAGGCACACGAGGTCGACGCGGTGCGCGCGCAGCAGCGCGAAGGTCCGCGTCGCGTCGCGTTCGAGGAACGCCGGCAGACCTGCGGCCTGGGCGCGGGTGAGCCCGTAGGTGTCGGGCCGATCCGCGATGACGACCACCACCGTTCCGGCGAGCGCGCCCTTGCGCTCGCGGTCCAGGAGGTTCTGCAGGGTGCGCCCGCTCCCGGAGAGCAGGACGCCCAGGCGTGGCGGTCTACCCATCGTGCTCCTGCACGGCCGCGACCAGATCCGTCAGCAGCCGCGTCATCCGCGGCTCGGCGATGTCGGCAGCGTCGAGCATCGACTCGATGGTGGGGGGGACCTGGCTGTCGAGCGCGACGCGCTGCGTGACGCCGACCAGCGCGGCGACCTCGAAGCCGACGTGACGGGCGACCATCACCTCCGGCACGAGCGACATGCCGACGACGTCGGCGCCGGCGCGCTGCAGGAAGCGGTACTCCGCGCGCGTCGGCAGGGCCGGACCCGGCACGGCGGCGAACACCGTGTCGATGCACGGGATCGTGTGCCGGGACGCGATCGCGCGCAGCACCGACCGCCAGCGCGCGGCGTACGGGTCGCTCATGTCGAGGAAGCGCGGGCCGTGTTCTTCCGGCGGGCCCTGCAGCGGGCGGACGCCGGAGAAGTCGAGGTGGTCGGTGACGAGGCCGATGGTGCCGGGCTCGATGTGCGGCGAGAGGCTCGCCGCGCCCGCGGTGAGCACCAACAGTTGGGCGCCCATCGCCCGGAGCACGCGCACCGGATAGAGGGCGTCGCGCGTCGCGTGTCCCTCGTAGCAGGGGAGCGGGGCGCCGGACACCACGATCGGCACGCCGTGCAGGGTGCCGCACAGGAACGGTGAGTCGTGCGCGAAGTCGAGGCCGGGAGGCAGGTCGCGCGGGGTGATCGCGCGCGTGCCTTGCAGTTGCTCCGCCAAGGCGGCGTGCCCGGTGCCGAGCATCATCGCCACGCGCGGCGGCGCGCCGAGGCGCTCGACGAGCCACTGCGCCGTCTCGCGCGCGCGTCGGTCGGCGGGAGGGATGGAGAGGGCCATCAGGAACTCAGGGCTGCCGCGAGCCTTGCGCGCAAGGTCGCGTCGGCGATGCCACCGATGCGCACGACCTTGTCGCGGGACGTCGCGCCGGCGACCAGGATAAGGGCGCGCGCCGGCAGCCCCAGCGCCTTGGCGAGGAGTTCGAGCACGCGCTCCGTGGCGCGGCCCCTCTCCGGGGGCGCCTGCACGGCGACCTTGAGCGCACCGGCGTGCACACCGACGATGCGTTCGACGCGCGCGCCGGGAGCGACGCGGACCCGCATTTCGATCCCGCCGTCCACGGCGCGCAGGGCGAGATCCTGCACGGCCTCAGCGCAGGGCGAGGACGACGAGGCGCCGCGGATGGTCGGCGAGGAGGCGTTCGGCGAACTCGGCGGCGGCGAGGTTGCGTTGCGCGCGCAGCGCCTGCAGCGCGTCGACGAGGAGCACCGCGGCGGCCAGTTCGTCGCGCAGCGCCTTGGCCCACGGCGCGTCGGTCTCCTGCAGGGTGCGCAACGCGCGCTGCAGGATGAGAGGCGGGGGCTGAGGCCGGGCGACGCCGCTGGTGTCGTCCTTCGGATCGAGAGCGCGCAGGTACGTGCGCCCCGCATCGACGAGCTTGCCGAGTTCGAGCCAGCCGAGCACGGCAGCGAGATCGGCGGGGGCGGCCGCGTCGCCCGAGAGGGTGAGCGCCGGCAGCAGGGCCTCATCGTCGAGGCTGGCGAAGGGCACTGGCGTCGGACGCGGCTGGTGGCGGGGGCCGACCTTGACCACCCAACCGGCCTGCTCACCTTCGGCGATGAAGCTCGCCACCGGGCACGGCTCGGTCTCGCCGGGCATCGTGAGGTGCAGTTCGCCCGCGGTCGCGAGCTGCGTGTAGCGGTCGAGGTAGGCGACGGCGCGCTGCAGGCTGGCGGCGAGACCCGCGGCGACCGGGGCAGGCTCCTGGTCGGCGGCCGCATCGGCGGCGCGCTGCGCGGCGCTCGCGGCGGCGCGCCACTGCAGCCGGGCGACCTTGGCGAGCACGCCGTCTTGCTGGATGTGCGCCGCCGCGAGCGCGGCCCACGCCGCCTCCGCGCGCTGCCGCGCCAGATCGTCGCGGATGCGAGCCACCTGGGCGCGGGCTTCGGTGGCGGCGGCCACGGCTGCGGTGCGGTCGGTGAGCACCGCCTCGGGCCATGCACCGTCGCCGGTGAGCGCCGCCTCGTAGGGGGCGAGCGCGGTCTCGATCGCGGCCGGGTCGGTGCCGTTGCGTGCCGCGTCGAGCGCTTCGCGCAGGCCGGCGAGTTTGTTGCCGGCGGCAGTCCGGACCTCGGTGGTCAGGGCGGTGACCGCGGCGACGACGGTGGCCTCCGTGCGCATCGGCTCCGCCAGCGCCTGCAGGGAGAGGTGCTGCATGGCGCCCGCGAAGTCGGACTTCACGATCGCCGCGCGCACCGAGTCACGGAGGCGCTGCTCGGCGGCGACGACCGCGGCCTTGTGCCGGTCCGCCGTGGCCTTGGCGGCGGCGACCTCTTCTCGCAGCGTGCGCGCTTCGTCGGTGGCGCGCGTCGCGCTCTCGGTGTCGGGGTGCGCGCGCGCGACCGCGTCGAGGGCGTCGGCGAGGGCGAGGCCGCCGAGCCCGCGCTCCTTCACCTTGAGGTAGGCCACCTGCGCCTCGAGCTGGCGGGCACGCAGCGCGTTGGCTTCCGCCTCCGGGTCGGTCTTGATGACCTCCGTCACCCGGTCCTTGGCCTCCGGCCGCGTGACGGCGTACGCGATCGCGCCGCCGGCGATCACGAGCGCGGCGACGATGCCGCCGATCAGCAGGCCGCGGCGGACCTTCGGCGCCATCACGGCCTCGAGAGCCTCCGTCAGCTCGGTGGCCGACTGGAAGCGATCCTCCGGGGCCTTGGCCATCAGCCGCTGTGCGATCGCCGACACCTCCACCGGCACCGTCGGGTCGACCTTGTGCAGGGGCTCTGCCTCGTCCTTCACCTGGGCGCGGAGGATGTCCTTCACGGAGGCGCCCGTGAAGGGATTGCGCCCGGCGAGCAGCCGGTAGAGCGTGCAGCCCAGCGAGTACAGGTCGCTGCGGTGATCGAGCGGCTTGCGCAGGATCTGCTCCGGCGACATGAAGTGCGGCGTGCCGACGACCTTGCCCTCGGTGTCCTCGTCGGTGAGGGCGAGGCCGAGGTCGGCGAGCTTGACGTGGCCGTGGTGGTCGAGCATCAAGTTGTCGGGCTTGATGTCGCGGTGCACGATCCGCAAGGACTCGGCGTAGGCGAGGCCGCGGGCGGCGTCGGCGACGACCTTCAAGGCGGTCTCCAGGTCGAGCCTGCCGACTGCCTGGAGGCGTCCCTCGATGGAGCCCTCCGTCATCAGCTCCATCGAGTAGTAGTAGGTGCTGCCCTCGTTGCCGACGTCGTAGACCTGCACGACGTTGGGGTGGTGGAGGCGGGCGGCGGCGCGTGCCTCCGCCACGAAGCGGGCGACGAACACCGGGTTCTGCGTGAGCTTGGCGTCGAGGACTTTGAGCGCGACCTGCCGGTGCAGGCTGACCTGCTCGGCGCGGTGCACGGTGCCCATCCCACCCTGGCCGAGCACCTCGAGGAGCCGGAAGCCACCGAGCATGCGCTGGCCGTGGGCGCGGGCCAGCTCCGGGGGCCCGTACACGATCTGCACGCCGCCGACGTCGATGACGTCGCCGTCGGCGAGCCGGGCCGCGTCGATCCCGGTGCCATTCACGGCCACGGGACCGTCGCCGCGCTTGAGGCCGAAGCCCGCCTCGCGCAGCGCCTTCACCTCCGCGTGCACCGGCGCGACCCCGGGGAGGCCGAGGCGGATCACGCAGTCCTGGCCGGAGCCGATCGTGCACGTCTCGCCGCGGGCGAGTTCGAACTGCTTGCCTGCGTCGGGGCCGTTGACGACGGTGAGGTGGGTCATTCCGGGTCGTGATGCCGGGGCTTCGCCCCCTGGGTGCGGCGGGCGCTCGGCGACGGCGCGCCAGTATTACCAGCCGGCTCACTCGTTGCCACCCGTCAGCTCGCCGTGCGTGCGAACAGAATCGCGTCGCGGTGCGCAGGAATCCGCGCGCGCCGCTTGACTGGCTCTGCCAACGATCTAGCGTCCCCGCCGTACCTCGGGACAAGTGGCGTCGTCGCGCGGGTCTCGCGCGGGGCGCCACTGGCGGTCAGCCGAGGTCGAACCTCTTTCGAGGCAACCCAGAATGAGTGGTTCCAGCAACGGAACGCGGGGTTCGTTTGCGTGCGGCGGTACGCAGGCGGCCAGCGGGGACGATGTCGTCGACGAACCGGACGGTACTTCGACGGTCGCGGTGGCCCGCGACCTGACCAGCGGCGCGAGCAACGGAGTGGGGCTCGGCCTGCGCGCGGCGATGCCGACGCGCACGGGGGTGCGTCCTGCGCGCCCCAACACGATGGTCCTCGGCGAGGCCAGCAAGCGCTTCCGCGCGCGCTGCTTCAAGGACGCGACCAACGCCGAGTGGAACGATTGGAAGTGGCAGCTCCGCAACCGCATCCGTGACGTCACCGGCCTGCGCAAGGCCATGGCGTTGTCGGATGAGGAAACCCAGTCGGTGCTGCGTCTCGGCGATCGGCTGCCGGTGGGGATCACACCCTACTACGCGGCCCAACTCGACGCGCTCGATCCGATGGACGGGCTGCGCCGGACCATGGTCCCCGTCACCCAGGAGTTCGAGACCGTGCCGGGTGAGCTGGAGGACCCGCTCAACGAGGACGGCGACATGCCGGTCCCCGGGCTGGTGCACCGTTACCCCGACCGCGTGCTGTTCCTGGTGACGAGCTTCTGCGCCACCTACTGCCGCTACTGCACGCGCTCGCGGCTGGTGGGCAAGACCGGCGAGTACCACTTCAACCAGGCGCAGTACCAGCGCGCCATCGACTACATCGCGGCCACTCCGACGATCCGCGACGTGCTCATCTCCGGCGGCGATCCGCTGACGATGGCCGACGACCGGATCGAGTGGCTGCTCACCAACCTGCGGGCCATCCCGCACGTCGAGTTCGTGCGCCTCGGTTCGAAGGTGCCCGCGGTGCTCCCGCAGCGCATCACCAAGGACCTGTGCGCGATGCTCCGGAAGTTCCATCCGTTCTGGATGAGCATCCACTTCATGCACCCCAACGAGGTGACCCCGGAGGTGGCGCAAGCCTGCGGGCGGCTGGCGGATGCGGGGATTCCGCTGGGCAGCCAGACGGTGCTGCTCCAGGGCGTCAATGACGACGTCGCGGTGATGAAGCGGCTCATGCAGGCGCTGCTCAAGATCCGCGTGCGGCCGTACTACATCTACCAGTGCGATCCCATCCCCGGGTCGGCGCACTTCCGCACGCCGGTGGAGAAGGGCGTGGAGATCATCGAAGGCCTGCGCGGCCACACCACGGGGTATGCCGTGCCGCAGTTCGTGATCGACGCGCCTGGCGGCGGCGGCAAGATCCCGCTCGCGCCCGACTACGTGGTGGGTCGCGAAGGTGACGAGGTCGTGCTGCGCAACTACAAGGGCGGCACGTTCCGGTACCCGGACCCGGCGCGCTGAGCGCGCCGGTTCCGGATCCCGGACAGGCGCGCGTCTGCGCGCCTGTCCCGAGCCCGAGCCCGAGCCCCTGCCCGTGCCTGATCCTTCTCCACCTCACGATCTCCATCCCTGCGCCCGCTGCGCTCAGCTCCAGCGCACCTGCTGCCAGCGCGCCGAGATCCTCGTGACCCAAGGCGACGTCGCGCGCATCCGAGCGCACGGGGTGAGGGGCACCTTCACGGAGCGCCGCGCCCCCGTCGACCCCGCGTACACGGAGGTCGACCCCGCGGACCCCGACTGGGTCCGCCTCACCGTCCGCCAAGACGGCACCCGGCGCATGCTCATTCGGCCCGGCCACCAGTGCACCTTCCTCGGTCCGCAGGGCTGCGTGTTGCCCGGGGACGTGCGCCCCCTCGTCTGCCGCATCTACCCGTTCACCTACACCGCCGCCGGCCTCGCCGGCGAGGCCCCCGACTACTGCCCGACCAAAGTCCTCGCGCCGGCCGGCCAGCCGATGACCCAGGTCCTCGACATGGATGCCCGCGCGGCGGAAGGTTGGCGAGCGCAGCTCTACGCCGAACTCCGCGCCGACGCTGCCCACGACAAGCGATGACCGCCACGCGACCGCTCCGCATCGGGATCACCTACGACCTGCGCGCCGACTACGAGGGCCAGGGGTTCAGCGAGGAGGATCTCGCCGAACTCGACCGCCCCGACACCATCGACGCGATCGAAGGCGCCTTGCGCGAACTCGGGCATCGGCCGGTGAAGGTCGGCAACCTCGGCAAGCTGCTCGCGGCGTTGCAGAAGGGCGAGCGCTGGGACCTCGTGTTCAACATCGCCGAGGGTCTGCGCGGCATCGGCCGCGAGGCGCAGGTGCCGGCGGTGCTCGATGCGTACGGCATCGCCTACACGTTCAGCGATCCGCTGCGCTGCGCGTTGACCCTGCACAAGGCGATGACCAAGCGCGTCCTGCGCGACCTCGGGTTGCCGACGCCCGCGTTCCACGTGGTGGAGTGCGACGCCGACATCGCCGCCGTGCGCCTGCGCTACCCGCTCTTCGCCAAACCCTTGGCCGAGGGCACCAGCAAGGGCGTGGATGCCGCGAGCAAGCTCGCGAACGTGGGCGAGCTGCGCGCCGCGTGTGTGCGCCTGCTCGCCGCGTATCGCCAGCCGGTGCTGGTGGAGGAGTATCTCCCCGGCCGCGAGGTCACCGTCGGCGTGCTCGGCACCGGCGACGATGCGCGCGCGGTGGGTGCGCTCGAAGTCAATCTCCTCTCCGGCGCCGACGCCGACGTCTACACCTTCCGCAACAAGGAGGACTGCGAGACGCTCGTGAAGTACACCCTAGCCACCGACGGCTTCGCGGAGGCCGCCGCGGCGCTCGCCGTGCGCACGTGGCGCGGGCTCGGTTGTCGCGACGGCGGGCGCGTCGACTTGCGCGCCGATCCTTCGGGGGCGCCTTCGGTCATCGAGGTGAATCCGCTGGCCGGCATGCACCCGGAGCACAGCGACCTGCCGATCCTGTGCACGCTCGCCGGCACGCCGTACCGGGATCTCGTGGACGCGATCGTGACCTCGGCGAGCGCGCGCATCGGCGCCTCTTCGCGATGGATGTCCTGATCCTGCACGACGAGCTGCCGGCGGATGCCCGGCCCGACGAGCTTGACACGCTCGCGCAGTGCCAGGCGATCGCGGGGGCCGTGACGGCGCTCGGCCACACCCCGCGCTTCATGCCCGTGGGCCTCGACCTCGCCGCGCTCGCCGCGTCGCTGCAGGCGCGCCGTCCGGATGTCGCTGTGCAGTTGGTCGAGAGCGTCGCGCGCAGCGGTCGCCTCGCGCACCTGCCCGCGCACGTGCTCGAACATCTCGACGTGCCCTTCACCGGCGCGAGCGCGCAGGCGCTGTTCCTGACCAACAGCAAGCTGCTCACCAAGGTGCTGATCGCCCGCGCCGCCCTGCCGACCCCCGCGTGGCACGTGGCCGGCGACCTCCGCCCGGGCAGCCGGGTTGAGCGCGGCCGCTGGCTGCTCAAGGCCGTGTGGGAGCACGGGTCGCTCGGCCTCGAAGCCGACGGCGTGCTCGACACCGACGACGGCGGCGCGCTCGGCAAGGCGCTCGCCGCGCGGGCGTCGGCCTTCGGCGGGGAAGGCTTCGCCGAGCGCTACGTCCACGGCCGCGAGTTCAACCTCGCGCTCCTCGAGATCGACGGCGCTGTGCGTTGTCTGCCGGTCGCCGAGATGCGCTTCGAGCGCGAAGACGATGGCCGGCCCCAGGTCGTCGGCTATGCGGCCAAGTGGGACCCGTCATCCCCCGACTATCACGACACCGTGCGCCGCTTCGACTTCCCGCCGAGCGACAAGGAGCTGATCGACCGCTTGCGCCAGCAGGCGCTCGCCGCCTGGCACGCGCTCGGGTTGCAGGGCTACGCCCGCATCGACTTCCGCGTCGGCGCCGACGGCGCGAGCTGGATCATCGACGCCAACGCCAACCCGTGCGTCGCCCCCGAGTCCGGCTTCGCCGCCACGTTGGCCCGCGCCGGCATCGCCTATGAGGCCGGCATCTCCCACATCCTCGCTGCCGCGCGGGGCCGCCGATGAGCGGCGCCGTCACCTTCCGCGCCGAAGCGCGGCCCGCCGATCGCGACGCCGTGCGCACCATCGTCGCGTCCACGGGCAAGTTCACCGCCGAGGAGATCGAGATCGCCGTCGAGCTGGTCGACGACCGCCTCGCCAAGGGCGCGCGCAGCGACTACGCGTTCCTGTTCGCGGAGCGCGACGGCGTCCTCGTCGGCTACGCGTGCTTCGGCCGCATCGCCGGGACGGACGCAAGCTACGACCTGTACTGGATCGCCGTCGACCAGCGGCTGCAGGGCCAGGGGCTCGGCAAGACGATCCTGCTCGCGTGCGAGCGCGAGGTCGCGCGCTTGGGCGGTGCGCGCATCTACATCGACACCTCGTCGCGGCCTGACTACGCCCCGACGCGGGGGTTCTACGAGGCGTGTGGCTACCAGTGCGCCGCGGTGCTGGAGGACTTCTACCGGGCGGGGGACGGCAAGGCGATCTACTGTCGGGTGGTGGGGTGAGGCGGGGATCGTCGCGGGGCTGACCCGGCTGACCCGCCCGAGACTTGACGCGTGCGGGCGCCGTTCGCACAGTTCCGCTCCGTGGACACCGGAGCGCCGAACGGAACGGATCGGGCCGCCGCGAGTGCGCGGTGGCGGGTGCGACGACGGGTCTTGGCAGCTGCGTTAGACGGTTCGGTGTACCGCGTTCGGTGTCTCGTGCCGCGCCCGTCAGATTGCGACGCGCTTGGCCCACGCCAACTCGGTGCGTTGCGATCGGCGGGCGAGGCCGCTGGGTTCGGGGGCGGTACCCTCCGTGCCAACATCCGTGAGACACTCGGCCCCCCGGTGATTCGTGTGGAGGGCGGAGGAATCGAACTGGATGGCAAGGTCCAAGGTGGTTGGTCCGGGGTCCCCGCGATCGGGGGACCCGCAGCGAGCCTGAGCGGAGCGGGGGGTCGCCCGATCGTGGGGCGGCGGAGGGTGTCCCGCCGCGTGACGTCGAGGTCCTCGAGAAGGGCAGGCGCGCGACGGCTTGGCGGCGGCCAGCCGGCCGGCAGATGCGCACCGAGTTCGGTGGGCGATGGGGTGTCGCCGTGGGTTCGGCTGCGCTGGTCCGGGATGCAAACGGTCCTGCGGATCGGATCGACGCGGTTCTTCTTCTTCTCCAACGAGGGGTCGGAGCCGCCGCACATCCACGTCGAGCACGCCGGCGCGTTGGCGAGGTTCTGGCTGGAGCCGGTATCGTTGGCATCCTCGAGCCGATTCAGTGATTCAGTGGGCGCGAACTCCGTCGGCTCGAGAGGCAGGTGGCCGACCACCGACAACGACTCCTGGACGCATGGCATGACTACTTCGGAGCCTGTTGCGGATCCGTGCGCCGTGGGCGTGTCGGTCTCCGACGATGAGTTGTCGGTCGATCTCGCCGAGGGCCGACGCCTGAGCGTGCCGTTGGCGTGGTTCCCGCGGCTCCTGCACGCGAGTCCGCAGCAGCGGGGAAACTGGCGGATCCTGGGGGATGGTCAGGGCATTCACTGGCCCGATGTCGACGAGGATCTGAGTGTCGCAGGCCTGCTCCGCGGAGCCGCTGCACCGGGCGCGTCGCGGAAGGCGGTTTGAGTTGCTGGCTGAGTCCGGCGGAGCGCCGCGTCGCTGCGGCTCATGCTTCCCAGGCTCGTGACCCTCCCGACTCGCCGCTGGACCGGACGCGGTTCTCTCACGGCCCGACCGTGCAGCGCAGCGCCTCCGTGCTCAGCCGGATCCTCGTCAACCTGAGCTGCGCGACGACCGTCACTCCGAGCAACCCCGGGTCCGCCGGCAGCGCCAGTGCAACCTGCAGGACGCCTGCGCCGCTCGCCGTTGCTGGCAGCACCGCGAACACGGAGGGACACACCCCCGCGCGCTAGCGGCGCCCGGAGAACCACGCCTCCGACGTGATCGACGTCCCGAGACCGAGGCGGTCGCCCAGCCCCACGAGCCGGCGCGGGAAGACCGAACCAGCCACGATGGGCAACGCCGGTGCGATGCTGGGTCGGGGACGGAAGCGGTCCAAACGGACACGCAAGAGGACGGGACGCCATGCTCATCACACGGGCAATGATCATGCTGCAGAGTCGTGTGGTGTGTCGCCGCGAGTCCGGGCGGACGCTACGGTGCATGTCGGCGCGGCTCACTGCCGTGGACCAACGATGGGCACGGCTCCGCACGCAACCAGGGACACGACGACGCGGGCCGTCACCGTGGTCGGCATCGTGACCGCGCTCGGCGCGATGGTCAGCCCCCAGGCCGCCAGCGGGCTCGATACGCGACCGAGCCTGATCCTCGCCGTGGCCTTGGCGGCGGTCTCGATCGTCTGTCTGACCGTCACGGTCCGCCGTCACCCGGTCGGAGTACGCATCGTCCTCGCGATCCTACTGGCCGTCGATCTCTACGTGGTGTGGGAGTGCACGGGTTGGCTCGGGTGGAGAGGCGCCGCGTGACGCGCCACTCTCACGCCTGCGACTCGCATCCCCGCGAGTTGCAGCATGCTGCAACGCCGACGGCGGGAACGCGCGAGCCGATTGCCACACCGCTGGCGTAGCACGGGCGCACCCTGGCGCCCGGCGCACCGCGCGCTCGCTGACGTTCTTTCCCCTGCACTTGCCATGTCTGCCCGCCTCGTGTTCCTCCTCGCGCTCGCGACCTTGGCCGACGTCCTTCCGGCCCAAGGCACCACGAAGGTCATCGCCTGGAATGACCTCGGGATGCACTGCATGGACTCGGACTACTCCGTGTTCTCGATCCTGCCACCGTTCAACGACCTGCAGGCGCAGGTCATCGACGGCGCGGGGCGCTTGATCCGGAGCGACCAGGCGGTGCGCGTGTTCTACGAGGCGATGCCCGACCCTTCCGGGTCGATGAACCGCACGTCGATCGGCAAGACGAACTACTGGACCTACGCGCCCGGCCTGTATGGCGCGAGCGGCGTGCCGGACACCGGGCTCGTCGGACACGACATGCCGGGGCCGACGAATGTCCCGCAGCGGATGGCGTTCGAAGCCGCGTCTGCGCTGTTCCGCGCCGACGGCATCCCGATCAGTCCGTACGACGACGCTGGCCACAAGCGGACCTACCCGTTGATGCGCGTGGTGGCGAGAACGACCAGCGGCGCGCTCCTCGGCGCGACGATGGCGGTGTTGCCGGTGTCCGACGAGATGGACTGCTCGCTGTGCCACGCCTCCGGCACCCTGCAGGCGACGCTGCCGCGCAACGGCTGGGCGTTCGATCCACACCGCGAGCGCGACCATCGCCGCAACATCCTGCGCCTGCACGACGATCTGCAGGGCAACAACGCGACCTACCGGCAGGCGTTGCTCACCGCGGGCTACGACCAGGCGGGCCTCGCGCCCACTGCGGAGGGCGGGCGGCCGATCCTGTGCGCGAAGTGTCACCTGTCGAACGCGCTCCCCGGCACCGGCATCGCCGGGATCACGGCGCTCACCGCCGCGATGCACGCCGGCCACGCCGACGTGCTCGATCCGATCAACAACCAGCGCCTCGACGACTCGCGCAACCGCGCGGCGTGCTATCGCTGCCATCCGGGGTCCGAGACGCGCTGCCTGCGCGGCGTGATGGGCAACGCCGTGGCCGCCGACGGCTCGCTCTCGATGCAGTGCCAGAGCTGCCACGGCTCGATGTCGCGCGTCGGCGCCGCTTCCCGCGTCGGCTGGCTCGATCAGCCCGCGTGCCAAAACTGCCACTCCGGCACGGCGACGCAGAACAGCGGCGAGATCCGCTTCGCCTCCGCGTTCGACGCGCTCGGCGCGCTGCGCACGCCCGCCAACGATCGCTACGCCACCAACCGCGATGTGCCGGCGCCGGGCTTCTCGCTGTATCGCTTCTCGCGGGGCCACGGCGGGCTGAGCTGTGAGGCATGTCACGGCTCGACGCACGCCGAGTATCCGGGGGGCCACAGCAACGACAACCTGCAGAGCGTGGCATTGCAGGGTCACGAAGGCACCGTCGCCGAGTGCACCGCGTGCCATGCGAGCATGCCGCGCACCGTGAACGGGGGCCCGCACGGCATGCACGAGGTCGGCGCGGGCTGGGTGTCGGAGCATCACGACCACGCGCAGCAGAACCTCGCCGCGTGCCGCACGTGTCACGGCGCCGACGACCGCGGCACGGTGTTGTCCGCGGCGCTCGGCGACCGCACGCTCGCGACGCGCTACGGCACGAAGGTCTTCCCGCGCGGCGCGCAGGTCGGCTGCTATGCCTGCCATCTCGGGCCGGTCAGTGACGACCGCAACCCCAACCGCGCCCCGGTCGTGCAGGACGCGCTCGCGAGCGCGCTCGACGTGCCGGTCGCGATCCCGCTCGTGGCAACCGACCTCGACCAGGATCCGCTCGCGCTGCGCGTGGTGAAGCAGGCGTCGTTCGGGCGCGTGGTCATCACCGGGCGCACCGCGACGTACTACCCCGACCCGGGCTTCGCCGGTGAGGACCGCTTCACGTTCCTCGCCCGGGACCGCGACATCGACTCCAACCTCGGCACGGTGCGCGTGCAGCGCGGCGCGTCGAGCTCCGTGTATGGCACGGGCTACCCCGGCACCGGCGGGACGGTGCCTTCGCACCTCCTCACCGGGCGACCCGTCCTGGGCACGACCCCGGTGCTGCGCGTGCAGAACACGACGGGCCAGGACGCGCCGGCCGTCTTCGTGCTCTCGCTGGAACGCGCCAACCTGCCGACGCCGTTCGGCGGGGCGTTGCTGACCGAGCCGTTGATCTCGTTCGCGCTGCGGATCCCGGCCGTCGGGCTGAGCCTGCCGCTGCCGGTGCCCGGCGAACTCGGCTTGCTGGGCGTGCAGGTGTGCTCGCAGTCGATCCAGGCGGATCGGGGCGCACACTTCGGGTTGGCGTTCAGCCGCGGTCTCGCGCTGCAGCTCGGCCTGTAGCGCCTACCGCGCCTCCACCTGCCACTCGACGCACGACCTCGGCGCTGGCGGCAGCGCCGCGCACGCCGCGACCCCGACGCCGGGGATCCACAGGATCCGATCGCGGTCGTCGACCAGGAGCGGCAACCGGTCGCGATGGAACCGCGGCACGTGGTGCGACTGCAGGTAGCGGCGCAGGTCGAGGGTGTGCGTCATCCCGATCGGCTGGAAGCGATCGCCGTGGCGGCGCGTGCGCAGGGTCCAGGGCGGCGGGGCGCGGCGGAGGTCGAGGACGGCGCGCCAGAGCCCGCGCGGCAGCGCCGGGTCGGGCGTCGCCGGCTCCGGGGTGGGGGGCTCCGGGCACAGCCTCGCGCGCACGTGCCACTCGGTGCTGCCAAAGCGCATCGCGTCGCCGGGCTCGATGGGCAGGGGCACATCCGGCGGCGAGCCGGCGTGTTCCGGCGCGAGCGCAAGGATCCCGTCGCGCGTGCGCTCGAAGAGCAACGCGTGCGCACCCTTGCCGTGCACGCGGGTGCCGGCGGGGGCGTCCCACAGCTCGGCGCGGACGCGCCGCAGCACGGTGGCGGGCGATGGGCCGTGCTCGCCGCGCAGGCGCAGGTCGAGGCGGCGGAGGCATTCGTCGAAGAACGGAACGTCGTCGTCGCCGAGCCCGCGGAGGTCGAGTTCGACCCGCCACGGCAGCGCGTCGCGGCTGCGCTCGCGCAGCAGGCGCAGCGCCTGCGCGTCGAGTACCGCGGCCGCAGCGCGCGCGGTGCGCGCCAGCGTGAGCAGGCTGTGATCGAGGTCGCGCGCGACGCCGGCCCGCCGCAGCGCCGGGATGACCTCGTGGCGGAGCGCGTTGCGCGCGTAGCGGAGGTCGCGGTTGGTGGGATCCTCGAAGTGGAGCACGCGTTCGGCCGCGGCGGTCCGCTCGAGATCGACGCGCCGCATCCGCAGGAACGGCCGCAGCAGGTGCAAGCGCGGGCCGAGCTGGCGGTGCTCCGGGATCCCCGCGAGCCCGCGCAGGCCGGTGCCGCGCAGCATGCGGAAGAGCACGGTCTCGAGGTCGTCGTCGGCGTGGTGCGCGGTGACGATCCAGCCGGCGCGGCACTGCGCGGCCATGTCCTGCAGCAGCGCATAGCGGACGGTGCGGAGGGTGTCCTCCGACGCACCCGGCGGGATCCCTGCCACGCGCCGGCTGAGGAACCCGACCCCGAGCCGCCGCGAGAACTCGGCCACGTGGTGCAGCGCGTCCTGGCTGCGCGGGTGCTGGGCGTGATCGACGTGCGCGAGCACGACCGGACCCGGCAGCCGGCCGGCGAGGTGCAGGCGCTGTAGGACGATGGCGAGCACCGACGAGTCGATGCCGCCCGACACCGCGGCGAGCACGGCGCCATCGGCGCCAAGGCTCTCGTAGCGCGCGAAGCAGCGCTCCACGTGCTGCTGCAATTCGGCGAGGCTCGTCATCGTTGGGGCCGGGAGCGCGGGGCTATACTCCCCGCCCTTTTCTTCGGGCGCCAGCCGCCCGCCTCTCAAACCCTCGCTCCGACCCGCCCCTTCGACTCATGGCCATCCGCATCGCCATCAATGGTTTCGGCCGCATCGGCCGCCTCGTCTTCCGCGTCATGAAGGAGCGGAAGGACTTCGAGATCGTCGCGATCAACGACCTCGCCGACGCCAAGTCGATGGCGCACCTGCTGAAGTACGACTCCGTGCACGGCCGGTACAAGGGCACGGTCGAGGCCGGTGAAGGGCAGATCGTGGTCGACGGCAAGGTCGTGAAGATCCTCGCCGAGAAGGACCCGGCCAAGCTGCCGTGGAAGGACATGAACATCGACTTCGTGGTGGAGTCGACGGGGGTGTTCACGAGCAAGGCCGACTGCATGAAGCACGTCGCCGCCGGCGCCAGGAAGGTGCTGCTCACCGTCCCGCCCAAGGACGAGGTCGACGCGATGGTGGTGATGGGCGTGAACGAAGGCGTGCTCAAGAAGGAGCACCAGGTGATCTCGAACGCGTCGTGCACGACCAACTGCCTCGCCCCCGTGGCGAAGGTGATCCACGAGGCCTTCGGCATCGAGCACGGGCTCATGACCACGGTGCACGCCTACACCAACGACCAGCGCATCAGCGACCTGATCCACAAGGACATGCGGCGCGCGCGTTCGGGCGCGACCAACATCATCCCGACGACCACCGGCGCGGCCCGCGCGGTGGGCAAGATCCTGCCGGAGCTGAAGGGCAAACTCGATGGCTTCTCGCTGCGCGTGCCGGTGCCGGACGGCTCGGTGGTGGATCTCGTCGCGCGCGTGAAGAAGGCGGTGACCAAGGACGAGGTGAACGCTGCGCTGAAGAAGGCGGCCGAGGGCCCGATGAAGGGGATCCTCGGCTACACGACCGATCCGATCGTGTCGACCGACGTGGTCGGCGACGCGCGCAGCTCGCTGGTCGACGCCGACTCGACCATGGTGATGGGCGACGGCTTCATGGTGAAAGTGATCGCGTGGTACGACAACGAGTGGGGCTACAGCAATCGCGTCGTCGACCTCATCAGCAAGGCGCACGCGCTCAAGTGAGCCGCGCGCAGGGAAACGGAGCCTGACATGCCGACCTTCAAGCGTCTCGTCGATCTCGACGTCAAGGGCAAGCGCGTCCTCGTGCGCGTCGACTTCAACGTGCCGCTCGACGACGCCGGCAACGTCACCTCCGACGCGCGCATCGTCGCCGCGATCCCCACGATCAAGGCCATCCTCCGCCGCGGCGGCAAACCGATCCTCATGTCGCACCTCGGCCGACCCAAGGGCAAGGTCAACGAGAGCATGCGGCTCCTGCCGGCGGCGAAGCGCCTCGGCGAGCTGCTCGGCTCGCCGGTGAAGGCCTGCAAGACCTGCATCGGCGCCGACGCCGAGGCCGCGGTGAGCAAGCTCGGCGCCGGCGAGACGCTGGTGCTCGAGAACCTGCGCTTCCACCCGGAGGAGGAGGCCGGCGACGAGGCCTTCGCCAAGGCGCTCGCCAAGCACGGCGACGTGTACGTCGACGATGCCTTCGGCACCGCGCACCGCCCGCACGCGAGCGTGTATGGCGTAGCGAAGCTCCTCCCCGCCGCGGCCGGCCTGCTGATGGAGAAGGAGATCGAGGCCTTCGACAAGGTCCTGCACGACCCGGCCCGCCCGATGCTCGCGATCCTCGGTGGCGCCAAGGTGAGCGACAAGCTCCCCGTGATCATGAACCTCCTCGACAAGGTCGACGCGCTGATCATCGGCGGCGCGATGGCCTACACCTTCCTCAAGAAGTCGGTCCGCGCGATCGGCAAGTCGCGCTTCGAGGCGGAGCTGCTCGACGAGGCCAACAAGATCCGCAACCTCGCCGCCGAGAAGCACGTCCGCATCCTCCTGCCGACCGACCACGTGTGCGCCGCGGAGTTCAAGGCCGAGTCGCCCGCGAGTGTGCACGGCCCCGGCATCCCCGACGCCCTGATGGGCCTCGACATCGGCCCCAAGACCATCGCCAACTACGTCGCCGCGATCGGCGCCGCCAAGACCATCGTCTGGAACGGTCCGATGGGCGTCTTCGAGTGGGAGGCATTCCGCACCGGCACCGAGGCCGTCGCGCGCGCAGTCGCCAAGGCCGACGCCTGGACCGTCGTCGGTGGCGGAGACTCGGTCGCCGCCGTCGAGATGTTCGGAGTGGAAGGCCAGATCGACCACGTCTCCACCGGCGGCGGCGCCAGCCTCGAGTTGCTCGAGGGGCGGGAGCTGCCTGGGGTCGCCGCGCTGCGCGGGTAAGGGGCGGGCGCCTGCCCTCCGCCCGATCCTGCTTCTCTCTGTCTCTGTCTCTGTCTTCCTCTCTCTCGCTCTCTCTCGCTCTCTGTTCCGTCCCTCCGTCCTTCCGTGTCTCACGCGGCGCGGAGCGCCGCTGTCGTGCGCCACGGAGATTGGACCAGGCGCGCCACGCTCTTTGGGACGCAA
>CAYQMF010000104.1:0-24769 GCA_964418595.1 uncultured candidatus Brocadiaceae bacterium
GTACGTCGCGGGATCGTCGGGGATCAGGAGGTTCGACTTCCAATGATCACGATCTCGTCGAGAGCATGGATGCTCGGTCGGGCCGTGGTCGTGCTCGCTCTCTCGGGAGTCGCCATCGGTCAGTTGTCGTCTCCGGAGGGTGTTGTTGCGTGGGGGGCGACGACTCTGGACAGCCGCTTCGCGGACGATGCATTCGCAGAGGTGAGAGCCGGCGCGCATCACACGCTGGCACGGCGAGCCGACGGTACGATCGTTGGCTGGGGTTGGAATAGTTTCGATCAGTGTCGCACACCACGGCTTCCCCCGGGCGTGACCTTTGTGCAAGCTGCTGCTGGCGCTCGCCACAGTCTGGGGCTCCGTAGCGATGGGACGGTAGTGGCCTGGGGCGAGAACGCGATGGGGCAGTGCAACGTCACTCCGCTTCCAGCTGGAGTCCGGTACACGAGCGTTGCCGCCGGGTTCAGGCACAGCATCGCGCTCCGGAGCGACGGGACGATCGCCGGCTGGGGCCTCAACCAGGTCGGTCAGGCCACCGCTCCCCCGCTGCCGAGTGGCGTCACGTATGTCCGCATCGAGGCGGGCCTGGACCTGAGCCTGGGGCTGCGAAGCGACGGTTCTGTTGTCGCGTGGGGAGAGCCTCAGTATGGTCTACGGTTTCCGCCGGCATTGCCGTCGGGGTTGCGGTACGTGGGAATCGCTGCGGGCTGGTGGTACGCACTCGCGCTGCGGAGTGATGGGCAGGTCGTGTGGTGGGGCGACAACTGGGCCGGCCAACGTGACGTTCCGGCTCTGCCGGCCGGCTTGACATACACGGCGATTGAGGCCGGACAACAGCACACGGCTGCTCTTCGCAGCGATGGTCGCTGGGTGTTCTGGGGCTCGAACCGGTTCGGACAGAACAACATGCCGACGCCGCCGCCCGGCCGGCGTTACGTCCAGCTCGCGTTGGGGGACTGGCACTCAGTGGGTCGGCTGGATGACGGACACATCGTGACATGGGGGCTGAACCCGTACGGCCAGTGCGGCGTTCCGTTGCTACCGGCGGGAGTGCGTTACGAGCAGTTCGCCACGGGTGAGTACTTCATCGGTGCCCTGCTCAGCGACGGATCCGTGATGCAGTGGGATTGCATGCCCAGCGAACTACCGGTCTGGTGCACGCCGCCGGCGCTCCCCACGGGCGTCCGCTACGTGCAACTCGACGCCGGCCAGGACTACTTCCTCGCGCGGCGGAGCGATGGCGAGATCGTCGGTTGGGGGGAAAACGTCGCGGGGCGGACCAACGTTCCGCCACTCCCATCTGGGCTGACGTACACCGATGTGGCGGCCGGCCACCAGCACGGCGCAGCCGTGCGCAGCGACGGCAAGGTCGTGCGGTGGGGGGACGGCCGGACTTCGTACGAAGTCACTCCGCCGGCGGGCCGGCGGTACGTCGCCGTGGGTGCGGGGGAGCGGTACACGGTGATGCTGCTGGACGATGGCACGATCGAGCACGAGTACGCGAACTGGGGCGTGCGCGCGCCAGCGCTGCCACCCGGCACGCGGTACGTGAAGGTGGCGGCAGGTCGCTCCGACGTGCTGGCATTGCGCAGTGACGGTCAGATCCTGGCGTGGCCCGCCTACCGGGCATGCGAAGAAGGGATGTGCGCCGTGCCACGGTTGCCCCCGGGCCTCACCTACGTCGACGTGTGGGCCGGCTGGCGCCATGCGATCGCGCGGCGGAGCGACGGCAGCCTCGTGGAGTGGGGCGAGAGCAAGGACAACCAGCAGGGACTCCCCAAGCTCGCGCCGGGGCAGACGCTCACTCGCGTCGCGGTCGGCGCGCACCACGCGCTCGGATTCATCGAGTCGGGGGCGGTGCTGCGCTTCGGCGCGGGCTGCCCCGGGACCAACGGCACGACCGCGCTCTCGGTGCGCGATGCGCCGCTCCTCGGCCAGAGCCTCGTGGTGCAACTGTCGCCCGTGCCGCGGTCGTTGGCGCTCATGTTCGTGGGCTTCAGCAACACGGCGTCCGCGACTGGGCGCCTGCCCCTCGATCTTGCGAGCGTGGGGATGCCCGGCTGCGCACTGCGCGTGCGCCCCGACCTGCTGCTACCGATCACGTCCGGCGCCGCGAGCCTTCCGATCGCGAAGGACCCCTCCTTGGCCGGGGTGGTCTTCCACCAGCAGGCGGCGCTGGTCGATCCCGGCGCGAACCCGGCAGGCGTCGTGCTGTCCGACGCCGTGACGGTGCTGGTCGGGCGGTAGCCGGGACTTCGAGCCGCGCGGAGCCGCTCGCTATGCTGGCGTCGGCGCGCCAGGGCGCCGCCCGTCCGCGGACAGGACCGAGTCCACCTGGAGCGAAGACGCCGACGACTGTTCGTGTGCGCCTCCTTTCTTCGCCCGACGCAAGCGGACCTCGGGAGCAACCAAAGGAGGTTGTCATGACCGAACGTCACCTGCCTGTCCGTCCCGATCTCGAACAACTGCGGCACCAGGCGAAGGATCTGCTGCGCGCGGTCCGCCGCGGCGAGCCGGATGCCCTCGCGGAGCTGGCGCGGTACGCGCCGGCCGTCACGCCCGCGGGCAGCAAGCTCGCCGACGCGCAGTTCGCGCTCGCGCGCGCCTACGGGCTGTCGAACTGGCCACGCCTCGTGCTCGCCTGCAAGGTGACCGACGCGATCTGGCGCGACGACGCGCGTGCGTTGCGCGACCTCGTGCGCGCGCACCCGCGCCTCCTGCACGAAGACGCGCGCGGGGTGAAGGGCAACTGGGGGCCGCCGATGTCGTACGCCGCCAACCTCGGCCGGCAGGCGATCGTCGCCATGCTGCGCGAGTTGGGCGCCGAAGACCTGCAGTTCGCCTTCGACCGCGCCTGCCTGCAGGGACAGATCGACACGGCGCGGCAGCTCTGGGCGATGGGGGCGCGGCCGGCCGCGGACGCGGTGATGGGGCCGGCGGAGACGCAGGACGGCGACGGGATGGCGTTCCTGCTGGAGCACGGCGCGACGCTCGGCGACGCGCAGGGGAATCGTCTCGCGCCGGTGGCGATGGTGCTGCAGACGTACTGCCGCGACCCGGCAGGCAAGCATCGCTGCCTCGAGTTGTTCGCGGCGCACGGCGTCGCGCTGCCGGACACGCCGCCGATGGCGGTGCATCGCGGGCGCGTCGACCTGCTGACGGCGCACGTGCGGCGCGACCCCGGTGTGCTCGCGCGAACCTTCTCGCACCGCGAGATCTATCCGCCGGAGCTGGGCTGCGACGCCGACGAGTCGCTGGCGCTGCACGGCACGCCGCTCCAGGGCACGACCCTGCTGCATCTCTGTGTCGACTTCGATGAACTCGACCTCGCGCGCTGGTTGCTCGACCACGGCGCGGACGCCAACGCGCGCGCGGCGATCGACGCCGACGGATTCGGCGGCCACACCGCCCTGTTCGGGTGCGTGGTGTCGCAGCCGTATCGCGTGGGACGCCGGCGCGACGATGGGTTCGCGCGGCTGCTGCTCGCGCACGGCGCCGATCCGACCCTGCGAGCGTCGCTGCGCAAGCGCCTGCGCTTCGTGGCCGACGAGACCCTGCACGAGTATCGGAACGTGACCGCGGTCGAGTGGGGGCAGCGCTTCCACGATCCGGCGTGGGTGAGCGGACCCGCGCTGCGGGCGATTCTGGCGGCCGCCGGAAAGATCCTGTGATTCACCGCACGAAGGTTGGTGGGGAGCTCCGTCGGCGAAACAATGCCTCGATGCGCGTGCGTTCGGATCGGGCCCCTCGCTGGCTGTGGATCGGGTGCTTCGTGGTCGGCACTGCCTTGGACGCACCGCGTGCGCAGGACGCCCCTGCGCGCGGCGTGCAGGCGCAGATCGACGACCTCGTGCGTCGCAACGAGGCCCTGGAGGCGCGGGTGACGGAACTCGAGGCCGGCGGCGGCGACGCGGGTGGCATGATCGCGCGCTTCGGCGAGGTGACCGCGACGTTCAACGTGTTCGGCGACGTCGGCTTCGCCTACGACAACCCGGAGGATCCCGGGCACGCGGAGGGCGGCTTCCTCCTCGGTTCCGTCGACTTCTTCGCCAACGTGCAGCTCGGCGATCGCTTCCGCGTGTTGTCGGAGAGCGTGCTCGCGAAGCGTGGCAGCAGCGACGCGATCGCCGTGGATCAGGAGCGCCTCTGGGCGATGTGGACCGTGAGCGACCTGCTGTACGTGAAGGTCGGCACCGAGCACTCCCCGGTGTCGCGGTGGAACCAGCTCTACCATCATGGGCATTGGCTCGAGACGTCGATCACGCGCCCGTACACGGCGGCGTTCGAGGGCGACGGCGGGATCATCGCGATGCACGCGACCGGAGTCGAACTCGGCGGCCATCTGCAGCCCGGCGTCGGCGGCCTCGACTGGTTCCTGGCGGGATCCAACGGCCGCGGCCTGGAGGCGACGGACAAGCAGCGCAGCTACGACCGCGACAACGGCAAGAAGATCGACGCCGGGATCGCCATCCAGCCGACCTGCGTGCCCGGCCTGCGCATCGGGCTCGCGTGCACCTTCGACGACATCCCGGCGAGTCCGACCTCGACCGTGCCGGGCAGGTCGCGCTCGATCGCGGAGCGCGTGTACTCCGGGTCCATCAACTACCGGCTCGGCGACTTCGACGTGATCGGCGAGTACGCGGTGATCGACCACGACGTCCGTGCCACGCGCGCGACGACGCACCACCACTCCGGATACCTGCAACTCGATTGGCGCGCCGGGGCCTTCACCCCGTTCGGCCGCTTCGACTATCGCACCATGGACATGGGGGATCCGTTCTACGTGTCCCTCGACCGCGATCTCGACGCCGAGCGCGGTGTGCTCGGCGTGCGCTACGACGCGACGGAGAACCTGGCCGTGAAGTTCGAGGTCGGGTTGGCGCGTGGCCAGCAGCGTGGTGGCGGCGGGGTGCAGGATGTCGATTCCGTGTCCGGCGGTCTGCAGATCGCCTGGGTGTTCTGATGAACGAGATGCAGTCCATCGGCGTGGCGTCCCGTTTGCTGGCGGCTGCGCTTGCCGGCCTCCTGTGTGGCGGCGTGTTGTCCGGCCAGGGCGGGACCTCGCCGCCCACCGGCACCGAGAAGCCGCCGGCGAAACCGGAGAAGCCTGTCCAGTCGGAGAAGCCTGTCCAATCGGAGAAGCCTGCCCAGTCGGCGGCGGACTCCCAGGCCACCGCAGCGCCCGCGGCGCTGGCGATCATCGTCAATCCCAAGAACCCCACGACCGGCCTGACCTTCGCGGAGGTCTGCGCGCACCTGAAGCTCGAGCTGCAGTTCTGGAGCAACGGCCAGCGCGCGACCCTCTACCTGCGCGTCAGTCCCACCGAGTCGCAGATCCTGCTAACCAAGGTCTACAACATGTCGCGTGGGGAGCTGGCCAAGTACTGGCGAGGTCGCAACTTCCGCGGCGAGATCCCTGCCGAGCCGACCACGGTGCCGACCGCCGCCGCGGCCGGCGCGCGCGTGCGCGACTCGGAGGGAGCGTTCTCGGTGGTGCTCTCGACCGAGGTGCCCGACGGCGTGCGGGTGCTGACGATCGACGGCAAGCGTCCCGGCGACGAGGGCTATCCGCTCACCGTACCGGCGGCGGCCAAGCCGGCGCCCGCGGCGAAGGGCTCCGAGCCGCCCGGAAGCTGACCGCTACTTCGTGGCGCCCAATGGCCCGCTGCTCGATGGCCCGCTGCTCGATGGCCCGCTGCTCGATGGTCCTGCCCGCCACACGCGCAGCGAGTTGTCCTGCGAGGTCGACGCGAGCCGGTCGCCATCACCGCTGAAGGCCACCCCCGTGACCGGCGCCCGGTGCCCGCGCAGGGTGAGCAGCAGCCGGCCGGCCGCGACGTCCCACACGCGCACCGTCGCGTCGTCCGCGCCGGTGGCGAGGCGCGTGCCGTCGGGCGCGAACGCGAGCGCCGTGATCTCCTGGTCGTGCCCGACCAGCGTGGTGATCTCGGCGCCGGAGCCGGCGTCGACCAGGTGCACGCGACCCTGGGCGTCGCCCAGCGCGAGTCGCGTGCCGTCGGGGCTGAAGGCGAGGGCGCGCAACGGGATGCCGCGCCCGGCGATGGTGGTGAGCACGGCGCCGGTGTCGGCGTCGAACACGCGCGCCGAGCCATCGCGGGCGCAGGTGGCGAGGCGGTTGTCGTCGCGGGCGAACGCCACGTGCGAGACCGGCGCCGCGTGCGGCAACGGCATGCCGACCATCGTGCGGGTGGCGATGTCCCAGATGCGCACGGTCTTGTCGTCCGATGCCGAGGCCAGTCGCTTGCCGTCGCGGCGGTAGGCGATCGCAGTCACCGACGCCTCGTGGCCGAGGCAGGGCTCGCCGAGCGCTCCGGTCGCGGGGTCGAACACGCGCACGCTGCACTCGTCCTTGTAGCCGACGGCGAACCCGTCGCCCTGCGGCGCACTCGCCAGCGCCGCCACCGTGTCCTGCGGCCCCTCGACCTTGGCGATCGTGGCCCCGGTGCTGGCGGCGACGAGTTCGATGGTGCCCGGCCACGATCCGCCGACGACGATGCGATCACCGCCGGGGAACGCGACGGCCGTGAGGTCCTCGTCGGCACCGGCGTGCACCACGATCGCGCCGGGGCGGCTCGCGTCCCAGATGCGGATCGTGGCGTCCTCGCTGCCGGACGCGATCCGCGTGCCGTCCGCACTCCACGCGACGCTACGCACCGGGTGATCGTGGCCGAGGAGGACCGCGATCGGTTCGTCGCGCGCGGGGTCCCATTGCCGCACGGTCTTGTCGAAGGATGCCGACGCCAGGCGGCGACCGGATGCGCCGTACGCCAGCGCATACACCGCGCCCGAATGGCCCGCCATCCGACCCCGTTGCGAGCCGTCCGCGGCGAGCAGGCGCAGGATGGTGCCATCCTCGAGTCCGGCGACGACCTCCGTGCCATCCGGTGCGAAGGCGGTCGCGTGTACGGTGTGCGCGCAGGGTTGCGAGGTCGCGAGCAGCCGTGCCGCGTCGAGGCTCCAGACCCTGACCGTGCGATCCTCGGAGCCCGACGCGAGAAGCCTGCCATCGGCGGCGAACGCGAGCGCGCGCACCGTCGCGCCATGTCCGACGAGGCGGCCGGTGACCGCGCCGGACCTCGCGTCGACGATGTGGATGGTGGAGTCGGGGGCGCCCAGGGCCGCCCTCGCGCCGTCGGGCGCGATGGCCAGCGCGTACACCGCGGTCGACTCGAGCGGCAGGCGGCTGGCGAGGTCGCCGGTGCTGGCGTTCCACGTCTGGATGCGCGCGTTGCGCCGGCGGCCGAACGAGGCGACCTGGGCGCCGTCCGCGAGGAAGGCGACGGCTCCGCCGCCGCCGCCGCTCTCGCCGCTGTCGGTGTCGAGGACGTGCGCCGCGGTCCTGGTCGGGAGATCCCAGATCCGCACCGTGCCGTCGTCCGCGCCCGACACGACGCGGGTGCCGCGGGGATCGAAGGCCAGGTCGGTGACGGCGGCGGTGTGGCCGGGGAACGCGAACAGGCTCGAATCGGCGCGCAGGGACAGGTGGCGCCATTCGAAGCCGCGCAGTTCGGGGGTGCACTCGGCCAGATGCCGCTTGGCTTCGAGGATCTCGCCCGCCGCGAGGCTCGCGTTCGCCGCGGTGACGTTGGCGACGTAGGCCTGCTGCCGTGCGAGGGCGAGGTTGCGCAGCGCGGAGTCGCGGGCGTCCTGGGTCAGTTGCTGCTGGGTGGCGATCGCGGCGGCCTTCTCGCGTTGCTGCCAGCCGAACGCCGCGAGTCCGACCAGGGCCACGACCAGCAACGCCGCGAGCGCCGCCGACGCCGCGCGGTTGCGCGTGATCCACTTGCGGAACTCGACCAGCGCCCCGGTCTTGTATGCCTTCACCACCCGCGACTCGAGGAAGGCGCGCAGGTCGGCGGCCATCTCGATCATGTCCGGGTAGCGGTCGGTCACGGCGCGGGCCATCGCGCGCTGGCAGATGGCGCCGAGTTCGGGGGGGATCGTCTTGTCGAGCTGGTGCAGGTCGATGGGCGGGCCCGCGAGCACGGCGCGCACGACGGCAAGCGACGACTGACCGCGCAGTTCGTCGTACGGCCGCTTGCCGGTGAGCAGGTGGTAGAGCATCGCGCCCGCCGCGTACACGTCCGACTGCGGTCCGATGTTCTCGAGCTCGCCGGCGGCCTGCTCCGGGGGCATGTAGAAGGGCGTGCCCATGATCGCGCCCTCCTCCGTCATCGCCGAGCCGTCGCTGTCACCGTCGCGCCGCGCGATGTGCACGACCGACACCGAGCTGACCCCGAGGATGCGCTTGCGCTGCGCCTCCGTGTCGGGCTGCCCGAGCACGCGCGCGAGGCCCCAGTCCATCACGTAGGTCTCGCCGAACTGGCCGACCATCACGTTCTCGGGCTTGAGGTCGCGGTGCACGACGCTCTTGGCGTGCGCGTAGGCCATCGTCTCGCACACGCGCAGGAGCGCGTCGAGGGCGCGCGTGCGGGTCCAGCCCTCGCGCCCGTCGCGGGCCAGCGCGATCACCGTCGAGAACTCGCGACCGCGCACCAGGCGCATCGTGAAGTACGCGCGGCCGTCGCCGTCGACGCCGAGTTCGTGCACCGGCACCACGCCGGGGTGATCGAGCTGGCCGGTGATCTGCGCCTCTTCCAGGAAGCGATCGAGGCGCATGTCGGGCGTCGAGCCGTCGGGCGCCGGCTCGGCGCCGCCGAGGATCACCTTCATCGCGAGCGCCCGGCGCAGGTCGGTGTCCCAGACCTTCATGATCGCCCCCATCCCGCCGCGCGCGATCTCGCCATCGAGGCGATAGCGCGGCGTCGAGGGGGTGCCCGGCTCGCTGCCCGCGCCCGGCGTGGCGTCGCGGCGGCTGGCCAGCCGGCTCACGATGTCCGACGCGGGCCGGCGCGGGCGCGACACCTCCGTCGGCGGGCTCGGCGGCTGGGGAGCGGGATTGGGGTCGTGTGGGGTCGGCGGCATGAGACCGGCGCGGCGGCACGGTCGACCCGCGAGTTCGCGCCATGCCATGGTGGGTGGGTGGGGCGCCCAGGTCAAGGAACGCGCGCAAGGTCGACCGCGCGCGGACTCCGCGACCCTCGCTCTTGCCCGTCACCCGGCGCCGACCGACACTTCGCCGATGCAGCGTGAGATCGTGATCGTCGGCGGTGCGCGCACCGCCATGGCCGAGTACGTCGGCACTCCGGGCTTCGGCCTCTTCAAGGACCTGTCGGCCATCGAACTCGGCGCGATCGCCGCCAAGGCCGCGCTCGAGCGCAGCGGGGTGAAGGCCGACGCGGTCGACCAGGTCTTCATGGGCAACGCGCTGCAGACCAGCAACGACGCGATCTACGGCGCGCGGCACGTGGGTCTGAAGGCCGGCGTGCCCGTCGACCGGCCGGCGCTCACCGTCAACCGCCTGTGCGGCAGCGGCATCCAGTCGGTGATCTCGGCCTGCCACGCGATCCTCGCCGGTGAGGCGGAGCTGTGCCTCGCGGGCGGGATGGAGAGCATGAGCCAGGCGCCGCACGTGGTGCCGGGGATGCGCGGGGGCGTCCGCTTCGGCAGCCCACCGCCGCTGCAGGACCTGCTGTTCGAGGCGCTGAAGGATCCGTTCTGCGGCTTCTTCATGGCGCAGACCGCGGAGAACGTGGCGAAGAAGTACGAGATCTCGCGCCAGGCGCAGGACGAGTACGCGCTGCGCTCGCACCAGCTCGGCGCCGCAGCCGTCAAGGCGGGCAAGTTCGGCGCCGAGATCGTGCCGGTGACCGTCAAGCAGGGGCGCAAGGAGGTCGTGGTGAACAGCGACGACCACATCAAGCCCGACACGTCGATCGAGGCGCTGAGCAAGCTGTCGGCGGCGTTCGGCAAGGACGGCACGGTGACCGCGGGCAACGCGTCGGGCATCGTCGATGGGGCAGCGGCGCTGGTCGTGTGCACGGCGGCGCGGGCCAAGGCGCTCGGCTTGAAGCCCAAGGTGCGGATCAAGAGCTGGGGCCTCGCCGGCGTCGAGCCGTCGGTGATGGGGATGGGGCCGGTGCCGAGCATCCGCCAGGCGTTGGCGAAGGCGGAGCTGGCCATCAACGACATCGACCTGTTCGAGATCAACGAGGCGTTCAGCGCGCAGTACCTCGGCTGCGAGCGCGAGCTGGGCCTCGACCGCAACAAGGTGAACGTGAACGGCGGCGCGATCGCGCTGGGTCACCCGCTGGGGGCGACCGGCACGCGCCTGCTGCTGACGCTGGTGCGCGAGCTGCACGACGCCAAGAAGACGTTGGGCTGCGCCAGCGCCTGCATCGGCGGCGGCCAGGGCATCGCGATGATCGTGGAGCGGGTCTGAGGCGACGATGGGCAAGCAGATCCGGATCGACGGCCGCGTCCTCCACCTCACGGAAGACCAGGACCTCCTGAAGCAGCAGCTCTACGAAGGCAAGGACCTCGCCTTCGACCCGGGGCGCAAGCTCATCGACAACATCTCCACCGACGAACTGACGCCGGGCTGGGTCTGCTACTACTACGACGAGACGCT
The DNA here is from genome assembly GCA_964418595.1 of uncultured candidatus Brocadiaceae bacterium. Taxonomy (GTDB): domain Bacteria; phylum Planctomycetota; class UBA1135; order UBA1135; family UBA2386; genus CAYQMF01. The sequence goes on from CAYQMF010000104.1 coordinate 10,490, forward strand.
GGCACGCTACTGCCTCGTGGGGCTGCGCGGCGGCAACGTGAAGAAGGACGCGATCAAGAACGGCGGCTTCGGCGTGATCGTGAGCGGGCTCAGCAAGGGCTGCGGCAGCAGCCGCGAGACGGCGCCGTTCAGCGAGCTGAAGGCGGGCGTGCGCCTGGTGATCGCGAAGAACATCGAGAAGATCTACGGCCAGAACTGCCAGAACATCGGGCTGCTGACGTCGACCGACTTCGGGCTGATCGCGCGCATCGAGCGCGGCGAGGCGATCCCGATCGGTGAGTTCACCAAGGGGCTCGATCCCATCTCGGCGTCGATCGTCGAGCACGGCGGACTGTTCGCCTACAACCAGGCGCGGCTCGCCGGGAAGGTGGCGGTGCCGGCGGTGGCCACGGCGAAGCGGCCGATGACGCTGTGCGAGAAGATCATCGCGACGCGCGCGATCGCGGATGCCAGGACCGGGCGGCTCGGCGTGCCCGCGGTGGCGCCGGGCGACGCGCTGTTCGTGCGCACCGACGTGCGCTTCAGCCACGAGTACGTGACGCCGATGGCGGAGGCGCTGTTCAAGATGGGGCTTGGGGACGGAGCCAAGGTGACCGACCCGGCGTCGGTGTTCGCGTTCCGCGACCACCTCACGTTCCTCGACCAGATCATGCCGGAGGCGCACGTGAAGATGGGCCTGCGCGAACAGGCCGGCAGCCTCGCCACCGTGCAGGAGCGCTTCACGCAGACGCAGGGCGTCAAGCTCTACGGTGAGGTGCACCGCGGCGGCAAGCTCGTGGGCAGCGTGGGCATCTGCCACAACATCGTGATCGAGGAGATCGCGCTGCCGGGGCAGCTCGTGATCGGCACCGACTCGCACACCTGCATGGCGGGGGTGCTGGGGTGCTTCGCGTTCGGGGTCGGCTCGACCGACATGGCGAACGCGTGGTTCACCAAGGACGTGCGCGTGCGGGTGCCGGAGACGGCGCGCGTGAACCTGCGCGGCCGGCTGCGCGATGGCGTGACCGCGAAGGACGTGATGCTCACGCTGCTGAGCGATGCGTTCTTCAAGACCGGCGCCGGCATCGGCAAGGTGCTGGAGTTCGGCGGGCCGGGGCTTTCGGGCATGGCGCTCGACGAACGCGCGACGCTCACCAACATGGCGGTCGAGGCCGGCGGGTTCACCGGCATCGCCGAGGCCGATGACGCGGTGCTCGACTACCTGGTGGAGATGCGCGGGGCGAGCCGCGCCGATCTCGCCAAGGGCGTGCTGCGCGCCGATCAAGACGCGACCTACTGCAAGACCTTCGAGGTCGACCTCGCCACCATCGAACCGACGGTGGCGACGCCGGGCGATCCGCGCAACGGCGTGCCGCTGCGCACACTCGCCAAGGACCTGCGCATCGACATCGCCTACGGCGGCTCGTGCACGGGCGGCAAGAAGGCGGACATGGACCTGTACGCGGCGACCGTGCGCAAGGCGCAGGCGAAGGGGCGGACGCTGGCCCCGGGCGTGCAGTGCTTCCTCCAGTTCGGCTCGCAGAAGATCCGCGCGTATGCCGAGACGATGGGCTACATCGAGCTGTTCGAACGCGCCGGCATCCGGCTCATCGACCCGAGCTGCGGCGCCTGCATCAAGGCCGGGCCGGGGGTGTCGGACAAGCCCGACCAGGTGACGGTGTCGGCGATCAACCGCAACTTCCCCGGCCGTTCGGGCCCGGGACAGGTGTACCTCGCGAGCCCGCCGGTGGTGGTGGCGTCCGCGTTCCTCGGCCGGATCGGCGGCCCCGACGAGCTGTAGGGCGTCCGACTGCGACTGCATTGACGCTGTGCGGCGGTGCCGGCACGCTCTGCGCATGGTCGGATCGCACGAAGCGGAGGAGTCCCCAACCCCCGAGCCTCCCGCCTCGGAGTCTCCCGCAGCCGGGCAACCGGCGCGTCCGCCAGGCCGCCGGCCGAGCGGCAAGTACGCCGCGCGCGCTCGCGCCAAGAAGGTCGCCTCGGCGGCGGTCTGGATCCTCGTGATCGCGATCGTGCAGATCCTGTTCGGCGTCGGGTTCGGGGTGAAGAACGCCAGCGACTGCGATCAGGCTCTCGACCATCTCGAACAGTTCGAGGCCACGGAGACGGTCGAGGTCGAAGGGGAGGAGCACGTGGTCGCCGACCTCCGGGCGCAGGTCGAGCGTGAACGGATCCAGGGCTACGTGGTGCCGATCGGACTCGGCGCCGTGTTCCTGGGGCTCTACTTCTGGGCCCGACGCGCGGCGGTGCCGGCGATGGTGACGGCGCTGCTCCTCTTCGTCACGGTGCACGCGGTCGCGGCGGTCGTCGATCCGAGCACGCTGCCGCGCGGCATCGTCCTCAAGGCCCTCTTCATCGCGGGCCTCGTCGGTGGGCTCAAGGCGGCGCTGGCGCAGCGCGACGCGGAGCGCGCCGCGGCCGAGTCGCCCGCGTGACATCGTCCGGCGAAGTCGGGCCTTCCGAATCCGCGAGCCCCCGCTCGGAAACGACACCCACCGTCGAAACCCGCGCTGATGAGGCCGGCGTCGCCGAGGCGGTGCCACCGCCGGCGGTCCTGCGACCGCTCGATCTGCCCCGCCTGCGCCGGACGCCGAGTCCACGCGACTCCTGGTCGGTCCTGCGCGGCGTGCTCCTGCTCTACGTGTTCCTGCTCGGCAGCAACGTGGCGCTCGCGATCGCGACGGTGTACGGCGAGGTCAGTCCCTGGGCGGAGGTCGTGGTCGTGCTGTTGGATGCGATCGTCGTCGGCGCGTGCGCGTGGCGGATCCGCGGCCCGCTCGCCCCGCTGCTGCGCGCCGACGCCACGCGCGGAGTCGACTGGGCGTGGACGGGCGGGCTGCTGGTGGCGGCCTACGTGTTCATGTGGGGCTACATGGCGTTCGCGCGGCTGATGTTCGAAGAGCTCGCGATGCTCGAGGACTACCGCGAGCAGGGCTGGCCGCTGTGGAGCGCGTTCGCGCTCATCGCGATCTCGCCGCCGCTGCTCGAGGAGTTTGCCTTCCGCGGCTACATCCTCGAGCGCCTGCAGGCGCTGATGGCACCGCGCGACGCCAACATCCTGCAGGCGGCGTTGTTCTCCATCCTGCACTGCAGCTTCCCGATGCTGCCGAGCCACTTCGTGATGGGGCTCGCGCTGGGCTGGCTGCGCCTGCGCACGCGCAGCCTCATCCCCGGCATCGTCCTGCACGCGGCGTGGAACGCGCTCGTCGTGATCGAGGAGGTGGCGCGCGACGGCTACGGGTGAGCCCGCGAGCGGCTCACCACACCGGCAGCAGCCGCGGGGCCGGCCGGATGTCGCCTTCGCGGTCGCCGATGTTGGTCGGCACGCCGTTGTCGTCGACCCACACCCCGGCCTGATCCTGGAACCCGCGCCAGGCGAGGAAGCGTTGCTTCTCGCCGCCCTGCAGCGGCACCCCGTTGCGCAGCACGCGCACGTTGTCGTCGAGCACGGTGTTGGTGTTGTCGGCGTTCAGGCCGGGCGGTGCCGTGAACTGCACGACGCCCAGCCCACCCATGCCGCCCGCGCCGTACAGGTCGAAGGCCTGCCGCGCCGGCACCGGGTACTTCGCATCGATGGGCAGGCCGGCGAACAGACCCTGCTTCCCCACGCCGCCGTCGGCGGAGATCGCGAAGTCGAAGTCGTTGTTCGCGTAGGTCTCGCCGTGCACGTGCAGGTCGATCTGCTGGCGCGTGTAGATCATGACCATGCCGCCGGAGCCGCCACCGCCGCCGCCGCCCTTGTTGTTGCTGCCCGCCTGCTCGCCGCCGCCGCCGTGCCCACCGTCGCAGGTGATGTGGCCGGTCGGTGCGATGACCACGCGGCCGAGCGCGAACATCACCAGCGCGCCACCGCCGCCACCGCCGCCACCACCCTTGGCGTCGTTGATCCAGTTGGGGTTGCCGGAGCACATCAGCGCGTCGTCGCCGCCACCGCCGCCTCCCGCGCCTCCGATGGGCCACGCCAATTCACCCGCCACGAACACGCGGCGGTTGACGTCGACGCCGACGCCGAAGAAGTCGTTGTCCGCCCGGCTGTCGATGAGGATCGAGGTGCCCGGCGAGCCGCCCGCCAGCAGGCGCGAGCCGCAGCCGAGCCCCCCGCGCCCGAGCTGCTGCACGAGGCTGGTCGCGCTGCCGAGCAGCTTGTAGTAGGGGTCGCCGATGGTGCCGAATGCGCCGCCGCCCCCGCCGCTGCCGCGGCTGCAGGTGCCGGCCGCGTTGCACGAGGCGAGCCCGCCCTGTCCGCCGGTGGGGGAGACGTCGCCGGAGCCGAACCCGGTCGCGCCGGTGGGGCTCGTGCCGGTCGTGCTCGGGCTGCCGGCCCCGCCGCGTCCGCCGCTGCAGGTCCCGACGCCGCCGGGCGCGGGGAAGTTGGCGCTGTTGAGCGTGTCCACGCGCGCGCCGTTGCCGCCACGGAGGTCGAGGGTGCCTTCCACGATGAAGTCGCCGGCGACGATCCAGATCATCGGCCGGCTGCCCTGGCCGCGCACGGTGACGCCCACCGGGATGCGCACGCTGCGGAAGGTGAACACGCCGCCGGCCACGTTCACCGGGAGGCAGTTGCGCGGCGTGATCTGCGTGAAGTCGGTGTTGAGGATCACCTCCGCCACCGTCGGTTCGAAGTCGCAGGCGAAGCCCTGCGCAGCGAGGGGGAGGGGGAGGAAGGCCAGGACGGCGCTGGCCATGGGACGACAGTCGATCATCGTGGTTGCGTGCGGGGATAGGCGCGGGGCGGATGCACTAGCCGCGCGGGCCTTCAACGTAACGGGGTTCGCCGGATCCGGCTGACGCAGGGGTGGTCGCGCACTGCGAAGCGGTACGGCTTGCTCGCCCAGATGCCCGCGTAGTCCACGCCGATCCGCGGCGTGCGTTCGATCCGACGCGCGGGGAACGGTGTGCCGGCGACGACGAAGAGGCGGTCGCCGCACAGATCGATCCGGTTGTGTTCCTCGCGCACGATGCCGAGCGCGCGGGTGAGCCGGCCCGGACCGTCGGTGCGCGTGCCTGGCTCGATGCCGGTCACGGGTTCGACGGCGCGGATCAGCACGGCCGCAGCCCGACCCTCCGGCGCGCACACGGCGTTCACGCAGTGGTGCATGCCGTAGATCAGGTAGACGTACGCGTGTCCGGGTGGCCCGAACATCACGTCGGTGCGCGCGGTGCGGCCCTTGCTCGCGTGCGAGGCGAGGTCGCGCTCACCGGCGTAGGCCTCGGTCTCGACGATCACGCCCGCGCGCGGTCCATCCGGCGTCGCGTGGACGAGGACCATGCCGAGCAGGTCGCGGGCGACGGCCAGGGCGCTGCGCGCGTAGAACGCGCGCGCGATGGGGGCGTTCATCCGGTGTGCGGCGGGCGCTGCCGCGCCAGCTTCAGGAGCCGGCCGAGGTTGGCGGCGAGCCAGGTTTCGGCGCGGGCGTGGTCGGCATACGCGCGTTCGCGCGCGCGGAACTCCGCGTCGTGCTTGCGCCATCGGCCGCTGGCCTCCATGCGCGGGGGCAGCGCCGCGTGCAGCAGTTCGTGGAACAGGATGGCGCGCACGAACCACGCCGGGACATCGGCTCGATCGAGGACGGGGTGGATGCGGATGGTGTGCGTCTCGTGGACGTACAGGCCGAGTTGGAGCGAGCGGCGTGGCCGCGGGCCGCGGCGCGCCCAGGTCAGGGTCGGCCACGCGTCGAGGTCGCGCAGCGCAGGCTCGGCGCGCAGGTCTGCCGCCAGCGCGGCGAGGTCGTGGTGCGTGCCCGTGGCGCTCGCCGCGCGCACGGCCGCGGCGCGCGCCGCCGGGGCGAGTTCGTCGAGCTGCGCCGCGATGAAGGCGTCGAGCCGCCGGGTCGCGTCGCCGTCCATCCGCCCGCGGACGATCCACGTTGCGACGGCGTCGACCACGTCGGCGCAGGCGCGGGCGAAGAATGCGTGCAGGCGCAGGCGCCACGCGTCGCCGCGCCGACTGAGGACCACCGGACGGCTGCGCGAGCGTCCGAATCCGACCTCGATCTTGCGGCCGGTGCGAACGGCCAGCGCCGCGGTCCATGCCGCCGGGGAGGCCGCGTCCGCCGCCGGTTCGCCGGCCTGGCCGCGTGGCGGTGGTTGGGCGGCAGGTTCACGACGCATGGCGACCAGTCATGCCCTCCGACCGCCCCCGGTCAAGGCGCATCCCTGCCGGCGGAAACACGGCGGGCGCTGCGAGATCTGCGGGCCTCGCCGGTCTTGCGCGCGGCGCGAGCACCCGCGGCCCTTGCAGCCCGTCGTTGCACCGCGCCGCGCCGGCTCCATACTGTGCCGCCCTTTTTCCAAGCCCAGCACCATGAGCAAGGTCTACGACATCGCGGTCCTCCCCGGCGACGGCATCGGCGAGGAGGTCGTGCGCGAAGGACTTCGCGTTCTCACCGCGGCCGAGGAGATCTTCGGCTTCAAGACGAAGCGCGACGCGCTCCCCTACGGCGCCGATCACTTCCTGAAGACCGGTGAGACGATGCCGGACGCGGCCTTCGACCGCCTGCGCCAGATGCACGCCGTGCTGCTCGGCGCGATCGGCGACCCGCGCATCGAGGTCGGCAAGCTCGAGTTCGCGATCATCGCGGGGCTGCGCTTCAAGCTCGACCTGTTCGTGAACCTGCGTCCGATCAAGCTCTTCCATGCCGACCTCTGCCCGCTGAAGGACAAGAAGCCCGAGCACATCGACATGGTGATCTTCCGGGAGAACACGGAGGACGCGTACGCCGGGATCTACGGCTTCCTGAAGAAGGGGACGCCCGACGAGGTCGCCAACCAGATCATGATCTACTCGCGCAAGGGCACCGAGCGGATCATCCGCTACGCGTTCGAGCTGGCGCGCAAGCGCGGACCCAAGCCGGGCGCCGACAAGGCGCAGGTGACGCTGATCGACAAGGCCAACGCCGTGCGCGCGCAGGACATCTGGACGCGCACCTTCGCGGAGGTCGCCACGGAGTACCCCCAGATCAAGACCGACCACGCCTACATCGACGCGGCGTGCATGTGGATGGTCAAGAACCCGGAGTGGTTCGACGTCGCGGTCACCCCGAACCTGTTCGGCGACATCATCACGGACCTCGGCGCGATGATCCAAGGCGGGATGGGCGTGGCTGCGTCGGGCAACATCCATCCGGGCAAGGTCTCGATGTTCGAGCCGATCCACGGCTCGGCGCCCAAGTACCGCGGCCAGAACAAGGCCAACCCGCTGGCGACGATCATGGCCGTGTCGATGCTGCTCGATCACGTGGGTGAGCGCGAGGCGAGCAAGGCGGTCGAGGACGCGGTGGCGATGTTGCTGCGCTCCGGCAAGGTCGTGAGCCTGCAGGCCGGCCGCTACGGCACGGACGAGCTCGGCAAGATGGTCGAGGCGCAGTTGCGCTCGACGGTCGCGGCGAAGCGCTGAGCGCGAGCCGCGCGCGTTGGGTCAGCACGGCTCTGCCTCACACCCGGGGCGGATCCGTCACCGTCTTCCAGCGCGGGTCCGGGGGCGGCGGTGGTGGTGGGTCGGTGTCGTGGCGTGTCGCGCGCTTGCGGGGTGGTTGGCGCGGCGGCTCCTCGGGCTTGCCCGCCGCGCAGTGATCGTCCTGGGGGGCGTCAGTGCGGCTCATGAAAAATGCATAGCAGCATCGCCATGGGCCAGCAAGCGTGCTGGCTGGCGCGCGCGCGGCCGTATCCTTCCCGCCGCATGCGGCCCGATCCCATCGCCCTCGAGGTCTTCCACCAGCGGCTCGCCGCGGTGTGCGAAGAGAGCGGCGCCGTGCTCCGCGCCAGTGCCGTGAGTCCCAACATCCGCGAGCGGCTCGACTTCTCCTGCGCGCTCTACGACGGCGAAGGTCGCCTGCTGGCGCAGGCGGCGCACATCCCCGTGCACCTGGGCAGCGCCGCCGACTCGGTCGTCGCGGTGCGCGCCGCCTGCCAACTCGCGCCCGGCGACGTGGTCGTGCTCAACGATCCGTACGCCGGCGGCACACATCTCCCCGACATCACGATGGTGCGCCCGATCTTCGTCGGGCGCGCGCGCAGGCCGACGTTCTTCGCCGTCAACCGCGCGCACCACGCCGACGTCGGCGGCGCGCAACCGGGATCGATGGGGGTGGCGCACGACCTGCACGCCGAGGGCCTCGTGATTCCGCCGGTCAAGCTGCGTGCGCGCGGTGAGCCGTGCCAGGACGTCGTGCGCCTGCTGCGCGCGAACGTGCGCGGCGCCGAGGAGCGCGCCGTCGACCTGCAGGCGCAGGAGGCGAGCGTGCTGCGCGCCGAGGCGCGCCTGCTGCAGATCGTCGGCGAGGCGGGGCTCGCGCACGTGCAGCGCTACTGCGGGCACCTCCTCGACTACAGCGAGGCGTTGACGCGCGGCCTGCTGCGCGGGCTGCCGCGGGGTCGGTTCGTGGCGGAGGGTTGGCTGGAGAGCGACGGCACCGGGGCGGGTCCGCTGCGCATCGCGCTCGCACTGCACCTGTCGGCGAGCCGCGCCGAGTTCGACTTCGCGGGGACGGCGCCGCAGGCGCGCGGCGGGGTGAACACCAACCGCAGCGTCGTGCTCGCGGCGTGTGCGTACGGCCTGCGCGCCATCAGCCCGGGTCGGCTGCCCACCAACGACGGGTTGTTCCGCATGCTGCGCGTGCACACGCAACCCGGCTCGCTCCTCGATCCGCGCCGGCCGGCGCCGGTGGCGGGTGGCAACGTCGAGACCAGCCAGCGCCTGGTCGACGTCGTGCTGCGGGCGCTGGCGCGGGCGGTGCCCGACCGCATCCCCGCCGACTCCGCGGGCACGATGACCAACCTCGCGGTCGGGGGCACGACCGGCGACGGCCGCGAGTTCGCCTTCTACGAGACGCTGCCGGGCGGCGCGGGTGCGCTCGCGGACGCCGCGGGCACGTCCGCGGTGCAGACCCACATGACCAACACCCGCAACACGCCGATCGAGGAACTCGAAGCGACCCTGCCGCTGCGCGTCGAGTCGCTCACGGTCCGGCGCGGTTCGGGTGGGGCGGGGCATTGGCGCGGCGGCGATGGGATCGCAAAGGAACTGCGCGTGCTCACCGACGGCGTGTCGATGTCGCTGTTCGCCGAGCGCCACGAGCGTCGGCCGCGCGGTCGTGCCGGCGGCGGCGACGGCGCATCGGGGCGGGCCGAGCTGCAGCGCGGTCGGCGCCGACGCACGTTGGCGGCGAAGGGCTCGGTCACGCTGCAGGACGGCGATGTCGTGCGCATCGAGACACCCGGCGGCGGCGGGTTCGGGCCGAGATGAGGCGCGCGCTGCCCGGTGCCCTCGCGCTGCCCGGTGCCCTCGCGCTGCTCGGTGCCTTCGTGCTGCCCGGTGGCTGCGCGGTGCCGCCCTACGCACCGGAGCGGGTCGCGGTGCCGTCCCTGCCCGACGCATTCGCACGGGTCGAGGCCGTGTTCCGCGCCCACTACGGTCGCGTCGTCGAGCGCGACGAGGCGGGCTTCCGCCTGCAGAGCGCGTGGGTGCCGCTCGCGAACCCGGACCCTCCCGGGCGCCGGCGCGCGAGCCTGTTCCGTCTCGATGCCGGGCATGTCGGGATCGTGGTCGAGGTGCAATGGCTGCGGCTCGGGCTGACGGGGAGCCCGTTCTGGACCGCGCCGGAGGGCAGTCTCGACCTCGAGCGCGAACTGGGAGCCGCCGTCGCCGCGCCGTTCGCACCGCGGCGCGAGTAGGAACGCGAAGTCAACGGCTGCCGACCACCATCGGATCCGACTGCTGCGTGAGGTTGCCGAGCGACACCATGAGCCGCGGGTCGGCCCGGTGGCGCGCGACCGCGCGGTGCAGCAGCAGGCGCGCCGCGGCCTCGCGCCCGCGCAGTTCGAGCAGGCGAGCGCGCGCCAACACCAGCGCGACCGGATCCGGCCCGCAGTGGCGCGCGGCGCGGAGTGCCCTGGCCGCGCCCGTCGCGTCGTGGCACGCGACGCACAGCTCGAAGCGCCACAGGTGGACCGCGGCCAGACCGGGAGCCAGCTCCGCAGCTCCGAGCAGCGCGGTGGCGGGATCGAGCTGATGCCGTTGCTTCTCCCCGTACCGGCACAGCACGCGGCGCAGCTCCGGCGGCTGGTGGACGTGGCGCAGGCGCGCCTTGATCGCGAGCACGCGGCGCAGGCGCGCGCGTGGATCGGGGCGGGGCCGGCGCGCCTCGGCGTGGATGGCCACGTGGCCACCGTCGCGCAGGACATCGGCGGCGAGGCCGAGCAGTGCCTCGACGAGGCGCTGGCGCCAGAAGGCCACCGTCTGCGCGTCCAGCCCCAGTTCCTCGATCAGGCGCTGTTGCCGCACGCGCAGTTCGTTCTCGGAGACACCGATGGTCCTCGCCGTCTGCCGCTCGTTGATGCGACCGTTCTTCAGGTGCACCGCGCTCGTGCACATCTGCTCGGCGAAGTGGAGGTTGTCGTCGCCGAGTTCGCCAACCCCGTCGACCGCCGGCGCCGGCAGCGCATCCAGCGCCGGCTCTGCGATCGCGAGGTAGTTGGTTCGTCCCCGCATGCGGTAGTGGCTCCGCCCCATGACCCGCAGCCATCGCTCGTGCCGTTCACTCGGCGGGAGCGCGAGCGTGGCATCGCGATGCGTGAGGTAGTCGATGGCGATGTCCTGGCGGATGTCGTCGATGACATCCGCGTGGCGTTCCTGGTGCAGGCCTTGCCAGCAGCCCAGGCGGCGGATCGCGCCCGGCAGGGCGCGGGTGAAGAAGTCTTGCAGGCAGTCGAGGTCGATCCGGGGGCTCTCCATGGTTGCTAACCTCCTTGAGTGGGTGTGAAGAATGCAAAGTTGCATTGCGCGGGTCAAACCGAAACCCCGATCAGGAGCTTCGGGGGCGGATCGGACCGGCAACGGAGCAGCGGAAACCCCAGGCGTGCGCGGTATGCTCCGCCGCTTTCTGCGCACCATGCCCACCACCTGTGTCACCGGCATCCTCTGGGGTGACGAAGGAAAGGGAAAGATCATCGACCTCCTGGCCGGCGAGGCCGACTTCGTGGTCCGCTACGGGGGCGGTCACAACGCGGGCCACACGCTGATCTGGCGTGGCGAGCGGCTCGTCCTGCATCTGGTGCCATCGGGGATCCTCAACCCCGGCGTCGTCAACGCCATCGGCAACGGCGTGGTGGTCGATCCCGTGCACCTGCGCGGCGAGATCGCCCGCGTGCGCGAACGCGGCGTGACCGTCGAACTCGGCCGCAACCTGCTGGTGTCCGAGCGGGCGCCGCTGATCCTCCCCGTCCATCAGGCGCTCGACCGCGCCATGGAGAGCCTGCGCGGCGAGAACAGGATCGGCACGACCGGACGCGGGATCGGCCCCGCCTACGCCGACCGCGCCTACCGGTCCGGGCTGCGCGTGGGCGACCTGCTGCGTCCGCCGTCGGAGCTGCGCGGCATGCTGGATCGCCTGCTGGCCGAGAAGGCGCCGCTCCTCGGCAGCAGCGGCACCGACCTCGATGCCGCCGCGCTCGCCGAGCAGCTCGCGGACGCCGGAGCCTACCTCGCGCCGGCGATCGCCGACGTCGGCGACATCCTGCGCGAGGCGCTGCGCGCGGGTCGTCGTGTGCTCTTCGAGGGTGCGCAGGGGGTGCTCCTCGACGTCGACCACGGCACATACCCGTACGTCACGTCGTCGAGCGCCTCCACCGGCGGCGTCGCGACCGGCACCGGCGTGCCGCCGACCGCCCTGCAGCGGATCGTCGGAGTGATGAAGGCCTACGCCACGCGCGTGGGCTCGGGCCCCTTCCCCACGGAGATCCAAGAGCCGGAGGTCGTCCGTCTGCGCGACGCCGGCCGCGAGTACGGGTCGACCACCGGGCGGCCGCGCCGCTGTGGCTGGTTCGACGCCGTGGCGGTGCGCTACGGTGTGGCGGTGTCCGGGACCACGGAGCTGTGCATGACCAACCTGGACGTGCTGCGGGGGTTCCACCCGCTGCGCATCGCCACCGCGTACGACATCGCTGGGCGGCGCATCGACCGCTTCCCGGCGCTGGGGCTCGAGCGAGCGCGCCCGATCTACACGGAGCTGCCGGGTTTCGACGAGGACCTCACTGCGGTGCGGCGCTTCGCCGACCTGCCACGCACCGCACAAGCCTACGTCGAGGCGATCGAAGCGCAGGTCGGCGTGCCCATCCAACTCGTGTCGGTGGGGCCGGCTCGCGACCAGGTCGTACCGCGATGAGCAGCGAGCCCGTCGACCTCGTCGTGCCACGCTCCGTGGCCATCATCATGGACGGCAACGGTCGCTGGGCGCGCTCGCGCGGCTTCGAGCGGATCCGCGGCCACGAGTACGGCATCCAGGCAGTGCGCGAGACGGTCACCGAGTCGGCGCGGCTGGGAGTGCAGTGGCTCACGCTGTACGCGTTCTCGGAGGAGAACTGGCAGCGTCCGGCGCGCGAGGTCGGACTCCTGATGGGGCTGCTGCGCCGGTTCCTGGTCGACGAGCGCGCGACGCTCATGGACAACCGTGTGCGTCTCGTGCACTCCGGTCGCCGCCAGCGTCTCGCCGCCGACGTGCTCGCGATCCTCGACGAGACGGTGGCGCTCACCGCGGCCAACACCGGCATGACCCTGTGCCTCGCGATCTCGTACGGCGGCCGCGCCGAACTCGTCGACGGCGTGCGGGCGATCGCGCAGAAGGTCGCGCGGAGCGAACTCGGACCCGACGCCATCGACGAGGCGACGATCGGTGCCCACCTCTACCAGCCGGCCATGCCCGACCCGGACCTGCTCATCCGCACGGCGGGTGAGCTGCGCGTGAGCAACTTCCTGCTCTGGCAGATCAGCTACGCGGAGATGTTCGTCACCGAGGTGTGCTGGCCGGAGTTCCGCAAGCAGCACCTGTGGGAGGCGTTCCGGGCGTTCGGCAAGCGGGTGCGCAAGTACGGCCATGTCGTCCCCTGAGCCCGCACCGGTGACCGAGCCCCCGCGCAAGCGGAGCGAGCTGCGGACGCGCACGGTTCTCTCGACCCTGATGTTGTCGCTGATCGGGGTGATCTACTGGCTGGACGTCACCACGGCGACCGCGGGCCGGCTCTCGGCCGGCGTGCTCGGTATCCTGGGCGTCGCCGGCATCCACGAGTTCACGGTGATGTTCAAGCGCGCCGGCTTCCCGGTTGCCGACGTCTCGCTGATCGCGGCGTCGGCGGTGCTCGGGGCGAGCGCGTTCGCATTCGGCTGGGCGGAGGTGGACCGCGAGCTGTACCCGATCGTGCTCGTGACCTTCGCCGTGCTGTTCCCCCTGGCGCTGCGGTCGCTCACGCGCCAGCGCATGGTGCGCGGCCTCGAGGAGCAGGGCTCGACGCTGCTCGGGCTCATCAGCATCGCGTGGCCGATGTACCTGGCACAGGGCCTCGTCCTGCGGCATCCGCCCGCGGCGCTGTTCGTGGTGCTCGTGTGCAAGGGGGGGGACATCGGCGGCTACCTCGTCGGTTCGATGCTCGGGCGCCACAAGCTGATCCCGCACATCAGCCCCGGCAAGACGGTGGAGGGGGCACTCGGCAGCCTCGTGGCTTCGTGTGCGCTGGCGATGCTGCTGCCGCCGCTCCTTCTCGAGCCGCGCCTGGACCTCGGATTGACCGCGGCGCTCGGAGTCGGGATCATCCTGAACCTCACCACCCAGATCGGCGACCTCGTGGAGTCGCTCCTCAAACGCCGATGTGGGGTCAAGGACTCCTCGGCGTTGCTGCCCGCGCACGGTGGTGTGCTCGATCTGATCGACAGTCTCCTCTACTCGTTCCCGGCGTTCCTGATGATCGTCATCCTGCTCACTTGAAAGAGACACCTGGCAACGGCACCGAGCACGTGATCCCGGTGCAGTCCTCCGAGGAGACCCGGGTCCTGCTCGGCCCCCTCGACTCGAACGCGCGCCTCATCCGCCAGTTGTTCGGGGTGAACGTGCTGGCGCGCGAAGGCAGCCTGCGCCTGCTCGGCGACGACGAGCCGGTGGATCTCGTGCGCGGTGCGCTGGAGTGGGGGCTCGAGGGGATCCGCGCAGGGCGCGCCGTGGGAACCGCCGAGGTCGCCCATCGGTTGCGCGAAGCAGGTGGCGCGATCGAACCCATCGGCGCCCCGGCCGCCGGCGACCACGCGGCCGTGCGCCCTGCGCCGCGGCGCGCGGCCGTCCGTGCCCGCACGCCGGGGCAGCAGCGCTACCTCGAGACCCTGCAGCAGCACGCCGTCGTGTTCGCGGTGGGGCCGGCCGGCACGGGCAAGACCTTCCTCGCGGTCGCCGCCGCCGTGGAGGCGCTCAAGGCCAGCGTCGTGCGGCGCATCGTGCTGGTGCGGCCCGCCGTCGAGGC
>CAYQMF010000105.1:0-24731 GCA_964418595.1 uncultured candidatus Brocadiaceae bacterium
CGCGGTCGCGCTGGGACACCCGATCGGCGCGTCGGGCGCGCGCGTGCTCACCACGCTCCTGCACGCGCTCGCCGACCGCGGCAAGGCGCGCGGGCTCGCCGCCCTGTGCCTCGGCGGCGGCAACGCCGTGGCGATGGCCGTGGAGAGGATCTGACCATGCCCCAGCAGCTTCCCAGGAAGATCGCCGTCGTCGGCGCCGGCACGATGGGCAACGGCATCGCCCAGGCGTTCGCCAGCGTCGGCGTCGACGTGCGCCTCATCGACATCAAGGACGAGTTCGTGCAGCGCGGGCTCGCCGCCATCCAGCAGAGTCTCGCCCGCTTCGTGAAGAAGGGCACGCTCGCGGAGGCCGACGCGCAGGCCATCGGCAAGCGCGTGAGCGGCGCCACCGCGCTCGACGCGGCCGCCGACTGCGACCTCGTGGTCGAGGCGGTGAGCGAGAACGTCGAGATCAAGCGCAAGGTCTTCACCCAGCTCGATGCCGTGTGCGGCAAGGCGGCGATCCTCGCCAGCAACACGTCGTCGATCTCGATCACGACGCTCGCCGCCGCCACGAAGCGCTCGACCCAGGTGATCGGCATGCACTTCATGAACCCCGTCCCGCTCATGAAGCTGGTCGAGGTGATCCGCGGCCAGGACACGAGCGACGCCACGACCACGCAGGTGGTCGAGTGGGCCAAGGCGATGGGCAAGGTCCCGGTCGCCGCGCAGGACTACCCGGGCTTCATCAGCAACCGCGTGCTGATGCCCATGATCAACGAGGCCGTGTTCTGCCTCATGGAGGGCGTGTCCAGCCGCGAGGGGATCGACGAGATCATGAAGCTCGGCATGAACCACCCGATGGGCCCGCTGCAGCTCGCCGACTTCATCGGGCTGGATGTGTGCGTGAGCATCCTCGACGTGCTCAAGGACGGACTCGGCGACGACAAGTACCGCGCCTGTCCGCTGCTGCGCCGCATGGTGGCCGCCGGCCACCTCGGCAAGAAGACCGGCCGCGGCTTCTACGAGTACCCCGCCAAATGACGTCCACGCTCCCCGCCGGCCAGGTCACCGACTTCGAGCTGTCCGCCGAGCTGACCGCGTTCCGCGACGAAGTGCGCGCGTTCGTGCAGACCCAGCGCCTCGCGGAGCGCGCGGCCGGCTTCGACGCCGAGGTTGCGTTCCCGCGCGACGTGGTCGAGGCCGCCGCGAAGCAGGGCCTGCTCGGGATCACCATCCCGAAGAAGTACGGCGGACGCCAGCTCGGCAACCTCGCGAGCTGCGTGATGCTCGAGGAACTCAACGCGGCGTGCGCCTCGACCGGCGTGACCGTGTCGGTGCACAACTCGCTGGTGTCCTCGCCGCTCGCCAAGTGGGGCAACGACGACCAGCGCCAGCGCTACCTGCCGCGCCTCGCCAGCGGCGAGTGGATCGGCGCCTACTGCCTGTCGGAGGCGTTCTCCGGCTCCGACGCCGCGGCCTTGCGCTGCGAGGCCAAGCCCGACGGCGACGCGTTCATCCTCAACGGCGCCAAGCTCTGGATCACCACCGGGTCCGAGGCCGACCTGTTCATCGTGTTCGCGCGCACCAGCGCCGATCGCGTCAAGGGCATCTCGGCGTTCCTGGTCGAGGGCGGCTATCCGGGCGTGGGGGTCGGCAAGAAGGAACGCAAGCTCGGCATCCGCGGCTCGCCGACGACGGAGATCGTGCTCGAAGACGTGCGCGTGCCGGCGAGCAACCTGCTCGGCGAGGACGGCAAGGGGTTCAACATCGCTCTCGACACGCTCGATGGCGGCCGCCTCGGCATCGCCTCGCAGTCACTCGGGATCGCGCGGGCCTGCAAGGACCTGCTCGCCGCGGACCTCGCGGCGCGCAAGGACGCCAAGGGGCGGCCCACGGCCCCGCAGTCGGCGCAGTGGCAGCTTTCCGACATGGCCGCGGAACTCGACGCCTACCGGTTCCTCACCTGGCGCGCGGCCCTCCTGCGCGACCGCGGCGTGCGCTGCAGCGTCGAGGCGGCGATGGCCAAGCTCACCACGAGCCAGCTCTGCAACCGCGCGGCGCGCGTGCTGGTGTCGATCCTCGGACCGCAGGGCGCGACCGGCACCGCGGAGCGCCTGCTGCGCGATGCGCGCATCACCGAGATCTACGAGGGCGCGACCGACATCCAGCGGCTGGTCATCGCGCGAGGTCTGCTCGAGTGACGACCACTGGCACTCCCTCCGGCGGCGGGCCCGCGCCCGGCCAAGGCCCGCCGGGCTACCCCGTGTATCCGCAGCCTGCGGCGGGCGACGGCCGGCCGGTCTCGTTCTACCTCGCCATCTTCCTCGGGATGCTGCTCGTGCTCTCGGCCGGGCTCAACCTCGTGCTCCTCTTCGTCGGCGTCATCGGCTCGGCGGCCAGCGGCTTCGGCGCGCTCGAAGAAGCCGACGACCAGTACCAGGTCGTGGCCGTGAGCGGCGATGGCGACGCGCGCGACAAGGTCCTGCGCATCGTGGTCGACGGCGCGATCGCCGAGCAATCGAGCCCGGTCCTCGGCGCGAGCGGGGGCACCGTGAGTCGGGTCGAGCGCGCGCTGAAGCTGGCGCGGCGGGACGACGCCATCAAGGCGGTGCTGCTGGCGGTCGACTCGCCCGGCGGCGGCGTCACCGACTCGGATCTCATCTACCGCGCCATCCGCGCCTTCCGCGACGAGACCAAGAAGCCGGTGTTCGCCCACTTCGGCGATCTCGCGGCGAGCGGTGGCTACTACATCGCCTGCGCCTGCGATCAGATCCTCGCCAGCGAGACGACCATCACCGGCTCGATCGGCGTGGTGATGAGCACCTGGAACTACGCCGGCGCCGCCAAGATGGTCGGCATCGAGTCGGTGGACATCGTCAGCGCCCGCACGCCGCACAAGACGATGCTGTCGGGGAGCAAGCCCGTCGATCCCGGCGAACTCGCCATCGTGCGCTCGATCGTCGACGAGATGTACGACCGCTTCGTGGACGTGGTCGCTGCGGGTCGTCCCGCGCTCGAACGCGCGCGCATCGTCGAGCTGGCCGACGGTCGGATCTACTCGGCCGGACAGGCCATGCAGAGCGGGCTGATCGACGGCATCGCGACGGAGGCCGAGGCGATCGAGCTGCTCAAGAGCCGGGCCCGGTTGTCCGCCGCCAAGGTCGTCGAGCAGCGCCGGCGCCTGACGCTGTTCGATGCGCTCACCGGGGCCCACGCGGCCCCGCCGCCGCCGAGTCTCGAGCAGGCGCTCGGCCAGTTCCTCACCAAGACCACCGGGCCGCGCCTGCTGTACTTCTGGCAGGGCGGCCGCTGAACCGCGAACGAGCGATGCACAACTTCCAGCTATCGGAGGAGCACCAGATGGTGCTCGAAACCGTCCGACGGTTCGTCAAGGACGTGGCCGAGCCCAAGGCTCTCGACCACGACGAGCACGGCAGGTTCGTGCGCGAGCAGATCGATCAGCTCGCGGAACTCGGCATGCTCGGCCTGCCGGTCGCCGAGGCCAGCGGCGGCGCCGGCATGGGTTGGGTCTCGACGGTGGTGGCGCTCGAGGAGATCGCATCGTCGTGTTCGTCGACGGCGCAGGTGCTGGCCGGCCATGCCGCGACGGCCGCGGCTGCCCTCGACGGCATCGACGGCGCCGGCGAGTTGCTCGGTGCGTTGTGCATGGGCGAGAAGCTCGCCGCGTGGATCGGACCCGACGCGGGCGTGACGTTGGCGTCGGGGAAGGTGACCGGCGTGGCTGCGTTGGTGCCTGCCGGCGGCGAGGCGTCGGTCTTCGTCGTCGCCGCACGCGAGGGCGACCAGCCCGTGCTGCTCACGGTCGACAAGCACGCCGCCAAGATCACGCCGGTCCGGTCGCTGGGCCTGCGCGCCACGGCGCCGGCCCGCGTCGAGTTCGCGGGCGCAGCCGCCAAGGTGGTGGCGCAGGGCGCGGCCGCGACGGCGGCGCTGCTGCGCGCGGAGATCGGGGCCTGCCTCGGCGCCGCCGCCATCGCCTGCGGTCTCCAGCAGGCCTCGCTGCGGCAGAGCCTCGGGCATGCTCGCGAGCGCATCGCCTTCGGCAAGCCGCTCACAGCCCAGCAGGCCGTGGCGCACAAGCTCGCGCGCATGCAGCGCCGGCTCGCGTCGTCCCGGCACGTCGCCTACCACGTCGCACGTCTGCTCGACGCCGGCGAGGATGCCCGCGAGGCCGCGTGGATCGCCAAGCTCGAGGCGATCGATGCCGCGGTGGAGGGCGCCGACGAGGGCATCCAGATCCACGGCGGCTACGGCTTCGTGGTGGAGTACCACGTCGAGCGGCACTACCGCGATGCCAAGACCATCGAGGTCCTGGAGGGCGGGCGCGAGCGCCTGCGCGACCAGCTCGCCGCACGCGCGGTCGCCGGAAAGTAGCGTCGCGCGCGCCGGCGCGACGCGGCCCTCAGGCGCAGGCGGTCACGCGAACTGCTTCGCCACGAAGTCCCAGTTCACGATGCTCCACCACGCCTCGACGTAGCGCTTGCGGTCGTTGCGGTGGTCGATGTAGTAGGCGTGCTCCCACACGTCGCAGGTGAGCAGCGGCTTGTCGCCGGTGCGCAGCGGCGTGTCGGCATTGCCGGTCGTGGTGATCTCGAGCTTGCCGTCGGGCTTCTTGGCGAGCCACGCCCAGCCGGAGCCGAACTGCGCCAGCGCGGCGGCCGTGAACTTCTCCTGGAAGGTCGCGAACGACCCGAAGGTCTTGTCGAGCGCTGCGGCCAGCGGCCCCTTCAGCTTCGGCTTGTCCGGGGACATGCAGTGCCAATAGAAGGTGTGGTTCCACACCTGCGCGGCCTGGTTGAAGATCCCGCCCTGCGTCGTCTTGATCAGTTCCTCGAGGGTCTTGCCCTCGAGCTTCTGGGCGGGCGCCAGCTCGTTGAGCTTGTTGACGTAGGCCTGATGGTGCTTGCCGTGATGGAAGGAGATCGTCTCGGCGGAGATGACGGGAGCGAGCGCGTCGGCGGCGTAAGGGAGTCTTGGAAGTTCGAAAGGCATGCGTCGATGGTGGACGCTCGACGCGCGCTGCGCAAGCTTCGGAGGTGAGCAGACCTCACGGCGCGAGCAGGAACGCGCGCACGTCGTCCAGCACCTTCGCATCGCCCAGCCAGTCGGCGTGCCGACGCCCCGTCAGCTCCACGAGCTTGCCGCGCGGCCCCATCGCCGCGGCGAGGCGACGCGCCGAGGCCACGGGAATGGCCTCGTCGTCGGCACCGTGCACGAGCAGCGCGGGCGTGGTGCCGATGTTGGCCCACGTCAGCGCGTCGTAGTGATCCGCGGGCGCGAGGCGGCCGTACCAGGTCGGCTTGCGCACGTCGATCGCGTCGTACGGCGACAGCAGGAGCAGCTTGCTGGCGGGCTTTCCCTCCGTGGCGAGCAGTCCGGCCAACCGCAGGGCGAGCGCCGTCCCGAGCGAGAAGCTCACCAGATGCACCTGGCGGGCCCCGCACCGCTCCACCACGTGCCGGAGCTGCGCGAGGCTGTCGGCTTCGAAGGTTTGCAGCCCCGGCGTGCCGGCCGCGCCGTCGAACCCGCGGTAGGTCCACACCGCGAGTCCGAAGTCGGCGTCGCCTGCGATCCCTTCGAGCAGGGACTGTCCGCCGCGCAGCACGTCCTCGCCGTTGCCCGGCAGGAGTAGCAGCCACGGCGCATCGACCGCCTTGGGTGGGCGCACGAGGCCGCGCAGCTCGATCCCCGGCGCCACGAGGAGCGGCTCGGCGCGCCAGCCACTCCGGCCGGTCAGCGCCGTGAACGCGGCGTCGGTGAGCGGACCCGGCCGGTACACGAACCATCCGCGACTGCGCATGGCAATGAGAGCGAGACCGCAGACGAGGCCGGCGGCGAGGATCGCGAACAGCTTCACGCGGCGGATTGTCGAGAGTTGCGACACCCGGGCCAAGGGCGGTCCCGCCTTCGGTCCGCTTCAAGCGCCGGCGTCGAGTTCTCCGAACAGGGATCAGGAGACTCCCGCTATCGTGGGCGTCTCCGCCAGACCGCCTCACGTCGAGGGCTGCATGACCCGTCCGCTCAGTTGCTTCTTCATCGGATCCGACACCCTGCTCGTGCAGTGCGCCGAGATCTGGCGCGAGGCTGGCCACGAGGTGCGGGGCGTGGTCACGGCCGACGCCCGCCTCGTTCTGTGGTGTGAGGCCAACGCGATCCCGGTGGTCGCGCCGGGCGCATCGCTCGCCGCGCACCTGCGCGCACAACCGGCGTTCGATTACCTGTTCGCCGTCACCTGGCTCGACCTGCTGGACGCCGAGGTGCTCGCCGTCGCCACGCATGGCGCGATCAACTTCCACGACGGGCCGTTGCCCCGCTATGCGGGCCTGAATGCCACTTCTTGGGCGCTGCTCGCCGAGGAGACCGACTACGCCATCACCTGGCACACGATCACCGCCGGCATCGACGCCGGCGAGATCCTGTGGCAGGAGCCAGTGGCGATCGCCGCAGACGACACCGCGCTGACCCTGAACGCGCGCTGCTTCGAGGCCGCGATGCGCTCGTTCCGCCCGCTGGTCGGCCAGCTCGCCGACGGCTCGGTGCAGCGCCGCACCCAGGACAGCGGTCGGCGCACGTACTTCGGCCGCGCCAAGCGGCCGCCGGCCGCCGGCCTGCTGGATTGGCGCGAGCCCCGCGCCAGCCTCGTCGCCCTCGTGCGCGGGCTCGACTTCGGCGGCTACCGCAATCCGCTCCTGCGGCCCAAGGTGCTGGTCGGCCATGGCTTCGTCTCGCCCCGCGCCGCGTCGCTTCCGGAGGCCACGCTGTCGGGTGCGCCGGGCACGATCCTGCAGATCGAGGGTGAGACCCTGCTCGTGCAGGCGGGTGACGGGCCCGTCGCGCTCACGAGCTTCACCGACCTCGACGGTCGGGTCCGGCCGCTCGCCGAACTGGCCGCCACCCATGGCCTGCGCGCGGGGGCGGCCTTGCCTGCCGCGACGCCGGAGCTGCGCGCCCGCCTCACCGAGGTGACCAAGGCGGCCGCGCCGCACGAGGCCACGTGGGTCGCGCGTCTGGCGCAGCTCGACCCGGCGCCGGCGCCCTACGCCGAGCCTCCGGAGGCGGGGGCCCTTCCGGCGTTCCGGAGCATCGGGGTCGAACTCGCGGATCTCGGCGGTGCCGACGCCGCGGTGGCGGCCGCACTCGCCTTCGTCGCGCGCTGTGGCGGGCGGTCCCGCGTCGACGTCGCGTTCCGTGATCCGGCGGTGGGCGCCGCCGTCGCCGGAGTCGAAGCCGTGTTCGTCACGCACCTGCCGCTCAGCGTCGCGTTCGAGCCGACCCGGCCCTTCGCGGACGCCCAGGCGCGGGTCGTGAGCGCGTTGGCCGCAGTGCGAAAGCAAGGCGCCTACCCGCGCGATCTGGTGGCCCGCTACCCGGAGCTGGAGGCGGCCGGGCACGGGGTCGCGCAACGTGCGCTGCCGATCCGCATCGAGCTGGTCACCGCTCTCGATCGCGCGCCGGCGCCCGCCGACTGCCAGTTGGCGGTGCAGATCGACGCGGATGGGCGGCGCGTGCGCCTCGGCTTCGACACCGCGGTGTTGAGCCAGGAGCAAGGCGAGCGGCTGGCCCGGCAGTTCACGGTCTTCGTCGCGGCGCTGGTCGCCGCGCCCGCGCGGGCCCTGCGTGAGCAGCCGCTCATGGCGGAGGCGGAGCGCCAGCGCGTCCTGTACGAGTGGAACGCCACCACCCGCGCGGTCCCCGACGAGTGCATCCACGACCAGTTCCGTCGCCAGGCGAAGCGCACGCCGGACGCGGTCGCGGTGCGCAGCCGCGGGCGCACGCTGACCTACGCCGAACTCGACCAGCGGTCCGATCGGCTCGCCGCCCATCTGCGCGAACTCGGCGTCGTCGCCGACGCGCGCGTGGGCGTGTACCTGGCGCGCAGTGTCGACCTGCCGGTCGCACTCCTCGGCATCCTCAAAGCCGGCGGCGCCTACGTTCCCCTCGATCCGGCGTACCCCGCCGACCGCCTGCAGTTCATGGCGGAGGACGCGGGCCTCGTCGCTGCGGTCGTCGACCGCACCCACGCCGGCACCTTCCCGGCGGTGCGCGTCCCGCGCGTCGTCGTCGACGACGAGGCGATCCCCGGCGGCGGTGGCTCGCCGCCCGCGGCGGGCGTGACTCCGGCTCACCTCGCCTACGTCATCTACACCTCCGGCAGCACCGGCAAGCCCAAGGGCGTGATGGTGCAGCACGGCAACGTGGTGAACTTCTTCGCCGGCATGGACGACCGGCTCGGGACGCAGCCCGGCGTCTGGCTCGCGGTGACGAGCCTGTCGTTCGACATCTCCGTCCTCGAGTTGTTGTGGACGCTGACCCGGGGCTTCGCGGTCGTGATCCACGCCGGACACGAGGGTCAGGATGCGTCGTCGCCGGCCATGCCCGTCGCCGCCGCGGCGCGCCCGGTGGCGTTCAGCCTCTTCTACTTCGCCTCCGACGAGGGCGAGGGCGTGGCGGACAAGTACGACCTCCTCCTGCAGGGCGCGCGCTTTGCGGACGAACACGGCTTCGAAGCGGTGTGGACCCCTGAGCGGCACTTCCACGCCTTCGGCGGCCTCTATCCCAATCCCTCGGTGGCGAGCGCCGCCATCGCCGCGGTGACCCGGCGCGTGGGGATCCGGTCGGGCAGCGTGGTGCTGCCGCTGCACCACCCCATCCGGATCGCGGAGGAGTGGGCGCTGGTCGACAACCTGTCGCGCGGGCGCGTCGGCATCTCGTTCGCTGCGGGCTGGCAGCCCAACGACTTCGTCCTGCAGCCGGCGAACTTCGCCGACCGCAAGAAGGTGATGTTCGACGGCATCGAGACGGTGAAGCGCTTGTGGCGGGGCGACGCCGTGACCTTCCCCGGGCCCCGCGGTGACGTCGAGGTCCGCACCCTGCCGCGACCGGTGCAGCGCGAACTGGCGGTGTGGGTGACGATCGCCGGCAACCCCGAGACCTACGTCGAGGCCGGCCGCGCCGGGGCGCGCGTGCTGACGCACCTGCTCGGCCAGAGCGTCGCGGAGCTGGGTGAGAAGCTGGCCCTCTACCGCAGCGCCTGGCGCGCGGCCGGACATGCGGGCCAGCCGTACGTCACCCTGATGCTGCACACCTTCGTCGGCGACGACGATGCCGCCGTGAAGGCGACGGTGCGCGGTCCGATGCGCGAGTACCTGCGCAGCGCGATGGACCTCGTCAAGCGCGCGGCGTGGAGCTTCCCCACCTTCAAGGACAAGGTCGCGGGCAGCGGCCAGTCCATGGACCAGGTGTTCGCGAGCGGGCTGAGTCCGGACGAGGTCGAGGCGCTCCTCGACCACGCGTTCGAGCGGTACTACGAGACCAGTGGTCTGTTCGGGACGCCGGAGACGTGCATGGCGATGGTTCGCCAGCTCCAGGAACTGGAGGTGGACGAGATCGCGTGCCTGATCGACTTCGGCGTGCCCTCGGCGGAGGCGCTGGCGCACCTGCAGCAGCTCCTGCAACTGAGGCAACGGGCGGAGGCCGCGGTGGCGGCGGCGCAGGCCACGTTGGCCAGCGACGACGCATCGATCCCGGCGTTGCTCGAGCGGCACCACGTGACGCACTTCCAGTGCACGCCGTCGATGATGACCATGCTCCTCGTCGATCCGCGTTCGGCACCCGCGATCGGCAAGCTCGCGAAGGTCATGGTCGGCGGCGAGGCCCTGCCGGCGCCGCTGGCACGCGAGCTGCACGGCATCTGCCGCGGCGACGTGCTCAACATGTACGGGCCCACGGAGACCACGATCTGGTCGACGGTGGGCGCGGTGACGCCGGCGGCGATCGACGGCGGCGGCGCGCGCATCGGCCGGCCCATCGCCAACACGCAGATCTACGTCCTCGACGCGAACCTCGACCCGACGCCGACGGGAGTCGCTGGTGAACTGTGGATCGGTGGGCTCGGTGTCGTGCGTGGCTACCACGCGCGACCGGAGCTGACCGCGGAGCGGTTCCGCAAGGACCCGTTCCTGCCGGACTCGCGGATCTACCGCACCGGCGACCTCGCCGCGTGGCGCGAGGATGGCACGCTGCAGTTCTTCGGGCGCATCGACCACCAGGTGAAGGTGCGCGGCTACCGGATCGAGCTCGGCGAGATCGAGGCGGCGCTCACCGCGCAGGGCAGCGTGCGCGAGGCGGTGGTGGTCGCGCGCGAGGACACGCCCGGCGACAAGCGCCTGGTCGCGTACGTCGTGCCGGCGCAGGCCGGCAAGCGCTGCGACACCGACGCGCTGCGCGCGCACCTGCGCACCGCGCTGCCCGAGTTCATGGTGCCGGCGCACGTCGTGCAGCTCGAGCGCCTGCCGCTCACGCCGAACAAGAAGATCGACCGCAACGCCCTGCCGGCGCCCGGCGCCGTCGAGCACGTGCGGACCACGCCGTTCGTCGCGGCGGAGGGCGAGATCGAGGCGACCATCGCCGACATCTGGAAGCTGGCATTGGGCGCGGACCAGGTCGGCGCCAACGACAACTTCTTCGACCTCGGCGGCCACTCGCTGCTCGCGGTCAAGGTCCACCGCGACGTGCAGGCGGCGCTGGGGCGTGAGTTCTCGATCACGGCGCTGTTCCAGTTCCCGACCGTGGCGACGCTGGCTGCTTCGCTGGCGGGGCCCGACGGTCCGAGCAAGCGCGTGCAGGAGAGCGGCCAGCGCGGTGAGGCGCGGCGCGCGCTGCTCGCGGCGCGCGGGCGGGGCCGGCGGACGTGAGGAGCGGGATCCGGTCATGACCGAGTCCACGGGCAGTCGCAACGAACCCGAGGTCGCGCCGACCGACATCGCGATCGTCGGCATGGCGGCGCGCGTGCCGGGCGCCAACAGCCCGCGCGAGCTGTGGGCCAACGTGCGCGGCAAGGTCGAATCGATCCGTCGCTACACCGACGACGAACTGCGCGCGGCGGGCGTCGACGAGACGCTGCTCGCCAACCCGCACTACGTGAAGGCCGGTGGCCCGATCGACGCGATGGAGATGTTCGACGCGGCGTTCTTCGGCTTCGGGCCGCGCGACGCCGCGATCATGGATCCGCAGCATCGCCACTTCCTGGAGTGCTGCCAGGAGGCACTCGAGGACGCCGGCCTGCCGGCGAGTCGCTTCCCCGGCGCGATCGGCGTCTTCGCCGGCTGCGGGATGGGTGCGTACTTCGCCTACAACGTGCTGAGCCATCCGGAGCTGCTCGAGAGCGTCGGGCTGTTCCTGCTGCGGCACACGGGCAACGACAAGGACTTCCTGCCCACGCGCGTGTCGTACTGCCTCAACCTGCGCGGTCCGAGCGTGGCCGTGCAGACCGCATGCTCGACGTCGCTGGTGGCCGTGCACATGGCCTGCCAGAGCCTGATGGCGATGGAGTGCGACATGGCGCTGGCCGGTGGCGTGACCATCGAGCAGCCGCACCGGCACGGCTACCTCTTCAAGGAGAACGAGATCCTGGCGCCGGACGGCCATTGCCGGGCCTTCGCCGCCGAGTCGCGCGGCACGGTGCTCACCAGCGGCGCTGGCGTGGTCGCACTGCGCCGTCTCGCCGATGCCCTGGCCGACGGCGATCCGATCCACGCGGTGATCAAGGCGACCGCGGTCAACAACGACGGGTCCGGCAAGGTCGGGTATCTGGCGCCCAGCGTCGACGGACACGCCGCGGTGGTGGCCGAGGCGCTCGCCCTGTCGGGCATCGACGCGCGCTCGATCGCGTTGTTCGAGGCGCACGGCACCGGCACGCAGGTCGGCGATCCGATCGAGATCGCGGCGCTCACCCAGGCGTACCGCGAGCACACCAAGGACCGAGGTTTCTGTGCCATCGGCTCCGTCAAGACCAACATCGGTCATCTGGACACCGCGGCCGGCGTCGCCGGCCTGATCAAGCTGGTCGGCGCGGTGCAGCACGGCGAGCTGCCGCCGAGCCTGCACTTCGAGCGCGGCAATCCGATCATCGACTTCGCGTCGAGCCCGTTCTTCGTGAACACCGAGTTGCGCCCGTGGCCGAAGGGCCAGGGTCCGCGTCGCGCGGCGATGAGTTCGCTTGGCGTCGGCGGCACCAATGCGCACGCGATCCTCGAACAGGCTCCGGCGCCCAAGAGCACGCCCGCGGCGAGCCCGTGGCAGCTCCTTGTGGTGTCGGGCAAGTCGGCGCGATCCGCCGATGGCAACCTGGCGCGGCTGCGCGCGCACCTCGCGGCGGAGCCGGAGATCAACCTCGCCGACGTCGCCTACACCCTCGAGGTGGGCCGCGAGGCGTTCGAACACCGGCGCGCGGTGGCCGTGCGCGATGTGCGGCACGCGGTCGATGTGCTCGGCAGCGGCGATGTGCGGTTGCTCGCGCAGGGGACGGCGACCGCGACGCGGCCGACGGTGGTGTTCATGTTCCCCGGCGGCGGCGCCCAGCACCCGGGCATGGGGCGCGCGCTGTACGAGCGCTTCGAGACCTACCGCCGCGCCCTGGACCGCTGCCTCGAGCTGTTGCCGCGCGAGGTGGCCGTGCAGGTCCGCGAGTTGCTGTTCCCGGCCCCGGGCGTGACCCTCGCCGACGAGGTCGTCCAGCATCCGGTGCGGGCGCTCCCGGCGCTGTTCGCGACCGAGTACGCGATGGCGCAGCTGCTGATCGGCTGGGGCATCGAGCCCGACGCGTTCACCGGGCACAGCCTCGGCGAGTACACCGCGGCGTGCCTTGCCGGCGTGATGAGCCTCAGCGACGCGCTCTCGTTGCTGGTGTTGCGCGCGCGGCTCCAGGCGTCGGTGCCTCCTGGCGCGATCCTGAGCGTGCCGCTGCCGGAGTCGGAGCTGACGCCCTTCCTCGACGGCGAACTGTCGTTGGCGGCGATCAACGGCCCGGAGCTGTGCGCCGTCTCTGGACCCGACCATGCCGTTGCCGCCCTGGAGGCGGTGCTCGAGGCGCGGGGCGTCGACAGCAAGCGCCTGCGCATCGCCGTCGCCGCGCACTCGGCGATGCTGGATCCGATCCTCGACGAGTTCCGCGCCGGCGTGCGCAAGCTGAAGCTGACGCGGCCGACGGGCCGGTTCCTGTCGAACCTCACGGGGACCTGGGCGGATCCCGACGAGGTCGTCACCGCCGACTACTGGGTGCGGCACCTGCGGCACACCGTCCGGTTCAGCGATGGGATCAGCACCGTGATGGCCGACGAGCGCTGCCTGCTCATCGAGGTCGGACCCGGCACGACGCTGGCGACGCTGGCGCGCATGCAGAAGCTCCGCCGTGGCTCGCACGAGATCCTCTCGAGCATGCGGCATCCGCAGGACTCGGCCGACGACGCCCAGGCCGCGCTGCTCGCGGTGGGGCGCGCGTGGTGCGTCGGCGTGGCGCCGGCTTTCGCCGCGCTGCGCGGGCCCGCGCCGCGGCGTCGGTTGTCGTTGCCGACCTATGCGTTCGATCACCAGCGCTACTGGCTCGAGCCGGGCAGCGGCCGTTCCACGGCGGCCGCGGACATCAGCCTCACGCGCGTCGCCTCGATCGACGACTGGTTCCACCGCCGGGCGTGGGTGCTAGCGCCCCTGACGCATTCCGCGCCCGTCGAGAAGACCCGCTTCCTGTTGTTCCTCGATTCCGACGGGCCCGGCCCCGCCCTCGCCGACGCGCTGGTGGCTGACGGACACGAAGTTGCGCTCGTCGAGCGCGGGCCGCAGTTCGCGGCCACGGGTCGCCGGCGCTACGCGATCAACCCCGACGAGCGGGTCGACTACGAGGCCTTGTGGGCCGACCTCGCGGGCGCGGACTTCGTGCCGGAGCACGTGGTTCATCTCTGGACCGCGCGGGGACGGCGGGCCAGCGCCAACGGCAGCGCCGGCGTCGAGGAGTCGCAGGTGCTGGGCTTCTACAGCCTGCTCCTCCTGGCGCAGGCGATCCTGGATGCCGACATCGATGGGGCGCTGCGCCTGACGGTGGTGACGTCCGGGTCGCAGCGCGTGGCCGACGAGCCCGCGCCGTGCCCGGAGCACGCGACGGTCCTCGGCCCCGTGCTGGTGCTGCCGCGCGAGTTGCCGACCGTGACGACGCGGTGCGTCGACATCGAGCAGCCGGCACGTCGCCGCCGCTTCGATGCCAGGAGCGAAGCCGGGCGCGACCTGGTCGCCCGCCTGGTCGCCGAACTCGGCGACACGAGCCGCGATCAGATCGTCGCGCTCCGTTCGATGGGACGCTTCGTCCAGCGCATCGAGGCGGTTGCGGTGCGGGAGGCCACCAAGCCGCTCCCTGTGGAGGCGGGCGGGACCTACCTGATCACCGGTGGCCTCGGCGGGATCGGTCTCGAGGTGGCCCGCACCTTCGCCGCCAACGCGGCTGGCGTGCGGCTCGCGCTCCTCACCCGCACCGGACTGCCGCCGCGCGCCGAATGGCCGGCCCTGCAGGCCGCCGGGGGCAGCGGCGCCGCGATCGCGGCGATGCGGGCCGTGGGCGAGCTGGAGAAGGCCGGTGCGTCGGTGATGGTGGTTCGCGGCGACGTGGGCGATCCCGATGCGATGCGTCGGGTCGTGACCGACGTGACCGCGGCCATGGGGCCCATCCGGGGCGTCGTCCACGCGGCCGGCACCGTCATCGACGGCGTGATCTCCACGAAGCAGCCGACCACCGCGGAGCAGGTGATGTCGCCCAAGGTGCGCGGCACACTCAACCTGGACGCCGCGCTCGAGGACCAGCCGCTCGGGTTCTTCGTGATGTTCTCGTCGACGAGCGCGGTGCTCGGTCTGCCGGGGCAGGTCGACTACACGGCGGCCAACATCTTCCTGGACGCGTTCGCGGCGGCGCGGAGTCGCCCCGGCGGCCCGCAGTACGTGGCATTGGGTTGGGGCGTGTGGGCCGAGGTCGGCATGGTGGCTTCCGCCATGCAGCGCGAATTGCCCACGAAGGCGCGCGACACGGGTCACCCGTGGCTCGGCGTGTGCGTGGCGGACACGCCACAGTCGGCCCGCTACGAGGTGACCTACCACGCCCGCAACATCTGGCTCCTCGACGAGCACCGCGTGAAGGGTGGGCGGGCGCTGGTGCCGGGCACCGGCTACTTCGAACTCGCGCGGGCGGCGCTGCACAAGGGAACGGTCGGCACCTCGATGGAGGTGCGTGACCTCTCCTTCCTCGCGCCGCTGGAGGTCGACGATGCGGTGCCGTCGCAGGTGGCGATCGAACTGGCCCACGGCGGCGGCGAGCAGCGCTTGAGCGTGCGGGCTCGCGCCGACCAGGACGGCGGTGGCTGGCGCGAGTGCGCGACTGCGCGGCTGGGCTTCCTCGACGAGCGGGCCCCGACGCCCCTCGACGTCGGCGCGATCCGCGACCGGTGTCGCGTGAGCCATCGCACGTTCGCGCCGTACGCGCAGGAGACGCGGCAGGAGCGACACATCGACTTCGGCCCGCGGTGGAAGGTCTTGCGCTCGCTCGAGCTGGGCCGCCACGAAGCGCTCGCGGGCCTCGAGCTCGTACGTGAGCACGCCGACGACGTCGGCGTGATCCCGCTCCACCCCGCGCTGCTCGATCTCGCGTGCCACTGTGGCCTGCCGTTGCTGCCCGGCTACGACCGCAGCGACGATCTGTTCGTGCCGATGGCCGTGAAGCGAGCCCGCGTGTTCGGGCGGTTGCCGGCGCGGATCGTCAGCTGGGTCCGCGTCGACAAGGACGCGACCGCGAATGCGGAGATGATCGCGTTCGACGTGACGATCGCCGCGATGGACGGCACCGTCCTCGTGGAGATCGAGCAGTTCCTGGTGCGGCGGTTGCGCGATCGCGCGGTGATCTCGGCGCGGCGGCCGGGCGTACAGGCCGACGAGACGCCGGCGCCGGCGCGCGAGGCGACGCAGGACGAGCTGTTGCTCACTGCCCTGCGCGCCGGCATCCGCCCCGGCGAAGGGATGGAAGCGCTGCGTCGCGTGCTCGTGCACCGTCTCGCGCCGCAGGTGCTCGTCACTCCGCTGCGCATCCAGGCATTGCGGGAGCGCGTCGATCGGATGGCGGCACCCAAGGGGACCGACGGCGCGCGCTTCGCCCGCCCGGAACTCGAGAGCAAGTTCGCGGCGCCGCGCAACGACATCGAGGCCAAGGTCGCGGCCCTGTGGCAGGACCTGCTCGGCGTCGACCGGATCGGGATCGCGGACGACTTCTTCCAGCTCGGCGGCCAGTCCCTCATCGCGGTGCGCATGTTCGCGCGCGCGAAGAAGCTGTGGGGGGTGGACCTGCCGCTGGCGACGCTGTTCGAGGCGTCGACCGTGGAACGGCTCGCTGCCGTGATCGCTGCGGAGGCGGGGATCGACGCGTCGGTGCAGGTCGGGGCCGCGCCCGGTCCCGGCACCGGGTCGGCGCCGCGTCGGACCTGGACCACGCTCGTGCCCATCCAGACCAAGGGCGCGCGCGTGCCCTTCTACTGCGCGGCGGGTCAGGGCGGCAACGCCATGAACCTCCGCCACGTCGCCGTGCACCTCGGCGAGGACCAGCCCTTCTACGGCCTGCAGGCGCGCGGCGTCGATGGGCGGTTGCGGCCGCACGAGACGGTCGAGGCGATGGCGGCGGAGTACGTGGCGGACATCCGTCGCTTCCAGCCGAACGGGCCGTACCGCATCGGTGGCTACTCGGGCGGCGGGACCGTTGCGTTCGAGATGGCGCACCAGTTCGCCGCGGCGGGCGAGCGCGTCGACGTGCTGGTCTTCCTCGACTCGTACAGCCGGGCGATGCCGGTGCGCTCGAAGCTGGATCGCCTGCGCTTGCACGCGCGGCGGCTGCTGAAACAAGGCCCCGGCTACGCCTTCGAGAAGCTCCGCGACCGGCTCGTCCTGCACGACTTCGCGATTGCCAGGCGGATCCTGCTCAAGCCGTTCCGCCGTTGGTTCCCCGACCGCTTCCGCGAGGACTCGATGATCTACTCGTGGGGCGACGCGTTCCTGCGCTACCAGCCGCGGCCGTTCGATGGCGTCGGCCATCTGTTCCGCGTGAAGCTCGACGAACAGGCCCAGTGGAGTGGCGTGAAGGTCGAGGAAGACCTCGGGTGGCGGTCGCTGCTGCGCGAACTCGTCGTGTGTGAAGTTCCCGGCGACCACAACTCGATGTGCCAGGAGCCGAACGCGCGCGTGCTGGCTGACCGCCTGCGGGCCTGTCTCGACGCCGCGGGCGAGCGCCCCGCGCCGGGCGCGAGCCCGGTGATCGATGACGCTCCGACGGCGCCGGTGCAGCTCAGCCGTTCGTCGTGAGCTCCGGCGCGGGCGAGCAGGCGGAGTCGATCGACGCGGAACTGCGACGCGGGCTGCTCGCGGGGTTGTCCCTGCACGTGGCCTGTGCACTGGGCGAGGATGCCGAAGGCTTCGTGGCCCGGCCAGGAGAAGCGGCGCTGATCGCCGGCGCCGCACCGCGCCGCCGGGCGGATTTCGCGCGCGGTCGCGTGGCGGCCCGATGCGCGCTGATGACCGCCGGCGTGGGCGAGGGGCCGCTGCTCGCCGATGGTGATCGCGTGCCGAGATGGCCGTCGGGGTTCGTGGGCAGCATCGCGCACAGTGGGGAGTTCGCGGTCGCGGTCGTCGCACGCGCCGGCGAGTTCCTGGCACTGGGAGTCGACGTGGAGGTCGCGACCACGCTCGCGGAGGCGGAGCAAGCCCTCGTCCTCACCCCGTCAGAACTTGCCGTGGTCGCGGCGCTCCCCGCGGTCGAGCGTGGTCGCGCCGCCCTGCGCTACTTCTGCGCCAAGGAGGCTGCGTACAAGGCCGGCTTCCCTGCACAGCGCCGCATCATCGAGTTCACGGACATGCACATCGAGTTCGACGGCGAGGCCTTCGAGGCGCGCTGGGGTGACCCGGCGGCGGCGAGCTTCACCGGGCGGTGCGCGCGTGTGGCCGGCATGCAGTTCGCCGTCGCGTGGCGGCGCGTCGGCGCTACGGCATCTCGTTGAGCTTGGCGGTGAGCACGGCGAACTGGTTGGGCGTGCACACGTAGAACGCCTCCGCGAACTTGACGTTGTGGCGCATGCCGCGGAAGCGGTTGAGTCCCATCGCTGCGCCCACGTAGTCGCGGTCGTCGATCTGCGACACGTACGCGGCGATCGCCTGTTCCTTGGCCTCGGCGACCGCGGAGATGTCGACGGCGGCGTTCGGCCACAGCGCGGTCCACACCTCATACGCCCAGATCGCGCCGCTCCAGCGCGCGCGGCCGGCCGCGTCGGTCACGGCGATCGCGGAGGCCTGGTGGTCGCGGTGCGCGTCGGCGGGGAACGGGCAGAAGATCAGGTCGGGCTGGAACGCAGCGATGGTCGTCGCGAGCTTGTCGGCGATGTCGCGTTCGTGGCGCATGAGGCGACCGTCTGGGTAGCCGTAGACCTCGGTGGTCTGGTAGCCCACGAGTTCCTGGACCCGCGTCATCTCGGCGACCCGGGTCGCCGATAGCGAGCGGCGAAAGGCAGGGTCGGTGGATGGTCCGGCGCTGTCCGACACGAAGACCACGTGCAGGGTCGAACCGCGCTCACGGTGCAGGAGCAGGGTGCCGCCGCACGGGATGACTTCGTCGTCCATGTGCGGCGCCACGACGAGGACGCGGGCGGGGAAGACCTTGCGCAGTTCGCTGTTCGAGCGGTGAGTGGCCCGCCACAGCGATGCGAGGAAACGGCTCGCGATCGCATCGCGAACCCGCCCGATCAGGGAACCGCCGCGCCCGTTCTTCACAGGGCGGTTCCCACGATCCGCCGAACGCGGATGTGTCCATGGCGTGTTCGGCGGTGTCGTTGCATCAGCCCATGAACGGGTAGCGGTAATCCGTCGCCGGCACGAAGGTCTCCTTGATCGTGCGCACGGTCGTCCAGCGCTGCAGGTTGAGCTTGCTCCCGGCCTTGTCGTTGGTGCCCGACGCACGGCTGCCGCCGAAGGGCTGCTGGCCCACGACCGCGCCGGTGGGCTTGTCGTTGACGTAGAAGTTGCCCGCGGCGTGGCGCAGGGCGCCGGCCATGTGCTCGATGGCGCGGCGGTCGCGCGCGAAGACGGCGCCGGTGAGTGCGTACGGCGAGCCGCGGTCGCAGAGCGCGAGCGCGTCGTCGAGCTTGCCGTCCTCGTACACGAACACGGTCAGCACCGGCCCGAAGATCTCCTCGCACATCGCCTTGTAGTTGGGGTCGGTGCTCTGGATGACCGTGGGCTGGATGAACCAGCCGGTGCGGTCGTCGCACTTGCCGCCGGACACGATCGTGCAGCCGGGCGTGGCCCTGGCGTGGTCGATGTAGCCCTTGATCGAGGCGTAGGCCTTGGCGTCGATCACCGCATTGACGAAGTTCTCGAACTGCTCCGGCGGCCCCAGCTTCACGGTGTCGAGCATCGCGACCATCTGCTCCCGAACCTTCGGCCACAAGGACGCCGGGACATAAGCGCGGCTGGCGGCGGAGCACTTCTGACCCTGGTACTCGAACGACCCCCGGACCAGGGCGGTGACGAGTTCCTGGACATCGGCGGAGGGGTGCGCGAACACGAAGTCCTTGCCACCGGTCTCACCGACCAGGCGGGGGTAGGTCTTGTAGTTGCCGATGTTGTTGCCGATCGACTTCCACATGCCGTTGAACACGCCGGTGGAGCCGGTGAAGTGCACGCCCGCGAGGTCCGGCGAGGCCAGCGCGGGGTCGCCGATGGTCGCACCAGCACCCGGGATGAAGTTGATGACGCCGGGCGGCAGGCCGGCGGCTTCGAACAGCTTGAGGATGAACCAGCCGGAGTAGATGGCGGTCGAGGCCGGCTTCCAGAGCGCGACGTTGCCCATCAGGGCCGGCGCCGAGGTGAGGTTGCCCGCGATCGACGTGAAATTGAACGGCGTGACCGCGAAGACGAAGCCTTCGAGCGGGCGCTGTTCGACGCGATTCCAGCACCCGCGCGAGCTGAGCGGCTGCTCCGCGTACAGCTCGGCCATGAACTGGGCGTTGAAGCGGAAGAAGTCGATCAGCTCGCAGGCCGAGTCGATCTCCGCCTGGAAGGCGTTCTTGCTCTGACCGAGCATGGTCGCGGCGTTGAGGGTGTCACGCCACGGGCCGGCCAGGAGATCCGCCGCCTTCAGGAAGATCGCGGCGCGCGCTTCCCACGGCATGCGCGACCAGTCCTGCCACGCGCGTTTGCCGACGTCGATGGCGCGTTGCACCGTCGCGGCGTCGCCCTGGTGGAACCGCGCCAGCACATGATGGTGGTCGTGCGGACACACGGCGTTGGCGACCTTGCCGGTGCGGATCTCCTCGCCGCCGATGACGAGGGGGATCTCGATGGGCTCGCTGCGCATCTGCTGCAGGCGCGCCTGCAGGGACTGCCGCTCGGCGGAGCCCTTGGCGTAGGAGAGGATCGGCTCGTTGACCGCGGTGGGGACGCGGGAAAGCGCATTCGACATGGCGAGGATGCTACGGCCGTGCCCGTCGGTCACAACCGCGCGCGGTCACGCGACCGGAAGTGCGTCAGATCTCGATGCGCGGTCGCGCCGGCGCAGGCGGAGTCGGCGGCGCGCCGTGGAAGTT
This sequence comes from uncultured candidatus Brocadiaceae bacterium, assembly GCA_964418595.1. Lineage (GTDB taxonomy): Bacteria > Planctomycetota > UBA1135 > UBA1135 > UBA2386 > CAYQMF01. Next base: position 20,433 of record CAYQMF010000105.1, read on the forward strand.
CAGGATGATGTCGCCCGGACCGTGGTGGTGGACCTGGACGGTGCCGGCGCTCGTCTGCACGGTCGTCCCCTCGACCGTGGCGGGCGGCGCGCTGGCGGCCGCACTTCGCGCAGCCGCGAGTTCGGCCATGGCGGCCTGCAAGCGCGCCTCGAGATCGCGTTGCGCCGCAACGGCTGCGTCGCGGGACTGCGCGAGGTCGTGGTGCATGGCATCGATCTGGGCGCGGAGCGCAGCGGTCTCCCGCTCCCGTTCGGTTGCCGCGGCGCGGGCCTGGTCGACGCTGTCCGCGGCGCGCTTCTCGGCAGTGCGGCGCACGGCGTCGAGTTCCTTGCGGAACCGGTCGTCGAGGTCGGCCTCGCGCTGCGCGGCCGCCTTCGTCACCTCCATGAACCGCGCCTCGGACTCGCGGGCCTGCGTCGCGCGTTCGTCTTCGAGGCGCTGCCGCGCGGCGGTCTGCTCGGCGAGCCGGGCGCTCAACTGAGCGGTTTCCTGCGCGCGCGCCTGCAGCTCCGTCCGCAGCGCCTCCTGCTCGCGCCGCACCTGGTCGAGCGCCGTGGTCTGCGCGGCTGCGTCGCCTTCGGTGCCGTGCATCGACTTCAGGTGGGACTCGACGCGGGCGAGGGCGGTCTCCAGGCGCTTGACGGTTTCGCGCATGCGGTCGCTATCCTGCGCCGGCGGCGACAGTCCGAGGACGGCGCACGTCGAGATGACCGAGGCGAGACGGATGGCATTCTGCATGGGCATGGCGGCAGGCTCCTGGTGCTCTGCGCACACGATCGAGTTCGGCGCAGTGTGCGTCAACCGGCTGCGGCGGGGAGACGCGTGAGCGTCCTGCGCGCGATCGGCGGTGCCTGGCTGGGTGTGCATGCGCCGGCGGCGCCCGCAGCGATGCTGCGCTGGCTGCTCGAGCGCGGTCTGCGCGGGATCGTGGCCGGGGCCGGTCCGCGCGCCATCGACTGGGTGGCGGTGGCGCACGCGGCGGAGTCGCTGCCCGTCACGTTCCCGGCCCTGCGCGTCGGGAGCATCCTCGCCGCGTCCGCCACGCGGCCGGAAGCCGCGCTGGCCTCCGCCAACGAAGGGGATCGTGCCGCGGCGATGGCCGCGGTCGCCGCGACGGTTGCGTTGGGCAGGCGGATCGGCGCGAACGTGCTGATCCTCGAACCCGGCGTGGTGCGCGTGCCTGGGGAGGCCGGACCCACCGACATCGGCGACCGGAGCGTGGCGTGGACGGGAGAACTCGCGCGGGCCTGGTGGGTGCGACGCAACGCGGTGCGCGACCGTGCCCTCGACGTCGTCTGCCGCACGCTGCACCAGCTCGCGCGCACGCATCCCGACGTGCATCTGTGCCTCACGCCGAGTCGCGACATCCTCGGGCTCGGCGAGCCGGAGGCGCTCGCCGCGATCTTCGAAGACCTGCCGGGGATTCCCCTCGGCTACTGGCACGACGCAGCGATCGCCGCTCGGCGCATGGAACTGCTCGGCACGCCGCAGGGGGAGTGGCTCGCGCCTTTCGCCGACCGCGTCCTCGGCGTCACCGTGGGCGACTGTCTCGAGGGTGGGCTCTATGCTCTCCCTGGATCCGGGTCGGTGGACTTCGGGCTTCTCGCGTCGTACCGCGTGCGACGCGGGCGCCCGTTGCCCGTCGCCCTGGAACTCGATCCCGGCGTCGAGCCCGCCGAACTCGCGGGCGCACGAAGTTTTCTGTCCAAGTTCGGCCTGTAGCTGGAGCTTCCGCGTAGCCGATGAGACGCTGAGGGTCTCTCCTTCCCTGTCATGACCGCCACCAAGGGCGACAGCCGCACACGCGCGCTGCTCGAGCTGTTGCGCTCGCGCAAGCGTCTGCTGCTGCTGACGCATACCAACCCCGATCCCGACTCGATGGCGAGCGCCATGGGGCTGCGCCTCCTCGTCGACCGCAAGCTGGGGTTGGCCGCCGACATCGCGTTGGCCGGGCGGGTCATGCGCGCGGAGAACCGCGAACTGGTGCGCGAGTGCGGGATCCGGATGGTGCCGCTGAACGGTCTCGACCTCGGCCGCTACGACGCGTTCGCCGTCCTCGACACGCAGCCCGGGTTCGGACACACGCGGATTCCCGAGGGCGTGGAGGTCGACATCGTCATCGACCACCACCTGCCGCCCGACGAGCGCGCGAACCAGAAGATCCCCCACTGCGACATCCGCGTCGACATCGGGGCGACCAGCAGCATGGTCACGGGTTACCTGATGGACGCTGGCGTCGACGTTCCCCCGGACGTTGCCACGGCGTTGTTCTACGGCGTCAAGACCGACACGGCGGACCTGTCGCGCAACGCCAGCGAGTTGGACGTGGCGGCGTACGACTACCTCAACCGCCGCCTCGATCGCACGAAGCTGGCGCGGATCACGACGCCCGACGTCTCCGTCGAGTACTTCCGCGCGCTGCGCGCCGCGTTGAACAACGTCCGCATCTACGGCCGCGTGGTCCTCTGCTCGCTCGGCAAGCTGCAGGCCCCGGAGATGGTCGCGGAGGTCGCCGACCTCCTGCTGCGGATGGAAGGCAAGACCGCGGTGTTCTGCGGCGGTCTCGTGGGCCAGACCTACTACGTGTCGGTGCGGACGGAGGACGTCGAACGGGACGCGTACGACCTGATCCGGGGTGCGCTCGGCGATGGTGGCTCGTTCGGCGGACACGGCACGGTCGCGGGCGGGTCGATCCCGGTGGCCGACGACAGTCCGCGCACGCTGAAGCGCCTCGAGCGCATGTTGGAGCGCAACATCCAGCGGACGATGGGCGTCGAGGGTCTGTCGGTCAGCAGCCTCGGCGGCGGCTGACGTCGATGGTCCGAGCCGTACGCTTCGGGTAGCGTGCGTCGCCAACCATGATCGGCCGAGTCCTCGCCGCCACGCTCACCGGCGGCATCCTTGCCTTCGTCTGCGGCCTCTTGAGCTGGCACGTGCTGCCCTTCCACGACGCGGCGATGACGCGTCTCGGCGGCGTGGGAGAAGTGCCGGCGGCGTTGCGCGCGCTCCTGCCGCAGCCCGGCGTGTACCGCACCGACCCCGACGCCGCGGGCGTCGCGCTGCCCCTGTGCGTGTTCGTGCAGGATGGTCCGGGGCTGCGCAGTGCCGAGCGACAAGGGTTGGCGCTGGCCGGGTCGTTGGCCGCAGCGTTCCTCGCGGTGCTTGTGGTCGTCCTGGGGGGGCGGGCGGCGAGCCCCGTCGTGCGCTGGCTGCAGTTCACGCTGCTCGGGAGCTTCGCGGCGCTGGTCGGGCCGGCGGCGGACTGGCTGCGCTTCGGCCACAGCGAGGCGTTCGGGACGACGATGGTCGCCGGCGTTGTCGCCACCTGGGCCGTCGCTGGCATCGGCATGGCGGTCACGCTCGGGGGCAAGCGGTGACCACGCCGAGGGTCCTCGTGATCGGCGGCCTCGACCCCTGCGGCGGAGCCGGCATCACGGCCGACACCCGCGTCCTGCACATGCATCGTTGCACGCCTGCGGCAGTGACGAGTTGCCTGACGGTGCAGAACCGCCATGGCCTCGCGCACCTCGAACCGATCGCGTGCGACCTGCTGGTGGCGATGACGCGCGCCGTGTTCGACGACGGCGCGGTCGACGCAGTGAAGGTCGGGCTCTGCGGCGCGGCGGGTGTCGTCGATGCGCTGGCGGAAGTGCTGGCCGGCTATCCGGGGCCCGTGGTGGTGGATCCGGTCCTGATGATCACCGCCGGGGGGTGGGCGGCCACGGGGGAGCTGGTGCAGTCGTACCGGGCCTTCGCCCGACGGGTCGCTGCGATCTGGACCCCCAACGCCATCGAGTCGCGGACGCTGGCCCCGACCGCCGGGAGCGCGGAACTGCTCTCGCTGGGGGCGCTCGCCGTGGTCGAGAAGGGCGGGCACGCGGAGGGTGCTTCGACCGGGCCCGTGGTGGACTCGCTCGTCACGGCGATGGGGCGGGTGAGCTTTCGCCACCGCCGAGCGATCTCCGGCGAGGTGCACGGCACAGGTTGCGCCCTGGCGTCGAGTCTCGCGGCCGGCCTCGCGCACGGACGGGAGCCGGGTCCTGCCCTGCGCATGGCGAGCCGCTGGGTGTCCGCCTGCCTGCACGCGATGGGGGCGCCCGCGCCGGGCGCGGGGCCGTCGAAGCCGAGGGCGTTCGATCCGACGGCCGCGCGCGCGCGGGTGCGGACCGCGTCCTGAAAAACGTCCCCGGCCCGCGCTTGACTGGGCGGCCCGGGCCGGTACTTCTAGCGCCCCTTCGAACCACGCGGGTGTAGCTCAGTGGTAGAGCATCACGTTGCCAACGTGAGGGTCGTGAGTTC
>CAYQMF010000106.1:0-24702 GCA_964418595.1 uncultured candidatus Brocadiaceae bacterium
TCGCGGTGGATCACGCCCTTGGTGTGCGCGTGCTGCACCGCGCTGCACACCTGCAGGAACAAGTCGAGCCGTCGGTCGGTGTCGAGGTTGGACTGGTCGCAGAACGCGGTGATGGGGATGCCGCGCACCAGCTCCATGACGAAGTAGGGCCGGCCGGTCACGGTCGAGCCGGCGTCGAACACACGCGCGATGTGCTCGTGGTCCATCATCGCCAGCGCCTGCCGCTCGGCCTCGAAGCGCGCGATCACGCGCTTGGTGTCCATGCCGGCCTTGAGGATCTTGAAGGCCACCTGCCGCCGCACCGGTTCGAGCTGCTCCGCCATGAACACGGTGCCGAAGCCGCCCTCGCCGATCTTCTGCAGCACCTTGTAGCGGTCGATCACCGTGCCGCCGCCTTCGCCGAGGTCGACGGGACTCGCATCCGAGTGTGCCGCGGACCGTTCGTTGTCGGCGGCGCCGGCCGCATCGAAGGCGGCGAGCAGCGCGCGCACCTCCGCCACGACCTCGGCTTCGCCTTCCTGCGCCGTGAGGAAAGCCGCGCGCGCTTCGGCCGGCATCTGCAGCGCCGCGTGGAACAGCGTCTTCACCCGTTCCCACGCTTGGGCCGAGAGGCTCACGGGTCGGACGCCTCGACGTTGAGCGCGCGGTGCAGGAAGGCCTGCACGAGCTGCCAGTCGCGGCGGGCGGTGCGCCCGTGCACGCCGAGCACCTGCGCCGCCTCCTCGGCGGACAGTCCCGCGTAGATGCGCAGCTTGGCCAGCTCGGCGAGGCGCGGGTCGCGCGCCGCCAGTCGATCGATGCACTCGTCGAGGGCGACGATGTCGTGCGGCTCGCCGCGAGCGACCAGCTCGAGCGGGTCGACCGGCACGCGGATCATGCCGCCGCCGCGCTTGTGCCTTCGCTGGCCGCGGGCGTGGTCGATGAGGATCTGCCGCATCGCCTGCGCCGCGGCGGCGAGGAAGGCCCCGCGGTCGAGGCGTTCGCCGCCGCGGTCTTCACCGCCGAGCTTGAGCCACGCCTCGTGCACGAGGGCCGTCGCCTGCAACGTGTGGTTGCGCCGCTCGTTCATCAACTGGTGCGCGGCGATCTCGCGCAGCTTGGCGTAGACCGCGACGAAGAGGTGGGCGTCGGCGGCGGGCGGAGGGTCGGCGGCGTCGGTCATCGGGGCGAGGGGAAGTGTGGCCGAAGGGGGCCCAGTGGCGGAAGCCCGGGTGACCAGGTCGCGGCCGGCGCCGTCAGAGCGCGCCGATCAGGGCGACCACCGAGCCCGTCGTCACGAGGCCGGCCGGGTTGGCGCCCACGTCGAGGATCAAGGTCTGGAGGAAGAGCGAGCCGCCGACCAGGCTCGCATTGTTGGGGAGGTTCACCGAGTGGTAGAGCCGGCCGAAGATGTCGGGGCGGCCGAGCGGCACGAGCACGTCGAGCGAGGCCCGCACGAAGCAGTTGGGCGCCTGGATCGCGGCCATGTCGAAGGGCAACGGCACGCCGGCCCACGTCCGGTTCGACGCACCGTAGATCATGTAGTAGGTCGGCACGAACAGCAGGCTGTTGATGAGCAGCTGTGGCGACGACCCGGGTGTGAAGTTCGCGGACCCGGGCGCCATGGTCAGGCTGGCGAGCGTGCCGCGCGAGGTGAAGCAACGATTGTCGAACCCCTCGGTCGTGTTGGCGGCAAGCACCGGGCGGGTGATGACGCCGATCGAACTGACCAGCGCACCCGCGTAGCCGAACAGGCCGACGATCTCGCGCTGCGCGCCGGCCGCGAAATTGTGGCGCGTGTCGTTGGTCTGGCGTGCGCCGAAGGTCGAGACGAGCCCACGGGCGGTCTCCAGACGCATCTGGTTGATGAAACCCGACGCGGTCCAGACGTCGACGCGGTAGAGGTAGTCGCCATCGGGAACGACGAACGTCCGCAGTGCGCCGGTGGTGTTGCCCACGATCGGAGTCGGACCGGACCGATGGCCACCGCGATCGGTCCACAGCACGCCGATGCCGTCGACCCAGCCGCCGCTGTGGACGTTGACCTCCTTGATGCGGGTGCCGGCGACGGCGCGCAGCTCGTACGCCGCGCCGCTCGTGCCGCCGTGCGGGCCGACCATCGTGTCCTGGGCGGCGACACAGACGGTGATGAGGGAGAAGGAGATGGCGGTCGCCAGCCGGCGGCTGCCCCGGGGTGTTGGGAGGTGGTTCATCGTGGTGTCCTGGCGCGGTGGCGCCTGTTCACCCCCTGAGGCGACGTCGCGGGCGGGCGATGGACAGGATTCTTGGCAGCGACGTGTTGCCTGGGCATCGTGAGTCCGTGTCCCTCCTCGCCGTCGTGCTTCTCGCCCTCGCCCCGCAGGAGCTGCACCTGGAGCGCGACGTGACCTTCGTCGAGCGCGGCGAGGTGGAGCTGGCGCTCGACCTCGCGCGGCCGAAGGAAGGTGAACACCTGCCGGCGATGTTGTGCCTGCACGGCGGCGGCTGGTCGCAGGGCGACCGGCGCCATCTCTGGCCGATCGCGCAGGACTGGGCCAGGGCCGGCTACGTCGCTGCCACCGCGAGCTATCGGCTGGTGCCGGACGCGACGTGGCCGGCGCAGCTCGACGACGTGGTGGCGGCGCTCGCCTTCCTGCGCCGCAACGCCGCGCGCTTCCACTTGGACCCAGAGCGCATCGGCGCGACCGGGTTCTCCGCGGGCGGCCATCTCGCGCTCATGCTCGGCACCGACGAGGCGCGCGCGGCGGGCGCGCAGGGTCCGGTGCGCGTGGTGGTGAACTACTTCGGGCCGACCGACCTGCGCCCCATCGAGCAGTTCCGGCAGGCGGCGCGGCTCGTGCGCGATCTCGCCGGCGACCAGCCGTTCGCGGACCTGTCACCGGCGGCGTTCGTGGGACCGGGCGACGCCCCGGTGCTCACGCTGCAGGGCACGGCCGACAACCTCGTCCACCCGCGGCAGGCGCAGGCGCTGCACGCGCTCCTGCAGGCGAAGGGTGTCCCGACGCAGCTCGAACTGCTCGACGGCCTGGGGCACGGGTGGGGCGGCCAGGACCTCGTCCGCACCCAGGCGATGGCGCACCTGTATGCGGATCGCTACCTGCGCCCGCCGCAGCCGCTGCTCGCCATGGCCGACTTCGACACCGAGGACGACGCCTTCGAGCTGTTCGGTGGCGATGCCTGGGCGCGCCGGAGCGAAGGGCGCAGCGTGCTCGCGCTCGGGAAGAAGAGCGACTACGTGCCGCCGCATCGCTCGCCGACCGCGCTCGCGGTGCTGCGCGAGCCGGCGGTCGGGAGCTTCACGCTCGATGTCGACGCACGCTCGACGACGGCCGAGTACGGGCACCGCGACCTCTGCCTCGTGTTCGGCTGGCAGTCGCCGACGCGCTACTACTACGCGCACCTCGCCAGCAAGCCCGACGACCGCGCACACGGCGTGTTCGTCGTGAACGACGCCGACCGCGTCAACATCGTGCAGAGGAAGAGCGACGGCGTGCGTTGGGGCGAGCACTGGCACCGCCTGCGGGTGCAGCGCGACGCGGCGAGCGGCGCGATCGCGGTGTTCGTCGACGACTTCGCGACGCCGGTGCTCACCGCGACCGACAAGACCTTCGTCACCGGGCGCGTCGGCTTCGGCAGCTTCGACGACCTGGGCGAGTTCGACGCGCTTCGGTTGTACTGGGAGAAGGTCAGCGGCGGGTGAGGGCGGACCGAGACTCCGCACCTTGCCGCGGCCTTGCTCGGCACCGGTTCCGTCGTTCCGTCCTTCCGTGTCTCCCCCTGCTCTGCTGGTGAGCGGCGGCGACGGCAGGCGGCCTCCGGAAGAAGAAGGCGCGGCGCTTCGCGCCGCGGGAACGACGGAAGTACGGAAGCGCGAAGGCAGAGAGAAGGCAGAGAAAAAGGCTGGTCCGCTGCCCTTCTGGTTCGACTGCTTCTGGTTCCGTGTCTCCGTCCTTCCGAACTTCCCCGTGGCGCGAAGCGCCACGGCGTCCTTCAGCACCAGGCTGGCGCGGCCCTCGGGGGCGAGCACGCGGAGTCTCGGTCAGGCCGGCACCTCGACGTACGTGGAGTAGCTGCGTGGAGCCGGGACCTTGAGACCCTCCGCGCGCATGCCGGCGAGATGAAACTCGATCGCGCGCTGCATGGTCCGCTCGACCTTCTTGCGAGTGGCTCCCGTCGCCACACAGCCCGGGAGGTCCGGGGAGTAGGCCGAGAAGCCGGTTCGAGTCTTCTCGATGACGATGAGGAGCTTCATGGCTTCAGGCCTGCCTGCTTCAGAACGCTGTTGAGTGTACCGGGTGCCAAGTCATCGCTCAACTTGCCTGCCACCGTGACCAGGCCCCGTTTGGTGGGGTACGTGAACTGTCGATGACTCCCTCGTTGTCGGACCTGAACCCATCCGTCGTCACGCAGCATTCGCAGTACCTCGCGTACCTTCATTCACGATCCCTCCCAGGATCTCTCGGGTGGAGCGAGGAATAGCGGAGGGGATCGTCCCGGGAAACGGCGATCTTTGCTCCTGCCCGCCCGCGTCGCCTACCCCATCGCCAGCACGCGCTCGCACGCCGCCACCAGGCGCGCCGGCGTGAGCGTCGTGTTGTCCGCGTCGGGTCGGTACGAACAGTAGTCGGGCGCGGTGCTCGCGACCTTCTCGCCGAGCCCGTACAGCTCGATCTCCGCGGCCGAAGTCGGCGCGAAGAACGCGACGATCCGTCGCTGCCGCGCGATCGCCATGTGCAGGGCGAGGCTGTCGCTCGTGAGCAGCAGGTCGCAGCGGTCGACCAGCGCGGCGAAGGCGAGCAGGCCGTGGTCGGTGCCGGCATCGACGAGGCGCGGTCGCGCCGGCAGCGCCGCGATCGTGCGCGCGAGGTCGGCGTTGCGCGCGGTCTCCTCCGGGCCGCCGAGCAGGAGGAACGTCACGTGTCCCTCGCGCGCGGCGTGCAGCTTCGCGACGACCTCGGCGACGCACGCGACCGGCAGGCCTTTCGAAGGCCAGCGTCCGCCGGCGCCGGTGTTCAGTCCGATCACGGGCCCGTGCGCGTGCAGGCGGTGTCGGTCGGCGAACGCCGCCGCGCCGCGTTGTGCCGCGTCGGGCAACGGCAGCTCCGGCCGGCCCATCGCCACGCCGAGCATGGCCGCGTAGATCTCCGGATGGCTGCGGCGGTTCTCGATCTTCATGCGGTCGGCCGCGGCCTTGCCGCGGCGGGACAGCAGCCCCATGTCGAACCACGGCGCGACGTCGTCGGTGTAGGCGCGCTCCCCCGACCCGTCGGCGTAGGCCCCCGACAAGGTCTCGCTCGGCACGCGTGCGGCCAAACGGCACAGCGGCAGCTCGTCGTCGAGCGAGAGCACCCGACGCCACGTCGTCTTCCCGAGCCGCGCCGCCAGATCCGCCATCGCCGTGGCGTCGCGGGTGTCGACCGTTTCGACGGTCCGCACGTGCGGGTGGTGCTCGACGAGCGGGCGCGCGCCCGGCGCGGTCACCCAGGTGACGGGCGCCGACGGGTACTTCGCCACCAACCCCGGCAGGATCGAGGTCGTGCGCAGCACGTCGCCGAGAGCGGCGGTCTTCAGGATCAGGATGCCGCGCACGGTCTCCCTATCGTCCAACGGCGGCGACCTCCTGCAACAGTCGATTTCATCCGTGGCGGGCGCCGGCGGAGAGGATGTTAGAACGTGCGCTTCGCACCCGCCGTCGATGCCCACCCTGGCGCTCAAGAGCCCGACCGCCCACGTCCTCGCGCACTCCGGACGCTTCGAGGTCCTGCTCGGTCCGCGCGGCGGCGGCAAGCGCTCGCTGCTGCGCGCGCTGGCCGGCCTCGAGCCGCCCGCGGATGCGCGCGTGTACTTCGGCGGCGTGGAGGTGACGCGGGCGTCGCCGGCGCGTCGCCCGATGACGCTGGTGCCGCGCGGTGGCGCCGCATACCCGGGCCTGACCCCGCGCCGCAACCTCGCGCTGGCGCTGCGTGCGCCGCTCGGCGACCGGCGCATCGACGCCGTCCTCGCGCAGCTCGAGCTGCACGAATGCGCCGACGTGCGCCTCGCCGACCTCGAGCCGCGGGCGCAGCAGCTCGTGGCGTTGGCGAAGGCGGCGGTCGGCCCGGCCCCCGCCGTGCTCCTCGACGAGCCGCTGACCGACCTCGACAGCGACGCTCGCCGCCGCGTGCGCGCGTTCCTGCGCGAGCACGTGCTCGCCGCCGATCGCGTCCTCGTCCTGAGCAGCGTCGACGCGACGGAGGCGATGCTGCTCGGCGGCGGCGTGCACGTCGTCGATGGTGGCGCGGTCCTGCAGCGCGGCACGCCCCGCTCGGTGTCGACATCGCCGACATCGCGGCGCGTCGCGGAGCTGGTGCACGTGCCGGCGTTCTCGCTGTGGAGCTTCCGCCTCGCCATCGAGCCGGGCCTCGGCCTCGTGGCGCAGTTCGGGGCGGCGCCGGCGGTGCGCGTTCCGTTGGATTTCTCGGTCCTGGGGCCGGGGGCCTACGGCCTCGGGTTGCCGGCGCACAGCGTGCGCCTTGCGCGCACCAGCCAGGACGACATCGAGGTGCGCGGGATCGTGCGCGCCGTCGAGTGCCTGGGCCGCGACGCACTGCTGCGGGTCGAACACGACGGCGGTGAACTCGCCGCCCTCGTGGCGCGCGACCATGGGTTCGTGCGGCGGCAGGCGCTCGACGTGTACTTCGCGCTGCAGGACGCGTTCGTGTTCACGCCCGCGGGCAAGACCTTGCGCGTTCCCGCCACCGCGGAGTCGCCAGGAGAGATCACCGACGCCGAGGCCTCGACGCATGCCGCGCCTTGAGCTCGACGGCGTGCGCGTCGCGGCGGCGGCGGGCGAGGCAAGCCTCGCGGACTTCGCGTTCGCCTTCGACACCGCGGCGTGGTACGTGCTGCTCGGACCTCGCGGCAGCGGCGGGCCCGCCGTCCTCGACGCGATCAGCGGGAGACGCGCGCTGACGGCCGGTGCCGTGCGCCTCGACGCGGCGCGTATCGACACGCTCGCGCCGGCGGCGCGTCGCGTCGCGCGCGTCGGCGCCTCCTTGCTCCCGTACCCGGCAATGCGTGTGGGTGCTGCCCTGGAGTCGCCGCTGCGCGGGCGCGGTGGCGATCGCGGGCAGGTGCGCAAGCGCGCGCGCTGGTTCGCCGACGCACTCGAGCTCGGTCCGCACCTCCGGCAGCGCTGCGATCGCGTGCCCGACGTAGTGCGCACGCGCCTCGATCTCGCCCGCGCTTTGATCCGTCCCGACCTCGCGGTGCTGCTCGTCGACGCGCTCGGAGCGGGCACGGATCGCTTCGAACAGGCGCGCCTGCGCGAGCTGGTGCGCGACGCGGTGCGGGAACGCGGGGTCATCGTCGTCCAGGCGACGTCGGACCAGCGCGAGGCGCTGGCCGTCGCCGACAAGGTGCTCGCCTTGGAGGCGGGGCGCCTCGTGCAGGTCGGCGCGCCCGCGGAACTGCTCGGCAGACCCGGCACTGCGGCGTTGGCTGCTGCTCTCGGCGACCCGGGGATGAACCTCCTGCCCTGCGCCCTGCGCGGGCGGTGGGTGGTCGTTCTGGGCGCGCGCTTCGTGCATCCGCCCGCGGAGCGGGTCGCGCCGAGCGACGGCGAAGGCATCGTGCTCGGGGTGCGGCCGGAGGACGTGAGCATCGGCGTCGCCGACGCCGAGGGTGTCATGGCCGCGGAACTGATCCGCGTCGAAGATCGCGGGTACCGGCGCCTCGCGGTGTTCACTGCCGGCGAGCATGAATTGCAGGCAGACGCCGCGCCGGGGGACGACCTCGTCGTCGGCCATCGCTACGGTCTGGCGTTCGCTCCGGAGGGCATCCGGCTGTACCGCGCGGGGGTGCTCACCGATGGCTGAGCCGCGCGCCCGTCAGCGGCGGCAGCTCGCCGTGCTCTTGACCCTGCCCGCGGTGGTGGGCCTCGGCGTCTTCCTCGCGACGCTCTGGCTGCTGGTGCAGGGAGCGCTCGTCGACATCGTGCCGGCGCGCGTGATCGGCGCGATCGAGCTCGCCCCGGCGCGGTCGGCGCAGTGGGGTGCGTGGTGGGCCGCGAGCTGGCCGGCGCTCGCGTTCGCGGGCGCGGTGGTGACGGTGGAGGCGATCCTCGGCGTCGCGCTCGCGCTTGCGCTGCCGCGGCGGGGCGCGTGGGCGTGGCCGGGTCTCGTGCTCCTGGCGTGGCCGTTGGCGCTCCCGCCCGCGACGTGTGAACTCGTGCAGGCCGAACTCGCGCCGCTGCTCCTCGCGCCGTTGCACCTCGCCGAGCCTTGGCCTGCCTGGACGGCGGCCGCCATCGTCGACGTCTGGCGGTTCACGCCGCTCGTGGCGCTCGTCGTGCACTGCGCGGTGCGCGTGCCGGCGATCGCGCTGCACACCGCCGATCTCGACGGCCTCTCCACCCTGCAGCGCCAGCGGCACGTGAACCTGCCGCGCGTGCGCGGCGCGCTCGCCGCGGTGGTGGTGGTGCGCGTGGTCGACGTGACGTTGTCCGTGCACCTGCCGGTGCCGTTCGGCGGCGACGTCGCGAAGCAGCTCGCGGAGGCGGGTTGGCGCGGCGGGGCGGCGCTCGAAGTGCTGGCCGCGCTCGGTGTGGCCGCGCTCTTCGGCGGGTTCACGTACTGGTGCGTCGGGCGCGGTCGCGCCGGGGAGGCCGCGTGAAGCGCGTCTTCGTCGGCATCTACCTGCTCGCTGCGACGGTGCCGCTCGCGTGGCTCGGCCTGCGCTCCGGCAACGGGGAAGGGGGCTTCGTGGCGACCCTGCTGCGGACCGGCGCAGACAGCGCGGGGTGGGGCGGGCAGCTTCGCATCCTGGTCGATGCCGTGTTGGCGGCTCTGCTCGCGATCACGCTCGCCACTCCGGCGGCGTTCGCCCTGGCGCGTGCGCGCTTCGTCGGGCGGCGGGGCGTGATCGTCCTGCTCGCCCTAGCACGCGCCTGCTCGCCCCTCGTCGTCGGGCTCGGCGCGGCCGAGTGCGCACGTCGCTCGGATCTCGCTGCCGCCGCGTGGCTCGCGCCGGTGGCGCAGTTGGCGTTCACGCTGCCGATCGCCGTGTGGATCCTGACCGTGGCGCTGGCGAGGGTGCCCGCCGATCTCGTCGAGGCGACCCGCTTCGATCGTCTGGGTCCGCTGCACGCCGCCCGGCTCGTCACCTGGCCGTGGCTCGGCCCCGCGCTGACGTGGGCGGCGCTCGCAAGCGTGGCGGCGAGCCTCCTTGACGCGGGCGTGGCGCCGTCGGTGCGCGGTCTCTCCGTCACCGAAGGCGACTGCGCTGTGCGCGCGGCCCGCGGGTTGTGGTCGTGCCTGCCGGCGCTCGCGCTCGGCGCCGTGGCGGCCACCGTGCTCCGGCGACGGACGTTGCCCGGCTGACGTCCGCACCCGGCGGTGTGGGCTGTTCCACGACCTCGTGGTGGTCGGAGCCGACGGGTAGGATCCGCCGCCACCTTGCTCGCCCTGCTCGCCGACACCTTCGCCGTCCTAGCCGGCGACGTCCTGAAACTCGGGCTCGCTGCGCTGGCCGGCGCGCTGATCGGTGCCGAGCGCGAGTACCGCGACCGTGCCGCCGGCTTCCGCACGATCATCTTCATCTGCATCGGAGCGGCGTTCTTCACCATCATTTCGCACCGGATCGCGCTCGCGCACGATCGTGACCCGACGCGCATCGCGGCCAACATCGTCAGCGGCGTCGGTTTCCTCGGGGCTGGCGTGATCCTGCGCGACGGCTTCCGGGTCGCAGGCCTGACGACCGCGGCGATCGTCTGGGTTTCCGCGGCGCTCGGAGTCGGCTTCGGCGCGGGCGAGTTCGGTCTTGCCGGCTCGGCCACGGTCCTGACGCTCGTGGTGCTCTGGCTGTTCCCCTACCTGGAGCGCCCCATCGACGCGCTGCGCGACACCCGCACCTACGAAGTCACGTGCCGCAAGCAGCACAACCACTTCCGCCGTCTGGAGGCCCTGTTCGGTGAGTGCGGCTTGTCCGTGCGCACGCACAAGGAGATGAAGCGCGGCGACCAGATGATCTGCGTCTGGGAGGCGGTCGGGAAGCGCAAGGACCACGACCGCGTCATGGAGCGGCTGTTCGCGGACGAGGACGTGCTCGAGTTGAAGATGTGAGGTCGGAGCCTCGGCGCGCCGCGGTGTCGTCGTCGCAGGACCGTGTCGTGGTCCGCGGGCGAATCTCCCTCACCGCGCGGCGTGCACCGCCCGCGCGACGTCGGCGATGACCGTCGCGCTCTCGGCGGGGTCGGCCCAGCCCTTGGTCAGCACCACCAGCACCCAGGGCGAACCGACGGTGGGCGTGACGATGGCGGCGTCGTGCTGGTGCGCGGTGATCTGACCGGTCTTGTGCGCGACGCGCGTGCCCGGCGGCAGGCCGGCCGGGATCAGCTCGTTGAACTCCTGCGCGGCGAGGATCGCCCGCATCGCCGCGCAGGCGTCCGGCGGCGCGGCGGTGTCGGTGGCGATCGCGACCAGCAGCGTCGCGAGGTCGTCGGCGGTGGTGACGTTGTTGAGGCCGGCCGCGAACGCCTTGCCGTCCTCGACCCCGCGGCGGACCGCGGTGTGCTTCGTGCCCAGCCGCTCGCACGTCGCCTGCACGGCATCTGCGCCGACCCTGGCGATGACCAGGTTCGTGGCGAGGTTGCTGCTGCGCACGATCATGGCGTGCACGAGCCGGCGCAGCGGCCAGCGTTCGCCGAGGTGCGCGTAGGGTTCTGCATCGCTGTCGTCGGCCGGCGCGAGGTGGTACTCCGAGCCGTCGACGATGCTCGCGAAGCTGTTGGCGAGCAGGACCGGTTCGTCGAGGTCGAGGCGACCCGCGGCCGCGGCGCGGAAGGCCTCGATCATCACGGGCACCTTCATCGTGCTCGCGGCGTGCACCACGACATCGCCGTGGATGCTCGCCGCGTAGCCGGTGCGGAGGTCGCGGTACGCGATGGCGACCGTCTTGCCCTCGCCGCGGGCGGCGCTGCGCGCGAGGCAGGGATGCAGGTCTGCGTGCGGGACCGTCCCGCACGCCGCGAGCACGAACACGAAGGCGGCACCGCGCACGCGGGCGTCGTAGCACGCGTGCGCGCGGCGTGCCACGTCACTTCTTCTCGGTGGCGTTCTGCGTGTCCGTGGCGGGCGGGAAGTACTTCTCCCAGGTCGTCTTGTACCAGTCCCACTTCTGCGCGACGCCGGTCTTGTGCAGGCCGATCCACACGCCGCCCAGCAGCACCAGCACGAACGCGAGCCGCGGCCAGATCGAGCGCTTGGGTGCGTACGGGTCGACGAGCGAGCGTTCGCTGCCCTTGGGGAGCGTCGGCGTGTCGGTGAGCGACGCGCCGAGGGGGATGTTGACCTTGACGCGCCCGTTCACGGCCCAGCCGTTGGCGTCGAGGATCGGGCCGAGGTTGCGCTGGCGCAGCTTCATGAACGCGATCAGCATCGATGGGCCGGAGATCCCGAGCATCACGCCGAGGATGCCGAGCGGGACCCAGGGGCCCATGCCCGCGAACACCGCCACGATCGTGCCCAACACGCCGGCGATGCCGCTGATGGCGACGCTGAAGAGCGCGACGACGCTCGGGTCGAACTTCTTCGGCTCCGCGGCCTTGCCGGTCGCCGCAGCGTCGCCGACCGCGCCGGCGGCGCCGGTGAGCTTGTCGGTCGACGCCGCATCGGCCGCGGCGGCGCGCTTGGCGATCTGCTCCTCGATCCAGCGCAGCGCCTTCTTGTACGGCGCCCAGAACGCCTGCCGGATGCTGATGGGGTTGTCGACGATCTTGGTGATCGTGGCGTCCCAGTCGCGGCCGGCGCGGTCGTAGAAGATGCCGTTGCGGCCGACCATGAGGTGGTCCGAGTCCCCGGCGGTGAACGCAGCGGCGACGGTCATCTTCTCGCCGGTGGAGCGGGTGAGGTCGCAGTAGGCGAGGTAGCTCTTGGCGAGGCCGGCCATCGCCGCGTGCTTGCCGGCGTCGGCGACGCGCACGCACAGCTCACAGGAACGGCCGTCGAGGTAGAGCGTGCCGGCCTGGAACACGGCCGGGCTGCGGCGCGCGTAGAACTCCGTGAACGACACGTAGTTGTTGAGCAGGCGCGCGAGGTCGCGGCAATAGCGCACGAGCTTCTCGACGGAGGTGATCGCGTCGACCTCGTGCGCGACGCCGAGGTCTTCGTCGATGGCGGCGAACAGCGCGTCCTTGTGCTTGCCGGCGAGGATCTCGCGCACGCGCGCGACGCCGAGC
The DNA here is from genome assembly GCA_964418595.1 of uncultured candidatus Brocadiaceae bacterium. GTDB lineage: Bacteria > Planctomycetota > UBA1135 > UBA1135 > UBA2386 > CAYQMF01. The sequence continues at coordinate 12,194 of CAYQMF010000106.1, forward strand.
TTCTCGACCTTCGCCCCGGCCTTGCCGGCGTGCCACGCGGCGTGGCCGGCGAGCTTCTGCCTCAGCTCGATCCACTTCGCCTCGCTGAGCGACGTCGTGTCCTTGCCGAGGATCTTCGCGACCGCCTTGCTGCGGAAGGCCGCGACCGCGTCGGCCCAGGCGGGGTTCACGCCCTGGTTGAGGTCGAGATCCTTGCCGGGCTCGATCGTCGCGAGCGGCAGGGCGCGCACCTCGACGACGTCGAGGGCGAGGTCCTTGCCCGCGATCTCGGCGAACGCCTTGGCGTCGCCGCGCAGCGTGTCGGTCGCGCGGGCGTCGAAGGCGGCGAGCCGGCAGCGCCCGAAGTAGTCGTCGACCTTGGTCTGCACGGCTTGCAGGGCGGCGAAGGCTGCCGGTGTGTCATCGCCCAGCGGGAAGACCTGCTTGTCGGTCGGCTTCGACTGGGCCTGCCAGTCGGCGTGCGCCTGCAGCTCGGCGAAGAAGGTCTCCACCCGCGCCTTGTCGAAGCCCTGCTTGCCGCTGCGGTCCGCCACGCCGCCCAGGCACGCCAGGAGATCGGTGGCGACCTTCTGCGTGGCCGCGTCCTGGATTGCCTCGGGCGGCACGACGCCGTCGCCGTTGAGGCGCGCCTGCGCGAAGAACGCGCTGGTCGCGGTCGCGTCGCCGACGGTGATCGGCGCGCCGTCCTTGCGCCCGAGGCTCGCGAGGATGTGCTTGGCCGACGCCAGCATGCGCTTGCCTTCCGGCGTGCTGCCGTCGATGGCGGCGAGCGACACGCCGTCTTCACCCTTCACGAGGATGTCGGGATCCTTGAGCACGCTGCCCAGCCACTGCACCGCCGCGAGGATCTCCGGCGCGCGCACGCGGCCGTCGTTGTCGGTGTCGAGGAGGGCGAGCGTGCGCTCGTCGAACTCGAGGCCCTTCACCGGGCAGCTCAGCGCGACCCAGAGCTTCTGGTCGAGGTCGGCCAGGTTGACGATGTCGGCGCCGCGGTCGAGGCGGACCTGGTCGACACCACCGGCGCGGTAGAAGCGCCAGCGATGGGGGGACGTGGACGAGGCGGACGGCTTGGCCATGGTGGGGCGAGGGGGAGCGGTGGGTCGTGCCAGACTGCGAGGCGAACCCGCCGGCAGGGGGGGCGAGAGTGTCCGGTCCCGATCGGGAAGGTCAAGCGATGCCTGGCATGCGCGCCTTTTGACAGCGGGCGGGCGCTTGCGCACGCTGCGGCATGTGACTGCGGACTACAGCAACCAGCGGGTGCCGATGGACGCGCCGAGCCTGCTCGCGGAGGCCGCGATCGACCTGCGCGAGGGCCGGACCCGGATGGCGCACGCGACGGTGCGGCGTGCGCTCGACCTGGCCGGCCGCGATGGCGACGTGCACGCGGAAGCCGCGCGTCTGCTGGCCGACCTGGGCGAGCACGAGGAGGCTGTCGCCGCGGTGCTCCGCGCGGTGGCCTTCGATCCGGATCACGTGGGGGGCGTCGCCGCGATGCGGCGGTTCGGCCTCGTACCGGTCGAGCTGCCGGCGCTCGACGGCGCGGCGGCAGCGCTCGGTGCGACGATGCCGCGGACGGGGACCTTCGAGCTGGCGCGTGCGGCGCGGGCGCTGGGTACGGACGGGATCGTCGTGCTGCCGCGGTTCGCGAGCGCTGCCGAATGTGAAGCGCTGCGTGAGCGCGACGACGCCGACCCGTGTTTCGTGCTCGCCCAGGATCTGGCGACGGAGCAAGGAACTGCGGCGCGGGCGGTGTTGCGCGAGCCGTTGGCGAGCGACCTGCGGCTCCTCGTGGGAGAGGCCTATGCGCGGGCCGCGGAGCTGGCCAATGACCTGGGCGCGAAGCTGCACGAGACGGCACGCGTGAAGACCCGGGAGCTGGAGCGCTTCCCCATCGTGGAGCCGCCGCCAATGCTGCCGTGGGACCGTGCCGTGCGCCTGCGCCTCGGCGACGGCAGCAGTCATGCGCGGCGCCGTGACGCCGGGGATCGCCACAGCTTTTCCGTGCGCGCCGTCCTGCCACTCGGCCCCGCACCGATCGAGGTCGTCCTGCACGACCTCCGGCCGGGCAAGGCGCGCGCGCGCCGCGTTCAGGTCGCCGCGGGTGCACTCGTGCTGCACTGCGCGCGCGAGCGCCCGGTGGTGATCGGCGGCGTGCTCGGCCTGCAGCCCATCGAGTGGGAGCTGCTCGGTCCTGAGGCCGGAGTGGCGAGCGCGCTGTTGTTGGCCTGGCCGTACGCGGTGTCGGCGCCGGCGTAGCGATATCCGTCGCGCCTACGCGAGGTCCGTGGTGACCATGACGATCTGCAGGCCATCGCTCGCCGCGGCGAGGACGGGAATCTTCATGCGCGTGCTGGAGTGCTCCGAGTCGGACAACCACTCCACGGCCCGCGGGGCGCATTGGCGCAGATAGCGCAACGCCTCCGCCCGCGGCAGGATGCCGACGAAGCCGGAAGTCGGCGGCACCTCGATCCCCTGTTCCGCGGCCTCGCGGCGGAAGGCCGCGGCCGCGTCCGTGTCGGGATCGAGGATGAGGCCCACGACCTTCGCCTTCGGGTGTTCGGAGAGGATGGCGCGGGCTTCCGCCAGCAACTCTGCGCGGTGCATCTCGATCAGCTCGTGCACGCGCACCTGCTTTTCGATGTGTTCGAAGGGGTCGGGATCGGCCAAGCGTGGCATCGGGAGGAGTCGCGCTCAGCGTATCGCGGGCAGCACATTGACGCGCACTGAGCGGCGCGGGAGAACCGGCCGCATGCAACGCTTCCAGTTCCTCGAACTCTACATCCAGCTTTCCCGCGGCTTCGCCGCCCTCGTCGCCCTGGTCACGGTGGTGCAGGCCTTCGGCGTATGGAGCCTCGGGTTCTGGGTGTTCCTCGGCGCGTTGGCGACGGGCTTCGCGCTGGCGTTCCTGATCCTCGTGGGCGCCGACGTGCTGGCGTGCTTCAAGGCGATCGAGGCGAACACGCGCAAGGACGGGTCGGCCTGAGTCGGCGCGATCGCGGACACCTCGACTGTCGCTTCGCCGACGCCTGCCGCTCAGCGCCCCGGCAAGCCGCGCGTGCCGTTCCCGCCGAGCCCGCCCGCGGGGCCGGCTCCGGCCCCGCTGCCGACCGTCGGCCGCGACGGCATGGTCGGTCGCACGCCGAGCTTGCTCGCGCCGGCGCCCGGCGCACTGCCGGCGCCGGTGCCGTCACCGACGCGCCGCTTGACGTCGTCGGGGCGGTTGGCCTTGCCCACCGCGGCTTCGGCGGTGATCACGCCTTCCTGCGCGAGGCGCACGAGTTCGTCCTCCAGCGTGCACATCCCGGCGCTGCGGCCGGTCTGCATCACGTTGAGCATCTGCGCGGCCTTGCCTTCGCGGATGAGCGAGCGGATCGCGTCGGTCGCGACCAGGATCTCGCGCACCGGCACGCGCCCGCCGCCGACCTTGGCGACCAGGGTCTGCGAGATCACGCCCTGCAGGGCGCTGGCGAGCTGCGTGCGCACCTGCTGCTGTGCGTCGGTGGGGAACACGTCGATGATGCGATCCACGGTCGAGATCGCGCTGGTCGTGTGCAGCGTGCCGAACACGAGGTGGCCGGTCTCGGCGGCGGTGATCGCCATGCCGATGGTCTCGAGGTCGCGCATCTCGCCGATGAGGATCACATCGGGGTCCTGGCGCAGGGCGCGGCGCAGCGCCTCCTTGAACGACGGGCAGTCGGTGCCGATCTGGCGCTGCGTGACGAAGCACTGCTTGTCGGGGTGCACGAACTCGAGCGGGTCCTCCATCGTGAGGATGTGGCCGTGCTCGTGCTCGTTGACGTGGTCGATGAGCGCCGCCAGCGTCGTCGACTTGCCGCTGCCGGTGGGGCCGGTGACCAGCACGAGGCCGCGCGGCTTCGCCGCGAGGTCGAGGCAGACCTGCGGGATGCCCAGCGACTTCGCGTCCGGGATGCGGTCGGGGATCTGGCGCACCACGAGGCCGATCGCATTGCGCTGGTGCAGCGCGTTCACGCGGAAGCGCGCGAGGTTCGCGACCGCGTACGAGAAGTCGATGTCCTTCTCGCGCTCGAAGCGCTCCCACTGCTCCGGCGACATCATCTCCTTCGCGAGTGCCGCGGTCGCCGCCGGCGTGAGCGCGCCGTGCTCGGTCTGCGGCTTGACCTCGCCGTCGATGCGGAACCCGGGCGGGGAGCCGGCCTTGACATGGAGGTCGGAGGCGCGCTTCTGGACCATCTCGCGCAGCAGGTCTTGGATTCCGGTGGGCATGCTGGTGCTTCTTCGTGGGCTTGGCGTGTGCTGAGTCCCCTTCGGTCGCGGCGCGGCGCGGTCCGTGCCGGTGGCCTGCGGATGATCCCGGGGCGGGACGGCGTGCTGCGTCACAGGGTCGAGGTCGCGGTGTCCGGCGTGTGGTGCGCGCGCTCGCACGGGCCTGCCATCGACGTTCGTGCCGTGGCCATGGCCGCGGTGAGCAGGGCGTCGTAGCGTGCCGGCCATCACCATGAATCAGAACGAGCCCGCACGCACGGGGCGGATGCCCGTGGTCTTCGCGGCGCACGGCGCGCCGATCCTGCTCGACGATGTCGGGTGGATGGCGGAGCTCGCGGGGTGGGCGCGAGCCCTGCCCAAGCCCAGGGGCATCCTCATGATCTCGGCGCACTGGGAAGCGCGGCCGGCGACGTTGGGCGCGACCCGCACGGTGCCGTTGGTCTACGACTTCGCAGGCTTCCCGGCGCGGTACTACGCGACCCGCTACCCCGCACCGGGTGCCCCCCAACTGGCAGCGCGCGTCCGCGGGCTGCTGCGGGAGAACGACATCGCCGTCGCCGACGACGAGGAGCGCGGGCTCGACCACGGTGCCTACGTGCCGCTCGTGGCGATGTGGCCGGAGGCCGACGTGCCGGTCCTGCAGATCTCGATGCCGGGACTCGAGCCGCACGCGCTGCTCGCCCTCGGCGCAGCGCTCGCGCCCCTGCGCGACGAGGGGGTGCTGCTCTTCGGCAGCGGGTTCCTGACGCACAACATGAGCTTCGCGTTCAAGCCCGGCGTGCCAACCTGGGCGCGCGACTTCGACGCGTGGGCGGCCGACGCGCTCGCGCGCCTCGACCTCGATGCCCTCGTGGAGTTCCAGACGCGCGCGCCCGCGGCGCGACTGGCCCTGCCGACGTGGGAGCACTACGCACCGTTGCTGGTGGCCGCGGGCGCGGTCGCGGCCGCCGGCGCGCGCACGACGTTCCCGATCACAGGTTGGTGGATGGACGGCGCGTTCACCAAGCGGTCCGTGCAGTTCGACTAGCGCCTCGCCGCGCCCGCTCGACAGCCACCACACCTGTGCGTTCGCGGACTAATGTTCGAGACCCAGCGGCGGCGTTCGTTCCCGCTACCGGACTACGACCTGGCGAAGCCCGGGCACGTGACGGTGAGCGTCGCGGGTCGGATCCTGGATGAGGGCTACATCCGGCTGCTCATGGAGCGCACCGACCTCGATCTGGGGCTCGTGATGCTGCTCGACCGCGTGCAGAAGGGGCAGCGGATCGGACGCAGCGAGCATCGGGTGCTCAAGGCCGGCGGGCTCGTCGAGGGGCGCTACCCGAATCTGATCGTCGCGGGCGCGGTGGCGAAGGTGGCCGGCGAGGCGGGCCGCCACATCCGCGAGCGGGGCTTCGACAAGCGCTACCACCTGGACCTGATCCTGGCGTTGGTGCGGGAACACCAGCCGGTCACGCGTGCGGACGTCGATCAGGTGCTGGTGTCCAAGCTGCCGGACCGGCTGACCGCCGAGCAGAAGAGTAGGAAGGTGCACAACCTCCTGCAGGAGCTGCGGCGGGCGGGTCGCATCGAGAATCGCGGGACGCGCGCCCGGCCCGATTGGGTGGCCGTTCCGGGGACGAAGGAGACGCCCCCGTGATCGAGCCATGATCGCTACCGGAATTCCGGTGGCCAAGCAAAGGCCCGGCGACCCGAACCCTTGTGGCCCAAGGGTTTAGGCCTTTGCTACAAACCCGCCGCGTGGGGCAACATCGCGCGGCAGGACGCCGATCGGATCCGACGCCTGATCTCGGACGACCTGCCGCGGCGCGTCGCCGCGGATCCGGCCTACGACAACGCGCGGCGCAACTCGGATGCGCAGAACGCGCGGATCGAACACGACAAGGCGCCGGGGCGCGCCATGGTCGACGTGATGAAGGACGACACCGAGCTGTTCCGGCGGTTCAGCGATGACCCGGACTTCCGGAGGTGGCTGACGGATGCGATGTTCAGGGCGACCTTCGGGCAGGCGACCCGTTGACGCGCGGCTGGGTCACTTGGTCGTCAGCACCTTCACGTAGCGACCACCGGTGTGGTCCCTGGTGACGGTCACATCCAACATGTGGCGCAGGTCCTCGGGGAACATCCGCGACTTGCGCCTCGCCAGTTCGTCGAACTCCCCCTCGATACCCATCTCGCGGACCTTCGCGCGCAACTCGGCGGTGTCGGCGCCGACTGCCTCGATGGTCGCGATGTTCCAGGCCATCATGGCCAGACGCAGGCATTGGAGAAAGTGCTCATCGTCGTCCTCGCAAGCGTCCAGCCACGGTTCGGCGAGTTGAAGCAAGCGCTCGGATGCTCTGGGCGCGTCCCCGTCGATCGCGGGGTTCTCATCCGGCGTGCCGCCGTGACAGCGCTTGAACTTGCGGCCACTGCCGCAGGGGCACGGGTCGTTGCGACCGACGCGAGGGCGGGGGCGTTGCACGGGTCGCGATGCTAGCGAGTGAACCGATGTCTTCTTCCTGGTTGGAGACCGAACGGTGGCTTCGGTCGCGTCGCGGCCCTTGGAGCGAATGGAGCGGGTGATGGGGATCGAACCGACGACATTCAGCTTGGGAAGGTGGGGCAGGGAGCGCACGTGGGCGCTGCTGTGCGACTCGCCAAGACGTCGAAAGCGACGGTGACGCAACGGTTTGTGTGGGTGTCGATCGAGTTCGGTGCATACCTGCTGGAACGCGAAATGCCTGCGATTCCCCGGATGCGAGTTACAACGACAGTCTCGGCGGGTCCGCGTCGCCAAGCCGGCAACGAGCGGAACGTGACGAAGCAGAGGGTTGGCTTGTGAGGAGCAGGCGTCCGCGGCGGGCTCTGCCAATCTGGTTGCGTAACCCGACGATGTTCGCTAGCTTTCGCAAGCAGAATGGCTCCTGGCGCCTTGGCCGCGGACGCACCGATCGCTGCATGGGTCGACTCCCTGCAGGCCGCGGGTCGCTACACGTTCACGCACCGCGACCTAGGGCAGCTCGCTGGCCGCAGTGCGGTTGCCATCGATGCGGCCCTGCGGCGCCTCAAGCAGAAGGGACGCGTCCAGGCCCCGCGCCGCGGCTTCTTCGTGATCGTGCCCGTTGAGTACCGGGCAGCTGGATGCCCGCCGGCGACCTGGTTCGTTGCGGACCTCATGCGGTTCCTCGGCCAGCCCTACTACGTCGGCATCCTGAGCGCCGCGGCGTTGCACGGCGCCGCGCATCAGCAACCGATGGCCTTCCAAGTCGTGACCGACCGGCCAACGCGGCCGGCGAACGCGGGTCGCGTGCACATCGAGTTCCACATGAGCCGCATTCTGAAGCGGACGCCCGTGGTCGAGATGCCGACCGATACCGGGACCATCCGGGTCGCATCCCCTGAAGCGACGGCCTTCGACCTGGTTCGCTATCCGGCCGCGTCCGGCTACTGGAGTAACGTTGCAACGGTGCTCGGCGAACTGGCGGAACGAATGCAGCCCGAAGCCCTCGACCGCTGCGCCGCGCACCAGGCCACCCCCGATGTGCAGCGACTGGGCTACTTGCTGGATCGCATCGATCGGCAGGAGCTCGCTGACCGGCTGGCGACCCGACTCGCTGGGCAGCGCGTGCGTCCCGTTCTCCTCGCAAGCAAGCACAAGCCGGGTCGCGCCAAGCCGCATCCGACCTGGCGGGTGGTGCCAAACGTGAAGGTCGAGGTCGACCAGTGATTCCTCGCGCGCATGTCACCGCGTGGCGCGCAAGAGCGCCCTGGCCAGCGGATGCGCAGGTCGAGCAAGATCTCGTTCTGTCCCGTGCGTTGGTCGCGCTCTATTCGCTGCCTGAGGTCGCCACCACGTTGGCTTTCCGTGGGGGTACGGCCTTGCACAAGCTCGTCCTGCCGCGGCCGGGGCGGTACTCCGAGGACATCGATCTCGTCCAGATCGCGCCGGGTCCGATCGGCCCCGTCCTGGATGCGGTTCGTGAGGCGCTCGATCCATGGCTCGGCGCACCCGGGCGCAAACAGACGGCAGACGGCGCCACGTTGGTCTACCGATTCGAGAGCTCGGGGCTCCCCGTGCAGCCGATGCGCTTGAAGGTCGAGATCAACACCCGCGAACACGGCAGCCAGGCGCCGATGCGCCGGCAGGACTTCGCCGTCAGCAACCCGTGGTTCGAAGGCGCTACCGCCGTGATGACCTACGCCGCGGAGGAGCTGCTCGGCACCAAGCTCCGGGCGCTCTACCAACGCAAGAAGGGGCGCGACCTGTTCGACCTCTGGCAGGCGCTCTCGTTGCTGCGCGTCGATGACGGTGGCGTCGTCGCGATGTTCGGCGAGTATCTGCAGCGCGAAGGGACGCGGATCACGAGGGCGCAGTTCGAGCGCAACTTGGCCCAGAAGGAGAGCATGCCCGAGTTCCTGGGTGATATCCTGCCGCTGTTGCCATCCGGGTCGGGTTACGACCCGACGGAGGCGCTCAGGTTGGTTCGTGTTCGGCTGATCGAGAAGCTGGCCGGCAGGGCGTGGCGCGCACCGGACCAGGGGGAGTCGTGACAATGGACCTCCCGAAGGTGCGGGCCTACCTGCGAAAGATGAGGCACCAGTATATCTTCGCCATGTTGGACGAAGCGGTGGGGCTGTTGCCGAAGGCCAAGCTGGATCTACTCGTGCGACGCTACGTCTCCCCCGAACACATGCAGAAGTCACTCCCGACGTCGAAGTCCAGGCCGCCCCTTCGCGCCGAGGTCAGCGATTTCGTCGAGCGCAGTCGTCGCGGTGACTACTTCGAGTCGTTCAGCGTCAACTCGAAGAACTACACCGAGCAGTCCAACGGCACGACCGCGTGGATCGCGGACTGCAATCGCCTTCTCGACCGGTGTGTCGCCCGAGCCAAGGTGAAGCGTGGCCGCTCCGAGGCTCTGGAGGCTCTCGAGAGCCTATTCGACATCATCGACGTCGCGGCGTCCTGTGAAACGGACATCGTGTTCTTCGCGGACGAAGGTGGGCTCTGGTCGTTCGGGATCGACTGGGAGGCCGTCATCGAGGCGTGGGTCACCTGTGCAGCTCACGTGGAGGTCGACGACGGCGACATCGAAGCGCGTGCGACGATGGTGCTGACTAGCTTCGGCAAGGCGGGCGCGGGGATCGGCAGGGCGGCTGCCGCACGCAGGACCCGGGCCGCGGAGAAGAACGCGTGAGCGAGTACCAGTACTACGAGTTCTTGGCCATCGATCGCCCGCTCACCAGGAAGCAGATGGGTGAGCTCCGCGCCTGCTCGACTCGCGCGCGGATCACGTCAACAGGGTTCGTCAACGAATATCACTGGGGCGACTTCAAGGGGGACGAGAATGCCTGGATGGAGAAGTACTTCGACGCTTTCCTCTACGTCGCGAACTGGGGGACGAACCTCCTGATGCTTCGGCTTTCTGTTGCAGCGTTGCCCGCAAAGACCGCGAAGGCCTACTGCAGATCCGACGCCGCATCGGTGCGCGTCAAGGGCGGCAACACGATCCTGACCCTGTGTTCCAGCGACGAGGACGGGGATAAGGAGATCACCGGTGATGGTCTGCTGGCGACGTTGGTGCCACTGCGTGCCGACTTGATGAACGGGGACCATCGCGCGCTCTATCTCGTGTGGTTGCTCGGCGTGCAGGACGGGGCCGTCGATGACGACCAATTCGAACCGCCGGTCCCCGCGGGCTTGGCCGAGCTCACGGGGCCCTTGGCTGCACTCGTCGGTTTTCTGCGCATCGACGAAAGCCTCGTGGCCGCGGCGGCGCGGCATAGTGCTCCGCTCGCCAAGGCGAAGCCCGCCAAGTCGACTGTCGCGAAGTGGGTTCGTGGCTTGCCCGCGAAGGACAAGGATCAGCTGCTGACGCGCATCGTCACCGAGGACGCGCAGGCGGTCGCATTCGAGATGCGGCGCGACATGCAGGTTGCCAAGAGCCCCCGGGTGCCAGCGGCAGCCGCCGAGCGGCGGAGTATTGGGGCGTTGCTTCGCGCCGCGCGTGCCTTGGGCGGCCGCCTGCCGTGAACGTCATCCCTGGTGCTTCAGCCAGAAGCGGTAGGCCTCGATCCACTCGGCTCCGGCGGGTTGTTGCTCAGGTAGGGGAAGATCGGCAAGCGCGACCACCTGCCGGTGGCGGCCACGGGTGCAGACGGCAACGAGAGTGTCGTCTCTGCGGAGGTCGATCTTCAAGACCGTGATCTTCACGCCAAGCACCGTGGTTGCGAACGGCAACGTCAGGTGTTCGTCGATCTTCGTGAACCAACCGGTCGCCTGTTCGGAGCTCGTGAAGGCGTCCACGGTTGCCTCCTCGATCATCGCCGCCAACTCCTTGCGTCCGAGCCGACTTCGGTGCGTGGGCGGTGACGTGCGGGCGCGTCTGGTGGCCATGCGGTGTCCTCAGGTGCCTGGATCTTCGTCCGCCATGCCGGGCATCGAGTCTTGTTCGTACTCGACTCGACGGTCCTCGGGGTCACCCGTTGCTGATCGAAGAGCGACTTGCCGCGCCGCGATTGAGTAGCCCATCGAGCGGTAACCGGACATCCGCTTCGCGAACATCCGGGCCAGCATCGGAACGCGGCCATCCACGTAGTCGAAGATCCGCACGTCGACCTTCCCTGCGGATCCCCGGTGCAACCGCCCCGCGTACTGGACCAGCGTGCCCTTCCACGAGACGGGCATCGCCAGGAACAGCGTGTCCAGGCGCGCGTCGTCGAACCCTTCGCCGATGAATCGACCAGTCGCGAGTACCAGGCGCTCCTCGGATGCTGGGATGTCGGCGAGCCGCCGTTGGTAGTCGAGCCGCTGCTTCCGGCCCATGCCGCCGCGGAGGACCAGCAGGTTGCGAACGACTCCGCGCAGCTGGGTCTCGAAGAATTCGAGATGGTCGCGACGCTCGGTCAGCACGATCGGAGAACGGCCCTGCTCGACGGCTTGGATCACGTCGTCCACGATCAGGCGGTTGCGGTCGGCGTCCGTGGCCACGTGCCGGTAGATGTCCTGGATCTTCGGTTGGGCCACGGCGTCGGCAGGACACCAGGTCGTCTCCCGAGCAACCAAGAGCCGCGTGAGCTGGCGCTGGCCGGCGAGCCCCTTCGCGTGGATCGCGTGTCGAACGGGCCCCAGTTGGAATCCGAGGATCGGGTGGTGGCCATCGCGTCGATGGGGCGTCGCGGTGAGCCCCGTCACGTAACGGGCTGCACCTCCCTGATCACTTGCTCGAACGACACGGCTGACACGTGGTGGCACTCGTCGACCAGCACGTGGCCGTAGCCGGCAACCAGGTCGTCGACTTGCCTCTGCCGCACGAGGCTCTGGATCATCGCGACGTCGAGTTGGCCGGTGACCTTGCGCTTGCCGCCGCCGATGACGCCGATCCGCTTCTTGTCGGTCCCCAGAAAGATCGAGAGCTGCGTTCTCCACTGGTCGAGCAGCTGGGTGCGATGGACGAGGACGAGCGTGCTTCGGCCACGCGCGGCGATCAGGTGAGCACCGATCACCGTCTTGCCTGAGCCCGGCGGGGCCACCAGCACGCCGACATCATGTTGCATCAGATCCTGCGCGGCCTTCTGCTGGGCAGGTTCCAGGGTCCCCTTGAATGCGACGGTCAGCGGGGCACCCAGCGTCCGTTTGTCATCGAGGGTCAGGCTCATCTTGTGGCTGACCATGAGGTCCTCCAGTTCAGCCAGGCAGCCGCGGGGCAAGGCGAGATGTTGCGCCGTTTCCTCTGCGCAACCGATCACGCGCGGGGTCAGTGATGTCGACAGGCGCATCGCCTGCTTCTTGTGGAACTCGGGATACTGGAAGGCCGCGAGGCGCTTGATCTGGCTCAGCAGGGCCGAAGGGGTACCTTCCTTCTCGACGAAGATCTGCTGGGCGAGCACAGCGTGCACCGTGGCCGGCAGGGGAACCGAGATCGGTGCGGCTGCAACCCTTCGCGAAGGTGGCCGGAGCCAGGGCGAGGGGTCGGCATCCGCCGGATCTCCCGCAGAGCGCGCGCCGATGACTCGACCCTGTTCCTGGGCCTCCCGGGCTAGCGCTTGGGCCTTCGCTGGCTGCAGTCGGGGGATAGTTGCCAGGAAGCCCCACTGGTCAGCGAGTGCCTGCCAGTTCGCGTCGACGAACACCGTGTTGCCCAACTCGCGTGCCTGGTGCTGCAGCGGCAGTGCGATCAGGTTGCCGAAGCCGCCGCGCGGCATCGTGTCCTGGTTGGGGAAGAAGCGATGGCGCATCAGGCTTTCGTGTGGGTAGCTGAAGCGGTGGCCGGATAGAGATCGAG
>CAYQMF010000107.1:0-24701 GCA_964418595.1 uncultured candidatus Brocadiaceae bacterium
GTGCGTCTCACCGAGAGTGGCGCGCGTGGTCCCAAGAAGCGTGGCGCACGACAGCGGAGCGCCGCGCTGGTCTCGACCGTCAGACCGTCAGACCGAAGCGCGGCGCTTCGCGCCGCGTGAGACACGGAGGGACGGAAGGACGGAAGGGAAGACAGCAAAGAGAGAGAGAGAGAGAGAGAGAGACCAACCCAAGGAAACGACGTGTTGCGCGGCGGAATCCTTCGCCGCCCGGCCCGCAACGCGCGCGACAATCCCGCGCCCATGCTCACCGTCGCCGGTCTCACCAAACGCTTCGGCGCCCGCACCGCGGTCGACGGCCTCGGCCTCACCGTCGCGCGCGGCGAGACGCTCGGGCTGCTCGGCCCCAACGGGGCCGGCAAGACCACGACCCTGCAGATGCTGGTCGGCGCGCTCGCGCCCGACGCCGGCAGCGTGCGCTTCGCGGACGGGCGCACGCCGGCGGAGCCCGCGGCGCGCGCGCGCATCGGCATCGCCCCGCAGGCGCTCGCGCTCTACGCGGAGCTGACCGCGGCCGAGAACCTCGCGTTCTTCGGCTCGCTGTACGGGCTCGCGCGCGAGCGGCTCGCCGCGCGCGTCGCGTGGTGCCTCGAGTTCGCCGGGCTCACCGACCGGCGCCGCGACCGCGTGGCGACCTTCTCGGGCGGCATGCAGCGGCGGCTCAATCTCGCGTGCGCGCTGGTGCACGAGCCGGAGTTGCTGCTGCTCGACGAGCCCACCGTCGGCGTCGACCCGCACTCGCGCAACCACATCTTCACGGCGATCGAGGCACTGCAGCGCCAGGGCCTCACCCTCCTCTACACGACGCACTACATGGAGGAGGCCGAGCGCCTGTGCACGCGCATCGCGATCCTCGACCAGGGCCGGCTCATGGCGCTCGATTCGCTGGACGCGCTCGTCGCGGCGCACGGTGGCGCGACCGTCGTCGAGGCCGACGTGGAACCCGATGGCGGCGACCCGGCCGCGGCGCTCGCCCCCGACCTGCGCCGGACCTGCGAAGTGAACGGCAGCCGGCTCCGCTTCCGCACAAACGACCCGCGCACGACGCTGCGCGCGCTGGTGACCTCGGGGTTGCCACTGCGCGCCCTGCGCACGGAGCGCGCCGACCTCGAGCAAGTGTTCCTCAACCTCACCGGCCGCCAACTCCGCGACCACGCATGAGCCCCATCCTCCGCATCGCCGGGAAGGACCTGCGCTGCCTCGTGCGCGACAAGCAGGGGCTGTTCTGGGCACTCGCCTTCCCGCTGGTCATGGCGCTCTTCTTCGGTGCGATGTACGGCGGATCCGGCGAGGGACGCGGTGCCATGAAGCTGACGGTCGTCGACGACGACGGCACGGCGGCGTCGCAGGGCTTCGTGGCGCGGCTGGCGAAGCAGGCGTCGCTGCGGGTTGCGGCGGCCGACGTCGAGACGGCGCGCGCGCGCGTGCGCAAGGGCGACGCGACCGCCGCCCTGCGGATCGGCAAGGGCTTCGGCGACGCCAGCCTGTTCGGCGGCGACGGACCGAAGTTCGCGCTCCTCGTCGACCCGGCCCGCGTCGCGGAGGCGAGCATGCTCGAGGGGCTGGTGACCCAGGCGTACTTCGAAGGCATGCGCGACGTGATGGCGGATCCCGCGCGTGCGCGCGCCGAGGTGCAGCGCGCGTCGGCGCAGATCACGCAGGCCCAAGACCTGAGCGGCCCGCAGCGCGCGTTGTTCACCGTGTTCTTCTCGGCGCTCGACAGATTCCTCGTCGACATGCCGCAGAGCGGGCTCGACGCCGCCGGCAACGCGCCCTTCCGGGGCCCGCAGATCACGCGCGAGGATCTCGGCAGCGAAGGGGAACGCCCCCGCTCGGCGTGGGAGGTCACCTTCCCGCAGGCGATCCTCTGGGGCCTGCTCGGACTGCTGATCACGTTCGCGGTGTCGATGGTGCGCGAACGGCAGGAGGGCACGCTGCTCCGCCTGCGCGTGGCGCCGGTGGGGCTCGGCCACGTGCTCGCCGGCAAGGGGCTCGCCTACGCGATCGCGACGCAGACGGTCATCGCCATCCTCCTGCTGCTCGCCGTCGCGCTGTTCGGCCTGCGCGTCGGCAGCGTGCCGTTGCTGTTGCTGGCGATGCTCGCGACCGCGGCGGGCTTCACGGGCCTCATGCTCCTGTTCAGCACGCTGGGCAAGACCATCCCCGCGGTCAGCGGCGTGTGCTCCGCGTTCATGGTGTTCGCCTCGATGCTCGGCGGCGGGATGATCCCGCTGTTCTTCATGCCGGCATGGATGCAGTCGGTGAGCCACGCGAGCCCCGTGAAGTGGTCGATCCTCGCGCTCGAAGGCGCCCTGTGGCGTGGCTTCGATCTCGGCGAGATGGCGCTGCCGTGCGGCGTGCTCGTGGCGATCGGCCTCGTCGCTGGGTTCTTCGGCGCACGCCTGCTCCGCCGCGCGACGTGAGCGTCACCGTCCCGGCTCCCACAGCCTCCCGGTGATCAGGCGCGCACCGCGCGAGAACGCGAAGTACTGCCACGCCCAGCCCAGCATGCACACGATGCGGTTGCGGAAGCCGATGAGGTAGGCGATGTGGATCGTCCACCACAGCCACCACGCCACGAACCCCGAGAAGTGCAGCTTGCCGATCTGGCCGACCGCGGCTGCCCGCCCGATGGTGGCCAGCGAGCCCTTGTCGCGATAGCGGAAGGCCTGCGTCGTCTCGCCGCGCACGCGGAGCAGCACGTTGCGCGCGGCACAGCGTCCGGCCTGGATCGCGGCGGGAGCCACGCCGGGCACCGGCTGGCCGTCGGACTGCGCGCTCATCAGGTCACCGGCGACGAAGACCTCCGGATGCCCGGCGAGCGACAGGTCGGGTTCGACCCTCACCCGGCCGGCGCGATCGGTGGGCACACCGAGCGAGCGACCGAGCGGCGACGCGTTGACTCCGGCCGCCCACAACACGGTGCGTGCCACGATGCGCTCGTCACCGATGCACACGCCACCCGCGTCGATCGCGGTGACCTTCGCGCCGGTGCGCACCTCGCCGCCGAGGCGTTCGAGCTGCGCCCTGGCCTTCGCCGAGAGGTCCGCAGGGAACGGCGGCAGGACACGGTCGGCGCCTTCGAGCAGGATCACGCGCAGCCGCCGCGGATCGAAGGTCCGGAAGTCGCGCGCCACGGTGTGCCGGCCGATCTCGATCAGCGCGCCGGCCAGCTCCACGCCGGTCGGCCCCGCGCCCACGACGACGAAGGTCAACAGCTCCTGCACGCGCCGTGCGTCGGCCTCGCGCTCCGCGGCCTCGAACGCCGACAGCACACGCCGGCGGATCTCGAGCGCATCCTCGACGGTCTTGAGGCCCGGCGCCCACGGCTCCCACGCATCGTTGCCGAAGTACCCATGCGTCGCCCCGGTCGCGACGATCAGGTAGTCGTAGCGGAGTTCACCGTCGCGCAACTCGACACGTCGCCCCGCCAAGTCGATGCGCTCGGCGCGCGCGAGGATCGTGCGCGCGTTCGCCTGCGACCGCAGCACGGACCGGATGGGATACGCGATGTCCCCGGGATTCAGCGCCGCGGTCGCCACCTGGTACAACAGCGGCTGGAACAGGTGGTGATTGCGCCGGTCGACGAGGGTGATCTGCAGCGGCGCGCCGCGCAACGCCCGGGCAGCGCTCAGGCCGGCGAAGCCCCCGCCGAGGATCACGACGTGGGGTCGGTTGGCGAGGGGCTCGGACACGGCGCGGCACGATACCGCGCATCGCGCGCTCAGTTGAACGTGCCGTCGAGGCGCGTGACGGGACCGAACACGCCGCCCCGCAGCAGGCTGAACCCGGTCGACAGCGACGAGTCGGACGCCACCACGGTGTCGAGCATCGGCGCGGCGAGGCTGCCGCCGATGGTGACGGAGAGCATCGGCGACAGCACGACGCCGAGGGGGTTCACGGTGTCGGCGAACGCCGTCTGCGCGAACAGGACCTTGCCGGCGAGGAACTGCACGAGCGGCACCGGCAGGCTCACCGCCCCGCGGAACGTCGTGCCGCTCGCGGTCAACGGGAACGGCGCGACGGCCTCGACGCTGGTGTAGAGCACGCTGCCGGGGGCGCCGAGCGGCGTCATGTCGAACGGCAACCACAGGCCGTTGAAGAGGTCCGACGACGTGCCGAGCAGCAGGAAGGCCGCGTAGTTCTGGCGCAGACCGCTGGACGTGATGTCGAGCTGGCCACCCGGCACGCAGTTGGTGGCGTTGCCGGACAGGTTCAGCAGTTCCCCGGTCGACATCTGCGGCTGGTCACCGACCTGGATGGTCTGTCCCTGGGGGCCGATGAAGGCACCGTCCAGCGGATAGATCAGCTTGCGCGTCGCGCGACCCGGGACCTGGTAGTCGAGCAACAGGTGGCCGCTGCTGCGCAGGTAGGCGAACGGGGTCGGGAACGGGATGGTCAGGTTGAACGGGGCGAACACCTGTGCCGAAGGCTGCGCGGGCAGGCTGAGCATCACACCGCGCAGGATCTGGGTCGGCGCGCCGCTGACGTTGGCCGCGAAGCTCGTCGACAGCGAGCCCGGCGCGTTGGGGCAGTAGCCCGCCCAGAGGTCGCAGGGTCCGACGGTCTGGATCCCGTACACGCGGTTGTCCTGCATGTCGCGCCGGAACGCGATGCCCTGCAGGGTGGCGCTGACGTTGCAGACCTGATCCGAGCGATAGACCATCTGCACGCGCGTGCCGTCCACGTACACGAACGGCAGGAGCGACTGCGAGTTGGCGTCGAACACGGTCGCGGCCGACGGGATCACGTTCTGTGCGCAGACGGCCGTCGCGAGACAGCCGACGAGGAGCGAGGCGATGGAGCGCATGGGAGGGCTTGGGTCTTGGGCTGCAAGGGCGGATTGTTGCCTCGCGCACAAACTTGGCAAGGCCCGCAATCTCGCCACGCCCGTTGAATTCGCCACGCCCGAGCGGCCCTGGAAGCCCCAGACGATAGCCATCGCCGGCGGCCCCTTCTGGCGTCGCGCAGCGACGCATCAACCCTTCGGGTTGCGGCCGCCGGCCGCGATGGGGCGGCGCGCCGGATTCTACCGGGGTCGTCCGGGGCGGGTTTTGCGGTCGGCCTCGCGCCCGAGGTCGATCTATGCTGGCGTCGTGCCCGAGGCACGTTCCATCGGTTTGCTGAGCCGCATCGGCGCCGCCGTCGCCCTCGGCGTCGCCGGGACGCTGCCGGCGCAGATCGAGGTCACGGAAGCGCAACCCTGGCAGTTCGACTCCTTCCTCACGGACGCCGGCCTCGAGGGGTGCTCGATCCTGCACCTGACCACCGGCCCGGACGGACGCCTCTGGTTTGCGACCTCCGCAGGCCTCGCCTGCTACGACGGCTTCGACTGGACACGGTGGCGGACCGCCGCCGGCCTGCCCAGCGACTACGTGCGCTGCGTGGCCTTCACCCGCGCCGGCGAATGCTGGGTCGGCACCGACCAGGGCGCGACGCGTTTCGACACGGAGCGTGGCCTCGCACTCCCGACGGACACGAAGCTCGCCGGGCCCAGCGTGCGACGGATCGTGGCGGACCCTCGATCCGACGCCGTCTGGTTCTGCTGTGACCAGTGGCCCGACCCCGACGTGCCCGCGGGGCTGACCCGGTTCGCGCAGGGGAGCTGGCGGAGCTGGACGACGGCCGACGGCCTCCCGAGCGACTACGTGCAGTGCATGCTCATCGACTCGCGCGGGCGCCACTTCGTCGGCACGAAGCGTGGAGTCGTGGAGATGCTCGACGACGTGCCGTCCCTGACCCTGCACGGCGACGACGACCCGGGTTCGGTGGTCTGGTCGATCGCCGAGGAGGCGAACGGCGCGATCGTGGTGGGCATGGGTCACCGCCTGAACCGGCTCACCGACTCTGGCTGGCACCGTCTTCCCCTCGTGATGTCGGAGCTGCGTCCGGTCGTGCTCGGCACGCGCAACGGCACGCTCGCGATCGCCTCCTCCGAGCGGCGCATCCTGCGCATCCACAACGAAACTGCGGTGCCGGTCTCCGCGACCTGGGGTGTGCGCTCGAACGGGATCGAGTGCGCCATGGAGGGCCAGGACGGCGCAGTCTGGCTGGTCGGACACAACGAGCTGCTGCGTTGGCGACGGGGAGGCGAGTGGCGGCTCTATGCCGACTGCCCGAGTCCGGTGCTGACCGACGGCACCGGCGCTGTGTGGTTCGTCGACCGACGAGGAACGTTCGTGTTCGCCGACGAGCGCTGGCTCCACGCCGGTCCGCTCACGCGGTCGCTCTGCGTCGGGCCCGATCGCGCGGTCTGGGGTGTGCGCCCGCCGCACGTCGTGCGCTGGGCCACGGGATCGTCGGCGACCCCCGAGGGACTTGCGACTCCGGAGGCGATCGCAACCGAGGTCACGGAGGCGAGCCGGATCCACGTCACGGATCGGACGATCGTGATCGTGGGCCGCGACGGCAACGGCGAAGCGGCGCTCGTGGCCGGTCTGCCCGACGCCTGGCGGCGGGTGGCGACACCGCCCGGTTTCGACAGCGCCGCGGCGACCCTCGTGTACGACGGCGGTGGCGGCGACCTGTGGATGCTGCTGCAGACCGACACGCAGACGCGGGTTCTCTACCGACTCGTCGGCGATCGGCTGACGCGGGTGCCGGGTCCGGAGTCCGTCCTCCATCCGATCTCGATGCGCATGGTCGTCGATCCCGAAGGGTCGCCGTGGGTGTACGGGATGTTCGGGCTGCTGCAGCTCCGCGCCGGTGGTTGGGAGCGAGCGGCCGACGTGGGCTTCCAGCACATCCACGCGGCCACCGTGATCGGCGACGCCCTCGCGCTCACCACCCGCAGCACCGCGGGAGGAGTGGGTGGCCTGTCGCTGACCTGGATCGAGGACGGCGCCCGCGTCTGGCGCCGCATCGAGGGCAGCGGCGAGGTTGCGCTCGGTACCGACCGCCAGGGCCGCCTGCTGCTGACCGACGATCACACGATCCATCGCATCGACGCCCGCGGCGACCTCCGCTCGCTTCGCCTGCCGGTCGCCATGGATCTGCGCGTCGCCACACGAGGTCACGGCGACGAGCTGTGGTTCAGCGGCGCAGCCGAGCACGTGTTGCGCTACGCGCCGGACGGACTGGCCCCGCGCGTCCGCCTCGCCGCGATGGACACGGCGGTCACGGAGCGCGAGCGCATCGTCCTCGACGTCGAGATCCGCGAGTTCCACAAGCCGCAGAGCGCGAGCCTGGATGCGCGGTCGTTCGTCAGCATCGACGGCATGGAGGCGGCGACCTTCACGCAGGCACGGCGACCCTTCTTCCTCCCGGGCCTCGCGCGGGGACCGCACCGGATCGAGGTGCACGTGGAGGACGACAGCGGTGCGCCGGGATGGAACTCGCTCGAGACCGAGATCGTCGTCGCGGCGCGGCCGCTCCAGGAACAACCCTGGTTCTGGCTGGCTGTGGCACTCGCGATGCTGGCGGTGCTCGCGCTGGCCGCCCACTCGCTCATGGTCGGTCGGCGGCTGGCCGCGCAGACGCGCAGCCTCACGGAGACCGTGGAGGTACGGACGCGGGAACTGCGGGCGCGCGACGAGGTGCTCCTGCACGCCCAGAAGATGGAGGCGGTCGGTCGCCTGGCCGGCGGCGTGGCGCACGACTTCAACAACCTGCTCACGGTGATCCTCGGCAACCTCGACCTCGTGCGCCGATCGCTCGTGTCCGATGCGGACCCCGAACGCCTCGCGACGCTGGGCGAGGTCGAGGACGCGGCGCAGCGGGCTTGCTCTCTCGTACGACAGCTCTTGTCGTTCAGCCGCCGCGGGCCGACCGGCTCTACGAGCACCGACGCCGTGGAAAGCATGCGGGCGACCGCGAGCCTGCTGCGCCGCATGATCCCGGCCAACATCGACCTCTGCCTCGAACTGGAAGACGAGTCCCTGTTCGTCGGGTGTGGACGCAGCGAGCTCGAGCAGGTCGTCACCAACCTCGTCGTCAACGGCGCCGACGCCATGCCGGACGGGGGTCGACTGGTCCTCGCCCTGACCCGTTGCACGAAGGCCCGGCCCGGTGAGGACGCGGCGGAAGCCTTCGCGTGCATCGAAGTGCGGGACGAAGGCTGCGGGATGACGGAGGATGTGGCGGCACGTGCGTTCGATCCGTACTTCACGACCAAGCCGCAGGAACGCGGCACCGGGCTCGGCCTCTCGATCGTCCACGGCGTGCTCATGCAGATCTCCGGCTTCATCGAGATGGAGACCGCGCCGGGGGCCGGCACGCGCGCGCGCGCGTACTTTCCACTCGCCGCGGCGACGGCGCCGCACGACCCCGATGCCGCGCTGCCGGCGCCGCGCGGCGACGGCCGCACGGTGCTCCTCTGCGAGGACGAGCCAGCGCTCCTCCAGCTCTCGATCAGGGTCCTGCGGGAGGCGGGGTACCGGGTGTTCGCCCATGCCACCGTGCGGGCCTGCCTCGACCACGATGCGCGACACGAAGGAGCGATCGATGTCCTGGTCACCGACATCGTGACGAAGGACCGCAGCGGCATCGAGCTGGCACGCGTGATCGCCGCCCGCCGACCAGGGATCCCGATCCTGTTCATCTCCGGGTTCGCCGATCAGGCGTTGACGATGCATCGCGTCGACCCCGACAGCATCCGCCTGCTGCGCAAGCCGTTCGAGCCGGAGGAACTGCTGCGCGCCGTCGCCGACACGATCCGGCGGGCGAACGCGACTTGAGCCCGCGCCTCAGCTCCGGCGACCCGCGATCCGTGCCAGCAGCGCTTCCGCTGGACCCCGCCGCGCGCGCGCCAGCCACCACTGCGTGAGCGGCCAGGCGCAGGCCAGGTACATCGCCATGCCCGCGACGCCGGCGGTCACCGACCACTCCTCGCCGCCGTAGAGGAAGCGGAGCGCCGCGTAGGCCAGGACGATGTGGCCGAAGTAGTGCGTGAGCGACGTGCGCCCGAGGGCCGCCAGCCCGACCATTGCGCGCGGGGCGCGCGTCTGCACCACCTGCAGGAGCGTGATCATCACCAGCGCCCAGCTCGCGCCCACCACCACGAACGGCAGCGAGGTCGGCACCCAGGTGCTGGCCCACGCCGGGTCGAGGTCTTCCTGCGCCGCGGCCCACAGCGCATGGCCCTGCGCAGCGACGGCAAGAGGAAGGACGACCCACAACCGTCGCTCCGCCCCGGCAACGGCATCGAGGCCCTTGCCGACGAACCACACGCCGAGCCACGCAAAGGCCAGCCACGGCACGAGCGGGTAGTTGCCGTCGATGAGGAAGTAGCGCGCCGTGTGCCAACCGAAGCCGTGATCGCGGAGATGGCTGCCGTCCTCCAGCCAGTCGCTCGTCACGACCGCGGCGAACGCCTCGCCCAACCAAGGCGCCACGGCGAGCAGGCCCACGAGCGCGGCGAAGACGACTGTGGGTCGCCGCGTGAGGAACGGCGCGCACAGCAACGTCATCAGGCCGAGCGGCATGAGGATCTCGGTGGTCCACGTCCACGCGAACACCTGGCCGAGCACGAGGAGCCCCAGAGCCCGGCGCACGTGGTGGCGCGCCGCCACCGGACGATGCCGCGCCGCCAGCGCCATCCCGGCGCCGAGCAGCATGCAGAACAGCGGTGCCGACTTGCCGTACGCGAAGCGACTCGTGGCGGTGATCGCGTCGGCGACCACGCCTTCGCCACCCTCCGTGGGCACGAAGTGCTCGACCATCATGCAGAGCACCGCGAGGCCCCGCGCCGCGTCGAACGCCAGCTCGCGGTCGGCGGCCGGGGCGAGAGCCTCCGGCACGTGCACCGTCGGCGCATGCGGCGCGATGGCGCGGGTCGGGAAGCCGGCGTGGCGCTGGCGCGGCGCCAGCCACTCGTGCTTCATGACCACCGAGTGCGGTGCCACCGACGCGCCCGCGCCGACATCCGCGCCGTAGAGCAACACGGTGCCGTGTCCGACGGTCGCCAGTGCGCGCACGTGCAAGTGGTCGATCTTGAGGATCCGGTCTTCGAAGCTGTGCGCCTGGAACTGCGCGTCCACGGTCGCGCCGTCTTCGATGCGGATCATGTCGGGGTCGACGAGCTGCGCGAAGCCGGGGCCGAGCACGGTGCGCCGGCCGATGCGCGCGCCCATCGCGCGCAGGTACCACGGCAGGAGCAGCGTGCCCTCGAGGTTCTGGAGGATCGGCCGCGCGAAGCGGTTCCACGCCACGTACAGGAAGTCCCACCGGCTGCTCCAGCACGACCACAGTGCGTGCTGGCCCGGCCGCACCCGCCCGAGCAGGCCCCACTTGAGCGCGAGCACGAGCATGCAGGCGGCGACCGCGACGGCGAACGTGACCTGCGGTACGATGCCGAAGGCGACGTCGACGAGGGTGAGCTGGGCGGCGTCGACGAGCGCCGCGTACCACCACAGCCCGAGCACGAGCGGAACGACCGGCAGCGCGAAACGCAGCGCTTCCCAGGACACGCGGTTCGTGAAACGCAGGAACCCCGGCTCGTGCGTGAGGCGACGATCGGCGACGACGACTTCGCGCCGCGGCAGCTCGAAGGGCGGATGACCGAACCACCCGCTGTCGGCGCGCATCGTGCGATCGTCCGCCACCGTGCTCACCCCGAGGAGGAGGTCGTCGGGCAACTGTTGGCCGACCGGGACCACCACGTGGTTGCCGAGGAAGGTGCGGGCGCCGAGGCGGGTCGCTTGCAGTTCGACGACACCGCGGTGGATGCGCGGCCCTGCAAGGTAGATCCCGTCGGCGAAGAACGTCGTCTCGCCGATCGACACGTGGCGGGGGACCACGTCGATGATCGTGCTGATCTCGCACCTGCGACCCACGCGCATCCCGGCGAGACGGAGCCACGTCGGCCAGAACAGCGTGCCACTCAGCCACTCGCCTGCGGACTCGACGAGGCCGGTGACGAACTGGGTGCGGACGTGCAGGCGGCCGAGACGACGCATCACGCCTGGCTGTGGTGGCGCGAGCCAGCGGGCGAGCAGGGCTTCGCAGAACAGCGTGAGCGGAAGCAGACCGATCGTCACGGCGATCACGATCCACAATGCCCCCGACCACGGCGCCTCGAGCCAGGCGAGCGTCGACGCCGCGTCGACTCCGGCGCCGCCGAGAGCGAGGGCCGCGACGCCGGCCCCGGGCAGCGCGACGGTCAGGCGCAGCAGACTGCGCGCGGCGAGCATCCGCGCCGCGTGCGCCCACGGTGTGAGTTCGGGCTCGTCGAGGGTGATCGCGGCCGGCGCCGGCGCGGGACCGACCGCCTGGGCGGGCACTCCATCGAACCGCGTCGCCGCCGGCACGCGCGCGCCGGCCGGCAGCCACGCCGACGCCTGCAGGTGGCCTTCCTGCTCCATGACCGCCCCGCCGCTGACGCACGCGCGCACCTCGACCGTACACCCCGTGCCGATCTCGATCGGGGCGACGACCACGTGGCCGTCGTCGAGCGCGGTGAGCAGCAGGGCCGCGTCCTGGTTGAGCGAGACATCGTCGCCAAGCGTGAGCAGATCCCAGCCGCCTTGGGTGAGATCGACGCCGCGATGGATGTGGACGCGCTGGCCGATGCGAGCCCCGAGCAAACGCAGCGCGATGCACTGCAACTCGGTGCCCTGCAGCATCGCCCAGGGCACGAGCCGGGCGCACCGCTGGACGATCCATTGGCGGAGGAACGCGCTGCTCCACACGGGGATCCGCCCCGGCGCGTAGCGACCGATCAGCACGCGCTTGGCGAGCACCGTGCACGCCAGCGAGCCGATAACCCAGGCCCACGTGAGCAGCGGCCAGAGCAGCGGCAGCGCGAGGACCGTGAGCACGGGGCCGATGTGGTCGAGCACGAGCGGCAGGACCTCGAACGCCGCCAGGTACAGGATGCCAGAGCCGACGACGAGGCCCACCGCGAGGAACGCGAGCTGCGCGGCGGTCACGAGGAAGGCGTGCGTCGCGACCGGCGTCGCGTCGGCCGCGGGCGCAGCGACGTGCGATGGGATCGCGGTGCGCAGGATCGACGCCAGACCTTCGACGGTGCGGGCGGTGTAGATGTCGCGGACGGTCAGCGCCGCCGTCACCGGGTCTGCGCGCAGCGCCGAGATCGCGCGCGCGGCGCGCAGCGAGTCGCCGCCGCGCGCGAAGAAGTCGTCGTCGACGGACAACGCCGGGCCGCCGGGCAGGAAGCGCGCGAGGGCATCGGCCAGGCGCGCCTCGAGCGCGTCGCGCGGTGGGCGCGCGGCGGGCGGCTGCGCCGTCGCCGCGAAGCTCACGTCCGGCAATGCCCGCCGGTCCAGCTTTCCTCCCACCGTGGTCGGCAGGTGCGCCACGAATGCCACGTGCGCGGGCACCATGTACTCCGGCAGCCGCGCCGCGAGCGCAGCGCGCAACGCAGTGCCGTCCGGCGGTGCGTCGGGCCGTCGCGCCACGACGAACGCCACGACTTCGGCGTTCTCGCCCTCGCCCTGCACGCGGCACGCCGCGTGTCGCACGCCCTCGCACGCCGCGAGCGTCGCCTCGATCGCTTCCAGCTCGATGCGGTAGCCGCGCACCTTCACCTGCGTGTCGATCCGACCGAGGCAGCGGAGGTTGCCGTCCGCGTCGCGCTGCACGAGGTCGCCTGTGCGATACAGCCGCCCGAGCTCGTCGTGCGTCGGGAAGCGCGCGGCGGTGAGGTCGGGCTGATGCAGGTAGCCGCGCGCGAGGCCCGGGCCGGCCAGGCACAGCTCGCCCGGCGTGCCATCGGGCACCGGTTGCAGCGCCGCGTCGAGGATCCATGCGGTGTGGCCCTCGACCGGCCGGCCGATGTGCACCGGGGTCCCCCGCCGCATGCGTCCGCGCAGCACGGTGACCGTGCACTCCGTCGGGCCGTAGCCGTTCTCGAGCCAGCACGCGTCCGCCCAGAGGTCGGACAGATCCTGCGGCAGTGCCTCGCCACCCACGTAGAGCAACCGCAGGTCGGGCAACTCGCGCGCGGGGTCCTTGCACGCCATCGCCCGCAACTGCGTCGGCGGCGGGCAGAACACGGTGACGCGTTCGGCGCGCAACCACGCCACGAGGTCGGGCCCGAGCCGCGCCGCCGCCTCGTCCATCACGACGAGCGTCGCGCCCGCGGCAAGCGCGAGCCACGTCTCTTCGACCGACGAGTCGTAGGCGGGCGACGAACCCTGCGCGACGCGGTCGCCGGGGCCGAGGCCGAAGGCGCGCAGGTCGGCGGCGACGAGGTTCACCGCGCCGCGATGTTCGATGAGCACGCCCTTGGGGCGCCCGGTCGTGCCGGAGGTGTAGATCACGTAGGCGAGCGACGACGGCGTGAGCCACGAAGGCGCAGCCGCAGCGCTGGCAGGCGTCGTGGCGCCGACATCGACGCTGGGCAGCTCACTCCGCAGCGCGGCCAGGCGCGCGCGGCCGGCGGTGTCGGCGACGACGGCGACGGCACCGCTGTCGGCGAGGACATGACGCAAGTGCTCGTCGGGCAGGCTCGCGTCGAGGTAGGTGTAGGCGGCGCCCACCTGCAGGCAGGCGAGCTGCGCCGCGTACAGCAACGGTGTGCCGCGCCCGACCAGGATCGCGACGACACACTCGCCGCGCACGTGCGGGCGCACGAGCGTGGCGAGACGCGACGCGGCGCACTCCAGCTCCGCGTACGTCAGCGTGGCACGCGCGGCTCGCCCTTCGCCCGGCGGCACGTCGATCGCCACCGCCGCCGGCCAGCGCGCGGCGGCCGCGGCGAAGAACGCGTGCAGCAGCGTCGGCTCGTCCGCCGGCGCGGGCGAGGCACCTGGCGCGCGGTTGCGAGAGGGATCGCTCATCCTGCGGGCCAGCAGCGTACGGTCGAAGTGCGGCTACGCCACGCGATCGTTGTCGCCCGCACCGAGCGAGCCCCGGAGCAGGTGCGGCGCACACCACGCGCGCAAACGTGCGCGCTCGGCGACCGGCAGGTGCCGGAACCCCCGCACCTCGCCCAGACAGAGGGGGCTGCCGCACCGGCACCGGAACGGCTCGGCCATGTCGAACTCGGTCGTCGCGTAGTGGAAGGAGATCTCCTCTCCGGTCCGGATCGCGCGGTTGGCCACCAGCGCGCGCCCGCGGAAGTACGCGTTCGGCTCGCAAGCGTGGTTGAGGAACGACCATCGGTAGCGGGCGAGCTGGTCGCGCAGGCCGATCCCCGGGGGCACGTCGATGTGCCGGTCGCAGTCGATCTGCACCGAGTAGCGCGTCGGCACCGTGGTGAGCACGCCGTCGACCTGCAGGAGGAGTTCGCCCGCGGCGATCGGAGCCGTGGTGACCAGATGGAACTCGTCGCTGTGTTGCAGCACGCCGAGCTTGGACGTGGACGGGGAGTGCTCGGGGCGGTCGGGCTGCACGGCGGCGTCGGCGATCATGGCGCGCTGTTCCGCACTCGCCGTTCGCCGGAGCGCGCCGGATCCGTCGCGTGTCTGTAACGAAACCGCGCGGCGAGATCCGCACGATCGCCGCCGCACCGTTGCCCGCGACCCATCGGCCCGCTTGCATGGGCGTCGTGCGCAACCCGTTCCGCTCGCCGCTCGTCGCCGTGACCGCAGCCTTCGCGCTCGCAGCGTGTACCAATCTCCACACGGTCGCGGAGGGCAAGCTGTACCGCTCGGCCCAGCTCGACGGCGCGGGGTTCTCGGAGCAGATCGAGCAGCACAAGTTGAAGACCATCGTCCGCCTGCGCGGCGGCGGGCCCGGCAATCCGCTCTACGACGCGGAGGCGGCCGCGGCGGCGAACGGCAAGGCGACCCTCGTGCAGATCCCGATGTCGGCGCGCAGCTACCCGTCGCGGGCGCAGCTCCTCGCGCTCTGGGACACCTTCGAGCACGGCGAGTACCCGATGCTCGTGCACTGCCGTGCCGGGGCCGATCGCACGAGCCTCGCGTCGGCGCTGTACGTCCTGCAGAGCACCGGTGACCTCGACGCCGCCCGCGCCCAGCTCGCGTTGGGTTTCGGTCACACCGGCTGGGGCACCAACCGGCTCGACCGCGTGCTCGAGATGTATGCGCGCTGGCACGGGCGCATGGACTTCCGCACCTGGGTCGAGACGCTGTACTGGCCGCCCGGGCAGGAACGCTGACGCGGCGCGCCCGCGTCGCACGCCATGCGCCGTCACGTGCCTGCCCTGACCATCGTCGCGCTCACCAGCGCCGTGCTCGCGATCCTCACCGCGACGGGCGCGAGCCACCGGCTCGAGCTGCTCCTGCACGACGCGCGCATCGCCAGCGGCTACGGCCGCAAGCCACCCCGCGGCAACGTCGTCATCGCCTGGATCGACCAGGACGCGATCGACTACATGCGACGGCTGGGGCAGTCCTTCCCCTGGCCACGCGAGATCTACAAGGAGGTCGTCACCTACCTGCGTCAGGGTGGCGCGCGCGCGGTGGCGTTCGACATCCTGTTCACGGAGCCGGGCCTCGCCGACGACGACAAGGCGTTCGGCGCGTGCCTGGAGGAGACCAAGGGTGACGTGCTGGCCTTCAAGTTCGTCGGCTACCGCGACGGTGGCTTCGACGACGCCGAGACCGCACGCATGGAGCGGCGCGGGCTGACCCTCGACGGGGCAGCGACGCTGGCGGCGGAACGCGGCGTGACCCTGCCGATCCCGGAGTTGGAGACCCAGGCCGACGGCCTCGGCTTCGTCAACGTGCGCGCCGACGCCGACAAGGTCCACCGCGGCTACGACCTGCTCCGCACCTGGCGCGGGCGCGCGTACCCGTCGCTGGCGCTGGCCGCGGCGCTGGCCGCCGACGGGGGCAGCGTCGAGTTCGCCGGCGGAAGGGTCCGGTTCGGGGCGCACGCGGTCGATGTCGACACCCACGCGCGCATGCAGCTCAACTACCGCGGCGGGCCGCTCACGTTCGAGCACGTGCAGCTCGTGAACATCTTCGAGTCGATCCTGCGGGTCGGGAACGGCGAGGCGCCGATCTACCCCGCTGAGCGCTTCGCCGAAAAGATCGTGCTCGTCGGCATCAACGCCGAAGGCTACGCCGACGTCGTCCCGGCGCCGATGACGAACAACTACCCCGGCGTCGAGCTGCACGCGACCGCGATCGACAACCTGCTCGGCGGCGATGCGCTGCGACCGTTCGGCTTCGACGCGTGGCTCGGCGTGGCCGGCGCCATCGTCGGCACGGCGGCGGTGTTCGCCCTGCCGGGCGCGGTGTGGCCGGCGCTGGCGCTGGCGGTCGTGCTGGTAGCACTCGGTGCGCTCTCGCTCCTCGTGTTCGGCGCCGGCGTGCTCCTGCCCACCTCGACGCCGGCGCTCGGCACGCTGCTCTCGGGCGGCGGTGCGCTGCTGTGGCGGCTCGCCTTCGAGGGGCGCAAGCGGCGCGAGATGCGACGGGCGTTCACGTCGTACATGGCGCCGGAGGTGGTCGCCGACGTGCTGGCCAACCCCGACGCGATCAAGCTGGGCGGCGAGGTGCGGCAGGTGACGATGCTGTTCACGGACCTGGCCGGCTTCACCGGGCTCGCCGAGAAGGTCGCGCCGCAGGAGCTGGTGGCGTTCCTCAACGACTACTTCACGCGCATGTGCGATCGCGTCCTCGACGAGCGCGGCGTGATCGACAAGTTCATCGGCGACGCGATCATGGCGCTGTTCGGCGCGCCGATGATGCAACCCGACCACGCGGCGCGCGCCGTGCGGGCGGCGCTCGGGATGCTGGGCGAGATGCGCCGCATCGACGCCGAGCTGCGTGCCACCGGCCGGCCGGTCGTGCAGACCCGGATCGGCGTTCACACCGGCGAGGCGGTGGTCGGCAACATGGGGTCGGCGCGGCGCTTCGACTACACCGCGATCGGCGACACGGTGAACCTCGCCTCGCGTCTCGAAGGCGCCAACAAGGCGTTCGGCACCCTTTGCCTCGTGAGCGAGACGGCGTGGGCGGCGAGCGCGGGCGACGTGCTCGGGCGTGAGGTGGGCCTCGTGCGCGTGAAGGGGCGGGCGCAGCCGATCCGGGTGTTCGAACCGCTGGTCGCCGTGAGCACAGCCTCCCCCGCCGAGGCGGCGGCGGTCGCCGCGCACGCGGCCGCCATCGCCGCGCTACGTGCGGGTCGCCACGAGGAGGCGCGCGCCGCGTTCGCGGAGCTGGCCAAGGCGCAACCAGACGATCACCTTCTCGGCATGTACTGCGATCGCTGCGGGGACCCGAGCTGGGACGGCGTGTTCTCGCTCGACGCCAAGTGACCGCCCCATAAGCTCGCGCCACGCGGGCCACGCCGCGACCCAACGCCATGCCCAGACCGCTCGCCGTCCTGTCCCTGGCCACCCTGGCCTACCTCTGTCTCGCCGCGGACACCGCGCCGCAGAGCCAGGGGGAGACGCTCACCGTGACCAAGAAGCAGACCAAGCTGCGCAGCCAGAAGAAGCTGTTCGCGCCCGGGGTCGCCGATCTCAAGGAAGGCGACCGGCTCGTGCTCGTGCAGAAGGACGGCGCCTGGCTGAGCGTGACCTGGGCCGGGGGCACGGGCGGCGGCGCGCCGCTCACCGGCTGGATCCACGAGAGCGACGTGACCACCAAGAAGGACGTCCGCCTGTCGGGCGACGGGATCCGCGAGAAGTACTCCGTCAGCGAAGCGGAGGCCGCGCGCAAGGGCTTCAACCCGCAGGTCGAGCAGGCCTACCGCGCCCAGAACCCCGACCTCGAGGCGGCGTTCAAGGTGGTTGATCGCATCCAGGCGGTCGCCGTGCCGGAGGCGGAGGTCGAGCGCTTCCTGCGCGAGGGTCGCCTGCTGAAGGAGGACGGCAAGTGAGCGCTGCCTTCCTGCGTCGCGCCGCGCTGACGAGCGCGCTGTTCGCCACGCCGCTGCTCGTCCTGGCCGCGTGCGCCGAAGTGCTGGGCGCACTCGAGGACGCGACCGATCCCGACAGCGCCGAGGGCAAGCTGTTCCG
The DNA here is from genome assembly GCA_964418595.1 of uncultured candidatus Brocadiaceae bacterium. Lineage (GTDB taxonomy): Bacteria > Planctomycetota > UBA1135 > UBA1135 > UBA2386 > CAYQMF01. The sequence continues at coordinate 17,855 of CAYQMF010000107.1, forward strand.
CGGCGCCAACCGCCTGCGCAAGTCGGCGCAGGACCTCGACCCCTCCGAGGAGCACTACATCGGCCGCACGGTCGCCGCGCAGATCGTGGCGATGCCGCAGTACAAGCTGAGCCAGGACGCGGCCCTGCACGCGTACCTCGCGCGCGTCGGTCTCGGCATCGCGATGACCAACGACAAGGTCCGCCACACCTTCATCGGCTACCACTTCGCGGTCCTCGACACCGACGAGGTGAACGCCCTGGCCTGCCCGGGCGGAACGATCTTCATCACCCGGGGTCTGCTCGCCAAGGCGACCAGCGAGGACGAAGTCGCCGCGATCCTCGCGCACGAGATCGCGCACGTGACCCTGCGGCACGGGCTCAACCAGATCAAGAAGGCCAACCTCGCGTCGGCGTTCCAGTACCTCGGCTCGGGCGCGCTGCAGGCCGCCGGCAACAACAGCAAGGATCTCGCCGAGCTGTCGAAGGTCTTCGACGACTCCGTGAAGGACGTGGTCGGCGCGCTCATCACCAGCGGCTACTCGCGCGAGGCGGAGGCGGAGGCCGATCAGCTCGGTCGCGAACTGCTCCGCGGCACCGGCTACGACCCGCAGGCGTTGACCCGCGTGCTCGCCAAGATGGGCGAAGTCGGCGGCCAGGGTGGCATGTTCGCCACGCACCCCTCTCCGGCCGATCGGCAGACGACCCTGCGGCAACCCCTGCCGTACGCCGCCGACGCCGCGGGCGTGGCTGCCCGCGCGACCCGCTACGCCGCGGCCACCAAGCGATGAGTGAACCCGCATGAACTGGACGGCGGCCCTGCTGATCGTCGCCGGCGGCGCCGGCGTGTTCGCGCTCTGCACGCTCGCGGTGCGCGCGCTCGCGCGCGCGGGTCATCCCCTGGCGATGCCGCTGCGCGGCCTGCGCAACCTCGTGGTCACCCTGCTGACCACGCTGCTCTTCGTGCAGCTGGCGCTCGGCTGGTCGGACGACGGCAAGACCTCGCGCGTGATCGAGACCCTGCTGTGGGTGGCGGTCATCCACGTCGGGCTGTCGTTCATCAACCGCACGTTCTTCCTGCGGCGCGAGGCGGGTGAGTACCAGACCCGCGTCCCCAAGCTCTTCCTCGACATCATCCGCACGGTGCTGGTGCTCATCGGCTCCTGCATCGTGCTGGCGAGCGTCTGGGGCTACGAGCTGGGCGGCATGTTCGCGACGCTGGGCGTCACGTCGATCGTGCTCGGCCTGGCGCTGCAGAACACGCTCGACAACGTGATGGCCGGCATCGCGCTGCTCTTCGAACGACCGTTCGAGAGCGGCGACTGGATCATGGTCGGCGACAAGTTCGGCCAGGTGGTCGAGGTCAACTGGCGGAGCGTGCGCGTGCGCACGCGCAACAACGACATCCTCATCATCCCGAACTCGGTGATGGGGAAGGAGATCGTCGTCAACTACTCGCGGCCGACGCGCGTGCACGGCGAAGACCTCATGCTGGGCTTCAGCTACGACGATCCGCCCAACAAGGTGAAGCGCGTGCTGCTCAAGGCGGCGCTGGCCACGCGTGGCGTGCTGCGCGAGCCGGCGCCGCGCATCCGCACCAAGGCGTTCGCGGCGTACTCGGTCGACTACCAGGTGAAGCTGTTCCTCGACGACCACCAGCGCCTCAACGACATCCTGGACGAGTTCATGACCCAGGTCTGGTACGCCGCCAAGCGCAATGGCCTGACGATCCCGTTCCCGACCCAGACCAGCTACGAGTTCCACCTCCCGCCCCCCACCGTCACCACCAAGAAGGCCTCCACGCGCGACGCGCTGTCGCACGTACCCTTCCTGGTGCCGATGGGTCCGGAAGAACTCGACTCGCTGGCCACCGACGCCGTGGTGTTCAACTACGGGCGCGGCGAGCGCATCGTGCATCAGGGTGATCCGGGGGATGCGCTGTACGTGATCCGGGAAGGCACGGCGATCGTGACGGTCGGCGACGCCCAGACCGGCGAGCGCGAGGTCGCCCGCCTCGGCCGCGGCGAGTTCTTCGGCGAGATGGCCCTGCTCACCGGCGAACCGCGCACCGCCAGCGTCACCGCCACGGAGGACATCGAGGCGATCGTCATCTACAAGGAGGCCCTGCAGGGCGTCCTCGCCCGGCGACCCGGCCTCGCGCAGGAGATGGCCGAGATCGTCGAGGTGCGCCGGCAGGGCCTGCGCGCGATCGCCGACCTGCAGGCCGCGACGCCGGAGAAGCGCGAGGCGGTTCGCGCCGCGAGCGGCGAGCTGGTGGCGCGGATCCGGCGGTTCCTCGGGCTGTGAGCTGGACGCCGCGACGCGGGATCCGCCAGCGAGGAGGCCCACGCCGGCAGGTCGCCGCACCAGATCTTTCCTTGAGACAAGGAAAGGTCCGATACATACTTTCCTTCCATGGAGGAAAGATTTGCCAAGGCCTTCGCTGCACGGATCGCCGAGTTCGAAGCGGCCGATCTGCCGGCTCCCACCGCACGCACCGCCACTCTGGCGAGCGTGCCCGGCAAGGCCGACGCGGTTGTGGGCATGCGGCGCGTCGGCAAGTCGTGGCTCCTCCTGCGTCGCATCCATGAACTGCTCGCGACCGGAGTGCCGCGTGAGCAGATCCTCTACTGCGAGTTCGAGGACGAGCGGCTGGCCGGCGTGACCGCGGAGCATCTGGGGCTGCTCGAAGAGGCGTTCTTCGCCCGATACCCGGACAGTCGCGACGCGGAGTGCTGGTTCTTCTTCGACGAGGTCCAGGAGGTGCCCGGCTGGGAGAAGTTCGTTCGGCGCCTGCTCGCCAACCGCAAGCGCAGGATCACGGTGACGGGCTCCTCCGCGAGCCTGTTGAGTCGCGAGATCGCCACGAGTCTCCGCGGCCGCGCGCTGACGACCGAACTGCTCCCGTTCTCTTTCGCGGAGGCGCTGACCCATCAGGGCATCGCGCTGCCGTCGCGCTTCCCCGTCGCCGGCACGCATCGCTCGAAGCTCGCACACGCGTTCGAACGCTATCTCGCCGTCGGTGGCTTCCCGGAGGTGCAGACCTTCCTGCCGGACATCTGGCGTCGCACGCTGCAGAGCTACCAGGAGATCGCCGTGCTACGCGACGTTGCCGAACGGCACGCGATCAGCAACCTTCCGGCGCTGCGCTTCGTCGTGCGCCGCCTGCTTCGCTCGATGGCGAGCAAGACCAGCGCCCACGCCATGCACCAGGACCTGCGCTCGCAGGGCATCGCGTTGGGCAAGGACCGCGTGTACGAACTGTGCGCCTGGCTCGAAGACGCCTTCCTCGTGTTCTTCCTGCCGCTGCGCGATCACTCCGAGCGACGCCGCCAGATGAACCCGCGCAAGGTCTACGCCATCGATCATGGGCTGGTGCGAGCGTGCGTGCCCGCGGCGTCCCGCGACATCGGCCATCACCTGGAGAACATCGTCTACCTGGAGCTGCGGCGTCGCGGCTCGGTGCTCGGGTATCACCTGACCAAGGCCGGGCACGAGGTCGACTTCGTCTTCGAGGGAGCGGCGGGACGGCGCGAGCTGATCCAGGCGTGCGCCGAATTGAGCGACGCCGCCACGCTCGAACGCGAGGTCCGCGCCCTGCGTGACGCGGTGGCAGAGACAGGGATCGACATCGCCACTCTCGTCACGCTGCGGGAGGAGCGGCGGATCGACGTGGACGGTGTCGAGATCAGGGTCGTCCCCGCGTGGCAGTGGCTCTTGCAGTCGGAGTGAGCGTCTCGCCGCCAGACCGGTGAGCGCGAGGTCCCCGGGATCCGGCGGTTCCTGGGGCTGTGAGCAGCCCCACCTCATTCGCCGCACGCGGGCGCCGTTCGCGCCGGCCGAGGAATCTCGAACCCCACCTTGGAAAAGGGCGAGGAATCTAAAGTCCAGTTCAGGATCCTCGCCGATAGGATCCGGTCGTGCTCGACCGCTGGTACGAGGCCCTGCTCCGCGCCCGCCTGACCCGCCCGTACGTCCACCTCGTGTTCGGCGCGCGCCAGACCGGCAAGTCCACCTTGGTGCGCGCGGTCCTCCCGCCCGACGCCGTGACCATCGACCTCGCGTCGCCTGGACCTCGCGCGCGGTACACCGCCGATCCGGGCATCTTCGTGGCCGAGTGCGAGGCGATGCCGAAGCGACGGGGACCGGCGTGGGTGTTCGTGGACGAGGCACAGAACGTCCCGCCCCTGTTCGATGCCGTGCAGCACCTCTTCGACCGCGCTCCGCGGCGGTGGCGATTCGTGCTGTGCGGCAGCTCCGCGCGCCGGCTGCGCAGCTCCGGGACGAACCTGCTCCCCGGCCGAAGCATCCTGCATCGGCTCTTTCCCCTCACCACGACGGAACGACCGCCGGAGCCAGGCGGCGAAGACGTGGCGAGCGCCACGCTGCCGATGCGCTGGGCCAAGCCGCCCAGCCGCCGCTTCCCCGCCGCCGACCTCGAGACCCGGTTGGCCTTCGGCGAACTGCCCGGCATCTCGCTCGCCCCGGAACGCGATCGCCGCGCGCTCCTGCACACGTTTGCCATCGCGCACCTGGAGGAGGAGATCCGCCGCGAGGCGATGGTGAAGGACTGGGCCGCGTTCCTGCGCTTCCTCCACCTCGCCGCCCGCGAGTCGGGTCAGATCGTGAACTACGCCGCGATCGCGCGCGAAGCCGGGATCTCGCAGCCGACCGTGAAGAGCCACTATCAGCTGCTCGAGGACATGTTCGTGGGCTTCCACGTGCCCGCGTGGTCCGGGAGCCCGCGCAAGGGCGCGCTGTCGACGCCGCGCTTCTTCCTCTTCGATGTCGGAGTGCGTCACGCCGCCGCCGGACTCGAGGCGTCTCGCGCAACCGTGCGCAGCAACCCGGGTCCCCTCTTCGAACAGTGGGTGGGCATCGAACTCTGGAAGCGCCTGCAGTACCTCGGCTCGGGCTCGCTCCACTACTTCCGCACCAAGGACGGCGCGGAGGTCGACTACGTCATCGAGCGCCGGGGCCGGGTCACGCCGGTGGAGGTGAAGTGGACGGAGCGACCGGCGCGCTCCGACATCCGTCACCTGCTCACCCTCCTCGACGAGCTGGGGCCGCGGGGTCGACAAGGCCTGCTGGTTTGCCGTTGCCCGCGCCCGATGCAGCTCGACGATCGGGTGCTCGCGGTGCCGTGGTCATCGTTCTGATCCGGAGGTTCAGCGTCGGCGCGCGCGCAGGAGCTGTTCCGCGAGATCCGAGATCACCCAGTCCTCCGTGAACAGACCGCCCTCGAGCCGACTCACGATCATGTCGCGCCAGACGATCTGACGCCCAGTGGCGGGGAACCCTTGGAGGTCGCCCTTCTGGACACCGCGCAGGGTCCGCTGCCACGCGACGCGGTCCTTGGCGACGGCCAGGACCTCGACCTCGACCCGGAGCCGCGGGAACGCACGCTGCAGCTCGCGCAGGAACCGGCGCACCGCCGCCTGGCCGCGCATGTCGCGGCGCGTGAGGTGGGCGACGTAGTCCGCGGCGAAGTACTCACCGATCGCGTCGAGCTGCCAGTGCCCGATGAGCCGCTCGTTGGCGGCGAGGATCCTGCGTGTGGTGGTCGCGCGCATGATCCGTGCTCTGGCTTGCTCAGTACGGCGAGTCCAGCATCTCCCAGACCATCTGCTCGACGTCGGGCTTGACCTTGCCGGTGAGCTTCGTCACCGCGTCTCCGCCATCCAGCACGTGCGCCACGATCGCCGGGAGGTCGGCCTTGGTGACCTCGCTGTAGAACTCGCGGTCGGGGAACACCGTGACGTTGATCCCGCACTCGCAGCCGCCGAAGCAGGGATAGCGGCGCAGGCGCACCTTCTCCTCGTGCGGGTCCCGCTCGTCGAAGACCTCCTTGAGGCTGTCGTACAGGTCGCCCGACCCCTTCTCGGAGCAGTCGCCACCCTCGCACACATAGAGGAGTCGCGTCATCTCAGTGGAACTTCACGTACTCGAGGTCGAGGGACTGGTCGTTCACGCCCATCGCTGGCGGCGCGATCCAGTTCGCGAACTTGCCGGGCGTGACGACGCGCACCATGCAGGACTTGACGTACTCGCGATCGGCCGCGGTCGGCAGCCACGTGCCGACCTTCTTGTCCCACTCCGCCTGCGGGATCGGCTTGCCCTCGGGCGTGTAGCGGAAGGCCGCGTACACGCCCTGCGCGCGGTTGAAGCGTTTGTCGGGGAACACGAGGCGCGCGTCGGTGCCGAGCTTCTCCAGATCGCGATTCCAGCGGTCGACGATGCGCTTGCAGTCGGCGACGTACGCGTCGAGCAGCAGCGCGTTCATGGCGCGACGCAGCGGGATGTCGGTGGACACCAGCTTGCCGCCTTCGTCGGGGACCTCGATCGAGTACGTCTGCCCGAGCGCCTTGGGATCCTTGTAGATGCCATCGCCCTCGCGGTAGCGACCCTTCAGGCCGCTGGAGAACGCCTCCGCGGCGTTGGTCGAGTCCTCGCCGCCGAACAGGTCCATCGACGCCGACGCCCAGAAGTTGACGTACTTCTGCAAGATGTCGAAGGGGATCGCCCCCACCTTGCGCGGGTCCTTGCCCTGCTTCACCAGCTCGGCGCTGCGGTGGGCGATGCGGCCGATGCCGTTCTCGCCGGTCTGCATGTGGTACGCCTCCTCCGTGAGCATGAACTGCGTGCTCCGCGCCAGCGGGTCGAAGCTGCTCTCGGCGAGCGCGGCGAGCTGGTACTTGCCGTCGCGGTCGGTGAAGGTCGTGAAGGCGAAGAAGTCGAGCCAGGTGTCGATGGGGTTGTTGAACGCCTGCAGGATGCGCGGCTTGTCGGCGTTGCCGCTGCGCCGCTGCAGCAGGTCCTCGGCCTCGTCGCGGCCGTCCTGGCCGAAGAAACTGTGCAGGAGGTAGACC
>CAYQMF010000108.1:0-24519 GCA_964418595.1 uncultured candidatus Brocadiaceae bacterium
TCCTCCTCTCCGGCGAGGGCGGCGACGAGCTGTTCCTCGGCTACCACCGGCCGGCGGCGGCGCGCTGGCTGCCGGCGCGCGGGCTGTCGCTCCTGCCGGCACCGGGCGCGCTGTCGACCACACGCCGCGCACGGCTGCTGCGCGCCCTGCGCGCACCGCAGCCATACGACGCGCTCCTGGCGGTCGCGCCGCCGGGCTTCGCCGCGCGCTGCCTCGCGCCGGAGATCGCGAGGGAGGTCGGCCTGCCGCTGCCGCCGGGGGGAGGCGGACTCGAACGCGCGCGCCGCGTCGACCGCGATGTCTACCTGCGCCGCGACCTGCTGCCGAAGCTCGACCTCGCCACGCTCGCGGCCGGGGTCGAAGGTCGCTGTCCGTTCCTGGATCCGGAAGTGCGCGCCGCGGCGGAGACGAGCCAGCGCCGGGTCGGCAAGCCGCAGCTCCGCGCGGCGTTCGCGGCGGAGCTGCCGGACGCGGTGTTCGCGCAGCGCAAGACCGGGTTCGCGGTCCCGCTCGACCGGTGGTTCCGCGAGGACGCGTTCCTCGCCGACGTGCTCAGCGACCCGCGCACCCTGCAGCGCCCGCACCTGCGGGCGGCCGGCGTGCGCGCGCTCGTCGATGCGCAGCGTCGGGGCGACGTTCGCCTCGGCCACGCGCTCTACCTGCTGGTCGCCTACGAGCTGTACCTGCGCGCGCTCGAGGCTCCGGCATGCGCGTGATGCGCGTGCTCACGCGCCCCAATGTCGGCGGGCCGACGCAGCAGGCGGTGGTGCTGTGGCATGCGCACCGCGCGCTCGGCGTGCGCACGCTCCTCGTCGTCGGTCGCTGCGGATGCGACGAACCCGCGGTCGACCTCGCCGCGCAGGGCATCCCGCGCGTGGCGTTGGCGGCGGTCGACCGTGAGGCCGAGGGCTTCGTCGAGGTCGACACCCTGCAGCGCGCGTTGCACCCGTGGCGGGACTGGCAGGCGCGCGGCACCTTGCGCGCGCTCGAAGCGAGCTTCGCCGCGGACATCCTGCACACGCACACGTCGAAGGCCGGAGCGCTCCTGCGCGGCGGGCACCGGCCCGGCACGCGCGTCGTGCACACCTACCACGGCCACGTCCTCCGCGACTATTACGGGCCCCTGCGCTCCGCGTTGCTCGCGCGCTTCGAGCGCCGCCTGGCGGCGCGCACCGACGCGCTCGTGGCGATCAGCCCGTCGTGCCGCGACGAACTGGTGGCGCTCGGCGTCGCGCCGGCGGAGCGCTTCACGGTCGTGCCGGCGGCGGTCGACGTCGCGGCGTTCGCGCGCGGCTCACGCGCGGAGGCGCGGGCCCGGCTCGGCTTGCCCGCCGATGCCTTCGCGCTCGGCTTCGTCGGCCGCCTCGTGCCGATCAAGCGGCCGGAGCTGTTCGTCGACGTGGTGGAAGCGATCCCCGACGCGCGCGGCGTCGTCTTCGGGGATGGCCCCCTGCGCGCAGCGTTGCAGGCGCGCGGCGGCGGCCGCATCGCATGGCTCGGGGCCCGCAACGACCTTGCGTCGCTCCTGCCCGCGTGCGATGCCCTCGTGTTCACCAGCCGCCGTGAAGGTTGCCCGCTCGCCGCCGTCGAGGCCTTCGCGGCCGGCGTGCCGGTGGTCGGTCTCGACGTGCCCGGCGTGCGCGACGTGCTCGCGACGTGGGGGAGCGGCGTGCTCGTGTCGGACCGCGAGGGCGTCGCGGGCCTCACCGCGGCTATTCGGCGCCTGCGCGACGTCGACGTCCGTGCCGACATCACCGCGCGCGCTCGCGCTGGCACCGCGCGCTTCTCCCCGAAGGCGGTCGCCGGGGCGCTCGTTGCGGTGTACTCGAACTCGGGGAGATGAGGCGGCGGGTGCAGCAACGGCTCGTCACTTGTGATGCCGGGTGCGCCACGTTCTGCTTCCGGAATGAAGGTTCGGACCATCGGAGCGCTCCTCGCCGTGGTGTTCGCTGGCGTCAGCATGGGGCAGGAAGCAGCGCCGGAGCGCCCGACGGAGGCTCGCCGCGATCGGGTCGAAGGGGCGCTGGAGCCGCCCAAGTGGGTCCGCGGAGAGTCGGAGGACTACCGCCGACGCGTGGAGAAGCTGCTCGCGTTCGAAGCTGACGATCCCGTGATGCTGGTCCGACCGTCGTTCACATCGGAGTGGTTGGTGCAGGTCGTGCAGGCCAACCAGCGGGACGTCGCGGACCGACGGGCGGAGCCCCGGTACGAGATCTCGTTCGCGACCACCAACGCCAACGTCTGGTACGCGGCGTCTGGAGAGTGGTCAGATGAAGCGAGCGAACCGGCGAGCAGCCGCGAGCGGCGAGCGGCGTTCGAGAAGCGCATCGAGGAGTGGATCGCCGGCGGCCGCAAGCCGCCGGCGCCGACGGAGGAGGCGGGGCCCAGTCTGCTCGAACACATCCGCGTCACGCGCTGCAGCGCGCCTTGTCCGACGCCGCTCGCGAAGCGCATCACTGCGGCCTGGCGGCGGATGCTGCTCGCGGCCCGGTACTCGGACAAGTGGAACGCGGGGTTCGACGGCACGAGATTCGTCTTCGGCTGCTCGTTCATGCTCGGCGAGACCTGGTCGCCCGATGCCGGGACCACGGCCGCACTGATGGTCGAGGTCGGGTTGGCGATGCGGGCGTACGTGTGCAGCGAGGAGTCTGAACGCGCTGCTGCGCTGCGGACCGTCGAGGCGCGGCTCGGGGAGTTGGAGCAGAGGTTGCAATCGGCGCGGTAGCGCGGGCGCCTGTCGTGCGTCACGCAGGTTGGACCAGGCGCGCAATGTCGATCGAGACAAGACAGTCTCCGTCGCACGACAGTTCCGGGCCCGGTTGGCGTAGCAGGCGGGTCGACGTCCTCGCCGCTCGCGAGCCAGCTAGTCAGACTCTGTACTTCCCTCTCTTTCTGTGTTTCCCACTCCTGGTTCTGCTTCTTCGCGTCGGGCGATGGCGTTGCCCTTGGCGATTGCGTGCTCGACCTGTCGTCTTCGCAGAGTCGCCTCGTTGGTGGCTTCGCTCCCCGAGTGGCGGAGGATCCCGTGACTCAGGCTCGCCGGTGGGTCAAGCCGCCGCGTCCGCGTCCACCCGTGGCCCCACGTTCATGAGCACGTAGCCGAGCACTCCCGCGACGTACACCCCCGCCGCGATCCACAGCACGGTCATGAAGCCGAACTCCATGCCGAGGATCACTGCGCCCACCGATCCCAGCACCGACGTGTAGCCGTTGATGCCCCAGGCCCAAGGGATGAGATCCTCGCGCACCTTGGCCAGCGCGCGCAGGCCCGCGGGGAACGGCACGCCCATCGCCAGGCCCAGCGGCGCGAGCATGCCGACGGCGATCGCGATGCGCACGGGCAGGGACTGGCCCAGCGCGGCGTGGAAGATCTCGTCGAAGCCGAAGGACGCGCCGATCGCGAGGCCCGCGGCGAGGAGGGGCGAGATCGCCGGCCAGGGGACGCGACGGCTCAGCGTGGCGCCGAGCCCGGCGAAGAGCAGGAGGCTGAACAGGATCACCGCGAGCGCGTGGAACGGGTGGCCGAGCAGGAGCACGAACTTCTGCATCAGCACGATCTCGACGGCGATGAACCCGAAGCCGAGCGCCGAGAAGTAGAGGACGAGGCCCACGCGCACGCGGCCGGCGCCCGGGTAGGTGTGCGTGGCGCGCAGGCGCATGAGCGGCCACACCACGAACAGGAAGCCGAGCAGCGCGACCTCCAGGAGGAGCAGCACGAGGATCCCGTGCGCGGTCAGCCCGCCGAGCGAGTTGAAGTAGTGCTCCGCCTGCAGGATCTCCGCGAAGCGCGAGACCTCGAAGTAGAACGGCCGGTCGTCGGTGGGCGGCTCGACGTCGAAGGGATACGCCTCGAGGAACGCGCGCTTGTCGGGCTCGGCGACGAAGGCGGCGTACGGGTTCGCGACCTGCTGCCCGTCGTACGGGATCGTGGGCAGCGCCTTGGTCGGGTGCCAGAAGGGATCGTAGGCGTACTGCGTGCACAGCGCATCGAGCGCCGCGGTGTCCGCCGGGGTGAACCCCGCGGGCTTGATGAGGATCACCACGAACCCGTTCGAGGCGAACAGGTACAACCCCTGCTCCGGACGTGCGACGCCGGCGCGCGCGAGCGCGTCGTAGCCCAGGCCGAAGAGCCGCATCGAGAAGCGCGGCTGGAAGCTCGTGATCTTGCCGGTGCTGTCCTTGGCCACCGACGGCAGGAGCCAGCCGGTGAGCGTGAGCACGCCGTCCGGCGTGAGGTGGTTCAGGAAGGTCGTGAACGCCTGCTGCGTGTAGAGGAAGTTCTCGGACAGCGCGAAGGTCCCCGCCTCCGTCGACGAGAACGTGTCGACGCCGGAGAGCTGGATGGCGTCGTACTTCACGTCACCGACGCGCTCGACGAAGTGCCGCCCCTCCGCCACGTGCACGTCGATCTCCGGGTGCCGCGCGGAGTCGTACAGGTGGCCGGCGAAGTCCGGGAACGCAGTGCGCACGGAGGCGACTGCGCCGGGGTTGATCTCGATGCCGGTGATCTTCTGGGCCCCGAAGTACTTCGCGGTCAGCACGTCGAGGCCGCCGCCCGCGCCGATCACGAGGATGTGTCCCGCCTGCGGGCGCACGCGGTGCACGGCGCCGGCCGGCGTGTACTCCAGCACGCGCAGCTTCGCGCGCTCCGCGTCGACCTCCGGGGTGCCCGGCGGGAAGAGCGGCTTGCCGGAGTAGCGCATGATCGAGGTCATCGCCCACGCGTCGATGGTGATGCCCTTCTGCCGCGGCGGCGCCTCGTTGAGCGCCGCGTAGCGATCCGAGAGTCCCCACAGGCCCCACTGCCCGTGCACCTTCGGCCAGTGGAACGAGTCGACGCGCGACATGCTGCTCCAGAGACGGAACGGGCTCCAGGTCTTCTCCTGGAACGCGAGGCCCGTGCCGTCGGCCCTCTGGGCGATCTGGTCGAGCGGGATCTGGCGCGGGCCGTCGTCGGTCTCGACCAGCACCTGCGTGCCGTCGGCGCTCGTGCGCGGCGGCATCGGCGTTTCGACCTCGATGACCGTGCCGTCCTTCAGGGTCACCTCGCCGCGCCGCCACGTCGGCTGGCCCTTGGCCGTCAGCTCCGCGTCGAGGTTCTCGACGCGGTAGTACGGCTTGCTCTTCGGCGACAGCAGCGGGAACGCCCGCTCCGGGTTCAGGCCCACGATCGAGGCGACCGGCACGGCCAGCGCGAGCAGCGCCGCCAGGGTCGTCCAGAAGCGGAGGCCCGCGAACAAGAGAGCGCCGAAGCCCATCGCCGCCGCGGCCGTGAGGATCGCGTGTTGGCCGGAGAAGCCCAGCGTCAGCACGAGCACCGCGCCGCCGCAGCCGAGCGCGCTGCCGATGAGGTCGGCGCCGTACAGGCTGCCGACGCGGTCGGGGAACGACCGCAGCGCGAGCGAGATCACCGTGCCGAGGAAGAAGAACGGCAGCGTCACCCAGAGCACGAGCGCGGCGAGCACGCCGACGGTCCGGTCGCGCACGACGCTGTACACGTCGAACGTCGTCTGCGTCGTCAGCCACAGGCTGAGCACGGTCATGATCGCCGCGCCCGCCGCCGCGCGCGCCAGGGCGCCATCGGCCTGCTCCGGCGTGAGGTTCTTGTCGCGCAGCGACAGCGCCACCCCGCTGGCGGCGAAGCCGAGCAGCGCCGTGCTCACCGCCAGGAAGCCGAAGTGGTACCACAGCATGATGCTGAAGACCTTGGTCAGCGAGATCTCGAGCATCAGCAGGCCGGCACAGGTGGCGGCCAGGGCGAACTCGCGGCGTGGGAGGGCAGTCATGCGCGGGGTGGGATCGCTCTATGTTTCGGCGCCTGCTGCGCCATGCTGAACGCATGGTGCGAGATGGCTCCGATTTCCGCGAGCGCCATCTGCGCGGTGTCGACTTCCTCGGCAGCTTCGGCGTGCTCGAGTCCGACGCCGGCGTGCTGATGGTCCAGAACCAACGGCGCATCGGCGGCGCCGACGTCCCGGTCTGGGACCTGCCCGGCGGTCAGGTCGAACCGGGCGAGCTGCTCGGCGAGGCGCTCGCGCGCGAGCTGCGCGAGGAGATCGCCATCGAGATCACGGCGGAGCCGCGCTTCCTGTTCTTCCAGGAGGGGGAGAAGGTGGTCGGCGGCCAGCGCGGCTACGCGTGGCGTTCGTTCTTCTACGCGGTGCCGGCGTGGCGAGGGGAGCCGGTGGCGCGGAGCGAGATCCTGGCCGTGCGCTGGATCGCGCGCGCGGACATGCCCGGGTTGTTGCGCGCGCCCTACCACGACAGCTTCCTGCGCTGGCTGCGCGAAGGCGGGAGCGCGTTCCGCTCGGCGTGGCGGGAGTAGACCGGCGCGGCGGCGAGCAGAGAAAGCGTGTCACCGCCGGCGAGGTGCGGGCCACAGGGGAGGCATGGTGGTCGTGCTCCTCGCGGTGCAGGTCGTGCTCTCGTTCACCGTCGACGCGACCGGGCCGGTGCGCTTCGGCGTGCCGGTGCCGGCGGCGGCGGCGCGGCGAGGTCTCCGCGTGACAGGCGGAAGCGAACTCGTCGTGCAGTGGCGGTGGTTGCAGGAGGAGGTGGATCGCGAGAGCGGGCGTCGCTACGCCGAAGTCGCGCTCGGGGGTGCAGGCATGCGCGGCGGCGGCCGCCGTGCGCTGCGGCTCGTGGTGGGGGGAGTGACGGCGGGAGGGATCGAGGGCGGCAGCGTGTGCGCGCGCACGACGTCGGCGACGCAGACCGACGGCATCGCAGTGACGGTGACAGAGTGGCGGTTCGACGACGGCAGCGTGGATCGGCGCGTGCGGCAGGAAGTGAGGGCGGGCACGCTGGAGGTCGATGGCGAGACGTTCGCTCCCGGCGAGGCGCTCACGGACGACTCGCCGTCGCTGCGTGAGCGTTTCGCGCGCGTGCTCATCACGCCGGAGGAGTGGCGGCGGGTGGGGGTGCTGCCCCCGGGCGGCCCGTTGGCCGCGGACTACCGGCAGCATCTGCGGCTCGTCGCGCACCAGATGGTGCCCTTGCCGGGACGCCGCGGGCGCGGCGACTACGCGCGGAGCGGCGACGTGGTGACGAACCTCGAGTTCGACACGACGCTCGGCTTCGCGCGGCTGGGGCTCGCGTGCGGCGACCATGGCCTGCTGCAGCGCGCGCTGGAGTCGGCGCAGCACCTTCTCGATCACGACCTCGACGCGAAGACGGGCCTGCCCTTCGCGCACGGCCCCGACCACCGCCACAACCCACCGGACCCCGGGCACACCTGGCTCGAGGGCCTGCTCCTGACCGGGTGCGTCTTCGCGGATGACGAGATGCTCGCGGGTGCGCTGCGCATCGCGCGCGGGCTGGCGCGGCGGCCCCCGGTCCCGGCCACGTCCCTGCGCGGGGAGCGGGCGCGCGACTACGGCTGGCCCCTGGTGGCGCTCGAGGCGGCGCTGCGCTTCGCGACGGACCCGACGCTGGCACGCGCGGCCGACTCGCTGGCGCGCGAGATGGTGCAGAGGCATGTCTTGGACATGCGCGTGATCCGCTTCGGCGAAGGCGTGCGCCGCACCGGGTACGAGGAACGGCACTGGTTGACGGGCGGGATCCTCCTGCCGGGGCTGCGGGCGCACGTCGCGCGCACCGGCGACGGGCGCGCCAAGACGCTCGTCGCGGAGCTGGAGGCCGGGCTGCAGGCGGCGCTGCTGCGTGGGCGCGAGGGGATCCCCGTCCGCGGCTGGATCGGGCCGCATGGTGAGGTGGGATCGGAGCTGCGCTTGTCGTCGGTGCCGGAGGCGTTCCTCGCGCTCGAAGGCCTGGCCGACAGCGCGCTGCCGCGCGTGCTCGGGCGCGCGCAGGTTCGCGCTGCGCTGGCGGACGTGCCGCGGCAGGGGGACCCGGATCTCGCGACGGCGTTCTCGATGGTCGCCCGCTGCCGGTGGGTCATGCGGTGAGGGTCCGACTCCCTTCCCGATCCCCGTTCCGCTCGTGAACGTGCCCGTGCCAGCCAGGCGGCTCCGCCGCCTGGCGAGCCCGTGCCCGAACCGTGGCCCCGATCGTGCTGTTCATGCGGACGTACGCGTCGGACGTCCACCGGATCACGATTCCGGGCACAGGGCTCCGCTCGGCGCCGCTGCGCGCCGCCGAGCTGGGCACGGGCACGTTCACGACGGGAAGGGGGAAGGGGCGGGATGGTCCCGCTAGAGTCTTCGGCCGTGTCCGATGCCCGCGTCGCGAAGATTCGCGCGCTCCTGAAGCGTGCCATTCCTCACCCGCGATGCGAGTTGGAGCACGCCTCGCCCTGGCAGCTCCTCGTCGCCACGATCCTCAGCGCGCAAAGCACCGACGCGACCATCAACAAGGTCACGCCGGCGCTCTTCGCCCGGTTTCCCCGGCCGGTGGATCTTGCGGATGCCGATCCGGCGGAGGTCGAGGCGTTGGTCAAGTCGACGGGCTTCTTCCGCAACAAGGCAAAGGCCATCCAGGGTGCGGCGCGCATGCTCGTGGCGGAGTTCGGCGGCGAGGTGCCGAAGACGATGGAGGAGATCACGCGTCTGCCCGGCGTCGCACGCAAGACCGGCAACGTCGTGCTGGGGGTCGCGCTCGGCGTGACGTCGGGCATCGTCGTCGACACGCACGTGTCGCGCGTGTCGCAGCGGCTCGGCTTGAGCCAGGCGACGGATCCCGAAGAAGTCGAGCGGGAGCTGTGCGAGGTCACTCCACGCGCGCAGTGGATCGAGTTCGGGCATCGGTTGTTGCTGCACGGGCGCTACGTGTGCAAGGCGAAGGCACCGGCGTGTGGGGAGTGTGTGTTGGCGGAGGTCTGTCCGAGCCTGGCGCGCGCCGAGTGAGTCCGTCCGCTCCCGCTCGTCGTTCCCGCCCGCGCCCGTACGAGCCCGAGCCAGCCAGAGGGCCGCGGAGCGAAACTCTGGCCCGCCCGAGTCCGAGCCCGAAAACCTGACCCTGGAGTGCGGGAGATGGGTCTGGCTCCGGGTCATGTGTTCGGGCTCGGGCTGGCCAGGTCGACGCTTCGCGCCGACCTGGCAGGCTCGGGCTCAGGCTCGCACGGGAACGGGGAGAGGTCGGTCCCGTTGTCGATTGCTTGCTCTCGCGCGAGTCCGTACAGCAGCTCCCGTGCTCGCTCTCGTCGCGGCTTCGCTTCTCCTTCCGCAGTCTCAAGGCCCGGCGCCGCCTCCGCCGACGTTCCTCGTCGTCGCACCGGCGCGCTTCGCGGCGGACCTCGAAGCCTTCGTCACCACGCGCGCTGCGACTCGGCCAACGCGGTTCTTGACGCTCGAAGCCGCGGTCGCCGCCGAGGACTCGGGCGTCGACGACGCGGAGCGGCTCAAGCATCGGCTGTATCTCGCGTGGCGGGAGGAGCACGTGACGCACGTGCTCCTCGTGGGCGACGCCGAGGTCATGCCGGTGCGCTACATGGTGCTCGACCGCGTCACCGAGCCCGCCTTCGACACCGCGTTCTACCCGAGCGACCTGTACTACGCCGACGTCGCGCGCGCCGACGGCAGCTTCGAGGCGTGGAATGCGCAGCGGGAAGGCCATCACGCGACGTACTTCGGCGAGGTCCACGGCGAACACCACAAGGGTGACGCGATCAACTTCGACGGCATCGACTACCTGCCCGAACTCGCCGTCGGGCGCTGGCCGGTGAGCGATGCGAAGGAACTCGCGCACGTGGTGAGCAAGTCGCTGGCGCACCTGCCCGCCGAGAAACCCAAGGCCGCGCTCCTCTACACGTCGGGGTGGGTCGATGCGCGGCCGACGCTGCGCGGCGTGGCGGCGAGCGTCGCACCGCGCGTGACGGTGGACACGTGGTTCGAGGGCGACGCGGAGCGCACGCCCGACGGGGCGCGCACGCTCGCTGCCCTGCGCGCGGGCGTCGACCTCGTGGTGCACGCGGGGCACGGCCATCCACACGGCTTCGACCGCGGCCTGCAGCTCGGCGACCTCGCGGCCCTGGGTGACGTGCCGCGGCGGCCGATCGTGCTGTCGGCGGGATGCTCGACCGCGTACTTCGCGCCGCTCCCGCCGTACGAGGCCTACGTCGACCGTGCCGGGGTCGCGCACGCCGGGACCAACGGGGGCGAGGTCTTCACCGCGCCACCGCCGGCACCGGCGGTGCTGCAGCCGACGCCGCACGAAGGCTTCGGCGAGCAACTCGTCGTCGGGTCGCCCGGCGGCGCGGTCGCCTACTTCGGCTGCAACACCGGCAGCCAGCCCTGCGGGCTGACGCTCGTCGGGGAACTCGCGACTCGCGTGGGCGCGGGCGACGATCTCGGCACCGCATGGGTCGGCGCGGTGCGCGCGTACCACCGGCGCGAAAACCTCGCGACGCTCACGCCGACGGAGAGCTGGTATCCGCCGAGCATCTTCTTCCAGGGCATGAAGTTCATGCTCTTCGGCGACCCGACGCTGCGGCTCGTGCGCTGAGCGCGACGAGCCGCGTCAGAAGGGCAGGCCCGCCGCGAGCCCCGCCATCACCTCGTCGACCGCCTTGGCGTTGAGGTGCGGATCGCCGGGTCCCGCCACGAACGGATCGGTGGTCACCGTCACGCGCACGAAGCCCAGGTCTTGCGTGATCCGGCGGATGTTGGCCTCGTAGGCGGCGCGCGACAGCTTCAGGTGGTGGGGGACGCCGTCGATCTCCGCCGCGTACACGCCGTCGCGTAGTGGGAAGTCGGTGCGGTCGTCGAGCAGGCCTGCGAAGCGCGCGCCGCGCGCAGCGGCCGCTGCCTGCATCCGCCGCAGCAGCGCGCGCATGAGGTCGACGGCGTAGCGCGCGCGGGGACTCGGCGAGTCGAGCTGCACGAGCACGTTGGTGATCTCGCGGCCGAGGTTCTCGCCGACCAGCAGGAGCGGCGTCCAGTCGCGGGTGAGCTCGGCCTCCGGGTGCAGCGGATGCTCGCCGGGCGGCGGAAGGACGTGCCGCTCCCAGTACACCTCGAGCGGACCGCGCAGCGCATCCTTCAGGCGCTGCCAGATGCGCAGGCCCTGTGGCACCGGCGCGCCGATGGTGGCGGTGGGGCCGCAGAGCGCACCCGCCGCGTCGAGCCAGAAGGTGGGCTTGGGCACCGGCGCGATCGGCAGCAGGTTCTCGCGCAGGTCGTTGCCGGGGGTGATCCAGGCGATCACCAGGTCGGCGCGATGCCGCGCCAGGTACTCGTCGAGGGCCAGGCTCTGCTGGTCGGTTCCGTAGCCCAGCGCCCCCATGGTGAAGACCACGACCGGCCGCTGCAGGCGCCGCTGCAGGTGCTGTTGCAGGCGGCGCTCCGGCATCTCCGCGAAGGCGCATGCGTCGGCCTGCACTTGCGAGTCGCCGACCAGCACGACGACGTAGTCCGCGTCGGTGTAGGTGATCGCGCGCCCGCGGTAGCCGAACTCGTTCACCTCCGAGGCGGGGCGTTGGCCGGCGAGGACATACGGGTCGCGCCAGCCCCAACGCATGGGGGCGGCACCCTCGCGTGAGCGCAGCCACACCTCGGCGACGCCGAGCGCGAGCGCGAGGCCGACACCCGCAGCGACGGCGGCGAACAGGAGGCGACGGCGGGGCTTGCGCATCGAGGGCGCGGGATCGTAGGCGGGGATCCGGTCACGGACCACGGCGGCATCACTCCGGCGGTGTCGTACGCCGGCCGCGTCATCGCCCGGTGCGCGGCGGACTGTCGTTTGTTTCCTCGGCGCGAGGCGTTCTACTTCGCACCCATGTTCCGCTCCCTCCTCGTCCTCATGCTCGCCTCCGCCGCCGGGTGCGGCCCGTCGCGCGCCGGCCAGATCATCCAGAACAAGGGTTCCGACACGCTCTACCCCGTCGCGCAGGCGTGGTCCGAGGCCTACCAGAAGGTGGTCCCGGAGGTATCCGTGGCCGTGAACGGCGGCGGCACCGGCACCGGTGTGTCGGCCCTGATCAACGGCACGTGCGACGTCGCCAACTGCAGTCGTGAGTTGACGCAGAAGGAACTCGACCTGGCGAAGGCGCAGGGCCGACCTGCGGTCCAGCATCTCGTCGGACGGGGCGCGATCGCGGTGTACACGCACGCGACCAACCCCGTGAAGTCGCTGACCCTCGCGCAACTGGCCGACATCTTCGGCGAGAACCCGAAGTACACCCGCTGGTCGCAGCTCGGCGTGACGATCCCCGGCGTCGAGGCCGGCAAGGACGAGATCGTGGTGGTGGGGCGGCAGAACAGCTCGGGTACGCACGACTTCTTCAAGGAGGTGGCGTTGCCCAAGGGCCGCGAGTTCATGCTCGGGATCCGCGAACTGCATGGCAGCAAGGATGTCGTCGAACTGGTCGAGATGACCAAGGGCGCCATCGGCTACAGCGACCTCGCGTTCTCCACCGACAAGGTTCGCGCCGTCGACATCGCCGCCAAGGAAGGGGACAAGCCGGTCATGGCCAACATGGACACTGCCATCAGTGGCGAGTACCCGATCGCGCGGCCGCTGTTCATGTACACGGCCGGCGAGCCGAGGCCGGAGGTCAAGGCGTACCTGGACTGGATCAAGAGCGATGCGGGGCAGCGCCTGCTCATCCAGAAGGGCTACACCCCCATCCGCAAGCTCTGAGGCGACCGTGACCCGGTACGAGCAGCGGCTGGAACGCGACATCGCGCAGATCAAGCGGCAGTTCGCCAGGACCGCGCAGGTCGTGGAGGAGGCGATCGCCAGCGGCGTGCGCGCCGTGATGACGCTGGATCGGGACCGGGCGACCGACACGATCCTGGGCGACTTCGCGGTGAACCGGCTGACGCGCGAGATGGATCGCCTTTGCCACACCTTCGTAGCGCGGCACTTGCCCAGCGCCGGTCACCTGCGCTTCGTGTCGTCGGTGTTGCGCCTGGGGATCGCCCTGGAACGAATCGGCGACTACGCGGCGACGATCTCGCGCACGGCGCTGCAGCTCAGCACGCTGCCTCCGCAGCGCGTGGCGCGCGACGTGGAGATGATGGTCGAGCACGCGTGCCGCGTACTGCACGACGCCAGCCGGTCCTTCAACGAGGGCGACGTGGCACTCGCCCGCGACACCCTCGCCCTCGCCGTTCGCCTGATGCCGGCGACCGACAAGGTCGTGGCGGACCTGATCCAGGAGGGCGAGGCCCATTCCCGCCCCGTGAACGACCTGTTCGGGCTGATGGCGACGCTGAACCGGCTGGAGCGCGTCATCCACCAGGCGAAGAACGTGTGCGAGGAGACCCTGTTCGTCGTCGTCGGCGAGAGCAAGGACGACAAGGTCTTCGAGATCCTGTTTCTCGACGAGCGCAACGAGGGAGCCAGCCAGCTCGCGGAGCAGGTCGCGCGCAAGGCGTTCCCGGAGTCCGGGCACTACCGCAGCGCCGGGTGGAATCCCGGGCAGCGGGTCGATCCGGCCTATCGGGCTTTTGGCGACCAGAACGGATTCGATCTCCGCGATGTCTGGCCGGCGTCCGTGCAGGCGCTGGCCGCGCGTCTGGAGGAGTTCAACATCATCGTCGACCTGGATGGTCGGGGATTGCAGCATCTCGGTGCGGTGCCGTTCCACACGGTGGTCGTGCGCTGGGACGTCGACACCGGGAGCGGCCCTGCCGCGGTGCACAAACAGGTCGCGCCGCGCATCGGTGAGCTGATGGAGCGCTTGCGGGGGCCGACGGCACGCTGACGCGATGACTGGACCGGGCGTGAGACTCTCCACGGCGGCAGCGGACCGGCGCGACGTCGCGTACTGGATCGACCGCGGCGCGCGCTGGGTGATGTTCGCCGGCGGGTTCTCGGCGATCGTGCTGATCCTCGGGATCTTCCTGTTCGTGGCGTCGCAGGGCCTGGGCTTCGCGCTCACCGAGTTGAGCTGGTCGCAGTTCTTCGGGTCTCCGGCGTGGCGGCCGACGGCCGCGACACCGTCCTACGGGGCACTCGCCCTCGTGGCCGGCACCGCGTCGGTGACCGGGCTCGCGATGTTGATCGCAGTGCCCTTCTCGCTGGGCGCGGCGATCTACATCGCCGAGTTCGCGACGGGTCGCCGGCGCGAGACGCTCAAGGTCCTCATCGAGATGCTGGCGGCGATCCCGTCGGTGGTCTGGGGGTTCATCGGCCTGACCGTGATGAACCCGTTGATCGCGAGCACCTTCGACGTCCCGGTCGGTCTCAACGTGCTGAACGCCGGCATCATCCTCGGCCTGATGGCGGCGCCGATCATGACCACCATCGCGGAGGATGCGCTGAAGGCCGTGCCCGACAGCTACCGCGAGGCGGCCGAAGCGATGGGCGCGACGCGTTGGCAGGTGGTGCGCCGCGTGGTCCTGCCCGCCGCCAAGCCCGGCCTTGTCGCGGCCGTGCTGCTGGGCGTGGGCCGCGGCTTCGGCGAGACGATGGCGGTCCTGATGGCCAGCGGGCACGCCGTGCAACTGCCGAGCAGCCCGTTCGACTCCGTGCGCGCCCTGACCGCGACCATCGCGGCGGAGCTGGGCGAGACCGCGCGTGGCTCGCCGCACTACCAGGCCCTGTTCACGCTGGGGATCCTGCTCTTCGCGGTGACGTTCATGATCAACTTCCTGGCCGACATCTTCGTGCGCGGGCGGCGCCAGGACCGATGAGCATGTTCGCCGCGACGCCGCGCAACCGGCGCGACCGCCGTATCGAGCGCGCCATGCGCGTCCTGTTCCTGCTGATGGCGGTGGCGCTGATCGTGCCGGTGGGGCTGGTCCTGTCGGTGCTGGTCGGCAAGGGCGCGCCGGTACTGTCGTTCGACTTCCTGTTCACGGTGCCGACCAACGGGATGACCGCGGGCGGCATCCTGCCCGCGCTCGTCGGCACGATCTGGCTCGTGGTCGTGGCACTGCTCGTGTCGGTTCCGGTGGGCGTCGCCGCCGCGATCTACCTGAGCGAGTACGCGGCGGACAACTGGTTCACGCGCGCCATCAACCTGGCGATCATCAACCTGGCTGGCGTACCGTCGATCGTGCACGCGCTGTTCGGCGTGGGGGCGTTCGTGCTGTTCCTGGGGTTCGGCACGAGCATCCTGTCGGCGAGCCTGACGCTTGCGGTGATGACGCTGCCGGTCGTCATCGTCGCCACGCGCGAGGCCCTGCAGGCCGTGCCACGCTCGTTCCGCGAGGCGTGCTGGAGCATGGGGGCCACGCGTTGGCAGACCATCCGCCACATCGTGCTCCCCAATTCGGTGAGCGGCATCCTCACCGGGGTCATCCTCGAAGTGTGCCGCACCGTAGGCGAGACCGCGCCGATCATGTTCACCGGCGCGGTCTTCTTCATGCCGTTCCTGCCGCACAGCGTGCTCGACCAGACCATGGCGTTGTCGCTGCACCTGTACGTCGTCGCCACGCAGGTGCCGGACATGCCGAAGGACGTGCCGTACGGCGTGGCCCTGGTGCTGATCGGCATCGTCCTCGTCATGAACGCGGCCTCGATCTGGCTGCGCAGCTACCTGCGGGGGAGGAAGAAGTGGTGAGCGCCGCGGCTACGACCGCCAAGGTCGAGGTGAGCGATCTCGCCGTGCACTACCGGGGCGTGCCGGCGCTGGAAGGGGTGAGCCTGCAGATCGGCGCGAACGAGATCTTCGGGATCATCGGACCCGCGACGGGGGGCAAGACCACCTTCCTGCGCGCGCTCACGCGGATGGACGAACTCATCCCCGGCATGAGGGTCAGTGGGCGCGTTGCCATCGACGGCCGCGACGTGCGGGATTGGCGGAACGTGTACGCCCTGCGCCGCCGCATCGGCGTGGTCTTCCCGTTGCCGGTGGGCCTGCCGCTGACGGTGTACGACAACGTGGCGCTCGCGCCGCGCCTGCGCGGCATCCGCAAGAAGGCGGCCCTCGACGAGATCGTCGAGCGCTGCCTGCGGCGGGCGGCGCTCTGGGAGGAAGTGAAGGACCGGCGCGACGCGTTGGGCAGCCTCCTCTCGGGCGGACAGCAGCAGCGCTTGACCATCGCGCGGGCGCTGTCGCAGGACCCCGACATCCTCCTGCTCGACGAGTTCTCGATCGCTGTCGACCCGGTGACGACGATGCGGATCGAGGAGGTCCTGCGCGAGTTGCGGCAGGAGATGACCATCGTGCTGGTGACGAACCTCGTGCCGCAGGCGCGCCGCCTGGCCGACCGGATCGGGTTGTTCCTGCGCGGTCGTTGCGTGGAGATCGGCGAGACCGAGGCCATGTTCGGCGGGGGCGCCACGGAACAGGCGACGCGCGACTACCTGGGAGGTCGGTTTGGCTGATCGCGCCGCCCCGCGCTACGCGATCGAGACGCGTGGCTTCAACCTCTGGTACGGCAGGTTCCAGGCGCTGCACGACGTGTCGCTCGGCATCGAGCGCGGCGTCGTGACCGCCATGATCGGCCCGTCCGGGTGCGGCAAGTCGACGCTCCTGCGCAGCGTGAACCGGATCACGGAGCGTCTCGACTACGTGCGCACCACGGGCAGCATCGAGGTCCTGGGACACGACATCTGCGCGCCGGGAGTCGAGGTCGCGCAGGCGCGGAAGGTGGTCGGCATGGTGTTCCAGCGGCCGAACCCGCTGCCGATCTCGATCCGCGAGAACGTGCTCTTCGGCTACCGCCTGCACGAGCCGCGCCCGAGCCGCGGCGAGGCGGAGGCCATCGTCGAGACGGCGCTGCGCAAGGTGCTGCTGTGGGATCGCGTGAAGGACAGACTGCGCGCCAAGGCGACCGGCCTGTCGCTCGAGGAGCAGCAGAAGCTGTGCATCGCACGGCTTCTGCCGGTGAAGCCGGCGGTGCTCCTGATGGACGAGCCGTGTTCGGCGCTCGATCCGGAGGCGACTGCGGCCGTGGAGGAGCTGATCTGGGAGCTGCGCGGTGAGTACACGATCCTGATCGTGACGCACAACATGGCGCAGGCCCGGCGCGCGAGCGACGAGTGCGTGTTCATGCTGCTCGGCCGCGTCATCGAACGGTCGAAGACGGAGGAGATGTTCGTCGCGCCGCGGAAGAAGGAGACCGCCGACTACATCGAAGGCCGCTTCGGCTAGGCGTCCTGTGCTTCGGACCGCAGTCTTCGCGCTCCTCCTCCTGACCGTCCTGGTCGGGCCGCCACGAGCCCAGGCGAGCGCACCGCGCGTGTGCGGCGAGCTGCACGCCGCCGGGGACATCCGCGTGCTCCTGGTGTGGGGGAGCGACCGGGAGCGCGGGCGCGCCGAGGGGTTCCTGCTCGGGCCGGAGCTGCGCGAGGTCTTCCAGAGCTTCCTGCTCGAGACGGTGGTGAAAGCACCGTGGCTCTGGAACAGGGTCGTGCGCCGCGTGGTGACCAGCAAGGTCGCGGTGCCGGGCTGGGTGACGGAGCGTTGCGAAGGCCTGCTCGCCGGCATGCAGGCGCGCGACCCGGCGCTGCTCCGCGTCGCGAGCCTGGACCGCGAGTTCGTCGTCGACGATCTCGTCGCCGCGACCGTCGTGCCCGACCTCATGGGGCTTGCCTGTTCCAGCGTCGTGGTCCTGCCGCCGCGCAGCGGGAGGGCCGCGGTCGTCGCCCGCAACCTCGACTACTTCGCGTCGGACGCGCTGCTGCGCCACTCGATGCTGATCGTGCACGCGCCGCGCCCGGGACGAGCGGGCTTCGTCGCCGTCGGCTGGCCGGGGCTCGCCGGGCAGTTGACCGCGTTGAGCGAGGACGGCCTGTTCGCGTCCCTGCACGATGTGCCGCTGCGGGTTCCGACCCGTACGGCAGTGACTCCGCGCGTGTGCGCGCTCGAGGCGATGCTCACGACCGCGCCGCGCGCGCGCGAGGACCGCGCCGAGGACCTGGCGACCTTCCTGCGCGGCCATCGCTTCGGCATGGGGGGCAACGTGCTCGCCGCGTGGCCCACGGGTGCGGCGGTGTTCGAACTGGACGGTGCGGACAAGGACGGCGGGGTGACCGTACGTCGCCCGGACGCAGAGGCGGCGTGGCTCGCCTGCACGAACCACTTCCGCGCGCGCTCGACGCCCGTGCGCTGCAGCCGGTACGCCGCGCTCGTCGCTGCACTCGGGGATGCCGAGGACGTGGTGCGGGCCGCCGACCTCGCCGAGCTGATCCGTGCTGGCGAGGTGAAGCTGACCCTGCACCAGGTCGTCGCCGACCTGGGCGCCATGACCGTCCAGGCGCGCGTGCGCCGCAGGGTGCGCGGCGAGGCGTGGAGCGAGTCCGGAGTCGTGTCGGTGCGGGAGTGGATCGAGCGCGCGGCGGCGCATCGCTGACTGCCGACCCCGTGGCCCCTCATTGACAGATCCAGACGCGCGGACGAGCATCTCCGCATCCCCTGACCGAAGGAGTCCCCATTGGTGGCGCGTCTGGCTCTCCTGTGCGTGGTCGAATTGGTTGTCGTCGTCGCGCTGGCGGTGGCGGTGTTTGCGTCGCCGGGATGGTCGGAAGGTCGTCCGGTCGATGCGGGCCCCGCGGCCGGCGCGCCTCCGACGCCGGAAGCAACCCTCACCGCCAACACATCGAAGCCGCCCTCCGCGCTCCCGGCTGCTGGCGAGTCGCCGTATCCGCCGGCGCGGACGCAGGTGAAGGAGACCTGGCGTGCCGACGATCCGGTGGGAGTCCTGCTCACGGGAACCCTGTGCCTTCGCGACGGCAAGCCGGCGGAGGCCAGCGTCACCCTGTCCCGGGCGAAGGTGCGCACGACCGCGAGCGCGGCCGCGGACGGGACCTTCGCGCTCGTCGGTCTCCAGCCGGGCGAATGGACAGTCACGCTGCGTGGCACGACGGTCGTCGAGGCCACGGAAACGCTGATCATCACCGACGAAGCCGTGCAAAGGCACGACTTCGTCCTCGCGGCGTCGTACGCCGTGGCCGTGCGCATCGTGACGCCGGAGGGAAAGGACGGCACCAGCGCGCTGCGCAAGGCGCTGCCGTGGTGGGGCGACTGGTTCGTGGCGGGTCAGGCCGAGCGCTTTCCGGAGCGGCTGGCGCCGACCGACTACGGCGCCGTCTTCGCCGGCGACGCCAGGTGGAGCGGCGAGATGAACCCTGTCAACGGGGCGGCGGGTACGCTGCACGTGACCTCGCTGCCGGCGCACGTTGCGCTCCTGCACCGTCACCTCGTGCTGCAGCAGAAGGTCGTGGAGCCCGGCCAGGCGGACGTCGAGTTCGTGGTCGACGTCGACGCCCTGAAGAGGCTGGCGGGGTCGGCGATGGTGCGCGTGCTGGACGCCGTCACCGGCGAGCCGCTGGCCAAGGCGCGCGTGGCGATGAACACGTCCAACCGGGGCGGGATGGGCTTGCCGGTAGACGCCGACGGACGCCGGGTGCTCGAGGGCCTGTCGCCGGGGCTCCTGCACTGCGAGATCAGCGCTGCGGACCACGAGTCGATGTACGCGACGGTGCGGATCGAGGTCTCCGAGCGGCTCGACCTCGGCGAAGTGCGCCTCGGACCGATGGTGCCATTCCAGGGCACGCTGCTGGATGCCGAGGGCAGGCCGGCGTCGACGGGGAACGTCACGTGGGCCGACCTCAAGTGGCGGACGCAGCCCACCGCCTTCGCCACCAACCGGCATGCAGGCATCGACGCCGACGGCGTGTTCACCCTGTGGAACACCGGCCGCGGCCTGCTCACGGTCA
Source organism: uncultured candidatus Brocadiaceae bacterium (assembly GCA_964418595.1). GTDB lineage: Bacteria > Planctomycetota > UBA1135 > UBA1135 > UBA2386 > CAYQMF01. Next base: position 19,513 of record CAYQMF010000108.1, read on the forward strand.
CCGCGCGGGACCAGACGGGAAACGTGGCGGTGGGCGTGTTCGACAATCCGCCGCCGGCGCCCGTCGTCTTGCGACTGGCGGCCCCGGGCGAGTGCCTCGTGCGGCGACCGGTCGACGCGACGCGGGCCTTCACCGTGACCCTGTTCGATGCGGCGCAGCGTCCGATCGCCGCGCACGCGCTGGATCCGCGGCAGACCTCGCTGCCGATCCGGCTCCCCTTCGGCGCGTACACCTACGAGGTGGACGACGACGAGGGGCGCTCGTTGCAGCGCGGCGCGCTCACGTTCAGTGCGGCCCCTTGCACCCTGGAGATCCGATGAGCAGTCCCGTTCCGTGGCTGCGGCCGCTGCAGGTCGTGGCGATCTCGCTCGGCGTCGTGCTTGCCGCCTTGCTCGTGGCATGGATGCGGATGGAGCCGATTTCAGCCGCCCTGAAGCTCGGCCCGGCAGGGGCGCGCAATGAGACCGCTGCTGTCTCGAGTCCCGACCTGCGTCATGAGGCGCCCGGGCCGACCGCGAGCCTGCCCGACGCCGCGCGGGATGTGGTGTCGGCCGCCGCGACCCCAGCGGACTCCGCCGCCGTGCTCTTCGGCTCGGTCACACGCGAGGATCGTTCGCCGGTGACCAAGGGATTCTTGTTCCTCTACCGCGATGACAAGCACGTGGGCACCGCAGCGCTGCGCGATGGGGCGTTCTCGTTCGCGGGTCTGCACCGGGGCGTCCACCGCCTGAACACGCGCATCGACGACGAGCTGCCGGTCGAGCAGGACGTTGTCCTGGCGGCGGCCACGACGCGCGTCGACCTCGTCCTCGCCAAGCCATGGCTGCTCACCGTGAACGTCGTGACACCGGAGGGCACGCCGCTGCTGCCAGAGGTACAGAAGGCTGTCAGTCGCCCCTACCTCCGCAGCATCGTCGCCTGCGCGTGCAAGGAACCGATGGCCGGCGACCTGCCGCCATCCAACAGCGCGGAGGTCAGGACCGGCGTCGGCGCCTTCCGCGGCGGTGACCCGTTCGGCGAGAGGGGCGCGCTGCCGAAGCAGACGCTGGGTGTGCTCACCTTGCCGTCGATCGCGCCCCTGCACATCGCTCTTCTCCTCCGCAATCACGTCATCGCCCAGTTGCCCGCGTCGCCGGGACAGACGGAGATCACGTTCACGCTCGGCGTGGAAGCCTTCCTCGCAAGGCTTGCCAGCGTGCGCGTGCGGCTCGTCGACGCCGCTGGCAATCCGGTGGCACCCGCGACCGTCGCCCTCAACGACGCGCAGACGGGTGGTGGCGGCAAGAAGGTCGACGCGGAGGGGCGTGCGACCCTGGATCACCTCACGCCGGGCCGCCTCGACCTCGAGGTCGGACACGCGACGCTCCGCGCCCCGCGCGTGCAGGTCGACGTGGCGCCAGGCGCCAACCTGGATCTCGGTGACATCGTGCTCGTGCCCGGTGTGCCGGTGGCGTTCGACCTGAGCAACTTCGAGGGCAAGGGCAGTGTGTGGTTCCATCCGCTCGATCCGCCGCGTCCCGGCTGGACGGCGAAGCCGGGCTACGTGTCGCTCGACAATGGCAAGGCGCAGACCCACTCGCTGCATCCGGGGCGGTACGGGATGTACGCGTCGGCCACGAACGGCGTGGCAGTCCTGGAGGTGGACGCTAGCCGCGCTCCGCCCGCGCCCATCCGGTTCGACCTCCGCCGCGGAGCGCCCCTGCGCATCGAGTACGCGGTGACCACCGGCGCGGTCGGGCTCGAGCTCTGGAGCGAAACGGGGTTGCTGGTCCGTCGGCGGAACACCACGACCTCGATGCGCGAGTCCGTCGAACTGCCGGCGGGCACCTACACCGCCGCGATCACCGATGCGATGGGAGGCACGACGCGCCGCACGATCCGGCTGACCAGTGCGGGGGCATCGTTGGTGATCCCGTAGGCGCGGCCAGAAAAGACGACTCGGCGCTCGCCTCCGGGTCCGCGCCAGCCACCCTCGCGCGCTACCATCGCCCCGGTTCCTGCCCGGACTCCACCCATGCTCGCACACCTCGGCTCGCTCGCCGCGCTTCCGCTCCTCGTCGCGCTTCTGGGTGCCCAGGCCCAGGTCGCCGACACCACCTTCTCGGTGAAGCGCGGCCACTACGCGCAGGCCTTCGATCTGGTGATCGCCACCGCGACGCCGGGGGCGACCGTGCGCTACACGCTCGACTGCAGCGATCCGACCACGTCGACCCGTTTCGCCGAGGGCCTCGACGCCGTCACCGTGCGCATCGACCCGCAGGGCACGAACAACGGGTTGCGGCCGCTCACGCCGGCGGTCGTGGTGCGCGCGTACGCCTACAAGACCGGGATGACGCGGACCAATGTCGACACGCAGACCTACATCTTCGTCGATCGCGTTGTCGTCCAGACGCGGCCCACCGGCTTCCCGAGCACCGTCGCCTTCGACATGGACCCGAACGTGGTGAACGCGGCCGCGTACACGGCGCGGATCCGCGATGATCTGCGCAGCCTGCCGTCGATGTCGGTGGTGGCGGAGCACGCGCACGTGTTCCTCAGCGGCGGCATCCTCACGGCCGGCCAGGGCACGATCGAGGTGCCCGGCTCGATCGAGATCATGCACCTAGGCGGACGAGACGATCAGGTCGACTGCGGACTGACTCCGCACTCGTGGATCCAGCAGAAGCGTTCGATGCGCGTGTACTTCCGCACACAGTACGGCGCGGACATGTGGCGGCACGATCTGTTCCGCGCCAGCGCCGAAGGCCACGCCGTCGGCGTCAAGAGCTTCGACGGCCTCGTCCTGCGCGCCGGCTTCAACGACGGGCTCCTCTATGGCGAGCGCGCGCGCGCCGGGCGCTACTCGTTCATGGTCGACGACCTCGGCCGGCACAGCCAGCTCGCGATGACCGGCTGGGCGCCGCGCGGGATCTTCGTGCACCTCTACCTCAACGGCCTGTACTGGGGCCTCTACAACCCGATCGAGCGCCCGGAGTCGGGCTACTGGTCGGACTGGTTCGGCGGCAGCAAAGCCGACTACTTCGCGCGCAATCACGGCGGCCCGCTCGATGGCAGCCCGACCTGGTTCAACGGGCTGATCTCCGGCGCCGGCAACTGGAGCACGGTGCTCGCGCGTCTCGACGTGCCTGCGTTCTGTGACTACATCCTCTACTGGACGTTCTGCGGCGGTGGCGACTGGCCGAGCACGTCGGGGGGCAACAACAACTGGTACGCCGGCAATCGCATGCTGCCGGTGCCGGGCAAGGTCCGCTTCTTCTGCTGGGACAGCGAGGACTCGTGGATCAACCTGCCCAACCGGCCCGGGGCGCCGCTCGACGGTGCGCGCATCTGTCGCGACCTGCTCGCCGGCAACTTCGACATCTCGCTCCTGTGGCGCGGCGTGCAGGTCGTGGGCGACTTCCGGCTGGCCTTCGCGGACCGCGTCTACAAGCACTGCTACAACGACGGCGCGCTCAGCGAAGACGCGATCCGCGCCCGCTTCGACGACATGGCGCGCGGCGTCGACCACGGCGCGGTGGGGGAGTCGGCGCGCTGGGGCCGCTTCGACCCGCGCGGCGTGACCTGGACCCGCGACGGCGACTGGTTCCCGTACACGCAGGCCATCCGCCAGATGTTCGTGGGCAACACGCAGCAACTGGTCGCCGCCCTGCGGGACACGAGCGTGCCGGTGACGCACCCGGCGCTGTACCCCGCGTTCGAGCCGCCACTCTTCCAGGTGGGCGGCCAGCCGATCACCGTCACCGAGGCCTGGGTCGCACCCGGCCAGCAGATCGATCTCGTGCGCAGCACCGCGATCGGCTGGATCTACTACACGCTCGGCGGCGGCGACCCGCGCGCGCCCGATGGCACCCCCATCGGCACCAACGGCGGGAGCGGCACGTCGGTGACCATCCCCGCCGACACCATCCTGCGCGCGCGCATCTACGACGGCGCCGCGTGGAGCGCGCTGCACGAGCTGACCCTGCGCGTGCGCGCGGGCCTGCCCGTCGTCGAGATCCACGAGGTGCTCGCCGAGAACACGCAGGGTCGCCGCGACGAGGCGGGCGACTTCGACGACTGGATCGAACTGCGCAACCGCGGCCTGCTCCCCGTTCCCATCGCCGGCTACCACCTCAGCGACGATCCATCCGTGCCGACCAAGTGGACCTTCCCCGCCGGCGTCGTCGTGCCGGCGGGCGGCAGCGTGCTGGTGTGGGCCGACAACGAGACGGAGGGGCCGCTGCACGCCACCTTCCGGCTCAGCGGCCAGGGCGAGTCGGTGGTGCTGGCGGCGCCCGGCGGCGCGATCGTCAGTCGCGTCGACTTCGGCGCGCAGCGCGACGACGTGTCGTTCGGGCGCCTGGAGACGGAGCCGTCGATCCTCGCGCACTTCCCGCGCCCGACGCCGATGCGCGCCAACCGCCCCAACCCTTGCGGCCATGTCCCGTACGCGCCCCTCGACCACGCGGCCAACCCGCTCGAACTCGTCGGCAAGGGCATCCCCTCGCTCGGCGACGCGCTGCGATACGACCTCGAAGGCCTCGCGCCCGGGAGCGGCGCGGTGCTGGCGTTCGGCACCGCCGCCGCGCACGTGCCCATCCCCGGCCTCGGCACGGTCCTCGTCGCGCCGCTGGTCCTGCTGTCGGCGACCGCCGGCACCGACGGCGAGGCCCGCTTCGCGATCCCCGTGCCCGACCAGTGGCACCTCCGCGGCGCGGTCGCGTACGCACAGGGGGCGGGTGCGGCTGGCGGCGGAGTGAGCCTGAGCAACGGGGTTTGCTCGCGCCTCAGCCAGTGAGGGCGCGTCGGGGTTCCTCTTTGTTTCTCTCCTCTCTCTCTCTCTTTCTCTTTCTCTCCTTCTGGTTCCGTCTCTCCGTCCTTCCGTGTCGCACGCGGCGCTCGGCGCCGCGCTTCGGTCTTCCTCTCTGCAGGATGACAGAAGGCGCGGCTGTCGACAGCGCGGCGCTTCGCGCCGTGTCGTGCGCCACGCTTCTTGGGACCACGCGCGCCACTCTCGGTGAGACGCAC
>CAYQMF010000109.1:0-24387 GCA_964418595.1 uncultured candidatus Brocadiaceae bacterium
AACTCGAGCACCTCCTCGCGCACCTCTTCGAGCTTCACGCCCAGGTTGAGCAGCACCTGCGCGGCGATGCCTTCGTTCTCGCGGATCAGGCCGAGCAGGAGGTGCTCCGTCCCGATGTAGTTGTGGCCGAGCTGGCTCGCCTCCTCCATCGACAGCTCGAGGACCTTCTTGGCGCGCGGCGTGAAGGGCAACTGCCCCATCGCCACCGAGGTCGGGCCGGTCTTGACGATCTTCTCGACCTCGTGGCGGATCTTCTCGAGGTCGATGCTCATGTTCTTGAGCACGTTCGCCGCGACGCCGCTGCCCTCCTGCACGAGGCCCAGCAGGACGTGTTCCGTCCCGATGTACTCGTGGTTGAACTTCTGCGCCTCCTGGCGCGCGTAGGACATGACCTTCTTGGCCCGGTCGGTGAAGCGGTCGAACATTGTTGCGTTCTTCTCCAGTCCCCACGGGGACAGGTCAGGGCGTCTTGGGGGTAGATCGGCCAGAAGGCGCCGGCGATTCAAATCCGGCGGTCACCGGCCCATCGAAAGGGCGCCGCTGCCGACCGGGATGGGGACGTCATAGGTTTAGTTGCCGCGCCCTCCAGGTCCAGCGATCGCGGAATCTGCCGTGCGATTCCGGCGGGCGCGGCACGTCCGGCCTAGCGTCCGCGCAGGATGCCGCGGACCAGTGCGGCCCGGCGTTCGTCGCGCTGCGCAGGCGTGAGGCTCGAGTTGTGCATCCGTTGCAGGTGCGCCGGTTGCGACAGGAGGAGGGCGATGCCGAGGTCCCGGATCGAGATCCCCTCGACGAGGCCGGCCTGGACCCCGAACCGCACCGCCGACAGGCAGTTCAGCGCTTCTTCGCTGCTCAGGATGTGGGCGCGCTCGAGTACGCCGAGCGCCCGGTAGATGCGATCCAGGGTGCGCAGGCGCGGCTCGCCGCGCAGGAGTGCCTCGCGCACCTCGCGCTCCCAGGAGATCAGCCGCTCGACCGCGGTCCCCACGTCCTGCTGGATGCTGCGCTCCGTCCGGCCCAGGGTCACCTGGTTGCTGACCTGGTAGAAGTCGCCCAGCGCGCGGCTGCCCTCCCCGTAGAGGCCGCGCACCGCGAGGCTGATCTTCTGGACCGCCGCGGTCGCCTTGTCGATGTCGTCCGCCCACACGAGGCCGGGGAGATGGAGCATCACCGACACGCGCAGCCCGGTGCCGACGTTGGTGGGGCAGGCGGTGAGGAAGCCGAACTCCTCCGAGAAGGCCATCGGCAGGGCCGCCATCAGCGCATCGTCGAGGCGCTCCGCCCGCTGGCACGTGGCGTCCACGGCGAAGCCGGAGCGGAAGACCTGCGCGCGGATGTGATCCTCCTCGTTGACCATCACCGCGACCGCCTCGGCCTCGTCGACGGCGACGCTGCGCGGCCGGTCGGCCGACGCCTGTTCGCGGCTGATGAGGTGGCGTTCCACGAGCACGTTGCGCTCGATCTCGTCGAGCGTGTTCAGCGCCACGATGCGCAGGCGCTCCGGGAACTCGGGCGCGAGGAGGCCGCGGTGCACCACCCGGATCAGCTCCGTGGCCTCGTCGGAGGTCATGGTCGGGTAGAAGCCGAAGCCCTGGACGTTGCGCGCCAGGCGCACGCGCGTGCAGACCGCGATGTCGGCGTCGGTGCCTTCGCCGCGCAGCCATTCTCCTTGCCGGAAGTCGTCCGGGATCGGCGATGGATCGCTCACGGCTTGTCGCCCGGCGGCGTCTGTTCGAGGGTGCGCAACTGGTCGCGCAGGTTGGCTGCCTCCTCGTAGTTCTCCTCCTGGATCGCGCGGTCGAGCCTCCGCCGCAGTTCGGCCAGGGACTCCGGACGCTGGCGTGCCGACGGCGTGCGCACCGGGAACCGTCCCTGATGTCGCGTCGCGTCGTGGATGCGCTCCAGCAGGGGCAGCAGGGTGCCGCGGAAGGTCTCGTAGCAGCGCGGACAGCCGAGCCGGCCGCGGAGCTTGAAGTCGGCAGCGGTCATCCCGCAGCCGGCGCAGGCGGGGCCCGCCGCCTTGCCGCGCGGCTTGCCCTTGGCGCCGAGGCCGCCGATCAGGTCCTCGAGGAGTTCGGACGAGAGCTTGAGGGGTTGCGGCGACTTGGGCTGCACGACGCCCTCCGTCTCGGCGCAGGTCTGGCAGAGGTGCTGTTGGCCTTTGAGGTTGCCGGACGTCAAGTCCAGCACGTGAACCGTGGCGGGGTTCTTCTGGCACGACGTGCAGAGGTGCTGCTGCATCGGAGGACGTGGCGGATCTTAGCAGTTCGAACCGGCGCGCAGGCGCGGGGTTTTCGACGTCAGGCCGGCCGCGTCGAGCCCGGCGTGGCGCCGGCCGCGCGCAGCCCGCGCCAGAAGCGCGCCGCGCGCGCGCGGAAGTTCGGGTACTGGTCGAACGAGGCGAAGGCGGGGCTGAAGAGGAGCGCGTCGCGCGGGCCTGCCGCGGCCTTCGCCCCTTCGAGTGCATCGACGATCGTCGTGCCGACCTGCACAGGCACGCGGTCACCCAGTGCTTCGGCCAGGGGCGCGCCCGCGGCGCCGAACAGGAAGGCGGCCGTGAGGTGCGGCGCCAGGATCGCCGCCGCCCGCGCGAAGTCGCCGTCCTTGCTCTTGCCGCCGCCGACCCACAGCACGCGTCCTGGTTCGATCCGCGCGAGTGTGCGCAGCGCCGCCGCGGTCGAGTCCGCGTCGGTCGAGACCGCGTTGTCGTACACCCGCGTGCCGCACGCGAGGCGACCCGCGAGTTGCAGCCGGTACGGCAGCGGCGCGGCGGTGGCGATGCCGAAGGCCGCGTGATGGCGGCTTGCGCCCAGCTCGACCGCGGCAGCGAACGCGGCGAGGGCGTTCTCGATGTTGTAGTCGCCGAGCAGGCGCAGCGCGCGGCGATCGAGGATCGGCCCCGGATCACGCGCGAGCCGCGAGAGCAACGTGCCATCGGTGACGCCGACATGTCCGGGTGCCGGTGCGCGTGCGCCGTACGTGATCCGCCGCGGCGCGTCCGTCGCGAAGCTCGCGGCCACCGGGTCGTCGTCGGCATGGACGAAGAACTCGCGGGCGGCGCGTGCCACTACCGACTTGGCGCGGTGGTAGGCCGCGAGGGTGCCGTGGCGATCGAGGTGGTCGCTGGTGATGCGCACCGCGACCGCGCCCGCCGCGCAGGGCAGCCGGCGGGCATCGAGGCGGTCGAGTTGGAACGACGAGATCTCGACGACCGCCACCTGTCCACGCCGCCATTGCGCAGCGTCTTCGAGCAAGCTGCGGCCGATGTTGCCGCCGAGCAACGCGTCGATCCCGGCCGCGCGCAGCGCACGGAAGATCAGGTTCGAGGTCGTCGACTTGCCGTTCGTGCCGGTCACCAGCACGACGCGCCCCGGGTAATGGCGCAGGAGCAGTTCGACCTCCTGGGTGACTTCGATCCCCTGGGCGCGCGCCGCGGCGAGGAGCGGATGGGCATCGGGGATCGCGGGGTTGGCGACCAGCACGTCGACGCCGGCGAGGAGGGCGACGTCCTCGCGCTGCAGGCACCACTCCACGTCGACGCCGTCGAGTGCCGCCACCGATGCCGCCAGCGCCTCGGCGCCCGCCTTGTCGGCGATCCGCACGGCGTGGCCCTGCTGGTGCAGGAAGCGGGCCGCTCCGATCCCACCCCCGAACCGTCCCAGTCCGAGCACGAGCGCGCGCATGGTCAGCGTGCCAGTTGGATGGCCGCGGCGCGGGCGCGCAGGGGTTCGGGTTGCGGCGGCGGCACGCCGGCGACGAGGCTCGCCGCGGGGGGCGCGATCTCGACGCTCCAGATCACGTCCTCGGCGTCACCGAACCCGCGCGCCCACGCCTCGAGCAGGAGATCGAGGGGGAAGAGCCAGCGCGGCGCGGGTGGCGGGAGGTCGACGGTCCGGCGCTCGGTGGTGCGCACGTCCTCGATCACGCCGGTGCGGGTGGGGGCGATGGTGACGTGGGCCGTGCCGTAGTAGGTCTGCGGCACCTCCGCGCATCCGGTGCCGGCGTAGACGCCGTCCATCGCGAGCGCCGCTCCGGGCTCGTTCACCTCGAGCCAGACGCTCGGGCCTCGGCAGGAGACCGATCCCAGCAGCGCGAGGCCCGCGACGAGCCCGCGCAGACACCGCCGTTCGAACTGCACGTGGAAGCCAACGTCCCCGGGGAAGGACTGGCGGAGAGAGGGGGATTCGAACCCCCGATACGGGCATAACCCGTATGCCGCCTTAGCAAGGCGGTGCCTTCAGCCACTCGGCCATCTCTCCGGGGGGAGGCGCGGGAGTAGAGCGAGCGGGCCGGGGTGACGCAAGGCCGCGATGCGATTTGGGCGCGGCGCGGCGCGCGCGCGCGGCGCTCGATTTGCGGACCCGCGAAGCTGGCATGCCGCGCGTGCCGAAGTAATCCTTGCCCCGACCGCGTCGCCTCGACCGCGTCGCGGGCCCGTCCCCGCGCTGCCCTCCTCACGCCGTGATCTTCCACAGCTCCGCCTACGGCGTGTTCCTCGTGCTGGTGTTCGTCGCCTGGTGGGCGATGGCCCGCCTGCGCACGCCGCGGGTGCTGCTGCTGATCGTCGCGTCGTACTTCTTCTACGGGAGCTGGAACGCGAAGTACGTGCTGCTGATCTTCGCGTCGACCGCCTTCGACTACTGGATGGCGCGCGCCATCGCGTCGTCCGCCGACCCGCAGCGGCGCAAGCAGCTCGTCACGCTCTCCGTCGTCGGCAACCTCGGCCTGCTCTGCTACTTCAAGTACTACAACTTCTTCCGCGACACCGCCGACCACTGGCTCGGCCTGCCCCTGCCGGTGCTCGACGTGCTGCTGCCGGTCGGCATCAGCTTCTACACGTTCCAGTCGCTGAGCTACACGATCGACGTCTACCGCGGCACGCTCGCGCCGGCGCGCAACCTGCGCGAGTTCATGCTCTTCGTCGCGTTCTTCCCGCAGCTCGTCGCCGGGCCGATCGTGCGCGCGAGCGAGTTCCTGCCGCAGCTCGAGCACCCGCCGAGGGTCACGCGCGACGACATCCACGAGGGCCTGTGGCGCATCCTGGTGGGCCTCACCAAGAAGGTCCTGATCTCCGACGTCATCGCCGTCAACCTCGTCGACATCGCCTACACGCAGGGCGGGCCGACGCAGGGCTGGACCCTCGTACTCGCACTCTACGCGTACCTCATCCAGATCTACGGCGACTTCTCCGGCTACAGCGACGTGGCCATCGGGTCGGCCCTGCTGTTCGGCTTCAAGCTGCCCGAGAACTTCCGCACGCCGTTCCGTTCGCGCAGCATGCTCGAGTTCTGGCGGCGCTGGCACATCTCGCTCTCGTTCTGGCTGCGCGACTACCTCTACATCTCGCTCGGCGGCAACCGCTACGGCGTCCTGCGCAGCTACTGGAACCTGTTCGTCACGATGCTCCTGTCGGGCCTGTGGCACGGCGCCGGTTGGAACATGGTGCTGTGGGGCGCAGCGCACGGCGGCGGGCTCGTCTTCAACCGCTGGTGGAACAGCCGCTTTGCCATGTTCACCTCGCGGCTCGGCCAGATCGTTTCGTGGTTCCTCGCGTGCACCTTCTTCGGTGCGGCGATGATCCTGTTCCGTACCCAGTCGCTCGCGCACGCGGGCGACGTGTGCGTGCGGCTGTTCCAGCCGACGTCGGCGCTCGTCCTGCCCTGGCCGGTGTGGTTGTCGATCGCGGTCGGCGTCGCGACGCACGCGCTCCCCGATCCGTGGCAGCTCGCCGGCAAGCGCTTGTTCTGTGCCCTGCCGTCGTGGGCGGTCGGGATCCTGGTCTCGCTCTTCGTCGGGCTGCTCGCGGCGGGCGGCCCGACCGGCGTGCCGTTCATGTACTTCCAGTTCTGACATGACGAACTCCGAAGGCTTCCCGCGCCGCGCCCTCCTGCAGCTCGCCGCAGGCTTCGTCGTCGGCGCTTCGGCGTGGCACCTGTGGCCGTGGGATCCGACGTCGGTGCTCGCGCCGATCCCCGGCCCGAAGGACCCGCTCGCGCTGCACCCGGAACTCGCGGCCCCGAAGCAGCCGGACGAGATCCGCATCGTGTGCGTCGGCGACAGCCTCACCTTCGGCTACCCCTACGGCCTGCACGCGAGCTTCGCGGCGATCGCGGAGGCGGGCCTGCGCGCGGTCTGGCCGGAGCGTCGGATCCTCGTCAAGGCGATCGCGCAGCCGGCGATCGACAGCACGCAGATCGTGACGATGGTCGAGGCGTCGCTGGCCAGCAAGCCCGACGCGATCGTCGTCACCCTCGGCGGCAACGAGGTCGGCTCGCGCCTGTTCCACGGCCGCGCGCTCACGTCCGATGGGCTCCTCGACGAGATCTCCGACCACGCCACGCGGAGCCGACTCGCCTTCCAGGCGCTCGCGCCGAGCGCGATCGCGACGGTCGCGACCACCAGCGAAGGTCGCCCCGACCTCGTGGCGGGGTTGGTCGCGCGCGCGCTCGACGCACGCCCCGGCAAGCCGGTCGTCGGCGCGCTCCCGGTGTCGGCCAGCGACCGCGCCGCGCTCGCGGAGCGGGCGCGCGGCTCGCTGCGCGCCATGGCTGCCGCTGCGCGCGCCGCGGGCGTGCCCCTGCTCTTCGCGCCGAGTCCGTACGACCTCGTGGGCGCCTGGCCGCGCGGCATGACCGCAGTCGACCGCGACGTCGATGGCGCCGTGCTCGCCTGGCAACGCGGCGAACCGATCACGCGCACCGTGGCGGAGGCGCTCGTGCGCGTGCACCCCGACCGCGCCGACGTGCACGCGCTGCTCGGGCGCGTCCTGCTGGCAGCCGCGGAACCGCGCGCCGCGCGCGCGGCCTTCGAGCGTGCGCGCGATCTCGACGCCGCCCCGCTGCATCCCATCGGCGAAGTGATCGCGACGATCCGCAGCGAGGGCGAGGCGCTGGGCGTGCCGGTCCTCGACGCCGACGCCGGTACCTACCTGCCCGGCACCGACCTCCCCGACCCCACCTGCTTCCTCGACCCGCAGCACTGGACGGTCGAAGGCGCCCAGCGCGCCGCGGCGTGGTTCGTGGAGCGCCTCGCCGCCGAGCGCCTGCTGCCGCCGCTGCCCGGCGACTGGCGTGCGACCTTCGATGCCGCCGCCGCCGCCCACGTCGCACACGTCGTTCCTGCCGCCGCGCGGCAGTCGGCCACCGCCGAGATGGCGCGCGCCACCGCCGTCTACCACCTGCTCTTCGGCAACGCACGCGACGCCGCCCTGCCGATGGCCGCGGGCATCGAGTGGCTCGCGGGTGCGCTGCCGGGGCCCGAGGCCACCGTCTGGGTCGACTGGGCGACGCGCCTCGCGATCGCCACCGCCGGCGCCGCCGGCCGCATCGACGCGCTCTTCGCGGGGACGCCCGACGCGCAGAACCAGCGCGGCATCGCGCTCACCAAGGCGATGTGGACCGCCGCGCGCGAACGCAAGCTGCGTGAGTACGTGCTCGCGCTGATCGGCGGCGCAGCGTTTCCCTGAAATCGGAACCTGGCGTGTCGGGTCGGCCCGACGTCGCGCACGCGCGCTGCCGACTGATCCTGAGCCAACGGCGTTGCCACGATCGCATCGCCCCATGAACCGTTCGTCGACTCGCGCCGCGACCAACCAGGCGCCAGGTTTCATGCGCACTCTCTCTGCAACCGCGGGGAACCATTGACGCTCGCCCTGGTTCGGCGCTCGGGAACCCTGCGGGGCACGTTCCCGGCCGGCACCACGACTTGCTATGTGCGACGAGCCGGTGTGTTCGACTACGAAGCCGTCGTCTGTCCCCGTGAACCCGGCTTCAGCCTACGCGTCGCGCCGGGTGCGTACGAACTGACGTGTGGGAGCAAGGGTGCCTACGTCGGCGCCAACGCCGTGCGCGTGGCGGCTGGGGTCGTGGTCGAGGTCGACCTCGCGGCGGATCGCCGCCCCCGCGTCGAGGTGGTGGTGCCGGACCTCGAGCCGGCGGCCGACTGGTGGTTGTCGTGCGCGCGTTCGATCCCCGGCGGGATGGTGGCCAAGTGGATGGCGCAAAGCACCCGCGGGGGCTCGATGCGCAAGCGCGAACTCGTCGCCGAGGTCACGCCCAACGCGGCGCAGCCGCACGCCTTCGCCGCCTGCGCGCCCACCAGTGGACGCTACACCCTCACGCTGGGGCACAAGCAGCTCGGCTTCCGCCTGTTCCGCGAGGTCGCGCTCGAGTTCGGCCAGACCAACCGCATCGTGGTGCCAGCGCTGGAGGGCAACCTCCGCGCCGACATGGGCAAGTACCCGGAGATCTGGGAGCACGGTGCGCAACACGGCATCGCCGGCCCGCGCCTCTGTCTCGAACCCCTCGCGGGCGCGTCGTTCGGCGTGTTGGTGGCGCTTCCGGAGCCCGCCCAGTTCACGCTGCAGCACCTGCCCGTAGGCAGCTTCGCGCTGCATCACCACCTGTACGAGACCGGCATGTTCCCAGCGAGCACGAAGGGCACCTGGGGGGGAGTCCACGTCACGGTCGCGACGACCACCGACACGCCGGTCGTCGCACTCGGTCGCACGAAGTCCGAGCCGACGAAGGTGATCGTCCGCGACGCCGACGGCGCCGCGGCCACCGGACGGCTCGGCGTGCGCGACCGCATGTTCGACTCGTGGTCGGCAGTGGTCGCGGAGAACACGACGCTGGCGGAGGCGTTCGACACGCTCCCGCCGCCCCCGGCCGTGCGCATGCTCGATGGGGCAGCGACGCTGCGGCTGGCCAGCGGCCACGTGCTCTTCGCGCTCGAGAACGACGATGGCAGCACTGTGTTCTTCGCGCGCGAAGTCGAGGCCGGCAAGGACCTCGAAGTGCGCGTGCCGGCACGGCGCTGAGCGCCGCCCCTCTCCCCGTGCCCGCACGAGCCTGAGCCCGAGCCAGCCAAGCGGCCGCGGAGCGGCGGCTTGGCACGCCCGAGCCCGAACTCGTGCCCCCAGCGCTCCGTCCCGACGCTCCGACCCATCCCCGCCCAACTTTTCTCCGCCTCCCCCAATCCGTTTCCCCCCGCCGGCGTCTTCACTCACACCACGAGCCCATGAACACCCCGGCTGTCCCGCTCGCGGACCTGTTTCAGACCCATCGTGAGGGCCTGACCGGAGCGGTCCGGGGTGTGCTGGGTGGCGGGGCCGACGTCGCCGAGGTCCTGCAGGACGCCTTCCTCAAGTGCTGGAAGGCCCTGCGCCGCGGCGATCGGCCGCGCGACCCGGTGGCGTGGATCTTCGTGGTGGTGTGGAACGTGGCGGTCGACGCCCGCAGGCGCGGGCAGCGGCGCCCCGTCCACGCGAGTCTCGACCAGGAGAACGCCGTGGAGATGCCAGTGCAGTCGCCCGTGGAGCAGTCGCCATCGCATCGCGCGGAGGTGCGCGAGCAGTTCGCCGTCGCGCAGGCCGCGATCGCGCGGCTCACCGATCCGGAGAAGCAGGTGTTCCTGCTGCGCGCGTCGGGCGGGCTGACCTTCGAGGCGGTGGCCGACGCGCTCTCGATCCCGGTCGGGACGGCGAAGACCCGCATGCGCAGCGCCCTGCAGACCCTGCGGCGCGAACTGACCGACCACGACGACGACACCCGGAGGGCAGCACGATGAGCACGCACGACGACGAAGCCTTCACCCCGCACGAGCGCGACGCCCTGGAGCAGGAGCTGCTCGAGCTGCACTTCGGGTGCCACGAAGACCCCGCGGCATTGGAGGCGCGCCTCGCGGCGGAGCCGGCGCTGCGCGCGCTGCAGGCCGAGGTGCTGCGCAAGGCCGACGTCCTGCGCCGCGCGGCTCGCCCGGCGACGCCGCCGCTCGCGGTGCGGGCGCCAAGGTCCTGGTACCGTCGGCCGGCGTTGCGCATCGGCATCGCCGCGGGTCTCGCCGCGTGCGCGGTGCTCGTGCCGCTCGCGCGCTGGGGCTACCACGCGTGGGAGGCGAACCGCATCGCGCGCGCAGAGGTGCGCGTGACGGTGAGCGCGCCGCGCACGGTGGCGGCCGGGGCGCCGTGGAGCTTCACGGTGCAGAGCGAGGACCTCACCGGCGCGGCGAAGGCCTGCGTCGTGCGCTACCAGACTTCGCTCGCCGACGGCACCGAACTCGCGCGCGGTGTGAGCTCCTCGACGACGGGCAACGTGGTCTTCGACCTGCCCGCGAGCCTGCAGGTCCCGCAGCGCCTCGTCGTCGAGGCCGAGTGCGGCGATCGCACGGTGCGTCAGGAACTCGCGCTCGCCACGGGGGCGGCCACGCCGCTCGTGCACGTCAGCACCGACAAGCCGGTGTACCGACCGGGCGAGCGCGTGTTCGTGCGCTCGGTGGCGCTCGATCGCCTCACGCTCGCGCCGCGCGCGCACCGCGTGACGATGGCGGTGAAGGTGAAGGACCCCAAGGGCGCGGTCGTGTTCGAGGACCATCGGATCGAACTGCGCGGTGAGCCGGGGGGCGACGATGTCGGCGCCACCACCTGGACCATCCCGGCCGACTGCGCCGGCGGCGAGCACACCCTCGAGCTGATCTCGCCGGACGAGACCTTCCCGCCGGAACGCGCGACCTTCGTGGTGCGCAGCTACCAGGCGCCGCGGTTGGCGAAGACCCTCGTCCTCGATCGCAAGACATACCTGCCCGGCCAGACCGGCGGCGCGGAGCTGCGCGTCGAGCGGATGGGCGGTGGCGTCGCGGCAGGTGCCAACGTGCGCGCTGCGGTCGTGCTCGATGGCGACGAGGTGTGGACCGGGAGCGCCGCGCTCGACGCGGCCGGGCGCGCGGTCTTGCGCTTCGCGATCCCGCGCGAAGTGCGCGAGGGCGCGGCGCGCTTCGTGGCGCGCGTCGAGGACGGCGGTGTCGTCGAGACGGAGGTGAAGCCGTTCGTGGTGCCGACCGGCAGGGTCCTGGTCGCGTGCCTGCCGGAGGGTGGCGAGCTGATCGCGGGCGTCGAGAACCGCGTGTACCTGGAAGCGACCGACCCGCTGGGTCGGCCGGTCGACACGCGGGGCACGGTGCACGACGCGCGCGGTGAGGTCGTGGCGACGTTCCGCACCGAGCACCAGGGGCGCGCGCGCGTGGTGTTCACGCCGCGGCTCGGAACCAGGTATGCGGTGCGCACCCAGGCGACCGCGCCGAGCACGGAGTTCGCGCTGCCCGAGGTGAAGGCGAAGGGGATCGCGCTGCGTGCGCTCGACGAGGGCATCGTCGCGGGCGCGCCCGTGCGCGTGCGCGTGGCCGGGCGCGGCGACGGCCCGTGGCTGGTCGGCGTGTTCTGTCGGGGCGCGTTGCTCGCGCAGCAGGCGCTGCGCCCTGACGACCAGGGCGACGTGCATGCCGACGTCGAGCTGCCACTGCCCGCGGCGGCGACCGGTGTCTTGCGGGTGACGGTGTTCGATCGCACCCTGCAACCGTTGGCCGAGCGGCTCGTGCAGCGGGCGTCGGCGCGGCGGGTGCAGGTCGCGTTCACGCAGGAGCGCAGCGTGCTGGCGCCTGGGGGGGCGCAGCGCGTCAACGTGCGCACCACCGACGAGACCGGCGCGCCGATCGCCGCGATCGTGGGCGTGTCGGTCACCGACCGCGCCGCGGTGGCGATGGGCCTCGAGCCCCGCGTCGGGCTCGTCGACCACAGCTTGCTCTTCGCCGACGTCGAGCGCGGCGAGGACCTCGGCGACTTCTTCGCGGGTGGCGAGCACACGCCGCGCAACGTCGATCTCCTGCTGGGGACGCGGGGCTGGCGGCGCTTCGTGTGGCGCGGTGGCGTCGAGGCGCAGGCGCAGCTCGCGGCGCACGGCGACGCGGCGAGTTCGCTGCTCGCGCACGAGGGTCACGGCGGGATGCCGCAGGTGGCGAGCAACCGCCAGCAGGTGGACGGCGCCGAGCGCGGGCATGAGCAACTGGCGCGCAACAGCCGGCGGGCCGCGGGTGAAGTGGCGTCGATCGCGCTCGCCTTGCTCGTGCTGCTGCTCCTCGCGGAGACGGCCGCGGCGTGTGGCGGGCGTTGGCTCCGCCTGCGTGTGCCGGGGCAGGTCGGTCTGGCCGGCGGGGTCGTGGTGGCGGTGATCCTCGCGTTCGTTCCGCTGTTCGGGTCGGGCCTGCGCGATCGGATGGCGCCCGGCGCGGCGTTCGTGATGGCGGAGTTCGCGGCGGATGCCGGCGACCGGGCTGGCTTCGTCGGGGCCGAAGCGAGGGAGGAGCGGTGGAGGTGGTTCGCGGACGGTGAGAACGGTGCGGACATCCCAAGGCTCGCGTGGCGCGAGGCGGCCGGCGGCGAAGGCGTCGAGGTTCTCGATGCCGAGGTGCCGGCCGCGGAGCCCGTCGGTGTGGTCGCTCGCGACGACGACGACCGTCGGGTGGCCCTTCGCCTTGCCCGCATCCAGCAGCGCATGCGCGAGTACGCGCACGCCCGGTCCCCCGACGAGACGCGCTCCGACTTCACGGAGACCGTGTACTGGAATCCGCTCCTCGCGACCGGGGCAGACGGCGCCGCGTCGTTCGCCTTCCAGGTCAGCGATTCCGTCACGACCTGGCTCGTACGCGGGGACGCGCACGGCACGGGCACGAGCGCCGGTCGCGTCGGTCAGGCGGAGGCGTCGTTCGACGCGCGCCTGCCCTTCCACGTGGACGCGAAGCTACCGGTCGAGGTCAGCGCCGACGATCGCCTGCTCCTGCCGGTGGCGGTCGTGCTCGCCGACGGCGATGGCGACGCGGCCGATCTCGCCGTGCGGGCCACCGGCCCGCTCGCGCTGAACGGCAGCGGCGACGTGCGCGTGCGCCTGATCGATGGGCGCGGGCGCGCGCTCGTGCCGGTGATCGTCGGCGACGCAGCCGGCGAAGGCAGCCTGCGCCTGCTGGGCTCGGCGGGTCGGTTCCGTGACCGCGTCGAGCAGCGCATCGTGGTCGCGCCACGTGGCTTCCCGCACGTCCGCTCGTTCGGCGGCACGGTGGCTGCCGGCGAACCGGGGCGCTTCGTGGTGCCGATGCCGCGCCGCGCGAGCCCGGGTTCGGCGCGGCTGACGCTCAAGCTGTATCCCTCCCCGCTCGCGACCATGCGCGACGGCCTGCAGGGCATGCTGCGCGAACCGTGCGGCTGCTTCGAGCAGGCCAGCTCCGCCAACTATCCGAACACGATGGTGCTCTCGTACCTGGAGGCGAGCGGCGATGACGTGCCGATGGTCGCATCGCGCGCGCGTGAGTTGCTGCCCGCCGGCTACCGCAAGCTCGCCGGCTACGAGTGCAAGGAGCGCGGCTACGAGTGGTTCGGCGGCGACCCGGGGCACGAGGCGCTCACCGCGTACGGGCTGCTGCAGTTCCGCGACATGAGCAAGGTGCACGACGTCGACGCCGCGATGGTCGCGCGCACGAGCGCGTGGCTGCTCGGGCGGCGTGACGGCAAGGGCGGGTTCCTGGTCAACGAACGCGCGCTCGACACCTTCGGGCGGGCGCCGCAGAGCGTGACGGAGCCGTACCTGGTGTACGCGCTGCTGTATTCCGGCACGTCGGCCGCGCAGTTGACCCGCGAGTTGGACGCGCTCACCGCGCGCGTGGCGACGACGGCCGACGCCTACGAGCTGGCGGTGGTGGCGAACGCGCTGCGCGCGGGAGAGCGTGCGGAGGCGGCGTCGGCGTGCGTGCGCCTCGTGGCGATGCAGGCCGCCGACGGTTCGCTGCGCGGCAGCACCACGAGCATCACGAGTTCCGGCGGCGACGACCTCGCGGTCGAGACCACGTCGTTCGCGATCCTCGCGTGGTTGACCGACGGCAGCTACGCCGGTCAGGTGCGCGCGGCCGTGGAATGGCTGCGCGGGCAGCAGTCGGCGCGCGGGACCTTCGGCGCCACGCAGGCGACGATCATGGGGCTCAAGGCGCTCACCGCGTACGCGCAGGTCGCGCGCACCATGCAGGCGCCCGGCACCGTGCACGTGTTCGTGAACGGGAGGCAGGCGGCGACGCAGGCCTTCGCGGCGGGACACCCCGACGCGCTGGTGTTCGAGCTGTGGGACGCGGCGGGCACGGGCGACGCGGAGGTCCGCGTCGAACTCGAAGGCGGCGGCGGCGCGCTGCCGTGGGCCTGCGACCTCGCCTACCACACCGACCAGCCGGCGGATGATCAGGGCGCGAAGGTCGCGATCGCGACGCGGCTTGCGCAGGCGAGCGTGGAGGAGGGGCGGACGGTCGGCCTGCACGTGGCCGTGCAGAACAGGACCGACGCGGGTCTGCCGATGACGATGGCGATCGTGGGGCTGCCCGCCGGGCTCGAGATCCCGACCGCGGAGCTGGTTGATCGCCAGCGCGCCGGGGCCTTCGACCTGTGGGAGCTCCGCGGCCGGGAGCTGGTGCTCTACTGGCGCGGGCTCGCGCCGAACGCGGAGCGGGGAGTCGCGCTCGATTGCGTGGCGCGCATCCCCGGTGTGACGACGGGCCCGGCGTCGAGGACGTATCTGTACTACACGCCGGGCGACGTGCGATGGGCGCCGCCGCTGCGGGTCGACGTGACGGCGCTGCGGTGAGGGCTACTTTGGGCTTGTAACTCGCAACAGCACAGCGCCGGCGAAACCCTGAATCGTGTGGTGTGTTCTGGCCTAAAACACCGGAATCGAAACACCGCCAGACGCCGAGACCCCTTGTGGGGACGCCGAGTCCAGAATGAGCCACTGGCAATAGAAGGATGTGCCTCTCAGCGATGAGATCGAGGGGACTTCGAGAACGGTGGAGCTGTACCCACTACCGGCTCCGCTTCCAGCGGACGTCCCCGGAACAAGCACGAGTCCAGCTGTTACACCGACCCATATGTCAACACCCAGAATGCGAATCGGAGATTGCGCGTGGGCCGCGTCCAAGAGAAGCAGCGTGCCTTGGCCGCCGATCGTGTTGCGCAAGCCAATGGAGAGCTGTCGGTTGCCGATGAAGGATGGTTCCAACGCCACGAGTTCGGGTACCAGGTTGCCGCTTCCGGCAGTTCCGAGTCCGTACGGCATGGGTACGCGGGCCGACTCGGTGTACAAGCGTGGTCTGTCGAAAGGGGCCGTCTCGGTCGCCACGCGTGGGTCCGTGAGTGATCCGAGGAACGCCAGCAGGTCACTCTTCTCGGCCGCGGTCAGCGGAGGGATGATCGGTTGCAGAAGTGCATCGCGGTTTACGCTGAAGTCGCCGCCACGGTCATAGAAATCAATCACGTCCATGAGCGTCTTGGCCTGGCCGTTGTGAAAATACGGAGCGCTCAACTCGACGTTTCGGAGGTCCGGGATCTTGAACTGCCCCAAACCGCCCCCTTGATCTTCGGTCCAGGGTCGCACACCGGTGTTCCGGAGGACGATATCCGTGAGCAGCGGTTCGCGGTGGCACACAGCGCACCGGGCCCGGCCAGAGAAGAGAGCATGGCCTCGCTGCTCCGCGGGGGTGAAGACGCCCCGCCCAGTCCGCCAAAGGTCGTATGGCGTCTGGTCAGCGATCAGGGTGCGCTCGTAGGTCGCAATCGCCATTGCGATGCGATCGGGGGTTATCGAGGAAACCCCGAAGACCTGTCGAAAGATTGTCCCGTAGCTGCGCCCATTGAGGAACTGAGCGAGAGTCGGAGGAACGTTCGTGGCAAGGGCGAGAGGCGTCGTGCTCGAGAGTCTCGTCATAAGGTCTATCCAGGCTCGCTGGGCGTGCGCCATTTCGACGGGATCCAGGAGCGGGCCCGCCGCCTGGGTCTCGAGTGCCGCGTTTCGGGTAAGGCGGACGGCGCCTGTTTGCGGATCGCGAAACACGTCACCCGCACGAGCGTCCCAGAATAGTTTTGGGGAGTACGCAGCGTTCACGACTGTGGGAGCGTGTCGGGCCGTCACCTGCTCCTCCAGTCCAAACAGTAGCGCCCACTGCAAAGAGCCGGATGCTGATCGAGAAATGACACCGGAGGATCCGACAATGTCGTCCGACGTGTGAAACAGAGTGTCCGCGCCGGGGTGCAGGCTCTTGCGTCGTCCGGGCTGCGGAAGCACAGACCTGGGGTCAGCGCCGCCAGCGGCGAACCGATGGCAGGTCCCGCACGCAACGGTGTTCGAGGAAGAGACCTGTTCATCCCAGAAAAGTGCCTTTCCGAGCTGCGCCTTCTCCGGAGTGTGGGGATTCTCTGGTGGATAGGGTACAGGCGGGAGTGTCGGCTGTGCAGGTAGCGCAACGCAAGACAAGCTGACAAAGGCGAGAGAGTACAAGGCAGTCTTCGAGATCATCGGCCAATCAAGATATGCAGTCCATCAGACAGAGAGAACGTTCCGAACGCGGCGCCTGACGGGTCGTACACGGCGTACTGCGCGAGCAGACTCAGGCCAAGCAGGTCCAGATTGACGGGGATGGGGACCGGCTGAAACAGGGTGCCCGAACCGGTCGTGGCCAGGACCAGCTGCAAGTCTGCGGTCGGGAGTAGCGTGCAGCCGGGTCCCGCGGGCAGGCCAAGGCTCGCGAACCCGAGAACCAGGAGGGCCGGTGTCGACGCCCTTGCGAGGAGAAGGTCTATGCGGTGCGCGAGGTTGCCGATCGTGGGTTGCCCCCAGCCACGGATCTTGGGTGTCAGTCCGCCAAACCCCGGGCAGCCGGTGCCGAAGGTCAATGATACAACCGGGTGACCAGAGAGAATCGCGGCGTAACCGAGCGCTGCCCCGCCCTGAACTGCGCCGACGATCACGTCGTCGTAGCCATCGCCTGTTACGTCGCCGGCGCTTGCCACCGATACGCCGAGGCCATCGGTGCCTTGGCCCTGCAGGTAGTACAGCACCCGGCCCGTAGACCCGGAGTAGATCTCGACGCGACCCGCTGCGCCCTGTGCGGACTCTGCGCCAACCACAAAATCGGGACGCCCGTCGCGATCCACGTCACCAGCGCCAGACACGCGCGATCCAAATGCATCCCCGGCCTGCCTACCGTCGATCATATGAAGTATCCGGAGATTCGCCCCGGAGAATACGTAGGCACGGCCTGCGTCGACTCCGCGTGAGTCGTGGCCCGGGGAACCGATGACGAAGTCGCCACGCCCATCGCCGTCGATGTCCCCGGCGCGGGAGACGGAGACTCCAAAGTGATCGCCACTGGACTCGCCGAACCGTTCGAAAAGAAGCTGTCCCGTGGCCCCAGAGTACCCGCGAATGACACCGCAGTCGGAGAGGGCTCCTTGGTCTGCAAGCGGGGAACCGACCACGAAGTCGGGTCGGGCATCGCCATCAAGATCGCCGACACCATCGAGAGAGATGCCACAGCGGTCGCCGGCGCGACCGCGGTACGGGCCCCGAACGATGCTGTATCCTCGCGCGGGTCCGGAAACGACCATGGCCATCCCGGCTTCAGTGCCTGAGATTGCGTCACCATACGCGCCGATCAGGAAGTCGGGTTGGCCATCCAGATCGACGTCTCCCAACGCCGCGACTGCTGTGCCGAGCTCCTGCCAGCTATGAGTGCCTTCAAAGGAATGAAGCGGCGTGAAGCTTCGTCCGGAGATGAGCGTGGCGAACCCGCTCTCGGAGAACCCGCGACGGTTGCCGTGGCCACCCGCTAGAATGTCCACGTAGCCGTCGGAGTCGACATCGCCAACGATGGCCACCGAGTCGCCGAAGTAGTCCCAAGCCTGAGAACCGACCAAACGCGTGATGGGAAGACCGCTGCGACCGGAGTAGATGGTCAGTGCACCAGCTCGTTGATTCCTACCAATCGTCTCTTCGTGAGCGCTCACCAGGAAGTCAGAGTAGCCATCGCGATCAAAATCGCCTCCGCCGTGCACGGAGTATCCAAACCCGGCGTTCATCTGGGAGCCAGGTACTCGGTGGAATACGCGTCCCAACCGGTCGGCGTTGTCCCCGCCCGAGCCAGGGATCCCGGCGTAGATGCGGAAGTACGGCACCGTGGTTCCGCCATTCGTTGCCGGGAACCCCAGCAGGACGTCAGCGGATCCGTCGCGGTTCATGTCGCCGGCAGTTCCAACAAAACCCAGGCCGAGGTTGGTGCTCGGTGCGGTCAAAGCCCATTGAGTCGTGCCGTCGCGCCCTGAGACCACGCGCGCGTGGTGCTGGGCCCCGAGGATTATGTCGGGGTAACCGTCGTCATTGAAGTCCCCGGCAGGAGCGACTCGGGTACCGAGCCCGAAGTTCACGGAGGACCCGAACCACTCGAGGGACGGCAGGGGCTGACCAGTTGCCCCGGAGTAGACAGTCGCACGGCCCGCCCCACTTGCAGTGCCAACCTGCTGGGTGCGCGCGCCGACGATGAAGTCGGAGTAGCCGTCGCGATTCAGGTCGCCGACACCGGCGGCACTGTAGCCAAAGTCCGTATTGGGAATCATGCCTCCCGTCACCGATGCCAGAAGTGTCCCGGTGCGACCGGAGTAGATACGGGCCTCTCCCACCTTGCCATACGCTGTGTAGCGGTTTGGTGCCGTGACAAGCACGTCTGGGGTTCCGTCGCCGTTGACGTCGCCGGCATCGGCTACGACAGTGCCGAATCTCCCGGAGTCCTGCCAGTCGTAGAGTACAGCGGCATTGGCCCCGGAAACTACCCAAAGTCGGCCAAGACCGAGATTGGTATCGAAGTTGGGATCGCTGCAGATTACGTCCCGTACGCCGTCACCGTCGACGTCGCCGCCCAACCGCATTTGAATGGCCGCGGGACTGATGCCGCTCGCTGTCCAGGATGTCAGTGTTGCGCCGTCTCGTCCGGAGAGAAGGACGGCTTGCAGACGTGCGTTCATGAGTCCGACGACAAAGACATCGTCGAATCCATCGCGGTTCCAGTCGCCCGCTGCCTCGAGCCACCAACCAAGACCAAAGGAGTCCGTGGGGCCGTACCAGTCGCGGAGTACCTGGCCATCGCGTCCCGAGTACACGAGTACGCGACCTCGTACAGCACCGACACCTCCGGAGCCAGGGCTGAGGTATGAACCGCAGGCGAAGTCGTAGTACCCATCGTTGTTGACGTCGCCGACCGCGGCGCACGCTTCGCCCCAGGGACTGGTCACAGGATCGACGCGATTCTTCTCAAAGAGGAGTTGTTGCCCTGGGCAGATGGCGGCGAGAAGGGAAGCGAGGAGCAAGGGTGGCTTCAAGAGTATGGCTATAGAAACTGTTTGTAGGAGTGCCGGGGAAGAATCAGGTTTGAACCCTCCGGGCGGGTCGGATGCCGATGTATCCAATCTCACTGGATGCGGGCCCATGGAAGCGGGCGGAACATTTGGCCTTTGCAGAGGAATGTCGAAAATCGCCACCTCGGACGGTTTGATCCGTCGATCCAGCGTTGCTGGAGATGCCATGTGCAGGTTGCGGCTGGATGCGTGAGTAGGAGTCCAGCATCCATTCCGCGACGTTGCCGTGCACATCGTACAACCCGAAGAGGTTGGGACGGTAGTGGCCGATGGGGGCGTGCAGGGCGTAACCATCGGAGAATCCTTCGGGGACGTCGTCCCACTCCGGGAATGACGTGAGGGCCGTAAGATCAAGAACATTGGCATGGCCGGCTAGGGTCGCAGGGTCATCACCGGTGTACCAGGCCGTCGAAACACCTCCGCGGGCAGCCACTTCCCATTCGGCCTCGGTGGGGAGATCGAGGTCGTTCCCCCGCAGAACTCGCAGAGCCTCGGCCCAAGTGACGCTTTCGACCGGGTGAAGAAGGGTGACGGTCACCGGGGAATGGAGCGCGCCAGGTGGGGTGCTGCTGGGGTTGGATCCGTCTCCCAAACGCATCCACTGAGCCTGAGTGATTTCGTGCTTGCCGATGAAGAACGGGTCCAGGGCCTCGGTCGCCCCAGTAGCGGCGGGTCCCGCGGACGATGTTCCGGGTGGAACAAGGATGAGGACGACACCATCTTGGGGATCGGGGTGTCCTGGTATCGGGCGTCTGGCGATAGAGGCCGAACTGGCGACATGCAGGAACTCCCAGAGTCCGGAGTCGGAGTTCTGACCTAAAGGGATCAGCCCTCGCTGTGCGGGGAGTCGCAGGCCTCGATATGTGGGGGACGTGGCGATGGCCGTCGTCGCTTGGACCCAGGCGTCACGCGAGGCGGCCATGGCCTTCTCGGTCCGAGCGTCCTGTTCGAGGACGCGCGCCCGCAAGGCCTGGGCACGGCCGAGGTCGCGCGACTCGAATTGCTCGGTCTCGATGATCATGCTCGACAATGCGGAGCGCATCCGTTGCAGGGCCAAATCGTGATCATCGCCGAGGGTTTGGCTATCGGGTGCACCAACACGGTCGAGGCTGGACCTCAGCTGCGGAAGAAGGCTGATCCGTCGTTCGGCGTGGTCGCGGAACCACGTGTCGATTGTGATAAGGTCGACGGGCCAGAGGGGCAATGGAGGTCGGCCTGTCTGGTCTGCAGTTCGGACGGCGTGCAACACTCCGGCAAGATCGACAAAGCGGTCGGTGACATCGGCGGCCCGAGACCAGAAGTGGAGGATAGTGGCTAGGGCCGAGACCAGGACTACAATAACAGTCGTGGGCGCAGGGTGTCGCTGGATCCACCGGGCCGCGCGCCTTAGAGGGCCCGCAGGTCGTGCAAGAATGGGTTCCCGAGCTCTGATCCGCCGAAGATCCTCAGCGAGTGCGGCGGCCGTGCCGTAGCGGCGCGTGCGATCCCTGTCCATAGCGCAAGAAACGACCGTGGCCAGATCTGCCGGGATCGCTGGGTTGAGGGCATGCGCGCTGACCGGAGTTCTGGTGAGGATGTGTGTCAGTAGGTCCCCGTCGACCGGGGTGTAGGGATGCTCGAGCGTGAGGCACTCGTAGAGGGTGACTCCCAGGGCGTACACATCGGCCCGGCGGTCGATCGTCCGTCCCTGGGGCCGCATCTGTTCGGGCGCCATGTACAAGGGCGTGCCGACCACGGATTGGGCGTGCATGGCGGCCGGATCGAGGATCTCGTCGGTAGCCAGGCCGAAGTCCAGTACGACGGGTTCGTGCTCATCGGTGAGCATGATGTTCCCGGGCTTGATGTCCCGATGGATGAGGCCGGCGTCGTGGGCGGCGTGGACGGCGCGCGCGACTTTCTCCATGAGCGCAACGACTTCGAGGGCTGCTTTCCTTGGCCGGAGTCGCGCTCTGGGATCACGAGGGGCGAGCAGCGTCCGCCGGCTGGATGAGGTCTGTGCCTTTCGAGCCGATGCAATCCTCTGGGCAAGGGTCTCGCCTCGGATCCACTGCATCGTCATGTACGGCTGGCCGTCCAGGCGGCCGACTTCGTACACGTGGCAGATGTTCGGATGGTCCAGTCGGGACGCCGCAACGGTCTCGCGGTCGAACCGGCGTTGGACGTCGGGTTGCGAGAGCAGGTCGGACCGGATGACCTTCAGGGCCACGCGCCGCTTGAGGTGAGTGTCTTCGGCGAGGTACACGCAGCCCATCCCGCCTGCGCCGAGGCGCGCGAGGATTCGGTAGGCGCCGAAGTACGGAGGATCCTGCCACAACTGGACCCGGGGTGAGTTGGGGTTGGGGATCGTGTCGAGTTTCGCCAACCATCCCCGCACGGCCGCGGCTTGGGTCGGTGGGCACACGGCGAGGAGGTTCTCGAGCTTGGTCTCGCGGTCGGCCTCGGTCGAATCGAGGATGCGAAGAATGTCCTCGGCCAGCGAGCTCGGAATCTCGGAGTGGGATGCGTCCATCCAGGATCGAGGTTGAGATCCGTCCCGATTTGGTCGGAATACGTTGGAGCGGAAGTCTGGCGTGGATGTCCAGAGGTCAGCGAGACTTCATGATCGCGACAAGCGGGCAGAAGACGCGCAGAGTTTTCCTCCGAGATGGGCACCTCGAGGGTCCGATCCGCTACGACACCTTGGGGTCTCGTCACGCTTGGCGCGTCAGCCGGGCATGCGCGGTCAGCCGGTCTCTCCGCAGGGAGTGGCGAGCCGCTACCGCGACGCGACCCGCGAGGTGACCTGGTTGGCAGATGGTGATCCCTCAGCCCCTCCGCTTCGGTGGCTGGCGGAAGCCCTTCCGCGTCGGGCGGAGCTGGCCCATGCTCGCCGGCGGGCTCTCGAAGCCGAGCATGTACCACATCGCGCCGAACGAGGTCATGGTCATCTTCTTGTCGTTCTGCAGGCGCAGGCGGTTGTCGCTGGTGGCCTGGTCGCTCGTCTTGAGGAGGAGCTGGCCGAGGACGTGGATCGCCTCGTCGCGCTTGCCCTCGCGGTCGAGGAGCCAGGCGTACACGTTGTGCAGGAGGACGTGCTTGCGGTTCCAGGGCTGGCTCGCGGCGAGCAGCTTGAAGGCGTCGGCCTTCTTGCCGTTCTGCGCCATGAGGCTCGCGAGGAGGACGCGCGCGTCGGCGGCGCGCTTGCCGGCCTTCTGCAGGTACTCGATCGCCTGCTCCTGGTCGCCAGCCTGGTGCTCGAGGAAGCCGAGCTGCGCGTAGATCTGGCCGGTGAGGAGCGGCATCCACTTGCCGAGGGGAAGGATGCTCTGCAGCGTGGCGATCGCGAGCTGGGCCTTGCCGCTCTGCACCTGACGCTGGGCCTGCTCGAAGAGGGGCTGGAGGCGGCGGCTGATGCGGCGCACGCCGAGGATCCAGGTCGCGGCGAAGGCGACGAAGCCGAAGAAGCTGCCGCCGAACCAGCCGGCGCCGAGGAGCCAGGTGCCGATGCCGACGACGAGCGCGATCAGGAACGCGAGGATGCTGAGATACACGGGGGGGGCCGGGGAAGGAGGGGCGGCGATCCTAACCGTCGATGGCCCGCGCCAACGCCACGTCATCGGCGGTGATTCCGGGGGCGTCGTGGGTCCACAGCCACAGGCGGACGGTGGAGTAGCTGTTGAAGATCTCCGGGTGGTGGTCGGCCGCTTCGGCGGCGAGGGCGACCTTGGTCAGGAAGGCGAACGCCGCCCGGAAGTCGGCGAACTGGTAGGCGCGATGGAGCTTGCCGTCGACGACGACCCAGCCGGGGAGGGTGGCGAGCGCGGCGCGGAGGTCTTGGGGCGAGAGCGGTGCGCGCGGCATCTGCGCGATGATAGAGCGACGCGATCGGTCACAACCACGCGGCCAGCCGCTTCTGCATGACGGCGATGGCGGCTTCATGGTCGTCGATGAGGAGGAAGCGCCGGCCGTTGCGCGCGGCGGCTTCGCCGGTGGTGCCGCTGCCGGCGAAGAAGTCGAGGACGACGTCGTCGGGGTTGGAGTGGACGCGCACGATGCGGTCGAGGATGACGAGCGGCTTCTGGGTCGGGTAGCCGGTCTTCTCCTTGCCGGTCGGGCTGACGATGGTCTGCCACCACACGTCGGTGGGAGTCTTGCCGCGCGCGGCTTTGTCTTTGCCGGCGAGCTTGGGCGCGAGGTACGGGATGCGGTCGATGGCGTCGTAGTGGAACGTGTAGCGGGTGGGGGACTTGGTGTACCAGAGGATGTTGTCGTGCTTGGCCGGCCAGCGGGTCTTGCTGCGGGCGCCGTAGTCGTAGGCCCAGATGATCTCGTTGCGGAAGGAGGCGCGGCCGAAGATCTCGTCGAGGAGGACCTTGCAGTAGTGGACCTCGTGGCAGTCGACGTGCAGGAAGAAGCTGCCGTGTGGGGCGAGGATGCGGTGGGCGTGGTGGAGGCGCGGGGCGAGGAAGGCGGGGTAGTCGGCGAAGGAGTCGGCGTAGCGCGGAGAGGCGACGGGTTGCGTGCGGTAGCGCGCGCCGCGGAAGCCGAGGCGGGGGGATTCGTCGTCGCGCGTGGCGTGGAGGCGGCGGCGGTGTTGGGTGTGGCCGGTGTTGAAGGGCGGGTCGATGTAGATGAGGGGGATGGAGGCGTCGGGGAGGGTGGGGAGGATGGTGAGGTTGTCGGCGTGGTGGATCTGGTTGCGTGGCGGGGGGGTGGGGGCGGGGGCGGGGGGTGTGGGCGTGGCGGTCACGGGCGTGGGAGGTCGGTGACGCGGAGGCGAGAGAAGTCGGTGATGCGATGGCGGGAGTCGATGGTGATGCCTTCGCGGCGGAGGCGACGGCGTTGCTCGGCGCTGGGTTGGGAGTCGGCGCGAGGGGAGAGGGTGCCGCGCGAGTTCACGACGCGATGCCAGGGAAGGTCGGGGGGCGCGGCGGCCAGTGCGAAGCCGACGTGGCGTGCGACGGTGCGCAGGCCGAGGGCGGCGGCGATGTCGCCGTAGGTGGTGACGCGACCGCGGGGGATGGTGCGGACGATGGCGAAGACGGAGGCGTGGAAGTTGGGACCGACGATGCGGTGGGGGCCGTGGAGGGTGGGGGTGTACGGCATGGGTGGGGATGGTAGGGGGCGTGGGGGTGTTGGCGTGCGTGGGGTGCGTGGGGTGCGTGGGGTGCGTGGGGCTCTCTCTGGGCTCTGAAGCAGAGCAGGGGGAGGAAGAGAGCCTGCCTGCCCCGTCGCCCGTCGCCCTCGCGGCGGCCTGGGCTGGGCGGGCCGAGAGAGGCAGGGGCGAAGTGGGGCGGACGGGCCCGACATGCGGCCGCCGCGCGTGACGGGCGACCGACGGGCGACGGGGCAGGCAGGGGGACGGG
>CAYQMF010000110.1:0-24174 GCA_964418595.1 uncultured candidatus Brocadiaceae bacterium
TGCGCAGCCGGGTGGTGCCACCGCCGCCGGAGGACGTCGCGGCGCCGGCCGTTCCGCCCGCGACTTCGGTGCCTTGCACACACCCATCCCGGCCCGGCAACGCCAGACGCAAGCCTCCCGCCCAGAAGCGCCACCGGTACTCCTGGGCTGAGCTGCTGCGCCGGGTCTTTCACATCGACGTCTTCCTGTGCGAGTGCGGCGGCCGGCGCCGCCTGCTCGCCGCCATCCTCGATCACGACTCCATCCGGCGCATCCTGCTCCACCTCGGCCTGGCAGCGGATCCCCCCGCTGTCGCTGCGGCGAGGCCACCGCCGGCTGCGCTCCTGCCGTCGTTGGGATCCGACT
The DNA here is from genome assembly GCA_964418595.1 of uncultured candidatus Brocadiaceae bacterium. Lineage (GTDB taxonomy): Bacteria > Planctomycetota > UBA1135 > UBA1135 > UBA2386 > CAYQMF01. Next base: position 346 of record CAYQMF010000110.1, read on the forward strand.
GAGGCTGCGCTGCGCAGGGATTCCTGTGCGGATGGGAAGAGATCTGTACCCCGACGGCCAATCCGGCAACTTCGCCGCGCTCGAGCACCTGACCGGTGTCCGCCAACGAGTCGCGAAGAGGTGAGGCATCCAAGCCACCCACGCCGGGGGAACGCGACACGCAGCTTGTTCGACCTCGTCGCCCGTCGTCGAGGTTCTGGCGCCGGAACGCCAGCAGGAGCACACCGTCGAGCAGGAAGGCCTCGATGCGTCGGCCCACCACATCCTCCGGTCGGTCAGAGCAACGCCGACGCATCGCCGAGCGCCCAGGCATTGTCGACGACGAAGCCTTCGCCCGCGCGCGCGCCGATCCGCAACCCGTAGAAGCGATCGCGCAGGTCGACGCGCTCGAGCGGACCGAGCCGGTACACGAAGTGGGCGTTGTCGGCGCCGTCGATCTGGCTGCCGTAGCAGCGGATGACGTCGAGCTTGCGCTCCGCGACGGCGCTGATGTCGACGACCACCTGCGCCTCGACCAGATCGTTGCCCGGATACCAGAGCACGCGGCGCGGGCGGTGCGGCTCGCCGAGGTCTGGATGCACGTTGCGCAGGCCGGCCAGGAAGAACGCGCGCCGACAGAGCGCGTGCGCGGCGACGTGGTCGGGGTGGAAGTCGCGTCCGTGCGGGGCGAGCAGGACCGCGGGCCGCTGCCGGCGCAGCAGCTCGACGAGGGCGCGCGCCGACGCGTCGTCGTCGCGCACGCCGGTGTCGGGCAGACCGAGGTTCTCGCGCGCCGTGAGTCCGAGCGCCTTGCTGGCCGCGGCGGCCTCGCGCGCGCGGGTCGTGGCGTCGCCGCGCGAACCCTTCTCGCCGCGCGTGAGATCCGCGACCACCACGCGCCGGCCGGCTGCGACGAGTTGCAGGATCGAGCCCGCGCAGGCGATCTCGGCGTCGTCGGGGTGCGGCGCCACGACCAGCACGTCGCAGCCGGCGACGCTCACGGCTCGAGCACCCCGTGGTCCATGCCGAACGGATCGGCGGCGCCGACCAGCGTCTTGCCGAAGCCGAGCCCGTGCAGCACGAGCATGGGCAACGCGACGAGCACGCGTTCCTGCAGCCGCCCGCGCGGGCGCAGCCACGAGCACAGCCGTCGGATCTGGCGCGCGCCGGTGCCCTGCTGGTCGGCGCGCGACGACTGCATGCGGTCGGCGAGCTTGCCGAGGTCCTCCACCGCCTTGCCGCGCACACGGTCGAGACCCGCGGCGAGCTGCTGCTCGTGCGGGTAGTCGGATTCGCGCGCGTGCGTGGCGAGATCGACGAGGCGCGCGTCGATGGTCTGGATCGCGTTGCGCAGCTCGCGCTCGAGCGCGCTCACCTGCTCGCCCGACAACCGGCGCTTGACGAGTTCCTCGCTGCCCTCGCTGAGGTCGGGGATGTCCCAGCCGAACCTGGTGAGCAGCTTGCTGAGCGACGGCTCGACGATGGTGAGCGAAGCGCGTGGCACGAAGTGCGGGCGCGGCACGCCGAGCAGGCGGTAGAGCGGGCCGGCGAGCGAGAGATATGCCAGTTCCCCCGGACCGATGACGAACGCCACCGTCGGCAGGCACGCGTCCTGCCAGAGCGGGCGCAGGAGCGCGCCGGGACTCAGGTCGCGCACATCGCGCGGCAGCTCGTCGCCGTCGGACAGCGGCAGGCGCCGCTTGCCCGCGACGTGGAACATCAACGTCGCGCCGGGGTCGAAGCCGACGTCGAGGCCGAGCGCGAGCATGTGTTCGGTCGTGCCGCGGATGCTGTTGCGGATCTTCTCGCCCTGCCGCCACCACTTCTCGAGTACCGGGAAGGCCGGCGCCGGCAGGTCGCGCGGCTCGAGGATCTGCAGGCCGTACTCCGAGAACAGCGCGTACAGCATGCGCGCCATGCCGGCGCCGAGGCTCTCGCCGGTCTCGCGCGGCAGGAACAGGTCGAAGGCCTCGTCGCGGAACTCGGTCTCCGGCAGGAGCCCGCGCACCTCGCCGAGCAGGCTGTCGAGCGCGTGCCCCACGCCGATGTCGCGGATCGCCTCGCCCACGTGCGGCACGTCCAGCCGCAGGCGCTGCAGCTCCTGCTGGTTGTTCACCACGAAGGCGCGGTTGACCTCGTCGAAGTCGTGGTCGTCGGTGTGATTCCAGAAGAACGGCACGACGCGGTGGGTCGTGGTCTGCGCCTGCAGCTCGCGCGCGAGGCGCACCGCGGTCGCCACCTTGTGCAGCGTGTAGAGCGGGCCGCCGAGCAGCCCCGGCTGCTGCCCGGTGACCACCATGACGGTGGGCTTGCCGGTCGCGAACTCACCCGCCGCCTGCAGCGACGCCCCCGTCGCACCGTGCCGCTCGGCGTAGGCGAGCAGCGCGGCGCCGAGTTCTTCGCGCGCGAGCACGCGCGAGGCCTCGACGGGAGCCTTCGCCCACAGCGCCTTGGCGTCGCGCGGGCGCATGCCGAGGTAGGGCTCGAGGTCCTCGTGCCCCTCGAGGTAGCGCAGGTGCAGGTCCGAGGTCTCGAGCCGCCGGAACGAGAGATGGCGCAGCGACCCGCTCACCTTCCCTTGGCCCCCGCGCGCGCGGAGAGCGCCTGCCGCATCTCGCGTGCGAACGTCGAGGCGGCGCCTCGCACCTGATCGAGCCAGTTCGAATCCGTCGGCTGGAAGCACTGCAACACCCCTCTGCTCTGGTTGACGATTCCGCCCTGCCCGCGGCCATCGAAGGCCGCGAGCGTGTCCGTCACCGACGCACCCTGTGCGCCGACGCCGGGAATGAGGATCGGCGCGCGCGGCATCAGCGCGCGCAGCTCGGCGAGTTCGCCGGGATACGTCGCCCCGACCACCGCGCCCACAGGCGCGAACGCGCCTTCGAACTCGCGCCCCCACGCGTCGATCGCGCGCGCGATGGCCGCGGAGACGACCCCGCCGCCTTCGAGGCGCAGGCCCTGCAGCTCCACCGCCGAGGCGTTGCTCGTGCGCACGAGCACGAACACCGCCTTGCCGTCCTTCGCGCAGCGCTTCAGGAAGGGCGCGAGGCTGTCGCGGCCGAGCAGGGGATGCAGGGTCACCGCGTCGGCGACGTCGAGGTGGAACTCGGCGTAGGCCGCGGCGGTGGAGTCGATGTCGCCCCGCTTGACGTCCCCGATCACGAGCAGGTCGTGCGCCTTGGCGAGGGTGCAGACCTCGGCGTAGGCGCCGAATCCGGGCGCGCCGTAGCGTTCGAAGAAGGCGACGTTGGGCTTCACCGCCGGCACGTGCGGGGCAAGTGCGGGCAGGACCTCGCGGTAGAACGCCACGATCCGCGCCGCCGGGTCGGCGCCTGCGGCCACGCCGACGGGGAGCGCATCGAGCCGCGGGTCGAGCCCCACGCACACGGGGGCGCTGCCCGCAGCGACCCGCGCGTGCAGGCGATCGACGAACGACGGCGGCATGGCGGCCCCTGTGTACGGTGCGAGGCGCGACATGTCACGCGCGGCATGCGTCGGTCGCGGGGCGAAAACCGGCGCGTGGAAGGTGGCGTTGTCCGCGCGGAGCGGGTCTGCTTCCCCGCCGCTCGTTTCGCACGGGCGTCGGGTCCTACCCAGCGAGAGAGAAACGATGGTTGTCGCATTCGTCCCCAGAGAGACCGAGGCCGGCGAGACGCGCGTCGCCGCCGTGCCGGAGACGGTCAAGACCCTCGCCAAGCTCGGCGTGAAGACGCAGGTCCAGCGGGGCGCCGGCCTCGCGTCGGGGTTCACCGACGCGGAGTACGAAGGCGCCGGAGCCGAGCTCGTCGGCGGCGACGCCGCGGCGCAGGCCGACATGGTGCTGCGCGTCCTGCCGCCGAAGGAGGGCACCCCCGAAGTGCAGGCCCTCAAGAAGGGCGCGACCCTCGTGTGCAGCCTGCAGCCGGCGCTGCGGTTGCCGTTGGTGAAGGCCCTCGCGGCGGGTGGCGTGACGACGCTGGCCCTCGACCTGATGCCGCGCATCACGCGCGCGCAGAAGATGGACATCCTCAGCAGCCAGGCGACCGCGGCGGGCTACCAGGCCGTGCTCATGGCGGCGACGACGCTGCCGAAGTTCTTCCCGCTGCTGATGACCGCGGCCGGCACGATCACGCCGGCCAAGGTGTTCGTGCTCGGCGCCGGAGTCGCCGGGCTACAGGCGATCGCGACCGCCAAGCGGATGGGCGCGGTGGTCGAGGCCAACGACATCCGGCCCGCGGTGAAGGAGCAGGTCGAGAGCCTCGGCGCCAGGTTCGTCGACACCGGCACGCCGCCCGACGCCGAGACCAAGGGCGGCTACGCCAAGGAGGCCGGCGAGGAGTACCTGCGCAAGCAGCGCGAGATCCTCACCGCGCACGTGGCGGCGGCCGACGTGGTGATCACGACCGCGCTGATCCCCGGCCGCAAGGCGCCGATCCTGGTCAAGGCCGACATGGTGGCCAGGATGAAGCCCGGGTCGGTGATCGTCGATCTGGCGGCGGCGATGGGCGGCAACGTCGAAGGCACGAAGTGCGGCGAGACGGTGGTGACCGACAACGGCGTGCGCATCCTCGGCGAGCCCAACCTGCCGGCGCTGGTCGGCGCGGACGCGAGCCGCATGTTCGCGCGCAACGTGGTGGCGTTCCTCGGCGAGTTCGTCAAGGACGGCAAACAGAACCTCAACCTCGAGAACGAGATCCTCGCCGCGGTCGCCGTCACCCACGACGGTCAGGTGCGGCACCAACCTTCGGCGCAGGCGCTGGCCGCCCAGGGAGCCTGATCGATGGTGACCTTCCTCATCGTGTTCGTGTTCGTGATCGCCTCGTTGCTGGGCTTCGAGCTGATCACCAAGGTGCCCCCGACGCTGCACACTCCGCTCATGTCGGGGAGCAACGCGATCTCCGGCATCACCATCGTCGGCGCGATCATCTGCGCGCAGACCGGCGAGTCGTTCCTGTCCCAGGTGCTCGCGTTCTTCGCCATCGTCTTCGCGATGATCAACGTGGTCGGCGGCTACATGGTGACCGACCGGATGCTGGCCTCGTTCAAGCGGAAGGAGAAGAAGTAGCGTGTACTACCTCTACCTGCTCGCGACGCTGCTGTTCGTCTTCGGCATCAAGCGGCTGGCCAGCCTCAAGACCTGCCAGCAGGGCAACCGGCTGTCCGAACTCGGGATGCTGCTCGCCATCGTCACGACGTTGGCGATCACCGGGAACCTCAACTGGTGGGTCCTGATCGCCGGTCTCGTGGTGGGCAGCGGCGTCGGCGCGTGGATCGCGGTGCGTACGCCGACCACCCAGATGCCGGAGATGGTCGCGGCCCTCAACGGCTTCGGCGGCGTGTCGTCGGCGCTGGTCGCGATGGCGGCCATCATGATCGACGAAGTGATGAAGACGCCCGGCATGACCCTCGCGGGCGAGGGCTTCGTCAACGCGCTCGCCACCCCGGCCACGATCTTCATCGGCATGCTGACCCTCACCGGCAGCTTCGTCGCGTTCTTCAAGCTCTCCGGCAAGAAGATGGCGCACCCGATCAAGGGCACGAACCGCCACCTGCTGCACGCGGGACTCGGCGTGCTCGCGATCGTGGTCGGGCTGTGGCTCGTCTACACGCCCAGCGCGTTCGGGCTCACCACGTCGACCATCCTGCTGGCGATCGTCGCCGGCGTGCTCGGCGTGTTCCTGGTGATGCCGATCGGCGGCGCGGACATGCCGGTGGTGGTGTCGCTGCTCAACTCGTACTCCGGCGTGGCGGGTGCCACGGCCGGCTTCGTCATCGGCAACCCACTGCTGATCGTCGCGGGCGCGCTGGTCGGCGCGTCGGGCCTGATCCTCACCCAGATCATGTGCAAGGCGATGAACCGCTCGCTCGGCAACGTGCTCATGGGCGGCATCGGCGACGACACCGTCGCCAAGGACGCCAAGGACTACAAGTCGATCAAGTCGGCCGGCGCCGAAGAGGTCGCCATGCTCCTCGACGGGGCGACGTCGGTGGTGTTCGTCCCCGGCTACGGGCTGGCGGTCGCGCAGGCGCAGCACACGCTGCGCGAGCTGGGCAACCTGCTGGAGAAGCGCGGCTGCCAGGTGCGCTACGCGATCCATCCCGTGGCCGGCCGCATGCCGGGCCACATGAACGTGCTGCTCGCCGAAGCCGATGTCCCCTACGACCAGCTCTGGGAGATGGACAGGATCAACGGCGACTTCAAGAACACCGACGTCGCGATCATCGTCGGCGCCAACGACGTGGTGAACCCGGCCGCGCGCACCGACCCCAAGTCGCCGATCGCCGGCATGCCCATCCTCGACGTCGACTACGCGCGCACGGTGGTGTGCATCAAGCGCTCGTTGTCGCCGGGCTACGCGGGCATCCGCAACCCGCTCTTCGACATGGAGAACTGCTTGATGGTCTTCCTCGACGCCAAGGAGGCGCTCGAGGGGATGGTGGCGGAGGTCAAGCAGCTCTAGAGCCACCGCGGGGGGCGCCACGCCCGCGCGCCTCGCACTGGCGCCAGACACGCACTATCGTCGCGGTCCCGGTCGCCGCTTGCCCGAGGAACCACGCATGCGAATCCCGTCCCGTGCCCTGCTCGCGCTCGCCGCGAGCGTCTCCTCCGTCGCGACGCAGGATCCCGGTCCGGTCGCCGCCAACCGCCTCGCGATCACGCGGATCGTGCTCTACAAGCACGGGGTCGGCTACTTCGAGCGGGAGGGCAACGTGCGCGGCGACGCCACAGTGCCGCTGTCGTTCAAGACCGCGCAGATGAAGGACGTGCTCAAGTCGCTCTACGCGATCGACCTCGGCGGCGGGCGCATCAGCACGATCCTGTACGACAGCAAGGACCCCATCCAGAAGCAGCTCGAGGACATCCTGTTCCGGGTGCCGGAGGGCAGCGCGCTCACGCAGTTCCTGGCGCAGCTCAAGGGCGCGCGGGTGAAGGCCAACGTCGGAGCGACACCGACGACGGGCAACGTGCTCGGCATCGAGCCCGTGCAACAGAAGACCGACAGCGGCGTGATGACGACCCACAAGCTCGTGCTGCTGCGCGACGACGGCGCCATCGCTTCGGTCGACGTGCTCGACGCCAGCTCGATCGAGATCCTCGACGAGACGGTGCGCGCCGACCTCGCGCGGATGATGGACATCTACGCCAAGGCCCGCTACGCGGACCGCAAGGTGGTGAACCTGCGCGCCATCGGCGAAGGCGAGCGCAAGGTGCGCGCCGGCTACATCATCGAGACGCCGATCTGGAAGACGTCGTACCGGCTGTTGCTCGATGGGACCGGCGCACCGCTCCTGCAGGGCTGGGCCATCGTCGAGAACCGCACCGACGAGGACTGGAACGACGTGCGCCTGTCGTTCGTCGCCGGCAGCCCGCAGTCGTTCATCCTCGACCTCTACACGTCGTACTACCCGCAGCGGCCGGTGGTGGGCATGGGCCAGGGCCTCACCGCCGACGCCGCGCGCATCCCGGCCCCGGGGGGCGGGGCGGGGCCTGCGGGTCCCTCGACGCCGGGTCCGGCCGGACCCACCATGGGGGGGCCGGCGCGCAAGGCGCGCGGCCGCGCGGCCGGCGAGGACTTCGAGGGTGGCGTCGCGCTCGGTGAGGCGATCGAGATGTCGAACGTCACCGCCGCACAGGGCGTCGCGGTCGGCGACCTGTTCTCGTACGAGGCCAGCGGTCCGGTGACCATCAAGCAGAACCAGGCGGCGCTGGTGCCGATCCTGCTCGAGCGCCTGCCGAAGAGCGAGCGGGCGCTGTACTTCCGCGAGGACATCTCGCGGCACCCCCACCACGCGGTGCTCGTCGACAACAGCACGAGCCTCACCCTCGAGAAGGGGCCGATCACGGTGTTCGAAGGCTCCACGTGCCTCGGCGAGGCCTTGCTCACCAAGACCCTCAAAGCCGGCATGCACGAGATGCTGACCTACGCGTTGGAGACCGCGGTCGAGGTCGAGACGCAAGACGACGTGCGCGCCCAGCCAGTCGTGCGCAGCGTGCTGGCGAACGGCCTGTTCACGATGTTCTACCGCGAGGTGCGCGCGACGACCTACAAGCTGCGCAACAAGGCCGGCAAGGGCTACGCGTTGTTCTTGGACCACCGCAAGGCCGGCGGCGACTTCGCGCTGGTGCAGCCGGCGAAGGCGCACGAGGAGTTCCCGTCCTGGTACCGGTGCAAGGTCGACCTCGCCAAGGACGGCTCGATCGACTTCGTCGTGCGCGAGGAGCGGGAGGCGTCGAGCACGGTGGCGATCCTCACGCAATCCGCGGCGCAGATCCAAGTGCACCTGCAGGGGAAGTACCTCTCCGATGCGGCGCGCGCGCTGCTCGCGGAGCTGGCCGCGCTCCTCGACCAGCGCGCGACGGTCGAACGCGAGCTGCAGGCGTACCAGCAGGAGGCCGCCCGCCTCACCCAGGACCAGGACACCCTGCGGCGCAACATGGGGGCGCTGGGCCAGACGCCGGAGGAGCGCCGGCTGCGCGACCAGTACGTCGAGCGACTCACCCGCGCGCTGCATCGCACCGACGAGCTGGAGAAGCTGACGTCGACTGCGAACGAGCGCCGCGAAGTGTTGACGCGCAGCCTCAACGACAAGGTGCAGGCCTTCCGCGAGTGAGGATCAGCGAAACACCAGCATCGGCACCGCGGAGCTGACGGCGACGATCTCGCCCTGCGCACCGTGCACGACGCAGGTGTGCCAGCGCGTCGCGCCCTGGGGGCCGACCGCATCCGGCGCGGGCGCCGTGACCTCGACCGCCGCACGTCCCTCGGCGTCGAGCTGGCCCAGGCCGCCGTTGGTGATCCCCGCCTCCTTGCCTGTCAGCGTCGCCGCGAAATACGCGTCGGGCGCGAGCACGATCCGCGCCGTCTGCACGAGGAAGGGCTCCGGCGCGAGCCCCTCGGCACCGAGGATCCGGAACGACAGGCCCGCGCGCTCGCGGCCGGCGTCGATCGTCAGGTGCTGCGCCCCGCCGGCCGGGACCACCGTGGCGTCGCTCGCGACCCAGGCCTTCTCATCGCCGAGGAAGCCCGACGCCAGGATCTCCTGCGCGAGCCGGACACCACCCAAGGGACCCGGGTGCCACGGATCGTCGGGCCCCTCGCGGATCGGGATGCCCGCGCGCACGGCGTCCTCCACGCCGGCGGTGAGATCGACGGTGTCGATCCTCAGCTCACGGAGCATCTCGAGGCAGAGGCGGCGCGACTCGAGTTCGTGGCCGTTCCAGGTCTTGCGATCCGCGAGGATCGGGAACACCACGACGGTCAGGCGCACGCCGCGCGCGACCAGGTCGTCGCGCAGCCGCCGCAGCGCAGCCGCCGTCGGCTCGGCCAGAGCCACGTAGTCCGCCGGGGTCCAGCGATCGCGGATGCGCGCGTTCACGAGCAACCGGTAGATCCAGCTCACGCGGTACAGCCACGGCACGAGGCGCACCGTGTTGTCCGGGCGGCACAGCGTGAACGCCCCGTCGTCGTACAGCGCGGTGCGCGTGTACGTGAGGTCGTTGTTGTGCAGCGTGACGACGACGTGGTCCGTCGGCAGCGCGCGGTGCTGGCGGAAGTAGTACTCGACCTCCTGCACGACGCTCCAGCCCTCGACGCCGGCGTTGAGGTACTCCACGAGCTGCCTGGGCCGCAGCGCGCGCAGGGCAGCGATGATCCTGGCGCGCGCAGTGACGGAGTCGCCGAGGAAGAGGATGCGTTCGACACCCGGCACGCGTTCGCGCGTGCCCGTCGCAGTGCGGAATCCGGGCAGCAGCCCGAGCGCATCGAACTGGGTGCCGCCGAGCACGGGGGCGTGGCCGAGCGTCGCGTCGGCCTGCAGGTAGCCGACACACTGGCTCGCCTGGATGAGGTACATGTCCAGCTTCTCGTCCGAGATCAGGCGGACCGCGGGGTACCACATGCGCAGCGCGACCTCGAACACCCCCAGCGAGACACCGACACTCAACGCCACGGCAGCGACGCGTCGCCACGCGCGCGACTTGCGCCGCGGTAGTGTGGGACTGTGCGCGGCAGCGACGGCACGGGGCATCGCGGAGAAGGTAGCGTCGATCCCGGGTTCGACCATGCGCGCGAAGGGGAACGCCACGCCGCCGCTGGCACGGACCCGTCGGCGGCGTAGTCGCGTGACGGCGCTCGCGCCGCGATCGGTGCTGCTTGCGCCGGCCGTGGCCTCCCGCTCCCATGGGCGCGATGACTCGACCCAGCGCTTCGATCGTGGACGCCACCGGCAACGCCACGCCGCCCCCGGGTGCCAAGGACCGCGCGTCCCGACTGGCCCAGGGTCTGCGCGGCTCGGAGATCCTCAAGATCGCCGCCGAGATCCGCGCCCTGCAGAAGCAGGGCCGGCCGATCTGCAACCTGACCGTCGGCGACTTCGACCCCAAGCACTTCCCGATCCCAGCCGGGCTGACCGAAGCGATCGTGCAGGCCTACCGGCGCGGCGAGACGAACTACCCGCCGTCCGACGGGATGCCGCAGCTCCGCGAGGCGGTGCAGCGCCTGTACGAGCGCGAGTTGAGCCTCCGCTATCCTCTCGCGTCGTTCCTCATCGCGTCGGGCGCGCGCCCGGTGATCTACGCCGCCTACCGCGCCACCGTCGATCCGGGCGATCGCATCCTGTATCCGGTGCCGAGCTGGAACAACAACCACTACGCGCACCTCGTGGATGCGGAATCCGTGGTCGTCCCGTGCACGGCAGCCACGCGCTTCCTGCCGACGCGCGCGCAGCTCGAGCCGCACCTGCCGGGCGCGCGCGTACTCTGCCTCAACTCGCCGAACAACCCCGCCGGCACCGCAATCGATCCCGCGGCCCTCCGTGAGCTGTGCGAGGCGATCGTGGCCGAGAACGCCGCGCGAGCGCGCCGCGACGAGCGGCCGCTGTTCCTGTTCTACGACCAGATCTACCGGGCGCTGTGTCTGGGAGACACGGTGCACGCCACACCCACCGGCGTGCTGCCGGAGATGGCGAAGTACACGATCTACGTGGACGGGATCAGCAAGTCCCTCGCCGCGACCGGCGTGCGCGTCGGCTGGGCTGTGGGCCCCACCGACGTGATCGCGCGCATGTCGGCGATCGTCGGCCACGTCGGGGCCTGGGCGCCCCGCCCGGAGCAGCTCGCGACCGCGGAGTTCCTCGACTCCACCGATGCGATGCACGACTACCTCGGCGGCTTCCGCGAGGCGATCGGCGCGCGCCTCGCCCTCCTGCACGACGGGCTCGGGGCGATGGCGAAGCGCGGACTCCCGGTGGAGAGCCTGCCGCCCATGGGCGCCATCTACCTTCCCGCGCGCATCGCGCCCTTCGGCAAGAAGACGCCCGACGGCGCCACCCTCACCAGCAACGAGGACATCCGTCGCTACGTGCTCGGGGCGGCGGGGGTGGGGATCGTGCCCTTCCAGGCCTTCGGCTGCAGCGGCGAGGACGGCTGGTTCCGCATGAGCATCGGCGCCGTAGGGCCAGCCGACATCGACGCGGCGCTCATCCGCCTCGAGAAGGCGTTGCGCGCGCTCGGCTGAGGCGTCTGACTCTCAGGCTTGGAAAGGGCCGCGGCGCGGCCACCAACAACGCACCTGCGTGCGGTACGCCTCGTAGGCGGCGCCGAACTGGGAGACGAGGAAGCGCTCCTCCGCCGGCCGCGCGAGCCGGTCCCACACGAGGATGCCGGCGGCGACGTACGCGAGCACGCCGTACGACCCGAGCCAGAGGCCCACTCCCGCACCTTGGGCCAGCCCGCTCACCGCCATCGGATTGCGCACGTAGCGATAGGGCCCGATCACCACGAGGCGGTTGGTGGCATCGACCGGCAGCGGCGTGCCATCGCCGTGCATGCCGAGCGTGTAGCCACTCCAGACGCCGCCGCAGCTCGCCAGCGCGAACACGACGATGCCGGCCCACGCGTGACCAGGGAAGGTGAACCCCGGGAGCCCGAGGTGACCTTCGCCCCACACGATCGCCTGGGGCAGCAGCCATAGGAACACCGTCCACATGCTGGCCGACTGCACGAGGGTCTTGGTTAGGTTCCAGCCGACGGAGGCGGGACGCGCGGGGCGGAACATCGATTCATGCCCTCGCCGCGCAGACGGCGGTCGCGACGCACGCGGGTGCCATGGTGACCACCGGCCACCAGGGCGCCCCCGCGTGCAGGACAAGACCCGCGCAGTAGAGCGTGGCGTAGGCGAAGCCACCCAACACGATCCAGGTCACGGCTGGGGCCCAGGGGGCGCCGCGTGCGACGCCAAACGCCGCAAGCAGGGACCCGACGCAGAGGAGTACGCCGTCCCCGAGCCAGAACGCGTCGAGGATCTCCGGTCGGCCGGATGGCTCGAACCAGACGCGGAGGTCCGGCCAGGCGAGCAGCAGGCCCCACCACAAAGCGACCAGGAACCCCTGGATCCCCAGATAGCCGGCGACCCACGGGGCATGCTTCGCCTGATCGGCCCAGACCATGCCCGACACGGTAGCCGACCCGCGTCGCAGCCAGAAAGCTCTGGCGCCGCGGCCGGGCGCGCGCAATTCTCCCCCGCCCCGCCGTGTTGCGGCGGGACCAGACCCGCCATGAGCCACGACGCCCCAAAGCCCGCTTCTCCGCACGCCGAGAACCTCGTCGACCTGCTGCTCGCGTTCTTCCCCGGCAAGGGGGAGATGGCGGCGTTCGTGGGCGGGATCGTCGCGGGAGCCGCGATCCTCGGCTTGCTGACGCTGATCGCGTTCGGGATCGGCGGCCACAAGGGCATCTGGCCGACGTTCTGAGCACGCCGCGAGCCTTCGGCTCGCCGCTTTGGTTCTGGGCCGACGCTACTCGGCCTCAGCCGCCCTCGACCGTCGCCGGCGGATGCCGCGACGGCGCCTGCAGGAAGTCGTGCAGGAGGCCGCGCTCGACCTTCACGAGGCGCGCGGAGGCATCGAAGAACAGGACTGCGCCCTCCAGGTGGCGCCGTTCGCCGTCGTAGTCGCCGCCGACATCGACGCCACGCACGCTGACGCTCACGTGGATCCCCCAGCCGCGTGCGTCGAGCCAGCCCCACGCCAGCGCCATGCCGCCGTCGGGAAGCTCGTGGACGAGGTTGGGCGCGCCCAACCGGCGGAGGCACTCGCCGAGGTCGGCGTGCGCGTCGCGCAGGTCGACGAGGATGTCGTCGGCGATCGGCTCGAAGCCGCGCACGCGATCGAAGCTGAGGCTCACGCACCCGGCGGCGAGGCACGCGAGGACGACGGCGAGCGCCTTCACCGGTTGCCGAACCGGCTCGCGTCGCGCGATGCGTGATCGCTGGCCTCGTGCACGTCCTCCCAGGGGAAGGCGTACTGGCCGCGATGCGCACCCAGCGTCGCCCCGGCGTGGGTGAGTACGCCGTTCTCGTCGAAGAACAGCCAGGCGCGGTCCTGGCGCAGGTCGGAGTTGTACATCGCGAACACCAGCAGCCACGTCGCGGCCTGCTTCTGGACGCTGTGGTCGTAGCGGTAGGCGAACCGCCGACCCAACTGCACGACGTCGCTCGGCGCCCCGAGGAGATCCACGGCCTGGGCCGCGGTCGTGGTGCCGGGCTTCAGGCGCGCGACGGCGGCGGGATCGAGCGGTTCGTTCACGACCGCACGACCGAAGAAGCAACCGGAGAGCGCGAGCAGGAGGCAGAGGGCCGCGAGGGCGGAAGGTCGGGTCACGCGGTCAGTATGCGCGCGCCGATCGCGTCGGCAACGAGCAGGCCGGCGTCGGTGAGGCGGAGCGCGTCGCCGACGGTGGCGAGCCCGTCGCCGGCGAACTCCGCGAGGATGGCACCGAACGCGACGCGCGGATCGACGCCGGTTCGGGCGGCGATCGGCGCCAGCGGCACACCCGCCTTGCGGCGCAAGCCCAGCCACAGCGCCTCCGCGGCGCGCTGCCGCGGCGTGAGCGTCTCGGCCTCGCCGACCGGCGCCTCGTCGCGCGCGATGGCGTCGGCCCACGCTTCGAGCGGCTTGAGGTTGGTGTGGCGCACGCCGGCGCGGTGCGACGCCGCCCCCGGACCCACGCCGACGTAGTCGCCCTGCAGCCAGTAGTGGTCGTTGTGCAGGCAGGGGCCGCCGCGACCCGCGAAGTTGCTGATCTCGTAGGCGTCGAAGCCGGCGGCGAGGAGGCGGGCACGCGTGTGGCGGAACATCGCGGCGTCGATGGCCTCGTCGGTGGCGCGGAGCCGGCCCTGGCGAAGGTCACGCGTGAAGCGCGTGCCGGGCTCGAAGGTGAGGCTGTAGCAGGACAGGTGGTCCGGCCGCAGCGCGAGCGCGCGTTCGAGGTCGGCCTCCCATTCGGCGAGGGTCTGCCCCGGCAGCGCGAAGATCATGTCGAGGTTGATGTTGTCGATCCCGGCGGCGCGGACCTCGGCGACGGCGCGCTCGATGCGGCTCGCGTCGTGGGCGCGGTCGAGGAGGCGGAGGAAGCGGTCGTCGAACGACTGCGCCCCCATGCTGATCCGCCGCACGCCGGCGGCGCGGGCGATGGTGGCCTTCTCCGTCGAGATGCTCTCGGGGTTGGCCTCCATCGTCACCTCCGCGCAGGCGTGCAGGTCGACGTGGCAGCCGAGGATCCCGAAGAGCTGCGCCAGACGCGCGGGATCGAGGTAGCTCGGCGTGCCGCCGCCGATGAAGACGGTGGACGGCGCGGCCGGCACGTCGACGCCCTCCAGCTCGCCGGCGAGGGCGCCGAGGAAACGATCGAGCGGCGCCGTGCCGTCGGCGGTGAAGGAGTTGAAGTCGCAGTAGCCGCACTTCACCACGCAGAATGGCACGTGGACGTACAGGCTGGGGGCTGGCTCGCGATGGGCCTCGGGCATCCGGGCCGCGACTCTAATCAGTCGTCGCCGAACTCGCGCGACATGGTGCAGTAGAGCTTGCGCAGCGCCTCCTGCTCCATCTGCCGCACGCGTTCGCGCGTCAGCCCGAGGCGGGCGCCGATGTCCTTCAGGGTCATGGGCTTGCCGTCCTCGAGTCCGAAGCGGAGGCGCAGGATCGTCGCTTCGCGCTCGCCGATGACCTCGAGCAGTTCGCTCACCCGCTGCAACTCCTGTGCAGTGAGCGCCTCCTCCTCCGGCGACTTCGTGCGCGGATCGTGCAGCAGGTCGGTGAACACGCAGGCGGCGTCGGTGCCCATCGAGTGCGTGGGCTGCGAGTTGGAGGTGACCGTGTCGCGGACCACGTTCCAGTTGTTCTCCGGCAGATCCAGCTCCTCGGCGATCTCGGCGGTGGTCGGTGCGCGGCCGAGGCGGTAGCCGAGCTCCATGGCCATCGACTTCCACCGCGACACGATCTCCGCCATGTACGACGGCACGCGCACGCTCTTGACGGAGTTGATGAGCGAACGACGGATGCCCTGCTTGATCCACCAGGTGGCGTAGGTCGAGAAGCGACAGCCGGCGTCGGGGTCGAACTTCTCCACTGCCTTCATCAGGCCGATGTTGCCCTCCTCGATCAGGTCCATGAACGAGAGGCCGCGGTTGACGTAGTTCTTGGCGATCGACACCACGAGCCGCAGGTTGGCGCGGATCATGTGCTCGCGCGCGACGGGGTCACCCCGCTGCACGAGAAGACCGAGCTGGATCTCCTGCTCCGCCGTCAGCAACGCCACTTCGTTGATCTCGGACAGGTAGGTGTCGAGACCGTGATCGCGCGTGATTCTCCCCATGTGTGTGGGTGAGACATCGGGCACGCCGCCATGCCGCTTGACGACGGTGTCGCAGAACGAAACGCCGCGCCGGCAACCGCCACTGCGGACGCCAGTTGCTTCGTCAGTCGGCGACCTTCTTCACCGTCATCCGCAGGCTCGGGACGGCGAGTTCCTCGCCATCGTTGTTGTCGTAGCGGAACGCACCCGGCTTGAAGACCAGGTCGTAGCCGGCCTGGGTGCCGTCGGCGTCGCGGTACTCCAACTTGATCGCGGACGAGGTCTGGTGCGGCCCGATCTGCCAGCGGTAGCGCGTGGTCGCGCGCGGTCCCCACTCCTTGGTGCCGTCCGAGAGGATCATCAGCCGCCGGTCGGCGACGACGATCTTGTCGGTGTGGTTGGTGATCAGGACCTTGGCGTAGACCTCGGTCTTCTCCAGCGACGAGTCCACCATCTGCACGGCGATCTTGCCCTCGCCGGGCGGGTTCTCGATCACGAGCGTGGGCCCACCACCGCCGAAACACCCCGCCGCCAGGAACACGGCCAACGCCGACGCGAAGCGCAGCATCTTCATGCCGGCGATCTTCCGAGGCGTCGCGGCGCGCGCAAGAGGTTGGTCGCGCGCCGCACTTCCTGCGACCCCGGTGCGCCTAGAACATCGTGTAGATGAACGGCGCCGCGCCCGTGCCGGCCAGCACGATGATGATGGCGAGGAGCCCGAACACGACGAGGAACGGGATCAGCCACCACTTCGCGTTCTCCTTCATGAACGCGATGAACTCACTGACGATGCCGCCCTCCTTGCTGGAAGCGGCGATGTTGTCGAAATCCTGGTCGTTGGGCGTGCTCATGGCGTGCGGGTTCTGCGTCGAGGGGTTGGCGCGTGGGGGAGGATACTCGTTCTACTCAGTACATGCGGAGGTAGCGGGCGGCGGGAATGTCGGTCTTGCGCTCGACCCAATAGGTCTTGGCCTGCGGGTCGAGCCGGCGCTTCAGCTTGTCCCGACCGGTGAGGCGGAAGAAGAACGCCACCGGCGTGAACAGCCCGTAGTAGATCAGGCCCAGCACGATGGCGGAGAGGACGATGCCGAGCGGCACCGCTACCAGCATGAGGCCCACGAACACGGCGCGGACCGCGGCCATCAGCACGAACTGGCTCGCGAACACGAAGACCCCCACGCCGGTGAGGATCCAGGCCGGCGTCGTCGACGCGCCGTGCCACAGGTGCAGGACGAGCCAGCCGATGGCGGGGAAGGCGAACAGCGAGATCCACGCGAACTGGCGGAGCTGGCTCTGCGGGGGGTTGAGGTCGAGCTTCAGCATCGCTCAGTCCAGGGCAAAGGCGGAGAGGTACTTGGCGCGGTCGATCTCCGGCATCGACGCCTGATCCTTGCGCACGATCACGAAGTTCTCGAGCACGAGTACGTCCATCTCGGTGCCGAAGAAGCAGCGGATGGCGTCCTGCGGCGTGCACACGATCGGCTCGCCGCGCACGTTGAAGCTGGTGTTGATCATCACCGGCGAGCCGGTCTTCTTCTTGAAGGCGCGCAGGAGGCGGGTGAGGCGCGGGTTGCGCGTCTCGTCGACTGTCTGCACGCGCGCCGAGTAGTCGACGTGCGTGATGGCGGGCACCACCGAGCGGAGCTGCTTGAGCTTGTCGAGCCCGACCTTGCCGGCATCGACCGCCTTGCGTTTGTCGTCGCGCACCGGGGCGACCACCAGCATGTACGGGCTCTCGTGCCGCGCATCGAGGCCGAAGTACTCCGGGCAGTCCTCGCGCAGCACGATCGGCGCGAACGGCCGGAACGACTCGCGGAACTTGATCTTGAGGTTCATCACGCTCTGCATCTTCGGCGAACGGGCGTCGCCGATGATGCTGCGCGACCCGAGCGCGCGGGGACCGAACTCCATCTGGCCCTGGAACCAGCCGATGACGTTCTCACCGGCGATGAGGTCGGCGACGCGGTCGACGAGCTTCGCTTCGTCCTGGTGCTCCTCGAACACGACCTCGCGCGCGCGCAGCTCGGCGCGGATCTCGTCGGCCGAGTAGGCGGGGCCGAGCAGGCTGCCGCGCTGGAAGTCGCCGCCGCGGACGACCCGCGGCTTCTGCAGGAGCTGGTGCCACACCATGTAGGCGGCGCCGAGCGCGCCGCCCGCGTCACCGGCGGCGGGCTGGATCCACACCGACTCGAACGGACCTTCGCGCAGGATCTTGCCGTTGCCCACGCAGTTGAGGGCGACGCCGCCGGCGAGGCAGAGGTTCTTCTTGCCGGTGATCCGGTGCGCGAAGCGCACGGTGCGCAGCATGACCTCCTCGGTCACCCTCTGCACCGACGCCGCGACGTCCATGTAGAACTGGGTCAGCTCCTTCTCCGGTGCGCGCGCCGGCGCCCCGAACAGGTCGCAGAAGCGCTGGTTGATCATGCGCAGCCCGGCGGCGAAGTCGAAGTAGCTCATGTCGAGCCGGTAGCTGCCGTCGTCGCGGAGGTCGATCAGCTTGCGCACGCGGTCGACGTACTTGGGCTCGCCGTACGGCGCGAGTCCCATGAGCTTGTACTCGCCGGAGTTGACCTTGAACCCGCAGTAGTAGGTGAGCGCGCTGTAGAGCAGGCCGAGGCTGTGCGGGAAGCGGATCTCGTGCGTGAGCGTGAGACGGTTGCCCTCGCCCATGCCGACCGAGGTCGTGGCCCACTCGCCGACGCCGTCCATCGTCACCACCGCGGCCTCCTCGTACGGCGAGGGGAAGAACGCGCTCGCGGCGTGGCTCTCGTGGTGCTCCGGGAAGACGAAGGGCCGCTTCGGTCGGGCGCCCAGCTCGCGTCGGATCCGCCGCGGGATGTGCAGCTTCTCGCGCATCCACACCGGGATGGCCTTCAGGAACGACGAGATCCCGGCCGGCGCGTAACTGAGGTACGTCTCCATGAGCCGATCGAACTTGAGGATCGGCTTGTCATAGAACGAGACGTAGTCGAGGTCGGCGGCGCGGATGCCAGCACGCCCCAGGCAGAACGCGACGGCGTTCTTGGGGAACTCTGCGTCGTGTTTCTTGCGCGTGAAGCGCTCCTCCTGGGCAGCGGCGACGATCTCGCCGTCGCGCAGCAGGGCCGCGGCGGAGTCGTGGTAGAAGGCGGAGATGCCGAGAATGTAGGTGGGCATGAGGGCGAGCGAGGCGTTCCCCGGCCGGAGTATAGCTGGGCCCGCGGCGGCTTCCGGAGCCCGGATCCGCGCTCGGGCGGCTTTTGCAGATCAGGACCGCGGCAGGGTCAAGCGAGCGTCGGCCGCGACGAGGCGGCCCTTGGCGAGCGCAAGGTCGATGCCACCGGCCATCGCCTCCTGCACCCGGGCACCGGCGCGGCTGAAGCCGAACACGCGCGCGGCCTCGCGCACGAGGTCGTCGTGGCCGATCCCGACCTGGGCCTTCACGATCGCCACGGCCGCGTTGGCGATCTCCTCCGGCGGCAACGCCTCGGCGTCGCGCGCGGAGTCGGCCGCGTCGGCGCTCGGGATCCGATACCCCGTCCACGTCGCGGGGTCGAGGCGCGACGGCCACAGGAACCCGCCCCGTTGCTGCGGCCGCTGCTGCTGCGGAAGCGAGCGCACCGCGTCGAGGATGCGCTCGCGCACGCGCGCGGTGAGGCGGCTGATCGAGAAGGGCGCCGACAGGCGCCGGCAGAGCAGGTCGAGGTGGATGGGCGCCTCGAGGTCGAGGACGGTGCGCACCGCGCGCTGCAGGTCTTCGGGCGGGGCGTCGTCGAGCCCGACCGGGCTCGGCGGCACCGTTGCGCAGCGATAGAGGATCGCGTCCGGCGGCAGGGCGGGTTCGTCCTTGGCGGGCGGCGGGGCCACCGTCGCCGCGGCTGCGATCTTGGGCGAGGGAGCGGGTGGCGGAGGCGGGGCCGGAGGCAGGGCGGGCGCTGCCGCGAGCGCCTCTTCGATCCGCCGCAGTTCGCGCTCCCGACTCCGCCACCAGTCCGTCGACCAGACGCGCAACAGGCGCCAGCCGAGCCGACCGAGGACTTCGGCCCGCAACCGATCGCGATCGCGGGCGGTCTTCGCCGAGTGGTAGTTGGCGCCATCGCACTCGATGCCGAGCAGGAAGCGCCCCGGCGCATCCGGGTCGCGCACGCCGAGGTCGATGCGATACCCGGAGCACCCGACCTGGGTGGACACGGCGTGACCGCGCGCCCGCAACGCCGCCGCGATGTCGGCCTCGAGCGGCGAGTCGAACCGGTCCACCGCGTCGACTTGCAGCGCCTCGCCGAGCGACGCCGGCCCGCGCGCGGCGTAGTCGAGGAACGACTTGAGGTGCTTGACCCCCACCGCGTTGGTCCGCGACAGGTCGATCTGATCGGCGCGCAACGTGCTGTGCACGACGACCTGCTCGCGGGCGCGCGTGATCGCCACGTTCAGGCGGCGCTCACCCCCCGCCAGGTTCAGCGGCCCGAAACTCATCGCGACCTTGCCGGCGGCGTCGGGGCCGTAGCACACCGAGAACAGGATCACATCGCGCTCGTCGCCCTGCACGTTCTCCAGGTTCTTCACGAACACGAACTCCGGCAGGTCGGTGGCGAAGAACGCCTCGAGCGCCGGCTCGCGGCGACGCTCGGCATCGAGCATCGTCTCGATCAGCAGTTGCTGGGCCTGGCTGAACGTCACGATCCCGATGCTCGGCGGCTTGCTCGCCGCGCCCGGCGCGCGCAGCCGCGTCAGCAGGTCGTCGACCACCGATCGCGCCTCGCGCTCGTTGGTGCGCGTGCGGGCACGGTCGTACACGCCATCCGGCACGCTGACGAGCGACACGCCGAGCCGGCCGCCGCGGTCGTCCGCCGTGGGGAAGGTGAACAACTGGTTGTCGTAGTAATGCCAGTTGCTGAAGGTGATCAGGCTCTCGTGGCGGGAGCGGTAGTGCCAGCGCAGCCGCAGGCGTCGCATGCCCGCCGCGCCGCACTCGTCGAGGATGCTCTCGAGGTCCTCGACCTGCCCCTCGTCGATCTCCTCGTCGCCGCCCTCGACACGCTGGAAGAAGCTCGTCGGCGGCAACTGCCGGCTGTCGCCGACGACGACGCACGAGCGGCCGCGCGCGATCGCGCCAACGGCATCCCACACGGTGATCTGCGAGGCCTCGTCGAACACGACGATGTCGAAGGGCTTGCCGCCCGCGGCCAGGTACTGCGCGACCGACAGCGGGCTCATGAGGAAGCACGGCTTGAGCAGCGGCAGGAGGTTGGGGATCTCGTCGAACAGGCGGCGCAGCGGCCAGTGCCGCGTCTTCTTCGCCAGCTCGCGGCGCAGGATTCCCACCTCCGAACCCGCGGCCGCGCTCCCGGTCATGCGCGGCACGCGCGCGGCGAGGCGCGCCGCCGCCAAGGCACGCGAGGTCTGCAGCACTTCGCGATCCAGTTCACAGAAGCGCGTCGCGAGTCGGTCGTGCTGGCTGCGCTCGAAGTCGCGCAGGATCGGGTCTGCGTCCGAGACGGCGACCAGCCACGCCTGGCGATGGCTCCGTTCGAACGCGGGGGCGATCGCGGCGGCGGACACCTCGCCACGCTCGACCGCGGCGACGATCGCACCGAGATCCAGCTCGGTCGCGCGCACCGCGAACTGGCGCCACGCGCACCACTCGCGGATGAGTTCGCGCTGCCGATCGCGCCAGGTGCCAAGCTGGGCCTGGCAGTGCGCGAGCCAGGGCGCGCCGGCGTCGATCGGCGTCCAGGCGGTGGCGTCGTGCAGGTCGAGCAGGTCGTGCAGGCCCTGCCGGCCCACCGCGAAGGCAGCGTCGCCATCGCCCATCGCGCGCAGCGAATCGCCGGCGCGCACGCCGGTCGCCAGGCTGTCGCGCTCGCGGCCACTGAGCGCAACGATGCGGGCGCGCAGCGCATCCCCCGGCACGACATCGGCGAGGCGCAGCAGCAGCCCGCGGACCTCCTCCGCCCACGCGAGCGCGCGCTCGAGCTGGGCGACGCCATCGCGACCCCCGGGATCGCCTCCCCGCCAGAGCTGCTCGCCGAACACGCGCGCCGCCTCGTGGTCGGCGCGCGCCAGGTCCGCGATGCGTTGCCGAAGGTCGATCGCCGCCTCGAGGCGATGCGCGAGTTCCTCGTTCGACGCGAGGTGTCCGCCCTTGGCGTACGGACGCAGTTCCGTGCGCACGGCGCGGCAGCGCCACCAGGACAGCGGCCAGAACGACGCCATGCCGCGGCGCAGCCGCGCCAGCACGTCGTCGAGCGGCAGATCCAGGACGCGATCGGTCAGCGCTTCGCGCACACGCTCGCGGAGGTCGTCCTTCTGCCGGACCGCCTCGACGTGGGCACGCAGCCGCGGTCGCAGCGCCTCGAAGCCCGGCTCCGTGAGCAGCGCGTCCGCGGCACCGGGCGTCGCGATCACCGCACGGGTGAGCGCCACGGCGT
The DNA here is from genome assembly GCA_964418595.1 of uncultured candidatus Brocadiaceae bacterium. Taxonomy (GTDB): domain Bacteria; phylum Planctomycetota; class UBA1135; order UBA1135; family UBA2386; genus CAYQMF01. The sequence continues at coordinate 22,342 of CAYQMF010000110.1, forward strand.
CGGCGAACGCCGCGCGCGGCAACGCCGTCAGGTCGACGTCGAGCACCGGCGACCCCGCCGTGGCCGCGGCGATCAGCGCTTCGCACGCGGCCAGCGCTGTGCGCACGGCGGTCGCCGTCTGGTCGGGCAACGCCGCCTCCCAACGGTGACGGCGCACCGCGCGCAGCGGGTGATCGGGGATGGCTCCGAGCGGCGCCGCCGCCGTGGCGAGCGCGTCGATCGCCGCGCGACGTTCCGTCACCCATCCCGCGTCGAGCGCACCGGGAGCGGGCAGGCCCAACTCGATCCGCGGGGCATCGCGGAGGCCGACGAGCCGCGACGTGACCTGGAACACCGACTCGCCCAACGGCCGCGGCGTGTGCAATGCCCGCACGTAGGCGTTGAGGCGGGCACGGGTCTCCTCCAGTTGCGTGGCGAGCCGCGCCCACGCTTCGGGTTCGCGCTGCGCCGCGAGGTCGAGCGGCTCCGCGATCCGGTCGAGCACGCGCCGCTTGCTGGTCTGGTTCGAGTGCAGCTCCAGGCAGAACGCGCCGAGGCCGACGCTCTCGAGCCGGCGACGGACCACGTCGAGCGCTGCCATCTTCTCGGCGACGAAGAGCACGCGCTTGCCCTTCGCCAGCGCCGCCGCGATGAGGTTGGTGATCGTCTGCGACTTGCCGGTGCCGGGTGGACCTTCGAGCACGAAGCTGCGGCCATCGGCGGCGGCCATCGCTGCGACGAGCTGCGAGCTGTCCGAGTCGAGCGGGCACGGCGCGTCGAGCGGCGCCACGGTTGCGTCGAGATCGTCGGCCTCGGGAAACGCCGCGGTGGGCTCGAAGGCCGACCCCGGCTGCTCGACCAGATGGCGAAGCACCGGGCTCTCGAGCAGCGCCTCGGCGCGCTCGCGCAGGTCGAGCCACATGAGGAACTTCGTGAACGAGAACGGCGCGATCCACGCCTCGTCGGACACGTCCCATCGATCCTGGTCGACGACCAGCCGGCGGAACCGCGCGAGGATCGCCTTCGCGTCGAGGCCGTGTTCGTCCTCCGTCAGTTCGTCGAGCCCGTGCGTGTCGAGCTTGAACTCCGTGCGCAGCTTCTCGAGCAGGGTCGTGTTGACGCGCGGATCCTCGTCGGCGATGCGGACCCGGCACGGCTCGCGCGCCGAGGTGCGCTCGATCGTCAACGGGATCAGCAGGATCGGGGCGCGCCGCATCTCCGTCCCCGCGCCGGGCTCGCACCAGTGCAGCAACCCGAGCGCCAGGTACACGACGTTGGCGCCCGACTCTTCGAGCGCGACCCGCGCGTGCCGCCACAGCTCCAGCAACCGCGCGTCCAGCGCCTCCGCGTCGAGCTCGGTGCGGAGGCGTTGCGCCGCCAGTTCATCCCGAAGGAACGTGGCGAGCAGGTCGTCGCCGGCGGCCGCGGCGCGCCGGGTGTCGCGCCCACGCCCGGGATCGGCGAGCTCGGGGCGCGGCTTGATGGTGAACACGCCGCCGGCGGCGAGGCCGTCCTCGAGCAGGCCGAGGTCGGGCGCGAGCAAGCGGAGCGCGAGCTTGGTCTCGCGGAAGTTGATGAGGCGGTTGCGCAGACTCAGGTCGAGGAGGCGGCGCTGCCAGCGATCGAGGCGGGTCGCTGGGGTCTCTGGCGCCTCTTGCTCCTTGGCACGCGGCGGTTGGTCTGGCCCGCTCGACGGCGCTGCGGCGGGTGTCGGCGGTGGCCCGGCGGCCGCGCTCGGCACGACGCCCGGCGCCGCTGAGGGCCCGGCCGCGGCGATGCCGGGCAGGGGGCGGATCCCCAGGCATACCAAAGCTTTGAGCCGCTGACTTTGGTAGGTTGATAGCCAAGCCTGGA
>CAYQMF010000111.1:0-23940 GCA_964418595.1 uncultured candidatus Brocadiaceae bacterium
AGCAAGCGATCAGGCCCCGAGATCGCGGTCTGCCCACACGGATTCCTGAAGACCCGAAGCGATCGTAGGAGCTGAGCGGTAGCTCGTGCCGCCGCGCCATCGTCTCGGTCAGCAGGTAGCAGCCCATGGTTCGCGCAACGGCCGCGGGCACAGGGGACGCGAAGAAGATCCAAACATGAGCGCCGTTGCCCGACCGCGATCGTTCGACGGCTGCGGGAATGTCGAACTCGGTGCAGGTCGAGACGAACGCCGCGACGTCCTGCATCCACTGGGCCTTGTCGAAGTCGGCGGCCAGGAACCAGCATGTCTCGTCCTCGAGCATCGGGTAGACCCCGATCACGTGACGACCCTGAAGGTGGCCAAGGACCACATCGTCGTCGATCGCGAGGAAGGCTTGGTGGCGGCACTCGCCGCACTTGACGCGCGGCTTCTCGCAGACACCGCGGACCCATTCGTTTCCGCAGACCGGGCTGTATCCCTTGGCGTTCTTCTTCGTGTTGATCCACAGCCGCGGGAACACGTCGCCGCGTCCGCGAAAGAGGCTGCGAAACAGACGGATCTTCTCGGCTGGGCTGGGTCCGGATTCTGGAAGGCTCGCCGGCGGGCGTGTGGCGAGTGGTGCGGCTGCGCCCGACTGCCTGCGCAAGTTGTCGACGAGCGCCTGAGCCTGCTGGTGCTGCGCCGTCAACTCGACGAGACGGGCCTCAGCGGCCGCCAGCTCATGTAGCAGTTCGTCTCGCGGGTTCAATCTGATGGCAGGGTCGCAACGTTGCGAGCTCGGGGCAGGATACCGACGAACGCTGCGCCTTGGGCCGAGGCGTCGGTCCAACCTGTGCCGGGTGTCGGCGGAGGTTCGATGTCGGAGAGCCGTCGTTGGCGAAGCCCTCCCGCTGTTGCGCGGTGAAACTCTGAGGTGAATCGCTCGCCGGGGCCAAGAGCCACCAACTGCTCCTTCGAGCCGGCTTCACGCAGCAGGCTGGCGTCATGGGCAAGCGTCAGGTCAGCTCGGAACCCTGATTTCGATCGACGCCACTGCATGGTTCACACAGGGCCGATCCCCGTCTGTGTGACCGTTGCAACTGCGATCCCGTAGATCGAGGAGTTTGCCGCGCGATCAGGTCGCGCAAGGCGATGCCTGGAGCAAGCAAAGTTGTGGAGCGGGTGATCGGGATCGAACCGACGACATTCAGCTTGGGAAGCTGACGTTCTACCGCTGAACTACACCCGCTCGCGGACGCGAGAACCTAGCAGCAGACGCGACCGAAGGAAAGGCCTCGATCGGCGCTTGGACGGGTTCGCTCTTCGCCTTGGAATCGGGGCATGCCGAGCCCGACCCCCGACCTCGACACCGAGATCCGCCGGCTCACCAACGAGTTGCGCAGAGTGGGCTCGCCGGCGCGCGCATCGGGGGCGCAGGCCTACTTGAAGAGCGACCTGCGCTTCCTGGGGGCTTCGCTCCCGGCGATCCGCAAGGCGGCGCTCGCGGTGTGCCGGCGGATGATCACCGACCGGCGGACGGCGACGACCCTGGCGCGCGCGCTGTGGAAGACCGACGTGCACGAACTGCGCGCGGTGGGGATCGCGGTGCTCGAGAAACGACGCGCGCTGCTCACGCTCGCCGACCTCAGGCTCGTCGAGTGGATGCTGCGGCGGGCGAAGACGTGGGCGTACGTCGACTGGCTCGCCATCCAGGTGGCCGGCGACATCGTCGCGCGGCATGCGACGGCGCGTGCGACGCTGCGGCGTTGGGCGAAGGACAGCGAGATGTGGCTGCGCCGCGCAGTGCTGCTCGCGCTCCTGCCGCCGCTGCGGCGTGGCGAAGGCGATCTCGCGTTGTTCACTCGCCTCGCGCTGCCGATGCTCGGCGAGCGCGACCCGTTCATCCGCAAGGCGATCGGGTGGGTGCTGCGCGAGGTGAGCCGCCGGCGCCCGGAGCTGACGCGCGCGTTCCTCCTCGAGCACGGGGCCGCGATGTCGGCGCTCACGCGACGCGACGCCGGCAGGTTGTTGCCGGACTGAGGCGACGCCGCCGAGGCGGCGGTGGCATCGGCCGGTTCGCGGACTTGGGTCGCGCCGCGCCGCGTGCCGATGGAGTTCTCGGGATGACGAACCGTCCCGCGGCCCGACGTTCGGCGATCGATCGGCCGCATCCGAATGGATACGGTGTCGCCGTGCGACGCGCGCGACCGCGCGCCTCTCTGCAGACCTCAGCGATGAAGAACAGCACGACCCTCGTCCGCCGTTGGCTCACCACGGCGGTTTTCGCGGCTTGCGCCGCCACGTTCACTGCGCCGGCCACGGCGGCTCCGGCGCCCGCGCCCGAGATGATCTGCCAGGATCCTGGTCTGCGCGAACAGGTCGACGCGCTCCGGCGAGCGGTCGCCGAGCTGAAGCGGGCGCAGGCGGACCTGCGAGCCGAGTTGGCGAAGGTGAGGGGCGAGCACCAAGGAGGCAAGCACGAGGAGCACGAGGAGGAGTGCGAGGAGTGCGAGGAGTGCGAGGAGTGCGAAGGCGAGGAATGCTGCGAAGGCGAGGAGTGCTGCGAGGAGTGTGAGATCGAGGAGATCCACGGCCATGGGCAGCACAGCCGCACTCCGATGATGTGGCACGTCGCCCCGATGCGCGCGCAGCGGCTCGGCGGCGGCAACTTCACCTGGAACATGCGTGGCATGTCTCCCATGCGCGGCATGCAAGGCATGCAAGGCATGCGCGCCTTCGTGCTCCACGCCCCGATGCGCATGCGAGGGATGCAGCACGGCCCGCAGGTCCAGATGCGCATGATGCAGCCCAACGTCCAGAAGAAGGCTCCGGCGCCGAAGAAGGCCGCCCCGAAGAAAGAGGCCGCGCGCAAGCTCATCACGGTCGAGGAGAGGTCTGAGGGTCGCGGCGATGGCGCCATCGCCAAGAAGCTCGAAGCGATCCGGAAGCTCGAGGGCGGCGAAGGGCACGGCATCTTCCGCGCGCTGCAACTCGAGGGCGGCAAGGACGCCGAAGGTGCGCCGCGCGTGTTCGCGCTCCGTGGCGGCGATGGCAAGGGCGTGCTGCAGATGCTGAAGGGCGCCAATGACGGCGAGGTCCGCGTGCTGCGCCGCGCCGACGGCGGCGAGGAAGGCGAGCACGAGGTGCGCGTCGAGGTCAGGCCGCAGATCCGCTTCCAGCGCGCCGAGGCCAACGGCGAGGGCGGGCCTGTCCTGCGCCTGCGCGCCGAGAAGATCGAGGAGCACGAGGCCGAGGAGCACGAGGGCGAGCACGAGGCCGAGGAGCGCGAGGCCAAGAAGAAGGCCAAGAAGAAGGCCGACAAGAAGGCCGCCCCCAAGAAGAAGATCTCCGTCAGCGTCTGAGCGCTGCCAGGCACCGGGAAACGCGCGGATCCGAGAGACAAGCGATCCGCGCCGCGGCGGCGGCTAAGATCCCCGCCCCTTCCCGCCCCAGGGGAACGCCCCCCCCCGGACCCGCGACCACGACCCGCGATGTTGGTTCTCGTTCTCGCCCTCGCCCTCCCGCAGAACCCGATCACGCTGCCGCCGATGCAGCGGCCGCCGGCGAAGCCGACCGCGCCGGTCGCACGCGTGGCGGACTTCCAGACCGACTCGCAGGCGCTGCGCCGATCGCAGCTCCGCACCCCGGCGCGTGAGGACGAGGTCCTCGCCGACCTGCAGCGCCGCTACCCCGACCTCGCGGCGCGCGCGGCCAGCGCCCTGCGCACCGCCGACTTCGACCTCGCCCAGGGGCTCCTGCTCGCGGTCGAGCGGTTCGGCTCGGCCGACGAAGCCGCCGTGGTCGAGGCCGTGCTGCTCACGCGCGCGCTCGGCGCGGCGACCGCACCGGCAGTCGCGACCCTCGCGCACTTGCGCCAGGCCGACGCCAAGGAGGCGCTGTTCCGCTGCCTGTCGTCGCGCATCGCCGGCGCGCGGCGCGAAGTCGCGGCCAATCTCAAGCCCCGTCTCGGCCCCGACGACGCCGCGCGCGTGATCGAGCTGGCCCGCACCGGCGGCGCCGAGGGGCGCGCCAACGCCGCCTTCCTCCTCGGTGCCGTCGCATCTCCCGCCGCGCGCGCGCACCTCGTCGGCGCGCTCTCCGCGTCGGACGCCGTCCTCGCCGCCGCCGCCTGCGACTCGCTCGTCGAACTCGGCGCCGCCGATGTCGCCGACCTGCAGGCCATCCTCGGTCGCGCCGCGCTCGACCGGGGCTTCGGCTACGCGGCCGTCGCGCTCACGCGCCTTGAGCTGAAGGGCGCCGGTGACCTCCTCGCGGATTCGATGGTGCCCTTCCTGCGCCAGGAGCTGGACAGCCACGACCTCTTCATGCGCGTCGCATCGTCGCTGGCGCTCGCGCAGCTCGCCTACCGGTCGGACGATACCGACGGCCAGCGCTATGGCGACCGCGCCGTGGTCGAAGGCCTCCTCCTCGTCGTGGCTCCGACGCAGTTCATCGCCGGCTTCGGCCTGCTGCAGCCGGTGGCGCGTGACGTCCTGCGCCGCTTCTCCGGGCGCGACCTGTCCACCACGGAGGACTGGCAGGGCTGGTGGAAGGTGGCCAGCGCCGACTACCTGGGCATGCGTCGCACGGTCAACGTCGACGAGCACAACGGCAAGCTGGCGACCCTCACCCTGCGCCTGTCGGACCGCACCCTGCGCGTGCGCGGCGATGGCACGACGTCGTCGGTCGCGCTGGACGCGGGCGCGGAAGACTACGTGCTCGCCGGCGAGGAGATGGTGGAACTCGCACGCCGGCTGCGCGACGCGGGCTTCATGCGTGACCCGGCGCCTGCCGCGACACGCGCCGGCCTGCCGCTCGTGCGCTCGCTGCAACTGCGCGTCGGCAGCGCCGGCACGCGCTACGACGCACCCGAACGCGACCCGTGGATGGACCGGTTCGTCGCGGAGCTGGACGGCATCGCGATGCGCGAACGCTGGCAGCTCTACCCGGGCCCGGCGGCCAACGACTTCGCGACGTTCTGGAGCGCGGAGCGCGCCTGGCTGCTCGCCAACGCCGATCGCCGCGCGCGCGACGGTCGCCTGAAGGACCTCATCCTCGGCGCCCTGCCCGGCCTGAAGGACAAGGACCGCGCGCGCGCGATCGCGCACCTCAACGAGGTACCCGACCTCGCGATGCTGCTCACGGAGGACGATGGCCTGCGCATCGTGGCCGCGGTCGCGACCGGCGAGGCGCTGGACCTCGGCAGCGAGCGCCTGCTCGCGCTGGCCTCGCGCATCGACTCGGACCGGGTGTGGCGCGAAGCGCTGGCCGTCGTCGACCGGTTCTTCGCCAAGGGTGGCAAGGATGCGCTGGCGCGCCTGTTCGGCACGCTCGGCGTCGAGCGCGTGCTCGACGTCCTGCTCGATCCGCGCAAGAACCTGCGCCTCGCGGCCATACAGGAGGTCGCGGACATGAAGGAGCTGCGCGCGGTGCCGGCGCTGCTCACGAGCCTCCGCGCCGAGGACGACGACGTGCGGCAGACCGCGATCTACGCCCTCGGGATGCTGCGCGCCGACGACGCGCGCAACCCCATCCTCAACGAGCTGCCGGCGATGTCGGCGCCGGCGCGCCGCGTCGCCTGGGTGGCGCTCGGGCGGATCGGCGGCGACGGTGTGCTCGCGACGCTCATGCAGGCGACCACGCAGGAGAACGCGGAGGACAAGCGCGCTGCGATCGCGGCGCTGGGCAAGCTCGAGGAGCCCGGCGCCGCCGAGTACCTCGCCAACCTGTTCGTGGCTGCGGGCCATGGCCCGCTCGGCAACTTCGCGCTCGTGGCGCTGCAGGACCAGGGTGCCCTGCGCGCGCGATCGGCCCTGCGCCGCGCGCTCGAGCAGGCGCGCGAGGATCGCGTGCGCGCCGAGATCGTGCAGGTGCTCGCCGAGTTCCAGGATCCGGTCGTGGTGCCACAGCTCCTCGACCTGCTCGACGATCAACGTCAGGCCGGTCGTGCCGCGCTGCAGCTCGCTGCGATCACCGGCGTCGACGTCGTCAACCTGCCGGATCGCAAGACGGCGATGCGCCAGTGGTGGGTGCGCAACCAGGGCCGGCCGCAGGCGGCGTGGTTCCTCAGCGCCGCGAAGGACGCTGGCATGACGACCGCGCTCGAAGTGCACCAGCTCCAGCCGGGCGCGGGCGTCGCCGGTGTCCCGGAGCTGACGCGCCTGCTCACCGCCGCCGAGCGGCCGCACCTGCGCCAGCTTGCGCTCGCTCTCCTGCGCGACACGACGCAGCGCGACTTCGGTGCGCTGCCGCCGCAGGCGCGCCCGGAAGAACTGCTGGCGCTCGCCGACCGCTACCGGTTCTACGCCGAGGCGGTCGGCTCCGTCCGCAAGCAGTGAGACTGTGCGGGCGACCGCTGCTCTGGCTGCTCGGAGCCGTCGTGGTGGTCGCGGTGCTGGTCGTGCGTTCGACGTCGACCTTCGCGGCGGTGACGCGGCGTGCGGATGAGGTGGCGGACGTCGCGCAGCGCGCGGGGCTGCGGCCGGAGGAAGGCATGGCGTTGCTCGATCTTCACCCTGACCTCGATGCGGCGGGGTTCGCGGCACACGTCGGCGAAGTCGTGCGCGCGCGCGCGCGGGTGTCCGACCTCGCGCTCGCCGTGGCGGTTGCGTACGGGCACGGCGCGCTCGTCGATGCGGCGCTGGCCGCGGAGGCGGGCGATGCGGCGCGCGCGCGCACGCGCGTGCGCGCGACACACGAGGGCCTCGTGGTGACGCGGTTCGTGGCGATGGTGGAGCGGTACCGGGACTGGCTCGCGGTGCGGAGGTGAGGTCGACGGCCTCTCTTCGCAACACGCCGCACGCCGCGCTTGCTTCCGCTCCGCCCGCCCCCGACCCTGCTCCTGCCCCGCATGCGCGCCTACCGCTACTTCGACCTCGTCGTCGCCGGCTTCGTCGCCGTGCTCCTGTGCTCGAACCTCATCGGGCCGGGCAAGGTCGCGCTCGTCGGCGGGATCGCGTTCGGCGTCGGCAACATCTTCTTTCCGATCAGCTACGTCTTCGGCGACGTGCTGACGGAGGTGTACGGCTACGCGCGTGCGCGCCGTGCGATCTGGGCCGGCTTTGCGGCGATGCTGTTCGCGGCGGGGATGAGCCAGGCCGTCGTGCACCTGCCTACGGATCCCGCCGAACCCCACAACGAGACGATCCAGCCGGCGCTCGCGGTCGTGTTCGACAGCACATGGCGGATCGTGGCCGCCTCGATCTGTGCCTTCCTCGTCGGCGATTTCGCCAACAGCTACGTGCTCGCGCGGATGAAGGTGTGGACCCGCGGGCGTTGGCTGTGGACGCGGACGATCGGGTCGACGATCGTCGGACAGGGCGTCGACAGCCTGATCTTCTATCCCGTGGCGTTCGCCGGCGTGTGGTCGGGTGACCTGCTCTTCACCGTGACGCTCACCAGTTGGGGCTTCAAGGTCGCCATCGAGGTGCTGTGCACGCCGCTCACCTATCTGGTCGTCGGCTGGCTCAAGCGCGTCGAGGCCGAGGACTTCTACGACCGCGACACCGACTTCAATCCGTTCAAGCTCTAGGACCTCGACCATGCGCACGCTCACGCGCCTCGCGTCATTGCTGTTCGCCCTCGCGCCCGCCGCCCAGGACGACGGAATCGACTGGCTCACCGATCTCGCCGCGGCGCGCGCGGCGGCGACGGAGACCGGCAAGCCCATGCTGGTCGTGTTCCGCTGCGAACCTTGAAAGGACTGCGCGAGCCTCTACGGACAGTTGGTCCGTGAGCCCGGAGCCGAACTGGCCGCGGCGGCGCGCGATTGGGTGTGCGTGCGCGTCACCGACATGAGCCAGATCGACCTCGAGGTCTACGCCTTCGACTACGACCTCACCTTCGCGGCGCTGCTCATGCACGTGGATGGGCCCGTGTACCATCGCTTCGGTGGTCGCGACGGCGACGACGCCACGAGGTGGTCGTCGCTCGCCGCGCTCACGCGGCTGCTGCGCGACGCGCACGCGTCGCACGTCGAGTATTGCCTCGCGCCCGAGCCGCCCGCGGGGCGCGAGGCCCGCTTCGTCGTCGACCTGCCGCCACTGGCGCGCAAGCGCGCCGCCAACGCCAAGCTGGCCGCGGCGTGCGTCCATTGCCACACGGTGCACGACACGCTGTACGCGCACGCGGTCGAGACCGGCACGCTGCAGCCCGACGACATCTGGGTGTACCCGCCGCCGGGGCGCGTCGGGCTGACCCTCGACCCGACCGAGCAGGCGCGGGTCGTTCTGGTGCGCGAGGGTTCGCCGGCGGCGGCCGCGGGCCTGCAGGCCGGCGACGTGCTCCTGTCGCTCGGCGTGCAGAGGCGCGTGCTCACCGCCACCGACGTGCAGTGGGCGCTGCATCGCGCCGGCGCCGGGGAAGGCGAAGTGGCGGTCGCGTGGCGGCGCGACGCTTCGCGGCACGACGGCGTGCTGGCGTTGCCGGACGGCTGGAAGCGGGGGACGCCGGAGGATTACGCGTGGCGCCCCTTCAAGTGGAACCTGTCGCCGACGCCCGGCTTCGGCGGGCCCGCGCTGAGCGCGGCGGAGAAGAGCAAGCTCGGCCTCGCCGCCGACCGCTTCGCCTTCCGCGTGCAGTACCTCGTGACCTGGGGCGAGCAGGCGCATCGCGGCCGCGCCGCTGCGGAGGCCGGCATCCGCCAGGGCGACGTGATCGTCGCGGTCGACGGCAAGGCGGACTTCGCGTCGGTCGATCACTTCCACGCGTGGATCCCGCTCACGCATCGCGCCGGCGAGGTCGTGGTGTTCGACGTGCTGCGCGGAGGCGAGCGCCGCTCCGTGTCGCTGGCGTTGCCGAAGTGATCGGGCTCGGCGCCGCGGCCCGGCGACGTTGCGCGCCGCGCGCATTCCCGTAAGGTCCGCGCGCGTGTCGATGCGTTCCCCGCTCCTTCTCCTGGGCCTCGCGCTCGCGCCGCTGCCCGCCCAGGTCAGCGTGATCGTGCCGGCGGCGTACGCCGACCGCGACGCGCCGGCGATGGGGGAGTCGCCCGGCTTCAGCAACCCGTTCCGCCAGCAGGTCGTGCTGCGCGACCGGCTGCTCACTGCGCTCGCGGGCAAGACCATCACGGCGCTGACCCTGCGCCGCGACGGCCAGTACCCGGTGGCGCTGCGCGGCGGCCGCGCGAAGGTGACCGTCGCCCTCGGCGTGACCACGCGCGACCCGACGCTGACCTCGCCTCTCTTCGCCGAGAACCTGCCGGCGTCGACGACGGTGTTCCAAGGCGAGATCGCGCTGCCGGCCGCACCCGCGCCGCAGGGGCGCGACGGCGCGGGCTGGGCCGCGCCGCACGCCGTCGAGATCGCCTTCGCGACGCCGTTCCCCTACGCGGGCGGTCACCTCGTGCTCGACTTCACCGGCGAGCCGGTCGCGAGCGCGCGCAGTCCGATGTGGCCGATCGACTTCGACTCCGGCCCGGCTTCGTCGGCGAGCATCGCGATGGTGGGGCGCCCCGCCGACCCGCGCATCGGTGGCTCGCTCATCCTCAGCGACTTCAGCCCCGGCGGTGAGGCGGTGCTCATGTCGAACGGTCCCGTCGGCACGTCCTGCATCGGCATGTTCGGCGTCGACGCCGACCCGCAGGGCCTCGACCTCGCCGGCTACGCCGCGCCCGGGTGCCGGCTGCACGTGACGCCGTTCGGCGCCGTGTCCGCGGTCTACCCGCGCAACAAGAACCTTCCCGTGACCCTCGCCGAAGTGCGCGTGCGGGTGCCCCTGTCGCTGGGGATGCTCGGCGCGGGGTTCGCCGTGCAGTGGCTGCAGGCGCCCAACCCCAACGTCCCCGCCGGCTGGATCACGACGCAGGCCTTCCGGGTCCGCCTCACCCACACCGTGCCGAGCTGCGACGTGGCGACCCTGCGCTCGTCGCCCGCCCGGCCGCAGAGCGAGCACGGGGACGTGAACCGCAACCTCACGCCCGTGCTGCGGTTCACCGCGAAGTAGCGGCTCGCCGTTTCGCATGCGGGGGAGTTCTCGTCCTCCGCTATCGTCTGCGGCCACTTTTTTCCGCCGCCTCTCCGCACCCCATGACCGACGTCCTCGCCATCGCCGAGAAGATCAAGGAGAACAGCCGCATCCTGCAGGACCTGCGGCGCAGCATGCAGGACGTGATCGTCGGCCAGAGCGAACTGCTCGATGGTCTGCTGATCGCGCTCCTCGCCGACGGCCACGTGCTCCTCGAAGGCCTGCCCGGGCTCGCCAAGTCGCTGGCGGTGTCGTCGCTCGCCAAGGCGGTGGGCGGCACGTTCCGCCGCATCCAGTTCACGCCCGACCTGCTGCCGAGCGACCTGGTGGGCACGCACATCTACCACCCCAAGACCGGCGAGTGGGAGGTGAAGCAGGGCCCGGTGTTCGCCAACTTCGTGCTGGCCGACGAGATCAACCGCGCGCCCGCGAAGGTGCAGTCGGCGCTGCTCGAGGCGATGCAGGAGCGGCAGGTGTCACTGGCGGGGGAGACCAAGGCGTTGCCCGACCCGTTCCTGGTGCTCGCCACGCAGAACCCGGTGGAGCAGGAGGGCACGTATCCCCTGCCGGAGGCGCAGGTCGACCGCTTCATGCTCAAGCTGGTCGTCGGCTATCCGAGCAAGGACGACGAGCGTGCGATCATCGACCGCATGGGGGTCAGCACCCGCCCGCCGGTGGTGAAGCAGGCGACGACCCCGCAGGCGGTGCTCGAGACGCGCCGCGTCCTCGAGGCCGTCTACGTCGACGACAAGGTGAAGAGCTACGTCGTCGACCTCGTGTTCGCGACGCGTGACCCCGGCCTCGTGGGGCTGGCCAAGCTGAAGCCCCTGATCCTGTACGGCGCGTCGCCGCGGGCGTCGCTGGCCCTGACCCGGGCCGCGCGCGCGAAGGCGTTCATGGACGGCCGCGGCTTCGTGACGCCGCAGGACATCAAGGCGGTGGGGTTCCCGGTGCTGCGCCACCGCGTGCTCACGAGCTACGAGGCGGAGGCGGAAGGCATCACGTCCGAGCAGATCCTGCGCGAGATCTTCGATCACGTGCCGGTGCCCTAGGAGGGAGCTTCGTCGTGATCCAGGCGGAGGTGCTCGCGCAGGTCCGGCGCATCCAGGTGCGCACGAACCGGATGGTCACCGACGTGATGTCCGGCGGCTACACGTCGGTGTTCCGTGGCTCCGGCATCGAGTTCGACGAGGTGCGCGAGTTCACCGAGGGCGACGACATCCGCGCGGTGGACTGGAACGTGACCGCGCGCACCGGCCGGCCGCACGTGAAGAAGTACATGGAGGAGCGTGAGCTGACCGTGCTCTTCCTGCTGGACGTGTCGGGGTCGATGGCGTTCGGGACGGCGCCGGGTCGCGCGGCCGGCGAGGGCGTCGAGCCGCCCACGGTGCGGCGCGCGGCGGCGACGTTCTGCGCCTGCCTCGCGCTGGCCGCGTCGCGCAACAACGACAAGGCCGGCCTGATCGCGTTCAGCGACCGCATCGAGACCTACGTGCCCGCCAAGAAGGGCACCAGCCACGTGCTGCGCATCATCCGCGAGGCACTCGCGCGGGATGCCGTCGGCAAGGGCTCCGACCTCGCCGCCGCGCTCGACTACGCGGCGCGCGTGCAGCGCAAGCGCGCGGTCGTGTTCGTGGTGAGCGACTTCCTGTGCGGGGAGTTCGCGCAGCCGCTGCGCCTGCTGGCGCGCCGGCACGACGTGATCGCGGCGCAGATCGTCGACCACGCCACGCTCGAGCTGCCGCGGGCGGGGCTGGTGCGCGTGCGCGACCTGGAGTCGGGGGCAGCGCGTTGGGTGGACGCGGGCAGCGCGCGGGTGCGCGCGACGCACGCGGCGATCATGAGCCGCCGGCAGGCATCGCTCGTGGAGCGCTTCAAGCGCAGCGGCGTCGACCACATGCAGGTGGTCCTGCGCAGTGACGCGCACGACTCGGCGCGCATCGAGCGCGACGTCGGCGACGCGATCGTGCGCTTCTTCCGGATGCGCGAAGTGCGGGGGTCGCGGCGATGAGGCGGGTGCTGCTGCTGGTCCTCGCGTCCATCGCGCCGGGCTGCGCCGAGGGTTCGGCGCGCGTCGCGTTGCCGGCCGTGCCGTGGACGCAGGCGCCGGATCTCGACCTCGACCTGCGCGCGTGGGCGTCGACCAAGGAGGCGCCGCTGCTCGGCGACGTGACCGTGGTGCTCGACCTGTTCCGCGCCGGCGGCGTGACGACGGCGTTCGCGCCCGCCGTGCCCGAAGGCTTCCGCGGCAGCGTCGAGACGCTGCCGGAAGCCCCGCTCGGCGCCGGACACGCGCAGCGCTTCGTCCTGCACGTGCGGCCGGCGCGGCTGGGCGAGATCGAGATCGCCTCGTTCAAGGCGGAGGGCAAGCGTGCCGATGTCGAGGCGCCGGTCGTGGCCACGACGCCCGCGCTCTCGCTCACCGTGGCGTCGGTGCTCGGCGAACACGGGGCGGAAGTCGAAGCGCCCGCGCCGCCGTTCCCGCCGCGCTTCCCGTGGTTGCCCTGGGGCCTTGGCGCCGCCGGCGTTGCGCTCGTCGTCGCGCTGTTGCTGTGGTGGCGGCCGTGGCGGCGCCGGCAGCGTGCCGCGAGCGATGAGGTTCGCCTGCCGGCGCACGTCACCGCGCTGCGCGCGCTGTCGCGGCTGCGCCATGGGGCGCGCGAGACCGCCGAGGAGGTCGACGCGTTCTACGTGGAGGTGTCGCGCATCCTGCGCGCGTACCTGGAGGAGCGCTTCGGCCTGCACGCCCCGGAGCGCACGACCGACGAGTTCCTCGCGGAGCTGAACGCGCAGGGTCAAGCGAGTCCGCTGGACGGCCGGCAACGCGGCGCGCTCGCCGGCTTCCTGCGCCAATGCGACCTCGTCAAGTTCGCGCGCGCCCGGCCGGGTGTCGACGTGCACGAAGAGTCGCTGCGCATCGCGGAGGAGCTGGTGGAGGCCACGCGCGCCGACCGCGTGCCGGAGGCGAAGGCGTCATGATCGGCTCGCTGCTCGTGTCCGGCTGGATGCTGCTCGACCCGTGGCTGCTCCTGCTCGGGGTGCCCGCCGTTGCCATCCTCGTGTGGCGCCTGCGCCGGCCGATGGCGGCGCTGCCGATCGCGGCGCTCGACCCGCTGGCGGAGCTGCCGCGCACCCTGCGCGCCCGCCTCGTGCACCTGCCGCTGCTGCTGCACGCGATCGCGGCGCTGGCGTTCGTGCTGGCGCTGGCGCGCCCGGTCGCGCGCGAGGTGATGCCCCTGCGTGAGCTGGGCGTCGACATCGTGCTCGTCGTCGACCGCTCGTCGTCGATGCTGAGCCCCGACATGGACGCGCGCGGCACGACGCGCATGCAGGCGGCGCGCGACAACGCGATCGCCTTCGCCAAGGCGCGCAAGACCGACCGGGTGGGCCTGCTCACCTTCGCGCGCTACCCCGAACTCACCTGCCCGCTGACCCTCGACCAGGACGCACTGGCGGCGTTCCTGCGCGGCGTCGAGACCGTGCCGCCGCGCAGCGCCGAGGATGGCACCGCCATCGGCGTGGCGCTTGCGCAGGTCTCGCAGGTGCTCGCGCCCAGCAAGGCGAAGTCGAAGGTCGCGGTCTTCCTCAGCGACGGCGAGCAGACCGTGCACGACATCGGCTTCGAGGACGGTGCCAGGCTCTGCGTCGATGCCGGGGTGCGCGTCCACACGATCGGGATCGGCGCCGGCGAGCACACCATGCTCGGCGTGCGCGAGCTGACCTTCGAGGCGCTGCGCAAGGCGGCGGACGTGACCAAGGGCAAGTTCTTCCGCGCGCGGTCGGCGGAAGACCTGGCCGACGTGTACGCGGAGATCGACGCGCTCGAGAAGGTCGAACTCGACGACCCGCGCTACCGCACCACCGACTACTTCCAGTGGCCGCTCCTCGGCGGTGCGCTGTGCCTCGCGCTCGGGTTGCTGCTCGAGGCCACGTGGCTGCGGAGGCTGCCGTGAGCGACATCACCTTCGCGCGCCCGGAGCTGTGGCCGCTGGGCTTCCTGCTGCCGGGGCTGTGGTTCGTGTTGTTCGCCCTGCTGCGTGCCAACGCGCGGCGCCGCCGCGCCTGGGGCACGCGCTGCACGGAGATGGTGCGGAGTCCGGCCGCGCGCAGCAGCGTGTGGACCGCGATCGCGCTGTGCCTGTGGCTGTGCTGGCTCGAACCGCAGCTCGGCGAGGAGCACGTGGCGGTGGAGCGGCGCGGGCTCGACGTGATCTTCTGCCTCGACGTGTCGCGCTCCATGCTCGCGCGCGATCTCGAACCGTCGCGCCTCGAGCGCGCCAAGCGCGACATCAAGACGCTGCTGCCGGAGCTGATCGGCGGCGATCGCGTGGCGCTCGTGGCGTTCGCGGGGGAGGCCCGCCTCGTCGTGCCGCCGACCCACGACATCGACTCGTTCCGCCACCTGCTCGCCAAGGTCGACACCGACACCGTGCGCCTGGGCGGCACCGACCTCGCGGCGCCCCTGCGGCGCGCCCTCGATCTCGCCGAGAAGGGCGAGGAGCGCACCACGGTCGTGGCGCTGCTCACCGACGGCGAGGACCTCACCGGCGCCGGCAAGCAGGCGGCCGCGGAGGTCGCAACGCGCGGGATCATCCTGCACGCGGTCGGCTACGGCAGCACGCGCGGCAGCAAGATCCTCGTGCAGCGCGACGGCGAGGAGAGCTTCCTCAAGTCGGACAAGGGCGACGAGGTGGTGAGCGCGCTCGACGCCGATGGCCTGCGGGCGATGGCAGAAGCGGCGCGGGGCGATCTGGTGCGCGCCGACGTGGTGGCCCTGCCGCTCCTGGAACTCAAGACCAAGCGCCTCGACCCGATGCTGCGCCGCGGCTTCGAGTCGGGTGAGGAAGTGACCCGCAAGACCCGCTACCAGTGGGTGCTCTTGCCGTGTCTTCTGCTCCTGCTCTTCGAACTGCACCGTGCCGGAGGCACCCGACGATGAAGACCATGCTCCTCGGCCTCGTGCTCGCCGTGCTGGCGCCGCTGTCTGGCGACGACCACGCGCGAGGCCTGCAGCTCCTGAAGGAGGGCAAGTTCGCGGCGGCGGCGGCGGCGTTCCGCGCGGCGGCGGAGAGCGACCCCACCGACCCGCGCGTGCACTACAACCTCGCCCTCGCGCTCTGGCGCGCCGGCGACGCGGCGGAGGCGGAGCTGGCCGCCGAGAAGGCCGCGACCCTGTCCGATGGCAGGCTCGTGCCGTTGCGCGACGGGATCTTCGGCAACCTGCGCATGAGCGAGGCGCAGGGCAAGCTCGCCGGCGAGCAGCCCGACCTGCAGGCGGCGCTCGGCGCGGCGCAGAAGGCGCGCGATCACTTCCTGCACGGCGCTGCGGAGCCTGCCGCACCGGCCGAGCTGACCCGCAACCTCGAGCGCGCCCTGCAGCTCATCACCGAGATCGAGAAGAAGATCGAGGAGCAGAAGAAGGAGGAGAAGAAGGACGACCAGAACAAGGACGGCGAGCAGAAGCCCGACGACAAGGACCAGGAGAAGCAGGAGAAGAAGGACGACGGCAAGCAGGACGAGTCCAAGGACGGCAAGGATCCGAAGTCGGACGAGCAGAAGCAGGACGAGCAGAAGAAGGACGACGAGAAGAAGGACGGCAAGGACCAGCCGAAGTCCGACGAGCAGAAGGAGCAGGACCAGAAGCAGCAGGGCAAGCCGGAGGACAAACCACCAGAGCCGAAGCCCGACCAGCCGAAGCCCGACGAGAAGTCCGAGAAGGGCGCGCCGGAGGCGAAGCCCGGTGAGGACAAGGAGCAGAAGCCGGAGCCCAAGGTCGGTGCGGACGAACAGCAGCAGCCGCCCGGCGAGGGCAAGGAGGCGGAGGCTGCGCCGCCGCCGCAGATGCGCGAGCTCTCGCCGGAGGAGACCAAGCGCCTGCTCGATGTGCTCGAGCAGTTGCACGCCCAGCAGGCCGAACTCGAGAAGGCCCGCGCCGCGGCGCGGCCCAAGGTGAAGAAGGACTGGTGAGCGTGCTCGCGGTCCTCTGCCTGGGCGCGATCCTCCTGCCGCAGGCGCAGGGTCAGTCGGTGCTCGATGTCGCCGGGCCCGACCCCGCGGTGGTCGTGTTCCCGGAGCAGAGTCGGATCCGGCTCCGGCTCGTGACCAACACCCGCGTCGCGCCACCGACGCTGCCGGTGGTCGATGGCCTGGTCTTCGAACTGCAGGGGCCGAGCACGCAGCAGCGGATGTACTCGGACGGCTTCCGCACCATCAACGAGACCTGGGTCGACTGGCTCGTGCAGGTGCGGCCGTTGCGCGTCGGCGAGTTCACCATCCCGCCCTTCGACGTGCCCACCGGCAAGGGCGTGGAGCGCACGCCGCAGCTCACGCTGCGAGCGGTGAAGGACATCGAGGGCAGCAAGTTCGGGTCGCTGACGATGCGCGTCGAACCCAAGCGCGTGTACGTGCAGGAGCCGGTGCGAGTGACCTTCGAGTTCAGCGTCGACAGCGGCGTGAAGGTCACCCAGAACCAGGCGAGCAACGGCGAGCCCTACCTGAACATCGAACTGGTCGCGCCCTGGCTGCAGCGGCTCGACGGCGCGGTGCGGATCGAGTCGCCAGCGCCGGAGCGCGGCCGCGTGGTGAACCTCGTGCACGACCGCACGCTGCTGCCGACCCAGCAGGTCGACGGCCCGGCGCGCGGCGGCCACAGCTTCTTCACCTGCCGGCTGGAGCGCGCCTACCTGCCGTCGCGCGTGGGCACGCTCACGATCCCCGCGGCGATCATGGGGTTCGAGGCCGAGACCGGGCAGTACCGCGTGGTCGAAGACTTCTTCCGGCCGCGGCGCGTGCCGGTGACCAAGATGTTCTACGTCGATGCGCCGGCGGTCGACGTCGAGGTGTTGCCGCTGCCGGAGGCGGGACGGCCGAGCCCGTTCTACGGTGCCGTGGGCCGGTTCACGATCGACGCGCGCGCCGACCGCGACCGCGTGCGCGTGGGCAGCAGCGTGAAGCTGATCGTGTCGATCCGCGGCGCGGGCAACACCGAGTTCCTCAAGGTGCCCGAGCTCGGCGAGGTCGCGGGGTTCCATGTGCTCGGCACCAAGGAGCGTCGCGACACGGGACTGGTCGAGGTGACCTACGACCTCACGCCGCTCGCGGCGACGGTGCGCGAACTGCCCGCCGTGCGCTGGAACTTCTTCGACACGACGCCGGGCGTCGAGCGGTTCGTCGCCGTCGAGACGCGGCCCATCCCGCTCGGCGTCGAGGCGCTGCCGGAGGGCGAGGGCCTCGAGGCCTTGCCGGGCGAGGCGCCGGCGCCGGTGGTGCTCGGCGTCGACGACATCTTCGACATGCAACCGCTCGCGGAGAGCGCGCCGGCGCCCGCCCCGCAGCGTCCGGATCGCGGCGTGGCGTTGCTGTCGATGCTCGCCCCGTGGGCGCTCGCGCTCGCCTGCGTGGCGTTCCTGCGCCGGCGCGCGGCGTGGCGCGCCGACGTGGCCGGTCAGCGCGAGCGCGGCGCGCGCAAGGCGTTCGCGCGTGCGCTCGCCGCGGAGGGACCATCGGCGGCATTGGTCGCGTATCTCGCGGATCGGCTCGCCGTGGCGGACGCGGCGATCATCGGTCCCGACCTCGGCGCGCGCCTGCGCGCGCATGGCGTCGAAGACCGACTCGCCAACGAGATCGTCGCCGCCGTCGACGCCGGGGTCGCGGCGCGCTACGGCGGCAGCGGCGGGATCGACGCCGCGCGCGCCGAACAGGTCGTCGCTGCGCTCGAAGCCGTGCGGATCAAGCGACCGTCGTCGGGTGCGCTCGCGGTGCTGCTGGTCGCGGCGCTCGCCGGGTCGCTCGGGGCGCAGGCCCAAGGTGCCCCCGACCAGATCGCCGTCGGCGAGGCCGCCTACCGGCGCGGCGACTACGCCGCCGCGGCGAAGGCGTTCGAGGCGGCGACCGCCCAGCGCGACGTCGACCGCCGCGTCTTCTACAACCTCGGCAACGCCCGCTATCGGTTGGGCGACTTCGGAGCGGCGCTCGCGGCCTACGAGCGTGCGCGCCTCGGCCTGCCGCGCGACCCGCAGCTCGCCGCCAACATCGCGCTCGTGCGGCGCAAACTCGACCTCGGCAGCGCGGAAGGCGAACCCTTCGCCCACGCGGTCGCTGCGCTCCGCGACTCGCTCACGCCGCGCGAGCGGCTCTGGCTGGCCGTCGCCCTGCACGCGCTCGCCGCCGCACTCTTCGTGCTGGGCGGTCGACGCGGCGTGTTCCGGATCCTCGGTTCAGTCCTGCTCGTCCCCGGTCTGCTCCTCGCCGTCGAGTTGCTCTGGCTGCTGCCGGCGCGCCTGCCGCACGCGATCGTCACCGCCCCGCACGCCGACATCGTCGCCGAGCCGCGCGAAGGCCTCGCCGCGGTCGCCAAGCTGCGCCGGGGCGCGAGCGTCGACGTGATCGGCGAGGGGCCGACTTGGACCAAGGTGCGGGCCGGCGAGCGCGAGGGCTACGTCCCGGCGGGCTTGATCGAAGTCGTGCGGTAGGCGGCAGAGCTGCGAGCCGCTGCCTCACCCGGTCACCAGCCGCACGCTCGACGACTCCGCGCCCTTCTCGACGACGAGCCGCGCCGGCATCCGCTCGGTCAGCTCCGTGACGTGCGTGATGATGCCGACCATGCGGCCGGAGTGCGGGAGCGACTCGATCGCGCCGGCCACGGCCTCGAGCGTCTCGGCGTCGAGGGTGCCGAAGCCTTCGTCGATGAAGATGCTGTCCAACTCGACGGCGCCGGCGGTGGCCTGGATCTGCGCGCTCAGCTCGAGCGCGAGCGCGAGGGACACGAGGAAGGTCTCGCCGCCGCTGAGCGTGTCGACGCTGCGCTGTTCGTCGGCGTTGTCGTGGTCGACCACCAGGAAGTCGCCGGCGCGGGTCTCGAGCGAATAGCGGGCGCTCAGCTCGCGCAGGCGCACGGAGGCGCCGGCCACGAGCTGCCGCGTCGACTCCTGCAGCAGGAAGTCGAGGAAGCCGTCGGTCTGCAGCTCACGGGCGAGGATGCCGTACACCTCGGCGTCGACCTTGGCCGTGGCCAGCTCCTCGCGCAGGTCGAGCGCCTTGCGCAGGGCGAGTTGCGTGCGGGTGAGGTGCTCGTGCAGGCGGGTCCGCGCTTCGGTGGCGTCGGCGTGGGCCTTGTTGGCGGCAAGCTTCGCGGCTTCGCTCGCCGCGACGTCGGCGGCCGTGGCGCGGCGTTCCCCGAGCGCGGCCTCGAGGTCGCGGATGTGCAGGGCGAGGACAGTACAGCGCGCGTCGTGTTCGCGGACCTCGGCCTCGAGCGCGCGCATGGCGTCGTCGTCGAGGAGCGCTTCGTGCGCATCGGCTTCCGAGGCGAAGCCCGCGGCCTTGCTGCGGCGCGCGACGTCGGCGGCGAGGTCCGCGTGCACCTTCGCCGCGGCCCTGGCCTGCTTCTCGGCGCCTTCGAGCGCGGCGGTCGCGACCTCGACGGCGGCGTCCTTGCTGGCGACGACCTCCTTGGCGGTGGCGAGCGCCTGCACGAGTTGCTCCGCGCGCGCGGCGAGCTTGCGGCGGAGGAGCGAAGGCTCCTGGTCGCCGGCGACCGCTTTGATCTTCGCCAGCACGGCGTCGGCCTGCTGCTGCGCGGTGCGGAGGCGGGTCTGCGCGGCGGCGAGGGCGCTTGCCGTGTCGGCCTCGTCCTTGGTGAGCGTGGCCAGCGTCGCCGCTGTCGCGACCTGCGCGCGCTCGGCGTCGCGCTGCTTGCGCTGCGCGAGGTCCCACGTGGCGCGCAGGCCAGCGAGCCGGACTTCCTCCGCGAGGATCGCGGTCGCGTCGGCGGGTGGGGGAGGCGAGAGCGCGAGGTCGCGGATCGCCGCCTCGAGCGCGGTGCGGGCCGCGTCGCGCAGCGCTTCGCTCTCCGTGAGTTGCTCGCGTGCCTTGTCGCGGCGCCCCGTCGCCTCGCGAAGCTTCGTCTCCGTCGCGGACGCCGCCTTGGTGGCCGCCTTGGCGTCGGCGCGCGCGGCTGCGACGCGATCCTGCGCGCGAGCGCGCGTCGCATCGGCCGCGGCGAGGTCTTCGCGCGCCCCTGCCGGCACCGCGGGAACCAAGGACACCGTCTGTTCGCACACCGGGCAGGGCTCGCCCTGGCGGAGGTCCTGGCGCACGAGGTGCGCGTGGTGTGTGCGCAGCTCGCGTTCGCGGGCGGCCTCGGCGGCGCGCAGAGCCTGTTCGGCCTTGGTCACGGCTTCGTCCGCCGCTGCCGCCGCCGCGGCTGCGGCGGTGTGCGCGGCTTGCTGCGTCGTCACCGTGCTCGCCTCGTCGGCGAGCGAACTCTGCAGCGCCGCGCAGTTCGTCTCGGCACCCGTGACCTGCCGCGCCGGTTCGGCGAGCGAGCCGAGAGCAGCGTGGCGCTCCGGCGCGTAGCCGAGCTTCGCCAGCGCGGCGTCGGCGGCGGCGAGATGGGACTGGGCCTTCTCCGCGGCGGTCGTCGCGGGCGGAAGAGCGTCGCGGAGTCCCGTGTGCTTGTCCCTTGCGGTCTGCGTCTCGGTGTTGGCGTCGGTGACGCGCTGCTGCGCGTCGCGCAGGGCATCCTGGAGGCCCACCGCTTCGTCGAGGCGCGCGACCTGCTGGCGCAGCGCTGGCAGCTCCGCGGCCGCGAGTTCGGCGGACTCCACTCCCTTCGCTGCCGTGGTCGCCGCCGCCAGCGCCGCCGCGTGGGTGGTGCGGCTCGTGCGCACGCCCTCGGCCGCCTCGGTCGCCGCCTGCGCGGCCGGCGCGAGCGTGGCGAACACCTCGCGCAGGCCGATGGCCTGCTGCGCCGCGAGCAGGCGCGCGCGCGCGGCGTCGATCTTGGGCCGGGTTTCGGTGAGCTCGTTCTGCTCGGCGACGCGGGTCGCGAGGGTCGCGGTTTGCTCGGCGCGCGCGGCGACTTCGGCGAGTGCCTTCTCGGCGCGCGTCACGTCGGCGTGCAACGCGACGAGCTTCTCGTCGGCGTCGGCGAGTGCGGTCTGCATCGCGGCGACCTGCGCCGCATCGACGCCGGCGTAGTCGTCGGCGAGGCGGCGCTCGAGACTCCCGATGTGCTGCTCGAGGGTGCGGGTCCGCTTGGCGGCGTCGGCGCGCATCGCGTCGTAGCGTTCGAGGCGCAGCAGCCGGCTGAGCATCCGGCGGCGGTCGCCGGCGGGGGCCTTCAGGAACGACTGGAACTCGCCCTGCGGCAGGACCACCGCCTGCGCGAACGCCTCGAAGTCGAGGCCGAGGATCGCCTCGATCCGGCGATCGACGTCCTTCACCTTGTCGGCGAGCGGCTGCTCGTTGCCGCCGGCGTCCAATTCCGCGAGCTGCGTGGTGGTGGTGCCGCCGCGCTTCAGTGCGCGCACGACGCGGAACGTCCGGCCGCGCACGACGAAGTCGAAGGTCACCGCCAGCCGCGCCGCGCCGTGCGAGATGATCTCCTGGTAGCCGACGCCGCCGAGGCGCGGGATCCGGCCGAAGAGCGCGTACATCATCGCGTCGAGGATCGTGCTCTTGCCGGCGCCGGTGGCGCCCGCGATGGCGAACAGCGCGAGGTCGGCGAAGGAGATCTCCTGCCGGGCCCGGAATGCGGTGAAGCCCTCGACGACGAGACGGAGCGGTCTCACGAGGCGGCGTCCGGATCGGCGGTCGCGAGCAGGGCATCGAACGCCGTGAGCACGGCGGGGTCGGGGTCGCGCCCGTGCTTGTGGGCGAAGTAGGCGCGGAACAGCTCGCGCGGTGGCTGGTCGGCGGCCGGCAGGTGCAGGTCGGGCGTGGCCTCGTCGCGCTCCGGGAGCTGCACCTCGACGACGACGGTGTCGGGCAGGAGCCGGCGCACCTTGCCCGCCACGTCGGGATCCGGGCGCTCGCAGGGCACGCGGACGCGCAGCCAGCCGAGGTCGCGCAACTCGTCGGCTTGCGCTTCGAGTTCGGCGAGGGACGCGGTGACCGTGTGCAGCGTGCGGCCGCCCTCGTACGGCACGCGGGTGAGCTTCGCCGGTGTGCCGGGTACGGCGTCGACGACCACGAACGACTTCGCGTCGCCTTCTTCGCCGAAGTCGAGCTGCAGGGGAGAGCCCGCGTACTCGGCGCGCAACGGCGGCGCCACCGCCTGCGGCCGATGGATGTGGCCCAGCGCCACGTAGTGCGCGTCGTTCGGCAGCGCCTGCGGCGTGGCCGCCCACTGCTCGCCGACGTGGACGCGCCGTTCCGATCCGCCGAGCACGGCGTCCTGCAGGTGCGTGTGCGCCATCAGCACGTTGACGGCGCCGGCCTCGAAGTGCGAGGCGAGGTGCTCGATCATGCGGCGCATGCCGTCGGCGTAGGCCTGCCGCGCGGTAGTGTCGTCGTCCGCGAGCTGCGCCGCGGCGACCAGGTCCTTCATGCTCGCGAAGGGCAACGCCGCGATCACCGCGCGCTCGCCGCGCTTCGTCGTCAGGCGCAGCACGCCGCCCTGATCGCCGCGCGCGGGGCGGGCCACCACGTGCACGCCGGCCAGCTCCGCGAACTGACCCCACGCCTGCAGGCGGGAGGGGCTGTCGTGGTTGCCGGCGATCACCACCGTCTGCACGCCGAGGTCGCCGATGCGGCGCAGGAAGCGGAAGACCACGCGCTCCGCGTCGGCCAGCGGCGCTCCGGTGTCGAACACGTCGCCGGTCACGAGCAGGATGTCGACGCTCTCGCGCGAAACCCACCCGGCGAGGTGCGCCAGCACCGCGTCCAGCTCCGCGAGCCGGTCGACGCCCTTCCACTGGCGTCCGGCGTGCCAGTCGCTCGTGTGGACGAGCCTCATGGCTCCTTCGGCGGCGGCGTCGGCAGGACCGTGCGCGCGAAGGGGTCCTTCGGCGTGGTCGCAGCCTCGTCGGGCCGCGTCGCCCACGCCGGGAAGGGGAACGTGAGCAGGATCGGCACCGGGATCTCCGGCTGCGCGACGATCATCGTGCCCGGCTGCAGCAGCATGGCGCGCGCGCGCGCCGCCTTGCCGAGGAAGGCGTACTCGCCGCGGTCGGCCTCGGCGCCGTCGAGGCGGCCGACGATGCGCAGCGCGGCGTTCGACACGACGCGGCGCTCCACCTCGCTCGCGGTCTGCTGCGCGCCGAGCAGCGAGATGCCGAGCGATCGGCCGCGCTCGGCGATGTCGAGCAGGATGTCGCGGATGGGGCTGTCGCCCTCGCGGGGCGCGTACTTGTTCAGCTCGTCGAGGACCACGAACACCAGCGGCCGGCTGGTGCCCTTGGCTTCCTTCTCCTCCATCATCCGTTCGAGCAGCACGCCCACCACGAACATCTGCGCCATGGCGTGCAGCGAGTGGATGTCGACGACGGTCACCTGCTGGTCCTGCCAGGCGACCGCGTGCCCGGCTGCGGCGGCGTCGCCGCGCACGAGGTGGCCCATCCGGTGCGCGGCGGCGTGCAGCCGACGACGGAAGGCATCGACGGTGCCGGCCGCGGCCTGCCCGCGCAGCCAGGTGTCGAGGATGGCGCCGTCGAGCAGGTCGGCCAGCTCGTCGAAGCTGGTGAGCCGCTGGCCGTCGATGACGAGGCCAGGGTCGCTCGGCAGGGTGTCGCGCGACGCCAGCTCCAACTCGCGCTCGACCCGCTGGATCACATAGCCGAGCTGGGAACGGCCCTCGATCGACTCCGTGAAGCAGAAGCGCAGCAGGTGGTTCGCGGCCAGCTCGCGCAGCGTCCACACGTACGGCACGACCCCTTCCTGGCGGCTGCCGGTGTCGGGGATGAGGGTCTTGCTGCCGCGGCGCGTCGGCGCGTAGATCTTCACGCTGCGGAACGGGCCGGGCTCGATGCCGAGCTGGGCGTAGCGGGCGCGGGTCGCCGGGTCGAGCTTGCGGTTGGGCTGGTCGAGGAAGAGCAGGTCCTCGCCCTTGACGTTGAAGACCAGCGCCTTGGCGTTCACCGCGCCGCTGCCGAGCGCGTCGGAGTGGAACAGCGAATAGAGGAGGAAGGTCGCGTACGAGGTCTTGGTCGCCACGCCGGACACGCCGCTGATCGAGGCGTGCGCGCCGCGCGTGCCGTCCATGAACTCGAGGTTCGC
>CAYQMF010000112.1:0-23894 GCA_964418595.1 uncultured candidatus Brocadiaceae bacterium
GCGCCGAACTCAGCCGGACAGAGAATCGTCTTCATTTCTGCCTCAGACCACTAGAAACTTCGGCGTCGGCAAGTGAAACTAGTCGACATCGCCGTCTAGCAGGACACGCCGGGCGCCGACCCGGACGACCACTTCGGCTACCGGTGCCTCCTACTCGCAGCGGAGATCGAGTGGAGTCCAGATTCAGTGATTCAGTCGATCGCGAATACGACTTCTGCAAGCTGGCCGACGTCCGGGCGCGGCGCAAACTGTTCGTTGGTGGCGTGAGAGGGAAGCAGTGGGGCGACGTCGCGGGCGTGATCACGAGCATGCAATCGTTCCTCGATCAACACGAGTTCGTGGACGCGGCCGAGGAGTACGGCGTTGTGCTGTGCAGCTACGGCTCCGACGAATCGTGCGGCGCATGGGTGCTGCGGAAGGACAGGGAGCGCGAGGTCGTTCCAGTTCCGCAGCGGTGACGGCTGCTGCTTTCGGCTGATGCCCTCAGGACACACTTGGTTGACCGGTTGACCGAGGGTTCCGCCGACGCCATCGTGCCGACACACACGATCCACCCATCGCGGCCGGCGGCCGCAACCCACAGGGTCGATGCGTCGCTATGCGACGCCAGAGAGGGCCGCCGGCGATGGTGTTGTCCAGGGCTTCCAGGGCCGCTCGGACCTCGCAGTGGAAGAGACCACGACAAGGGAGCTTCGCTATGAATCTCGCGCGCCGCACGAGCATTCGCGGCCTTTGCAGCCCATGGAAGACACGCCTCGCAAGCTGTCGTCACACGCCCCACGATGGTCCCTGGCGCCGGGGCTCCGAACCGCGGCTCCTGGCCACCCCAAGCGCCCCTGCCCCCGCGGCACTCCCAGCGCGCGCGCATCCGCAGGTCGTGCAAGGCGGCGATCAGCGTGGCGCCCGCCGGCCCTCGCTCGCTGGCTCCGTGAGGCTGAGCACGATCGCTCCGCGGGGAGATCCTCCAACTGAAGGGCCAGCTCAGGTGGGCACGCCGTCGCCGACGAGGTGTTGAGGGAGAGGAAGGCGCCATGCGGCACGCGCGCGAGTTGGGTCGCGGCGGAAGGCTGGAGTTCGCGGCCCTGCGCGCGGCGCCCACCCCCGACGGCAGCCGCCTCGAAGAACCACTCGTTCGGCGGACACGCGGGTTCGCGCGGGGACCGCGGGCAACCGGGTGACGTACGTCCGCTGTAGTTGCGGCCGCCCCCCCCGGGTCCGACGCCGTCAGACCACCCGCGTGACCCGTCACCCTTCGTCACTCGTCACTCGCTTGGCCGACGGGGTCACGTCACCCCCGCGCCGTCCTCACCACCGTCCCCATCGTCCGGAACACAAGGAAGAACGCGTGCCGCCGTTCGCCCACGTACGCGACGATGCGCGGCGCAGGACCCGGGAGGAAGCAGGTCGTCCAGTCGTGGCGTCCCAGATCGCGGATCCACGGTGCGTTAGGGTCGGCGGGAAGTATCGCGATTCCCTCGCAAGCGTCGCGAGAGCCCGAGAGGCGCGAGAGCCACGCGCCGGGCTGGGCATCCGCGAGCACCAGGACATTGCCCTGCAGAGGGTCGCGCGAATCCCGATCAAGATGGCGGGCGGCGGGCAGCAGCACGCGCGTGCGTACGGGAAGTCCGACCGTGAGCTCCACTTTCCAAGACGCGCCGCACCGCGCCCAGGATGTCGAGGCGCGGGGTCACGCGGGAGTCCTCGCGACCGATGTGATTCCCTTTGGGTGCGGAACCCCGCGCCGCGACCCGGAGCAGCCCGGCCACGCTGATCAGCCTGCCGCTCCGGCGAGCCTCACCCAGGTAGGCCTCCACCACCGCCTCCGGGACCCAAGCGTACCGCAGCGTATGCAGGGTGCGCGACGCGCTCGAAGCTGGCACGCGAATACGGGAACCGGCCCGACAGGGGCCATGGAAGTCGACGCCGGAGAGATCGATCGACGAAGGGCTCAGCGTGGTTCGTAGAAGGACGTGTCGTAGCGCCCGTACAGCGCGACCCAGTCCTTCAGGCTCGGCGCGGCGCCCGTTCGCTCGATGATTCCCGCGAGCTCCCTGAAGTACTGCGCAAAACGCGGCCCGAACGTGCCGACGATGCGGCCCTTGGATGACCCGACGTTCCGGAAGCCATGCGGCTGGCCGCGCGGAACGCGAAGGAAGGCGCCGGGTCTGGCCGAGATGGTCCTCTCCCCGAGCGTGAATTCGAACCGGCCGTCGACGACGAAGAAGGTCTCGTCGTGGGCGTGATGGATGTGCTGGGGGGAGCCCTTCGCGGAGGGTGCGGCAACGTACTCGTAGAACGCGATCGCGTCATCGCCCGGCGCGCCGGACGTCTTGATGACGAGTTCGCTCTCGTCGAGAAAGCGCAACTTCTCGCCGCCACCGGGCTCCAACATGAGATAGGTCTCGGTAGGCATGGGGGGTGTGTCCGTGGGCCTCTGATTCCGGGTCGTTTCGACGATGTCGGTCGATGCTAGCACGAATCGGCGGCGCGATCAGCCGCGGCTGCATTGGCCGGCACGCGCGCCATGCCGGAAGCCCTTGCCAAGCTGCTGGATGGCCTGTGCCATCTAGGCTGATGGCACAGGCTTCCCGAGTAGCGCTGCTTCTCCAGCGGTGGCACGAAGGCGACGCGCAGGCCCTCGACGAGTTGCTGGCCGCCGAACTGCCGTGGATCGCCGAGCAGGTGCATCGTCGGCTCGGGCCAACGCTCCGCGCCGGCGGCGATACGCAGGACTTCGTACATGACGCGGTGATCCGCGTGGTGCGGGACGGCCCGCGCTTCGTGCTCGCCGACGTGGGACAGTTCCGGGCGCTCGTGGCACGGATGGTCGAGAACGTGTTGCGCGACGAATTCGATCGGATCACCGCCGGCCGCCGGGATGTGCGCCGGGAGGAGCCGCTGCGCAGTGAGAGCGTGCTCGACTTGACGGGAAGTGCGCGCCCGCTGACGACGCCGAGCGAGGCGGCCGCAGCCGACGAGTGGAAGGCCCTCGTGTGTCTGGCGCTCGAGTTCCTGCCCCCCGCCGATCGAGAGATCCTGATCCTCCGCCAGTGGCGCGAGTTGCCGTTCGACCTGATCGCGCAGCGTCTGCGGATCTCGGCGAAGGCCGCGCACATGCGCTTCACCCGCGCCCTGCCGCGCCTCGTGGACAAGATCCGTCATCTTCGCGCCGGGCGTCTCCCGGAACTCCTGGCCGAGGAACGCTGAGATTTGCACGGCTACGGCTTCTGCAGCACGACTGCCAACGCGTCCGTGGCCCGCAGGCACGGGCCGGCCTCGACGGCGAAACCCTGCAGGATGACCGCGGCACCGTGCAGGGCGGCGTTCGCGGCGAGCGGGATGCACACGTTGGCCGGGTTGCCATTCGCCGTGAGCACCGCGATCGGCACGGTGAACATGGCCCCGGGCGCGC
Source organism: uncultured candidatus Brocadiaceae bacterium (assembly GCA_964418595.1). Classification (GTDB taxonomy): domain Bacteria; phylum Planctomycetota; class UBA1135; order UBA1135; family UBA2386; genus CAYQMF01. Next base: position 3,413 of record CAYQMF010000112.1, read on the forward strand.
AGCTCAGCGGCGGCGCGATGGGGAGCGGCGGCGAGAGCGGCGGCGCCACTCCCACGCCCAGGACGCCGCTGCCGAGCGCGCTCGGAAACGCGAGGCAGAAGTTGGTTCCGAGCACCGGCGCGGTCGTGCAGGTGAGCGGGAGGCCGCCGCCCGGGTGACCCTCGCCGACGACGTCGCAGGCCGCGAAGTACTCCCATGTGTCGTTGAGGAGGAAGCCGTTGAAGCCCCCGAGCAGCACGGCGCGACCTCGCACCGCGTCGAAGGCCATCCCCGGGCCCGAGCGTGGCCCGGGTGTCCCCAGGGTCACCCGCTGCGCCCACCTGGTCCCGTCCCATTCCCACGTGTCACCCAATTGTCCGCCCGATCCCTGACCACCGTGCACGATCATGCGAGCCCGATTGCGATCGAAGGCGACGCCCGGGTTGCTCCGCACCGGTGGCGAAGCCGCCGGGATGCGCTGCGTCCAGTCGGATCCGTCCCACTCCCACGTGTCGTTCAAGGCCGCCGACGCACTGCTTCGACCACCGAACAGCACGACCCGCCGCCGCACGGGATCGTCGGCCATGCCTTGGCTGCGCCTGGCTGGCGGACGGTTGGCCGGGAAGTGCTGGGTCCAGGTCGCGCCGTCCCATTCCCACGTGTCGTCGAGGTGGACCTGATTGTTCGTGCCCCCGAACAGGACGATGCGACCGTTCTGACCGTCGTACGCCATCACCGCGCCCCAACGCCCATTCGGACTCGTCGCGGGCAAGCGCTGCGCCCAGGTCGTGCCGTCGTACTCCCACGTGTCGCTGCGGAGCGCGCCACTGGCGCTGCCGCCGAACACGACGGTGACCCCGCGCCGTGGATCGTGCGCCATGGCGAAGAGCCCGCGGCCGCTCGGCGCCACGGCCGGGGCGCGCTGGGTCCATGTCGTCCCATCGTACTCCCAGGTGTCTGCGAGTCCGCTGCCTCCGAACAGGACCATCCGGTTGCGCGCCGGATCGAACACCATGCCAGGGTCCGAGCGCGGACCCGGACTCGCCGACGGCGTCGACTGCGCCCACACCAGCCCCCCGCCCGGTCGCACGTACACGGCGACGCAGAACTGCACGAGGTTCACGGTCACCTGGATCGACGCCTGCCCGGGCGGGCGCGGGCCACCCTGGACCAGCCACTGGGCGAAGGTTTCGGTGCCGAACGTCGCAGGCGCCGTCAGGGTCGCCTGCGTGCCGCCGTTGTAGCGGCGCGAGAAGGGCGTCGTGCCGTTGCCCTGGCTGTTGAGGTCGAGCGGGCTCACCGAGATCGGGACCCCCGTCACCGGGAACGAGCTCACGTCCAGGAGCGCCGCGGGCACGTACTGGGCGACGGCATCCACGAAACCGGTCATCGTGACGCTGATCGTCCGCTGCCCGTACGGCTGGGGCACGCCGTTGAGGGCCCAGTTGCTGAACACGTCGCTGCCGAGCTGGACCGGCGCGGTCAGGGTGACAGCCGTCGATGGCCGGTAGCCGCGGTTGAAGGTCGTGGTGCCGCTGCCGGAATCCCCCAGGTCGTTCGGACTCACCTGCACGAACGCCCCCGGCCCCGGCAGCGACGACACCCGCAGCGTCACCGGCACCACGTAGCGCACCTCGGCCGTCTGTTGCCGCTGCCAGCCGAGGTCGTCGATGTCGAGCACCGCCACCCCTGGCGTCTGCAGCACTCCGTTCCACACCCAGCGATCCAGGGGGTACACGAGCCCGCCGATCACCAACTGGGCGGGCGCCGACAGGCGCAGCCCCTGCCGCGGCGCGTAGGTGCGCGTGAACGTCGGCGTGCCGTCGCGCAGTCCGTTGCGGTCGGTCTGCTCGATCTGCACCCGCGGCGTGGCGCCGGCGGTAGTCACGGTCAGGTCGACCCAGCCGGGTTCGTCGTCGTCGCGGCCGAACCACCCGAAGTGCGGTTCGATGCTCCCCGTGGGCGTCCGCAGGGCGAACGACGTCGCGACCCAGGTGTCAGGGTGCAGGGCGTGCCGCGTGGTCCACATGTAGTCGCCCCACCGGTTCGCTGCCGGTCCGGCCGCGCCTGGCTGGAAGGCGTTGAGGGCGAACGCCGACCACGGCGTGTAGTTGTCCACGATGAACGCCGCCACCGACGGGAAGAAGGTGCCGCCGCCGTACACCACCGTGCCGCCGACCTCGCCCTGGGCGTTGGTGGCGCAGGACGGGAAGTGGTAGGCGACGTCGGTGTGCCAGATGTCGTGCTCCGCGATCAGGGCGCGGTCGCTGGTGCGGAAGCGGGCGAAGCGGACGAAGTTGCGGGGTCGTCCCGCGATCGCCCCGGAGGTCCATGCGAAGCCCACTTCGGCCGCGTTGGCGTATCCGGAGAGCACGCAGTCGTTCGTGTAGCGGAAGCCGGTCCAGTCGCGACCGTCCGGCCCCGGCGCCGGCGTGGGTGTCCCCGACCACGTCGCCACGGCGCGATTGATGGATGTCGGGGACGCATTCGTTGCACTCCATTCGAAGACTCGCAGCCAGGCCGTGGCTGCATGCGCCGCGAAGAACATCGGGTTGCTCGCACCCTGGGCGAAGCGGTAGCTGCCGTAGCCGCCGAGCGTCGCGGACGTGAAGAACGGAAGGTTCACCGTGCCGCCGTTCTGGATCTCCTGCAGGCTCGCCCGCCACAACAACAGGCCGTCGGCGAGACCCGTGGTCGCGTTGCCGATGATGCACGAGCCGTACAGGTGCGACGACCCGGCGCACAGGTCGCTGTAGTCGAGGAACCGGTCGTTCCCCAGCCCGAACGTTTGCGGCGCCAGATCGAAGTAGGACCATTGGTCGTTGCGCAGTTCGTCCCGGCCCCGCGCGAACGCGATCCGCAGGCTGCCTGCCCGGGTCGTCGCGCTGTAGCTGTACTCCAGCAGCCAGAACGTCAGGTTCGGGTTGTCGACCTGCAGCGTGCGCTGATCGCAGCAGAAGCCCCCGTCCAGCGCGGGAAAGCGCGTGTAGGGGTTGAGCCGCGTCCACGTCGCACCCGCATCGCCGGACAGCGCCGCAAACCAATTGCCCGTGAACAGGCATGTGTCCCGGTTGACCACCGCCGTCGGTTCGCCGGTGCCGCCGGAGATCGACGCCCCTGCGGGCGCCACGACGCTGTTCGTGAACATGCGGAACTGCCCAGGCGCGCCCGGAGCCCCGTGCGGCACCACCGGCAGGGTCGGGGGGGAAGCCGGCTGCGGCCGCGTGGCGACTCCCTCGGGTACCGGCAGATGGCGGTGCGGGAGGGCGATCCCCACGGCGCGCGGCGGCGGCGGCACGTCGGGCCCGGCGGGCGGCGCCGCCACGACCTGCACCCGCGCCACCTGCGGCGCGGAGTGTACGACCACGCCTTGGGCGGCGAGGCCGACGGCGAGGGTCAGGGCAGCGAAAGCAGAGGGGCTTCGGCGTGCGGGATGATTCATGGTGCAGACCGCGGGGATCGGTGCGTGCTCGAGCGGATGGCTCGCACCGCCGAAAGCGGCAGGAGGCCTCCGGAGTCCACAGGCCACCGCCGCTTGACCCACCGCGCCGCCGCCGTTGAATCGCCGGCATGGCCGCCACCCCGTCCGAGGGCCCGGGCCCCGATCGCTTGCACCAGGCGGTCAAGGCGCTGTTCGAGGCCAACCTCGACGACGGCGGCGAGGCCCTCCTGCGCGAGCACGCCGATCTGCGCGACTTGCTGGAGCCGATGCTGGCCGGGTCGGCGCCGACCGACGAGCCGGGTGACGCCGAGCCGGGCCCGCGCCGCATCGGCGATTTCGAGATCGTGCGCGAGTTGGGGCGCGGTGGGATGGGGGTCGTGTACGAGGCGCGCCAGCTCTCGCTCGGCCGCCGCGTCGCACTGAAGATCCTGGGCGCGCACCTCACGCTCTCGGCGGCGAGCATCGCGCGCTTCCGGCGCGAGGCGCAGACCGCGTCGCGGCTCGAGCACGCCGGGATCGTGAAGGTCCTCGCGGTCGGCAGCTCCGACGACCATCACTGGTTCGCGATGGAGCTGATCGACGGCGCGCCTCTGGATCGCGGCCTCGAAGCGCTGCGCGGGCAGTTGCCAGCGGACATCCGGGGCGAGGCACTCGGCGCCGCGATCGCCGCGGCGCGCGGCGATCCGGCGCCGTTGCACACGTTTTGGGCCCGCGGCCATTGCGAGACCGTGGTCGACCTCGTGGCCCAGGTGGCCGCCGCTCTCGACCACGCCCACCGCGCGCACGTCCTGCACCGCGACGTCAAGCCCTCCAACATCCTCGTCCGGCCGGATGGGACCGCGGTGCTCACCGACTTCGGGCTCGCGCGCGAGGTCAGCCTGCCGGCCCTCACCCAACCCGGCGCGTTCGGGGGCACGCCGCACTACATGTCGCCGGAGCAGGCGCTGGGCCAGGCGGATGCCGTCGACGCGCGCAGCGACGTGTTCTCGCTGGGCGTGACCCTGTACGAGTGCCTGACGCTCGCGCGTCCGTTCGAGAGCGACACGACGCCCGGCGTGGTGCAACGGATCCTGCGGGACGAACCCCAGGACCCCGACTCCCTCAACCCGGCGATACCCTCCGACCTCGCCGCGATCGTGCTCAAGGCCCTGGAGAAGGAGCGCGCGCGCCGCTACCCGAGCGCGGCCGCCTTCGCCGCCGACCTGCGCGCGTTCCTCGCGTACCAGCCGGTCAGCGCGCGGCGAGCGACGCGCCCGCAGCGGCTGCGCCGTTGGGCGCGCCGCGAGCCCTGGCAGGCCGCGCTTGCGGCAGTCCTCGCGGTGGCGGTGCCGACCATCGCCGGGACCACCGGGTTCATCCTCGCGCGGCGCGCCGAGTTCGCCGCCGGACGCGAGCGCTTGCGCGAGCAAGCGCTGGAGCTGGCGCTCGAGAACGGCTTCACGCACCTGCGCGGCCTGGACAAGGCGCGTGCGGAGCCATGGTTCGCACGCGCGATCGAAGCGAGCCCCGGCAACCCCGAGGCGCTCGCCGGCCTGGTGCTCGCGCGCCTCGCCGCAGACCGGCCTGCCGGGGCGGCGACGATCCTCGAAGGCGAGCCCGCGGCGGTGGCGCGCTACCCCGGCCTCGGGCTGCTGCGCGCGGAGTGTCTGCGCCGCCTGGGCCGCCAGGACGAAGCGAGCGCGCTGGAGACCAGCCTGCCGCCGTTGACGACTCCGGTGGACCTGTTCCTCGCCGGACGCTTCGAGAGCGCCCGGGGCGCGCTGCGCCACGTCGGCGCGTGGGACCGCGCGCAAGCGTACCTCTCGCGCGCCATCCGGGTCGCACCTGCACCCCGTCGCCTGCTGTACCAGGCCTGGGCCGAGGCGGTCGGCGAGGTGGGCGACGATGCGACGCGCCGCGAGTGCGCGGCGGCGCTCGCACAGCTCTGGCCCGACAGCCCACCCATCTGGCTCACGATCGCCGAGGTCCTGCGCGGAGTCGAACCCGCGCAGGCACGGATCTGGCTCGAGCGGGAGCCGGAGCCGATCGCGGTGTCACCGGTCTTCTACTCCCGCCGCGGCAAGGTGTGGAACGACCTGGGCGACGACGCCGCCGCGGCGCGTGAGTTCTCGCGCTGCCTGACGCTCGAGCCGGACTTCGCCAACGGCCACTACAACCTCGGCGTGGCGCTGCACCACGGCGGCGAGACCGCCGCCGCCCAAGCCGCCTGGCGGCGCTGCCTGGAACTGGAGCCTGCGCACGCTGCGGCTTCCTACAACCTGGCGAACTCGCTGGCCGAGGCGCACCGGTACGCCGAGGCCGCCGCCGGCTACCGGCGCGCGCTCGCCACCGAGCCACGCTTCGCCGATGCCTGGTGCAACCTCGGTCGAGCGCTGGAGGCGACCGGCGAGAGTTCCGACGCGACGGCCGCCTTCCGCCGCGCACTGGAGGCGGAGCCGAAGCATGTGCCGTCGCACTACAACCTCTGCCGCCGCCTGCTGGCCGACGGCGACCATGCTGCAGTGCTCGCCGAGTGCGCGCGCTGGGCGCAACAGAACCCTCGCGACCTCGACGCGCAGGTCCGCCTGGTTCAGGCCCTCGTCGACGAGCGCATCGACCCGGCAGTGCGCGACCCTGCCGCGGGCGTGTCGGCAGCGGCGAGCGCGCTCGCGATCGCCGGCCGGCGGGGGTGGCTGGCGTTGGCCTGGCTGGCGCGCGCCCAGGCCGCCGTCGGCGATCCCGCTCTGGCTGCGTCGAGCATGGAGGTCGCCCTGCAGTTGCTGCCGCGCGACCAGTCGGCGGAGCGCCCGGAGATGGAACGTCTGCTGGGGAGTTGGCGACCGAGAACGCCGCCGCGGACCTCGCGGTAGCGCCCGGGTGCGAGCACCGTGCGCCAACGGCCGCAGGGACCCGTACCTCGAGGGTCCCACCAGCGCATGGAAGCTGTCCGGTCGCCGCGCCGAGACTCGGGCGTGCCCGCGCCTCCCGGGCATGCGGTGCCGAAGGGCACCCGCCGTGGCCAGGGCCGGGTGGAAGAGCTCCCACGTCTCGTCGAGCCCGATTCTCGAGTCGTTGCCGCCCGCGGTCCAGCACCGTTGTGCTCGATCACGACGCTGCCGACCACGACGTCGACCGCGCCGCCGGGCAGCGGCCAGCGGGTGGCGATGTCGTGGCGCACGAAGCGGGCGTGGCCGCCCGGCGCGTGGGCGCGCGCGCTCTCGAGCATCGCCGCGGAGAACTCAAGCGCGATCACGGCCCGGGCGCGCTGCGCGAGCCACGCCGCGTTGCGGCCGGTGCCGCAGCCGATCTCGAGCACGGAGCGACCGTCGAGGCGCAGCGGCTGTCGGCGCAGCGAAGCCGCGGCGACGTCGCGCGTGAGGTTGTGGTCGTCGTCGTAGCCGGCGGCCCAGCGGTCGTAGGCATGCTCGAGGTCCGAACGGTCGGGCGATCCCGGGTCCTGTGGCCCGGCACTCATCCGCGCCGCGCCTTCACTTGCTCTCCCAGACGTTGTTGCGCGCCGACATGTCGAGGGTCAGCACCCCTGGGTTCACCTCGAGCGCTTGACGCCGGGTCCAAGAGCGCAGGGTCTTCGTCTTCTTGCCGGAGAGCCAGTGCGCGATGTCGACGGGCTGCTCCTCGCGTAGTGACGTAGTTGGTGCAGTACTTGGCGCCGGGTTCGCCGAGTTCGGTGCGCGTGCCGGCGGCGACCGCCTCGGCACAGCCGACGGGTTCGGTGATGGGATAGGGGATCGGGCGCGCGACCTGCGCGCAGGGCGCAGCGGCCGGTGCGAGGCAGGCGAAGAGAGATGTGGAGGCGGGTCGGCGGCGCATCGGATCCTCGTCGGGTCGGCGGAGCGCGCAGGGACATGCGTCTTGGGCCTCGGGTGCGAGTACTTCACCTGTGGCGGAGTCGCGCGGCTGCGGATCGGTGGATCGGTCGGTCAGGCGCGATGGCCCGTGACCACACCGACGAGTTACCATCCCCACCTCACGATCCCCATGCTCTGAGCCCTCAACCCCTGCGCTTCGGTGCGTCCTTCTCGCTCGAGGCGGACCGGATACCGGCCGGGCTTTGCGGCGTGGAGCCAGATGCGCGTCGGTCGTCCCGGGGCAATGGCCCTGAGCACCCCGGACCCAGGAGACCTGGTCACCTGATCGCCACGCGAGCGCCGCGTCCACGCCGCGGTCCGTGACGTTCGGGCTATGCTCCGCTGGCATGCAGTCCGGACGCGCCAGCGACGCGGAACATCGACTCCCGACGCCGGGCGCGGCGGCGAAGGACGACGCGGAAGCCGCGACGATTGCCCGCGCCGCGCACCCGGAGCTGGCCCGGGGAATCTACGAAACCCTGCGCGTGCTGCGACTAGCCGCCGGCGCCAATGAGCCGCCGCACCACGTCCCGGGGCTCGGCCGCCTGCAGCTTCGCGGCCGTCTGGCCAGCGGCGGCATGGCCACCGTGTACCGCGCGCATGATCCGCTGCTCGACCGCGACGTCGCCGTCAAGGTCCTGCCCCGTTCGTTGGCGGACCCGCCCGGCGCGAACGAACGCTTCCGGCGCGAAGCGCGGGCACTCGCCAGGATCCGTCACCCGCACATCGTGGCGATCCACGACGTCGGCGAGTCCCAAGAGGCGCTGTGGTTCACGATGGATCTCATCGAGGGCGAGTCGTTGCACGCGATCCTGGCCCGCCACGCTGGTGCCGGTACGTCGGCGTTGCAGGCGGCCGACCTCGGCCCGACGGCAACGACTGCCACGGCCACCCTGGCACGTACGGACACCGCCGGCTCGTATGTCGAGGCGGTGACCCGGCTGACGATCAAGGTCGCGGGCGCGCTCGACTACGCGCACCGCGAGGGTCTCGTGCACCGTGATGTGAAGCCGGGGAACATCATGGTCGACGGAAACGGCGAGCCGCACCTGGTCGACTTCGGCCTTGCCCGCGGCGACGACGCGGCGACGGTCACGCGCTCGGGCATCGGCCCGGGCACGCCGGCCTACATGGCACCGGAGCAGATCGCGGGCCGCCAGCAGGTTGGGCCGCGCACCGACGTGTATGCCCTGGGCGTGACGCTCTACGAGGCGCTGACCCTGCGGCGCCCATTCGGTGGCGACACGACCGAGCGCGTGTTCCACGCCGTGCTCACGAGCCAGCCGTCGCCGCCGCGGCGCTTCAATCCGCAGATCCCGCGCGACCTGGAGACGGTCTGCCTCACCGCCATGGACAAGGATCCGGCCCGTCGCTACGCCACTGCGGCGGCGTTCGCGGAGGACCTGCGCAACCTCCTCAACCTCCGCCCGATCCAGGCTCGGCCGGCGGGGCCGTTGACCCGCACGCACCGCCTGCTGCTCCGGCACCCGGCGCCCAGTGCAGCGGCCGTCGCCCTGGCGATCGCCGGCGCCGTGTTCGGCGGGATGTCCCTGGTGCGGGCGGCCGGCGCGCGCGCCGACCTCCGGCGCCATCTCGCCAGCGCGCGCGAGGCGCTCACTGCGGGTGACGTCCCGGCTGCGCAGCAGGCCGTGGCGCGGGCGACCGTGCTCGATTCCGAGGACGTCCAGGTCCGCGAGCTGGGCGACGTGGTCCGTGCCGCAGCCGCTGCCGCGGCCCACGCGCAGGCCCTGAAGGATGCGCGGGTCGAGCTGACCGCATTCCAGGAGACGGTGGCCGCCATCGTGGCGTCGCGACAGCGGGCCGCGGATCTGCGCGATGCCGTGCTGCTCGCGCGCGCGCCGTTGGCCGATCCCTTGGCCTGGCCTCGCGAGGAGGAGCGGACCCACCAGCTCGTGGTGAAGGCCGAGACGCACATGGTGGCTGCAAGCGAGGCGCTGACCCGCGCCGAACGGCACGTGTCCGGAAGGCCCGAAGTGCAGGCGGGGCTGGCAGAGCTGTACCTGGCGCGCTGGCGCACCGCGATCAGCGCCGACGATCAGGCGGTGGCGGAGGCGTACGAGGCCAAGGTGAAGGAGCACGACCACGAGCGCCGCCACCAGGCCGAGTTGGCCGGCGAGGGCACGCTGACCGTGGAGGGGTCGCCGCCCGGTGCCCGGATCCATCTGTTCCGTCATGAACTGCACTCGCGCCTGCGGCCGGATGCGGAGCCGCGGCTGGTGCCGGTCCCGTTCCATCCAAGCCGCGGCCAGATCCAGCTCCCGACCGCAACGGAACCTTCGCCCCTGGGACCCGGTGAGGTCGTGCTCGCGGTGGAGGCCGTGGGCAAGGGGTCGGCGGCAGCCGCGGCCGGCGTCGAGCCGCGTGATCTGGTCGCGACCCTCGCGGGTGCAAGGGTCCACGAGGCGGTCTGGGTGCTGGACGTGGAGGCCGCCGGCACAGCGGCACGGGCCGGAGTCACGCGACTGGACCGCCTGATCCGGCTGGGGGACCAGGAAGTGCGCCAGGAGTACGACGCCGAGTCGGCCCATGCGCGGTTGCCGCCGGGGACCGAGTACGACGCGGTGTTCAGCAGCGCCGGCGGCGAGCGCACGGTCACCGCGCGCCGAGGCTCTTCGTTTGGCGCCGAGCTTGGAGTGCGCGTGGGCAACGCTGCCGAAGCGGCCGCAGGTCCGGTGCCGGAGGCCGGCTTGGAGCTCGGCGTCATCGCCGGTGGGGCCTTGCGCCGGATGATGCTCACGCCGGGCAGGGACATCGGGCTCGCGGGCGTGCTCACCGCGTATCCGCTCTTGTTCACGCCCGACAACGTCCTCGGCGAAGTGCCCCTCGATCCCGTGCGGATGCCGCCGGGCTCGTACCTGTTGGTCTTGGTCAGGCCGGGCCACCACGACTTGCGCCTGCCCCTCAACCTGGGGCGCGGGATGGTGACCTGGATGCGCGCCGACCTGCTGCCGGAGGGTGCGACGCCGGCTGGGTTCCAGTACGTCGCCCCCGGTCCGAGCATCTACGGCGGCGATCCGCACGCCCAAGGCGCGGGCGAGCGCCGCGAGACGCAGCTACCCGGATTCTTCATCGCCCGCGCTGAAGTCACCCAGGCGGAGTACGCGGAGTTCCTCAACGCCGAGGCAACGCGGCAGCGGCTCGATGGACGAAGCCTCGTGCCGCGCGACTTCGAGGGGCGTCTGCTCTGGAGGGTCGTCGCCGGCCGCTACGAGCCGGACGGCGATCCCCGCCGACCCGTGCACGACATCACCGGTGTCGATGCGCAGGACTTCGTCGAATGGCGGAACGCCGAGGCACGCAGGCGGGGCGAGCCCTGGGAGTACGATCTGCCCACGACCGAACAGTGGGAGAAGGCCGCGCGCGGCGCTGACGCGCGCTTCTTCCCGTGGGGAAACGCGTTCGCGTGGACGTTCTGCAGCAGCCAGCCGGCGCGCAGCGAGTTCGGGTTGAGCGAGCCGGTGCTTCGGTTCCTCGCCGACGAGTCCCCTTACGGAGTGCGGGATCTCGCCGGCGGCGTGCTCGAGTGGTTGGCCTTCGGGAAGAAGCTCGACCGTACCCACAATCTCGACCGGACCGAGTGGCGCGGCGGCGGGTGGATGTCCTCCGATGCCCGGATGTTCCGCGCCGCGTCGCGTGGAGACGGCGATCCGAACCGGATCGGCTGGAACGACGGGTTCCGGCTGGTGGCGCGGCCGGCCAGGCGCTGACCGCTTTTCGTCCGGTCGGCGGATGGCCTCCCCTTGCAGGGGCAGAGGTCATCCATGCTCGAACCAGCGTCGATCGTGTCCTCGCCGACCCCGGCAGGAAGTCTCGTCCGTTCCGCTCCCCGTTGCCAGCCGTCGGACCACCGCGCGCGGCGGTGGTGGCCGCGCGCGATGTCGCACTGCGCGGTCGCCGCCTGGTCGGCGTCCTTGGCGCTGGGTCAGGGGGGGACCTGGGCGCCGCGCCCCTCGATGCCGACGGGGCGGTACAGCGCGCGGGCGGTGGAGGTCGGCGGCAAGGTGTACGTGGTCGGGGGTGTGGTGAGCGCGTGCGGGCGCACGGCCGCGCTGGAATCGTTCGATCCTGCGACCGGCCTGTGGAGCAGCAAGACGCCGATGCCGACCGCGCGCGGCACGTGCGGGGCGGGCGTGATCGGCGGCAAGATCTACGTGGTGGGCGGCGAGAGCGGCTGCTCGACGACCTTCGCGACCAACGAGGTCTACGATCCGATCACCGACGCGTGGCAGCCACGGGCGCCGCTGCCGAGCCCGCGCTACCACCACGGGGTGGGTGTGGTGAACGGCATCCTGTACGTGGTGGGCGGGGCATTGGCCGGGGCGCCGCAGGCGACGATGTTCGCCTACGACCCGGTGAGCAATGCGTGGACCACGAAGGCGCCGATGCCGACGGCGCGCTACGGGCTCGCGGTGGCGGTGCTGAACGGCATCCTCTACGCGTGCGGCGGCAACAACCCCGGCAGCCAGGCGGTGGAGGCATACGATCCGCTGACCAACACCTGGCAGGCGAAGGCGTCGATGCCGGTGCCGGTCGTCTGGACGAGCGCGGCGTCCGCCGGTGGCCGGGTGTACGTGGTGGGCGGTGAGACCCCCCAAGGAGCGGGCATCGTGCAGGGCTACGACCCGTGCACCGACACCTGGTCGCTCGCCTCGCCGCTGCCGACACCGCGCATTGAACTCACCTCGGTCGCCGCCGGCGGCCTGCTCTACGCGATCGGTGGTACTCCGCAGGGCAGCACCGCCTACCTCGCCGTGGTGGAAGCGTTCACGCCCGAGGCGCTCGGCGGGGCCTGGGCGTTGCGCCCCTCGATGCCGACGGGACGGTACAGCGCGCGGGCGGTGGAGGTCGGCGGCAAGGTGTACGTGGTCGGGGGCGTGGTGAGCGCGTGCGGGCGCACGGCCGCGCTGGAATCGTTCGATCCTGCGACCGGCCTGTGGAGCAGCAAGACGCCGATGCCGACCGCGCGCGGCACGTGCGGGGCGGGCGTGATCGGCGGCAAGATCTACGTGGTGGGCGGCGAGAGCGGCTGCTCGACGACCTTCGCGACCAACGAGGTCTACGATCCGATCACCGACGCGTGGCAGCCACGGGCGCCGCTGCCGAGCCCGCGCTACCACCACGGGGTGGGTGTGGTGAACGGCATCCTGTACGTGGTGGGCGGGGCATTGGCCGGGGCGCCGCAGGCGACGATGTTCGCCTACGACCCGGTGAGCAATGCGTGGACCACGAAGGCGCCGATGCCGACGGCGCGCTACGGGCTCGCGGTGGCGGTGCTGAACGGCATCCTCTACGCGTGCGGCGGCAACAACCCCGGCAGCCAGGCGGTGGAGGCATACGATCCGCTGACCAACACCTGGCAGGCGAAGGCGTCGATGCCGGTGCCGGTCGTCTGGACGAGCGCGGCGTCCGCCGGTGGCCGGGTGTACGTGGTGGGCGGTGAGACCCCCCAAGGAGCGGGCATCGTGCAGGGCTACGACCCGTGCACCGACACCTGGTCGCTCGCCTCGCCGCTGCCGACACCGCGCATTGAACTCACCTCGGTCGCCGCCGGCGGCCTGCTCTACGCGATCGGTGGTACTCCGCAGGGCAGCACCGCCTACCTCCCCGTGGTGGAGTCACTCGCGCCGTTGGCCGTGGTCAGCACCGGCAGGGGCTGTACCGGCGGTGGTGCCGCCCCGCTCGCGATCGGCACCAACGCCCTGCCGAGGATCCCCGCGCCGCCGTTCGCAATCGCCATCGGCGGCGGTCCCGCGAATGCGCCGACGGCTCTCATGCTCGCGGCGGACCTCTCGGTCGTACCGATTCCGATCGGCAGTGGCTGCTTCGTGTTCGCCAACCCGTTCACGCTGCTCGTGACCCTGCCGGCGGCTCAGCCTTCGACACCGCTGCCTCTGCCCAACCTCGCCGACCTGGTGGGCAGATCGCTGGTGCTCCAGGGAGCCGCGGTGAACCCGACCAACCTGGCCCTGGCCACATCCAACGCGCTGACGCTGGGTTTCTCACGCTGAACCCGCAGACGCTCCGCGGGGGAGCGCTTCCGACAGCGCGGACTCAGCTTCCTTCGTCCGCGCGCGCCGAACGCGTGAGGGTGATGGCGAGCGCCGGCAGGATCCGGACCGCCCACTCCTTGCGCACGGCCTCGGCGCTGGCGGCGCCGACCTCGGTGGCGATCTCGGCCCACTCCGCGCCGGCGAAGAACCGCCACAGGACGATGGTGTGATCGCGATCCGGAAGGCCCGCGAGCGCCGCGGCGACGGTTCGGCGCGCGTGTCGCTGCTCGTACTCGGTCTGCGGCCCAGGACCGCCATACTGCAGGAACCCGGTCGCTATGGTGGTGCCCGCGACCGTCGTGACCGATTCGGGCATGGGCTGCTCGCGCGCAGCGCGGCGCCGGCCGGCACGCCAGTAGTCGGCGCGGTCCCGGACCACGTTCGCGCCGATCTGCGCCATCCAGGCGAGCACCGACCCCGGCCCCCGATACTCGAACGCCGGCAGCTTGGTGAGCACCGTCAGCGCCGCCTCCTGCAGCACGTCGTCGAGCTCGGCATCGAGCCGGCTGCGCAGTGCCGGCTCCAGCCCGGACCTGATCCGTCCGGCGACCAGCACCTCGAGCAACCCCTGATAGCGCAACCAGAGCCGCTCGAACGCCGCGGCATCGCCAGCCCGAATCCGATCGAGGTCGGCGCGGGTGCGCGCGGAATCGGGGACCGGTCGCAGTGGGTCCTGCGCGCCGGCGGCCGCCCCGTGGTCGGAGGAGGGGACTGAGTCCGCAGGGTCGAGAGGCATTGGTAAATCCTTAGGGGAACTTCGCGCCACCCCACTGTTGCAAGCCGTTGTGCGGTGCGCGCGACGTCGTCCCGCCGGCGATCACGAGGTCGCCGTTCGCGTTCCAGGCCTCCCCGGCGCAGAGGAGATCGCCGAGATCCGGGGCGAGACAGTGCCAGAAGTTCCAGAACTGCCTGGTCGCCGGATCCGGATCTATGATCGAGTAGCGGATGACCCGGGTCTCGCCCTGTCCCGTTCCTCGGCCGACGTAGTCGATGTAGTCCCACACCAACACGTGCCCCTGGTGCGCGCCCTTCGGGATCAGTGCCATGTGGATGGCCTCGAAGCAGGTCGGCCAGGTTGGCCGCGGTTGAGTGCCGCAGTTGAGGATCACTGGGCGTCCGCCATGGTTGAATGGCGCTTCCCAGGCACGCACGACGCACGGGTCCACTGCGCCGGTCCTTGTCCGGCCAGTGCGGTGGCGACGGCTACGAGCCAACCGGTCGAGATCAGCGGAAACTCGAGGACGGAGCACGGACGGCGCATGGGACCTCGGTGATGACTCGTTTCGGGAGTCGTGTTCGGCATGAAGGATGGAGGCCGATCCCCGAGCGTCTGGAGCGAGTTGGCCGGCTACCAGAGCGCGGAGGATTCCAGGGTTGGGGCTCGGTCAACGACATCATGCTAACGGGGCTCCGCTCCAGCCCAAATGCCGTTAAGCTCCACGACGTCCCTTGGGACCCCAGCGAGGTCCAGGCTTGAAGGACCGCCGTGGGCATGATCGTCCCGGTCGTCGCTCGTCGCGAGTTCTGGCGATGCGTTCGAGGAGTCGAGGCAGACAGTGGAGAGCTCGTTGAGGATCGTGGAGGCATCGCCGTCTCGCTCGCGGAAGCCGTGGATCGCCTCGAAGGAGTGGGTCGCCGGGACCCTGACGACGAAGTCGACTCCGTGATCGAGCAGGATCCGCAGCATCTCGTGGCAGGGGGTAGCCACGATCGAGGATCAGGACGTCTCCGGCCCGGACGATGTCGAGGTGACCGAGCAGCATCTCGCGCACCATTGCGACCGATCACGACGTCGCTCGGGACCTGTGGCATCACGTTGGCGAGGCAACTGATGGTCGCCTGCGGGACGTGGCCACCCTCGGGCCTGCCGAAGCTGGCATCGAGCTCCTCGCTTCGTTGCAGGTTGACCTTGCAGCCATCGACGGCAAACACCCGGCGACCGTTCCACCGCGACACAGAGCGGAACGAGTCGTCCATCTTGGCAGCGGCACCGTGCAGGACTTGGCGGAGCAGTCGTCCGAGACCTTGGCCCGCGCCTGACAGAAAGCGGAGGCCGACACGGGCTTCTCGGTGGGCAGCGGCACATCGTGCGAAGCGTACTGGTCCCAGAACGCGTCGAGGATGTGACGGTAGCCCCGTCGATTGCCGTCGCCCACCATGAACAGCAACAGCACCACCAGCAGATCGGGAGTCAGCGTCCCGTCGCGGCTGAGGTCGCGCGCCCTCAGACGCTGGCTCGGGTTGCTCGCGCTCGTGAGAAGCGAAGAGACCAGCTCAAGAAGTTGACGAGAGTTGCCTGGGGTGGCACAAATCTTCTGCCACCGGCGTGCCAAGTTGCATGAAAACCGCCTCGTTGTTTCTGACTGGCGTCCATGAGATGACGTGACTGCCACATCCTGACAGAGCGACGATGCAATCGCACGCGTCCTCGCGACGAACATGCGCCCCGTGAACCCCGCAGGTCCGCGTCGCAACGTCACTCACGATGCTCAACGACATTGGGTCCCGCTCCCGCTTCCGCTTCCTGCGCCTTCGCGAGCTTCACCAGCATCGCCGCGATGCGTTCGAGGATCGCCTTCCCATCGGAGTGAAGCTCGGGTGGAACAAGCTTCAAGCGCAGGCATACATCGAGGATTGCCGCGCTCTCCGTAGTCGAGCCTACAGCGATCATGGAGTAGCGCCGCTTGTCGGGCTTCGAGAACTTGCCAGCGCCCTCGGCAAGATTGAGGACGATCGATGTCGAGGCACGCTCGAGCTGTCTGCGACGACTTGATGCGCACCCGCCACTCGCCGCTGCTTCGACTCGTCTCCCGGTAGGCGACGAACGCGTAGTCACAGTCGAGGACGGCGTCGTACGCGTCCATGTAGCCGAGTTCGGCGTAGACCGTCCCGGAGTCGGAGTCGGGGGTGTGCAGCCGGCGAGCTCGAGAGGTGGTCATGGGTGTGTCCTTGGGCGGCAGTGGTGGCCGCGGGGGGACACGGCGTCACGACGGGCCGAGGGCGGACAGAATCCGCGCCGGTCAGGCCCCGCGCCCGGCTAGCACCCCGTCGAGCGACCACCGGCCGCCGCCGGCGAGCGCGAGTGCCGCTGCCATCCCGATGACGAGAAGGTGGTACTCGTAGCCTTCACCGGCCTGCTGCCCCGACCAGTTCATGAGGAAGCCGTGGGGGAGGTGCACGGTGATGATGGCGCCCAGCATGATGCCGATGAACCCGGCGGCGACGAGCCGGGTGCCGAGTCCGAGCAGGAGCAGGACCGGGCCCAGCAACTCGAGCAGGATCACGCCGGCGGCGACCGGACTCGGCAGGCCGACGCTCTCGCCGGTGAGGAAGCCCATCGTGCCCGACCAGCCGTAGCCGCCGAAGGCGCCGACGGTCTTCTGCAGACCGTGCGGCAGCATCACGATGGCCAGGACCAGGCGCAGCGCGAAGGGGGCAGGCGCGCGATCGGTGCCGAGGAGGAGGGGGAGGATGCGGCGCTGGGTGGAGGCCGCGACAGTTGGAAGACGGGTCATTGGTTGAGCAGTCAAGTAGATGGCGCGAAGCGCCGGAACGAACGGGAGGGGATGCCGTGGCCGATCAGCCGAGCGACTGGCGAAGGCGCTCGAGCAGGTCCGCGAGGATGCGGGTGTCAGCCTTGGAGAGGCCCGCGAAGGACGCGTCGTCAACGGCCTCGATCGGCGCGTCGAGGTTGCCGAGCATGTCGAGCCCGGCGGCGGTGATCTGGCAGAAGACCTGGCGTCGGTCGGCGGGGCTGCGGAGGCGGCGGACCAGGTTCTTCGCTTCCAACCGATCCAGCAGGCGCGTGATGCCCGGCGCCCGCTCCACCATGCGTTCGCCGATGGCCAGGGTGGGTAGCCCGTCCGCGCCGGCGCCACGAAGGATGCGGAGCACGTTGTACTGCTGGACGGTGAGGTCCCCGTGGCGCGCGAGCACATCGGCGACGCGATTGCGGACGACCTCGGCCGCCAGGAGGAGGGCGATCGCCGCCTCATGCCCGAGGGAGCGGAAGGGCTTGGTCTGCCGGATCGCATCGCGCGTGCTCTGCGCGATCCTGTCGCGGGTCTTCTGCGGTGATGTCGGCTTGCGGGTCATGGCGGGGGAGACGTTAGGTTCCGATAGTTGACAGGTCAACGAGCGACATGTCACCGAAGACAGTTTTTTTCACCCGATCTCCCGCAGGCCTCCTCCCCTGCGCCATGGCCGCGCCGAAGTCGGCGATCACCAGCGAGCCAGGGGCGCTCGTTGGGCGCGACGCCGGCGAGCGAGAGGCCCACGCAACCCGCGCCGACGACGCTCGCCTCGGCGACCGGGGCGGCCTGGTAGTGGCACGTGCCGGCGATCGTCCCGGTGCCCGACGAGTTCTGCCCACCACCTTGTATATCCGACCCAACGCCGGGATGAACGCGCCGAGGTAGCGGCTGATGCGGCCGACGACCGGATCGTTCGTCCCGAAAGGCGGCCGCGCCGTAGAGCTCCCACGCGCCGGTGATGCACTCGAACTCGCTACACCAGGTCGAGGGCGAGCCCCCGTAGTCGTTGCCGTACTGCCCGCCGCCACCGGTGTTCGGGACGCTGATGCCCTGACCGTCCTGCAGCACGACGCGTCGCCGCAGCGGATCGTAGATGGCCTGGTTGGCAGTGGTGCCGTGCGGGAAGGTGTTCGTGACGAAGGCGACCCAGTCGGCTCCCGTCCAGCGCCACGCGTCGAGGTGGCGGATCTCGGGCGGGGTGGTCGCGTCGGAGCCGGCGCACAGGAACACGTCGCCGTAGTTCGAGCGGGTGACGAGGCTGTGCAGCCGGCGACGCGGCGGCACGGTGTTGGGGCTGAGTTGGTTCCAGTTGCCGCCGACGAGCAACCAGGTCTGGTCGGATGGCGCGCTGCCGATAACGTCCTCACCGCCGAACAGAAGGATCCCGTTCCAGGGTTTCAGGTCGGCTCGAAGGTCATCGCCGAGAACCGTCGTGCCGACGGCGACGCGGCGGGGTTGACGTTGGTCCAGGCGTTGGTGGTCGGATCCCACTCCCAGGTGTCGCCGAACAGGTTGCCGGCGCCGTCGTCGTCGCCGAACACGACCAGCTTGTTGGACGCGAAGTTCCACGCCACGCAGGCACCGCCACGCGCGGGCGGCGACCCGGCTGCGTCCTCGGCCGTCTTCAGGGTCCAGGACGTGCCGTCGAACTCGTAGAGCGCGTTCAGGACCGTCGTGCCCGCGTTGCTCGACCGGCCGCCGAACACGTACATCTTGTCGAGTAGTAGGTGAATCAAGCTGCGTGTTGGGGACGTAGCGGGGGAGTGTTCGTCGTTGGAGTCGGGGTTGGAGCGTGTAGATGTCGGAGTCTCCCGAGGACGAGGAAGGGGTCGTTCTCGCTGGTATCGGCGGGCTTCGGCGATGGGGGACGGAGTCTCCCCCTGGCGCGACGCGAGGAGCGTGCAGCGCGTGACCGGGGGTCGGTTCAAGCCCAGGGCAGGGCGACCGCAGGCGGGGGTCTCGCCGGCGCGACCGGTGGCGGGTCGGCGGGCAGGCCGAGGTGGAGCAGGATCCTTCGGATCGGCTCAGGCTCGAGGATGGCGGCGAGGAGGCGGCGCTGACCGCCGCAGTCGCAGAGGAAGACCTCGATGTGCTGCCGAGTCTTTGGCTTGGCGCGCCGAAGGAGTTCGGCCCACGAGTACCTGTGGCGCCTGTGGGCGGGGGGCTTGCGGGTGGCGGTGGGAGGGACATTCGGTGGTGGATGTGCGCAAGGCGCTGAAGTGGGAACGGGCTTGACCACTTGGGCGACCTCATCCTCCGGGGGCGGCGGCACCACCCGGTCGCGCAGCGGCGCCGCGGGCGCGAACATCCCGTGATAGGTGACGAGGTGCACGCGCGGCCGCGGCACCAGCGCGGCGAGACGCCCCACGAAGGTGAGCGGGTCGAGGATCACATGCGACGAGCCGTCGCGGAAGGTGCGCTTGAACCTGTAGAGCACCTTGCCGTCGGGCGTCAGCGACAGGCGCTCGTGGACGATCGGTGGGCGCGCGGCGTAGCGGCAGAGCTTCTCGAGACGTTCCGTCGCGCCGGCGGGGACGCGGACGGCAGCGTGGAGGGAGAAGCCGTCGACGGCGGCGCAGAGCGGTCCACGACGGAACTCGCGCATGGGTTGCGAGCCCTGCCCCAACCGTGCGACGTAGGCCCCGGCCCTGGGCCCGAGCGCGATGCGACCCTGCACGGCGGCGGCGCCGAGCAGGTGGTGCGTCGATGGATCGAGTCCCTCGTGGTCGACGGTGTGATCCTCGGTGAGCTTCCCTGTGCGGTGCAGGAAGCGCAGCACGCGCGTGCGGATGGCACGGACGAGGCGCTCGACGTCGGCGTCGGTGACGTCGGCGATGGGGTGGAAGTCGGCGTGCGGCTTGCCGAACGAACATGCGAAGGTGCCGTCGACCCAGAGGCCGTGGTAGTGCAGGTTCAGTCGCAGCGCCTGGTCGAAGCGCTGCTCGAAGACGACGGCAGCCGCCTTGGTCTTCTCGATCCCTTGGCGACGCGCATCCTTCACGTAGAGGCCCGACACCGCGCGCACGAAGATCCGACGCACCCCGCGCGCGGTGGGTGGGTCGAAGGCGCACAGGAAGCGCACCGGGTACGGCGGTACGGCAGCGCGAGCACCCACTGCCGCACGGGCACCTCGGGGAAGACGCGGTCGACGAGCCACGCCGCGGTGTCGGCCATGCGCCGCGTCCCGCAGGCGGGGCAGAAGCCGCGATGCTTGCAGGAGAAGGCGACGAGTTCGTCCTTGCCGCAGGTGTCGCAGTGCACACGGCAGAAGCCGTGCACCAGGATCCCGCACTTCAGGAAGTCGTGCAGCTCGCGCACGACGAAGCGCGGCAGCGGCGCGCGGGTACCATCTTCCTCGATGCGGGCGAGGAAGGTCTCCAGGTGCGCGGCGAGGAGCTGGTACAGGACGGTGTCCTGCGGTTCCCGCCGGCGCCAGCGTCGGGCGAGCATCGGCACGCCTGACGGTGGCGGGGAGTCCTCGATCGGTTACGGGTCGAGTTCCGATTCACCCCACCCGCGCGTTGTGCGCCGCCGCCGCATGCGCTTTCCTAGCGCCCCGATGCAGCGCTACCCCGACGTCGACCCGCAGCAGAGCTTCCCCGACCTGGA
>CAYQMF010000113.1:0-23765 GCA_964418595.1 uncultured candidatus Brocadiaceae bacterium
CGCTGGGCGAGGCCCTCGGCGATGGCAGTCTTGCCCACGCCAGGCTCGCCGATGAGGACGGGGTTGTTCGTGGTCTTGCGCGACAGGATGCGGATGACGCGCCGGATTTCCTCGTCGCGGCCGATGACCGGATCGAGCTTGCCCTTGCGCGCCGCGTCCACGAGATCGATGCCGAAGCGCGTGAGCGCCTCGTAGGTCGCCTCCGGGGTGGCGCTGGTCACGCGCTGGTTTCCGCGCACCTCCTTGAGCGCGTTGAGGAAGCGCGACTCGTCGACGCCGAAGCGCTGAAGCTGGGCGCCCGACGGCGTGTTCTTGCCCTCGCCGAGGATCGCCATCAGCAGGTGCTCGACGGAGACGTAGTCGTCGCGCATCTGCTTGGCGCGCTTCTCGGCGTCGACGAGCACCTTCGACAGGCGCGGGGTGAGATGGATCTTGCCCGCCTCGAAGCCGGGGCCCGACACGCGCGGCACCTTCTGCAGCTCCGTGCGCACGGCTTGCGTGAGCGTGTCGGCCGGCACGTCCATCCGCTTCAGCAGGCGCGGGACGAGCCCGTCCTCCTGCTCGATGAGCGCGACGAGGGTGTGCTCGACATCGACAGCCTGGTGGCCGAGTTCGACCGCGAGGCCCTGCGCGGCGGCGAGGGCTTCCTGGGACTTCTGGGTGAAGCGGTTCAGATCCATGGGCTTTCTCCGGCGGAGACAGAGCACATCGCGTGCCGTGGTCGCAACGCGCCAGTGGCAGCGGGGTTTACGGCGGTGGCGAGGCGATGGGGGGCCGGCGATGCGCCAGATTGGCAGCCCTCCGCCCCGGTGCGAACCGACGCCTGACAACGCCAGCGGCGAGTTCCAGCCGTGAAATCTTGTAGGTCGTCCGCACGATTTCCTGGTATTCTCCCCCCATGTTGGAGCGGGCGAGTCATGGCCGCGCCGCAGAAGCGCTGCTTCGTGAGTTCCCGGTCGTCGCCGTGCTCGGAGCCCGGCAGGTCGGCAAGACCACCCTCGCGCGCAGCATCGCGTCCGCGCGCGAAGGCGACGTCACCTTCCTGGATCTCGAGGACCCCACCGACCGCGATCGCCTCGCGGACCCCAAGGCTGCCCTCGAGCGCCTGCGCGGCCTCGTGGTCCTCGACGAGGTCCAGCGCGCACCCGACCTCTTCCCCGTGTTGCGCGTCCTTGCCGATCGCAGGCCGCTCCCCGCCCGCTTCCTCATCCTCGGGAGCGCGTCGCCGGCGCTGCTTCGGCAGGCGAGCGAGTCGCTCGCCGGCCGGATCGGGTTCCACCACCTGACGCCGTTCGACCTGGAGGAGACCGGGCCCGCGACCTGGCGCCGGCTGTGGCTGCGGGGCGGGTTCCCACCCGCGTTCCTCGCCGCCGACGACGAGGCCAGCCATCGGTGGCGGCAGGCGTTCACGCGCACGTACCTCGAGCGCGACCTCGCCGAACTCGGCATCCGGGTGCCGAGCGGCACGATCCGCCGCTTCTGGACCATGGTCGCGCACTACCACGGCCAGGTCTGGAACGGCGCCGAGCTGGCGCGAGCGTTCGGCGTCAGCCAGCACACCGTGCGCCACTACCTCGACATCCTCTGCCACACCTTCATGGCGTTCCGCCTGCAGCCATGGCTCGAGAACCTCGCCAAGC
Source organism: uncultured candidatus Brocadiaceae bacterium (assembly GCA_964418595.1). Taxonomy (GTDB): domain Bacteria; phylum Planctomycetota; class UBA1135; order UBA1135; family UBA2386; genus CAYQMF01. The sequence goes on from CAYQMF010000113.1 coordinate 1,641, forward strand.
GCGAAGTCCGCACGCCGAAGGTCTATCTCGGCGACAGCGGCCTGCTGCACTTCCTGCTGGGCCTGCGCACGGAGACCGATCTGCTGGGCCACCCCAAGGTCGGGGCGTCGTTCGAGGGCTTCGCGATCCAACAGGTCGTACGGGCACTGTCGGCGGAGCCGGAAGAGTGTTTCTTCTGGGGTGTCCACACCGGCGCGGAGCTGGACCTGCTCGTCGTGCGCGGCCGCGAGCGGCTGGGCTTCGAGGTGAAGCACACGTCGAGCCCACGGCTCACCCCTTCGATGCGCTCCGCGCTCGAAGCCTTGCAGCTGCGCCGGCTCGACGTCGTGGTGCCGGGCAGTGAGGTGTACCTCCTGGCCGAGAACGTGCGCGTGGTGGGGATCGAGGCGCTTCTCGACGCAGTCCGGTCGGGAGGCTGACGCGGCGTTGCGTCGCCGCCAATGCTCCCGCGGCATGAGTCAGGCCCTCGGCGCAGCGGCGACTGTCGTGGTTCTCGTGGGGCTCGCCGAGGTGTGGATGCTCCGCAGCGTCGTGTTCGCGCCCACGACCAACCCGATCGTGCTCGCGGTCACGGGGCAAGCCGTCTACACCGCGGCCAACGGCGACGAACTGCACGCGACCCTCCGCGGTGAACTCGACACGCTCACCGGCGCGATCGCCGTCACCGTGACCTACGTCGGCGGCACCGGTCGCTTCGCGACTGCCAGCGGCTCGGCGGCGTTGGCCGGCCAGATGCTCGGCGGCGGCGCGGTCTCGATCCCCGTCGCAGGCGGGATCCGCTTCTAGCGCGGTAGGGGCCGCGACTCAGACTCCTTCCATCCCGATCACGCGCCCCTCGCAGCACTTCTTGAACTTCCGTCCAGAGCCGCACGGACACGGATCGTTGCGCCCCACCTTCGCCCGCGCCACGGACCGGAAGACCGGCGGTCGGAAGGTCTTCATGCGCGATCCGCGTTCGAACAGCGCCTGCCGCAGGTCCGGACTGCGGGCCCGCAGACGGGCCCAGAACCGACGCACGTCGGTCTCCGTGAGACCGTGCGTCTGGACGTCGACCGGCTCCAAGGATGGCAGGTCGATGCGCAGGGCCGCGCGCGGCGGATCACCGGGGCCGTCGTAGTCCTCGCGCTCGAACCACACCTGCACGCTCCCGCAAGGGCAGTCCGGGTCGGGGCAATACGCCTCCTCCACGCGGTAGCGCGCGCCGCCGTCGGCGACGACATCCCACCGGTCTTCCGGAAAGGCCGCGCTGCGCTCGATGAGCAGCCCCGGCCGCCACGCGCGCCAGTAGTCGGCCGGCAGCGCCGGCAGCGTCCGATTGCACGCCGCGAGCCAACGCTCGTGCAGGCGATCGAGCAGCTCGCGGTCCGCCTCTGCCGCGATCCAGGCAGCGACCTCCGCCGATCCGGTAGGGCTGTCCGAAGGTGCCGCCGCCTCGCCGGTGGCGAAGTCGACCATCACGGTGGCGCGTTCGGGCAGGAGCGTGTGGGCGCGCTCCGCGGCCGAGAGCAGGTCCGCACGGCGCTCTACTTCGATGTCACTCGCCGTCGCTTCCACTCGCTCCGCGCGGCCGTCGATTCGCACGCCTTGCAGCATCACCTCAGTGCAGTCGCAGTCCGGCTCCGTGCATGCGAACGGACGGCATGCGAAGCCCTCGCGGCCGCGGCCGTCCGCCGCATCGCGCCAGAAGATCCAGAGGTCGGGGTGGTCGATCTGGCGGCGTGCGCCGGGACGAGTGAGGACGGGAGGCACGCCTGGCAGGATCCATGCCCCTGCGAGCAATGCAAGGGGACGCGGCCATGCTCCGCCAACACCACCGTCACCGCAACGGCTCGACCTCGCCCAGAAGATGCCTCGCGGCGACCGCGCGGACCCGCTCCGCCATCGGCCAACTCTCCTTGCCGGCGTGCACGACTGTGAGCGAATCGAGCCTCAGGTCGGCGAGCGCGATGCGCATCGACGGCGTCAGTTCCGGTGCCTCGCGTCGCTTGAACTCGAAGCCGAACCGCCGCCGCCCGCGCACGACCAGCAGGTCTAGTTCGGCACCCTGATGCGTGGCCCAGAAGAAGCACTCGTCGGGACGCGCGCCAAGGCGTCGGACCGTCTGCGCGAGCAGGAAGCCCTCCCAGGACGCGCCCACCTTGGGGTGGGCGAGCAGCTCGTCGAGGGTGCCGATGCCGAGCAGGGCGTGCAGGAGGCCGCTGTCGGCGATGTAGAGCTTGGGCGCCTTCACCTGCCGCTTCGCCAAGTTCTCGTGCCAGGGGAGCAGCGCGCGCACGACGAACGTGGCCTGTAGCAGGTCGAGGTAGCGACGCACGGTGGTGTCGCTGACGCCGAGCGATCGACCGAGCTCGGACGCGTTGAGGAACTGACCGTGCCAGTGCGCGAGCATGCGCCAGAACCGGCCGAGCGCCGCAGCCGGCAGCGTGGCGCCGAGCGCGGGGATGTCGCGCTCGATGAACGTGCGCGCGAAGTCGGTGCGCCATCGCAGACTGAGTTCGTCGTCGCCAGCCAGGTACGACGCGGGAAACCCACCGCGCAGCCACAGGCGGTCGAGCTGGAAGCCGCGCTGACGGTGCACTTCGTCGAGGTCGAAGCCCTCGAGTTCATGGATCGCCAGCCGTCCCGCGAGCGACTCCGAGGATTGACGCAACAAGTCGGGCGACGCGCTGCCGAGGAGGAGGAAGCGCGCCGGGGTCCTCGGTCGATCGGCCAGAACGCGCAGCAGGCGGAAGACCTCCGGCAGGTGCTGCACCTCGTCGAGCACGACCAGGCCGCGCAAGTCGCGCAGCACGAGGCCGGGGTCGCGCAGCCGTTGCCGGTCGACGTCGTCCTCCAGGTCGAAGAACGTCTTGGTGCCACGCCAGTTGGCCAGCACCTGCCGGGCCAGCGTGGTCTTTCCCACCTGCCGGCACCCCAGGATGCAGACCGCCGGCGAGCGCCGCAGCAGGGCGCGAATGGCCTGGACATGGCGCGAGCGACGGACGCGCATCGCGGGAGGCTACCATGAAAACTCGACACGTCACGTTGGATTTTCATGGCGTGTCGAGTGCCGGGTCGCCCCCGCGCTCTCCCCGTCAGCCGCGCCCGGTCGCCCGCGCACCGCGGCTCGCCCGGCCCCCGTCCTTGGCCCCGCGACGCCGCTGCGCGTCGCGGCTCGGCGGTGCTACGTCGAAGACCTCCCCCGTCGCCGTGCGGCAGAGGATGCGCGCCTCTCCCTCGATCGTGACCGGCCGCTGCACCATGCCGCGCGCGCCCAGCTCCGCCACGACCTGCGGCGTGATCGCGACCCCGCGGTAGACCTTGGGGATGCGGAACGCGCAGTCCTCTCGCCAACGCGCGCAGCCATACGCCTCGCGACCCTCGATCACGTCCCCCTGGCAGCGCGGGCACTGGCCGAGCCCCGGCGGCACCGCGCGCGGCGAAAGCCCGCTCGCGATGAGCTGGGCGATGCGCGCGCCGATCTCCTGCATGAACGAGCTGCGCGTGCGCTGGCCGCGCTCGATCTCGCCGAGCTTCCACTCCCACTCGCCGGTCATCTCCGGCGACTTGAGCAGCGGGTCCTGGATGATCGCGATGAGGTAGCGACCGAGGTCGGTGACGCGCAGCGCCTTCTTGTCGCGGCGGATGTAGGCGCGCTCCAGCAGCGTCTCGACGATCGCCGCCCGCGTCGCTGGCGTGCCGAGCCCGCGCCCGCGCATCGCCTCGCGGAGCTGCTCGTCGTCGACGAGCTTGCCCGACGTCTCCATCGCGGCGAGCAAGGTGTTCTCCGTGTACGGACGCGGCGGCTTGGTCTTGCCCTCGTGCAGCGCCGGCTGGTGCGGGCCCGACTCGCCCTCCTCGAACGCGGGCAGGACCTGCTGGTCGTCGTCGCCATCGTCGTCGCCGTCGTCCTTCTTCTTCCCCTTCGCCTTCCCCTTGGATTTGGCCGGCTCGCCCTGCGGTTCGAGCGCGCTCCACCCCGCGTCGACCACCACCACGCCGCGCGCGCGGAAGGGCACCTCCGCCGACACCGCGAGCACGGTCGTGACCTCCTGTTGCTTGTCGCCGAGGAACGCCTGCACGAGGCGCGTGGCCACCGCGTCGAAGACCTGCGCGTGTTCGCCCGCGAGCCGCTCGACGCGGCCCGTGGGGATGATCGCGTGGTGGTCGGTGACCTTGCTGTCGTCGAAGACCCGCCGCGAGCGCGCCCGCGGCCCACGCTCGCCCTCCGGCGCCGCCGCCACGTACGCCGCGAGCATCGCCAACGCCTCGGGGTTCCAGGCGCGGAGCTGCCCCAGCGTCGTGCGCACCGCGTCGACCATGTCCGCCGACAGATGCCGGCTGTCGGTGCGCGGGTAGGTGATCAGCTTCTTCTCGTACAGCTCCTGCGCGACCTCGAGCGTGCGCGCCGCCGAGAGCCCGTGGCGCAGGTTCATGTCGCGCTGCAGTTGCGTCAGGTCGTAGAGCAGCGGCGACGGGTGTGCCTCGCGCCGCTTCTCGATGCGCGTGATCGTCAGCGGCTGCCCCTGCACCTGCTGCAGCAGCGCCTCCGCCGGCGGCCGCTCGCGGAAGCGCTCGCCGGCGAACCGGAAGAGCGCGCGCCGGTACCGCGTGCGCAGCTCCCAGAACGGGCGCGCGTCGAACGCGCGGATCTCGTCGTCGCGCTGCGCGATGAGCGCGAGCACCGGCGTCTGCACGCGGCCGAGACTCCACAGCACGCTGCCCCCGCCGTAGCGCACCGTGTAGGCGCGGGTGGCGTTGAGACCCACGATCCAGTCGGCCTCGCTGCGACTGCGCGCCGCGGCGTGCAGGTTCTCGTATTCGCGCCCGGACCGCCGCGCCGCGAACGCCGCCTCGATGGCAGCCTCCGTGAGCGAGCTGAGCCACAGGCGCGAGTGCGCCCGCTCCGCGCAGCCGGCGTATTCGAGGATGTAGCGGAAGATCAGCTCACCCTCGCGCCCCGCGTCGGTCGCGCACACCAGTTCGTCGGCGTCGCGGCAGAGCCCCGCCACGACGTCGAGCTGCTCCTTGGCGCCGCGGTTCGCCGTCGGCTTCAGCTCGAAGCGCGCCGGCACGAAGGGCAGGCGGTCGAGCGACCAGCGCTTGAGCGCCGGGTCGTACTCGTCGGGGGTCTTCAAGGTCGCGAGGTGCCCGATCGCCCAGGTGACACGCCAGCCGTTGCCTTCGAGGTACCCGTCGCGTCGTTGCTCGGCGCCCAGCACGCGCGCAAGGTCCCGTGCCACCGACGGCTTCTCGGCCACCACCACGTTCATCGTGCTCGCACCCTAGCGGCAACGAGCGGCACGCGGTAGCAAGGAAGCCAGCGCCCAGCGGCTGAACAGCCGCTGAGCGGCCGGCCACCTCGTCGCTCCCCGCGCTCTGGAGGCTCTTCTCCGCGCGCGTACGACACCGTAGGCTTCGCCGCCTCCTGCCAGATCTCAAACGCCATGCTTCACCGAATCGGCGCGCTCGTCGCGCTCGGTGCGCTCGCCTCGGGCCTCTCCCCGATCGCGGCGCAGTCCCAAGCCCCTGAAATCGGATCGATCGTCGAAGGGCGCCTCCCCGGCACCCAGCGCTGGATCGTCCACTTCCATACTCGCAGCTTCGATCTCGCCGCGTTCCGCGACGCGCGTCGCGCCCGGCGCCCCGCCGCTGAGGTGAACGCCATCGTCCGCGACCTCGAGCAGAAGGCGATCGCCGACCAGCGCGCCTTCGTCGCCGCGGTCGAGAAGCTCGGCGGCGCGATCGTCAGCCAATGGTGGCTGATCAACGCCGCGGCGATCGACATCGACCCCGCCCGACTCGACGCGGTGCGCAGCCTCCCCAACGTCGCGCGACTCGAGGCCGACCGCGTCACGGAGCCCGCGATCCTCACCGCGACCAACGCCAGCAACCACAACTCGGACGCGCTGAACACCGCCGGCTACACGGGCCTCAACGTGACCACCGCGATCATGGACACCGGCCAGGATTCCAACATGGCCGGCACCGGGCGCCCGCACCGCACCTACTTCGTCAACGGTGACCCGACCAACCTCACCGGCGGCGGCATCGGCGGCAGCCGGCTCGTCACCAACACGCAGATGGGCACGCAACCCGCCGACGACGTGCACGGGCACGGCACCGGCGTAGCGAGCATCTCGGCCGGCGCGATCTGGCTGAACGCCGGCGCCGACTTCGGTCATGCCCCGCGCGCCAAGATCGCCGGGTACTCGATCTCGAACAACACCGCCGGCAGCTCCGACCTCACGACGATGGCCAACACCTGGCAGCGCATCGCCACCGACGCGGCCACCTACAACACGGTCTCGGCCAACAACTCGTACTCCGGCAGCCCGAGCCCGCTCAGCGCCGAGCAGCAGGCGTTGGACGCGTGTGCCGTGAACGCCGACATCCTGATCTGCGTCGCCGCCGCCAACAGCGGGTCGTCCACCGCGGTCAGCCAGAGTGGCGCCAACGGTCTCGCCGTCGCCGCGGTGAATGCGAACACGCACACCGTGGCGAGCTTCTCGTCGCGTGGCCCGCTCTCGGGCGACGCCGCCCGCTTCTATCCCGACATCTCCGCCTGCGGCGTGAGCACCGTGATGGCACTGCGCGACAACGAATCGGGCAACTACACGGCCAGCGGCACCTCGATGGCGTCGCCCCAGGTGTGTGGTGCCGCGACCCTGCTGCGCGCCGCCAACCCCGCGCTCAGCGCACTCGAGACCAAGGCGATCCTGCTGGCGTCGGCGCGCGACATCAGCGCCCAGAACCCGGTTGCGCCCTACAACACGCGCAACGCCTACGGCATGGGCCTGCTGCGCGACGACGACGCGATGACGCTGGCGTTGGACGCGCAGCGGCACGGCGAGGGCACGGTGAGCACGTCCAGCACCACCTGGTCGACCACCTTCAACGCAACTTCTGGCCAGCTCGTGCAGGCAGCCATCACCTGGCACCGCAACAACACCACGATCACGACGTGGGCCAACCTCGACCTGCAGGTCTACAACGGCGCCACGTTGGTGGCGCAGTCGAACACGACACGAAACCTGTACGAGATGGTGCGCTTCAACGCACCGGCGACCGCGACGTATGAGCTGCGTGTCGTCGCGGTCGGCTTCGAGACCGGCCTCACCGCGGAGGACTTCGGCTACGCGCTGACCCACGACGTGATCGTGTCCGGCACCGTCTCGCCGGCTGGCTACCTCACGACCGAAGGCAACGCGGCGTTCTTCTTCTGGGGACCGCAGCGCCGCCTCATGGGGATCGACCGCACCAACGTCGGCGGACCACAGACCTGGAGTCGCGCGGCCTGGCGCCGTGACGGCACGTCGGCAGCGAACGCGGGCTACGGACCGCGCACGTTCGACCTGACGATGCGGATGGGTCACTCGGGGTTCGCCGTCCTGCACACGCGGTTCGACGCCAACTACCTGGTCCCCGCGACCACGGTCTACACCACCAAGCCGACCAACTTCCCGGACTGGACCAACCCGCCGACCACGCCGCCTGCGGCGTTCGACTTCGAGATCCCGTTCGACGTGCCGTTCAACTACGCCGGCACGCGCGCGCTGATCTGGGACATCGACATGAACAACAGCACGAACACGGCGATCGTGCCGCTCGACCGTCAGTACGTCGGCGTCACCCAGACCACCGGCACTGCGGCGGGCACCGGGTGCATCTCGACCGGACAGGCGACCCCGTTCAGCCACACGATGTTCCTGCAGAACGGTGGCGCAGCGACGAACCCGGCGGGCATGACGCTCGGCTTCGGCGGCACGTTCGCGCCGGCGGGCGCGCCCATGTTCTTGAGCCTCGATGTCGTGGCGTCGAACGTCAGCGTGCCGTTCCTGTGCACGGCGATCCGCGCGATGCCCACGGTTGTCCTGTCGCTGGGCGCGGCCGACGCGTCCGGTACGTTCACCGAGCGGTCGCTGGCCTTCGCCTACAACGCCTCCGTGCAGGGCGGCACGTTCGCCACGCAGCTCATCGCGCTCGACGCCGGTCAGCCCACTCCGTTCTTGGCGCTGAGCCTGTCGAACGGTCGCTCGGCCATCATGCCCGGCCCGTCGACCGGCAGCCTCCCGGCCTGTTACCTCTGGGCCAGCGGCACGGCACCGACGGGAACGGTGTTCCTCGGCGGCGCGCCGATCGTGCGCCTGCGCTGATCTACTACTCCCGCGAATCCAAGCGTCGCGCGAGGATTCTGCCGTTGCATGCGGGAGTAGTAGTCGCCGTCAGAGACAACAGCGCCTGCGGCCTTCGCTGGCGGTGCGAAGCACCGCATCAACCCTTTGGGTTGCGGCCGCAGGCGGCGCTGAGAGGCACGAGCGATGGCCGGAAAGCTCGGCCATCGCTCGCCTGGAAGTTCCAGTTCGCGACTCACGAACGCGTCCGCGACGCGAACGCCTGGCGCAGCCGGTCGAGGACCTCGGGGTGCTCGGCGGCGAAACGGAGACCCGCGGTAGGCTGTTCTCGTCTCCGCGCGCGAACTCCGCGTGGCGCGACGATTGCGGTGCCGAGCCGCATGAACCGTCACTACGCCACGCCGCTGCTGATCCAGCTGTGCTGCGCGCATGCTCGGGGACAACGCCTCATCGCCGACCTCACGCCTCGGGGCGTGCACGCTGCGCGTGGCATCCCTGCTGTCCGTCGGCATCCTGGCCGACGCCGCCGGCAGCGTGCGCGTCGGCGTGCCGGTGCCTGCGACCCCGAGCCTGCTGGGTGCAGAACTCGTGTGGCAGGCGGTGCTCGCCGACGCCGGCGGGGCGCTGTTCGGAGTGGCGGCGATGACGGACGGACTGCGGACGGTGTTTTGGCGGTGACTCGGCCGCCGAGCGCGCGCGCGCCGCGCGTCCCGTAGCGATACAGTCGGGACCTTCCCCACACCGGCCGCGTTGCCGCGCCCACCATGAAGAGACCCGTGCGCTGCGAGACCCGCTCCTCCGCTTCGATCCTCCTCGCGCTGGCAACGGCCGGTGCCGTCGCGGCGCAGGCACACGACACGCCGACGGAGACGATGGGGCAGGCGTTCGAGCGGGCGCTCGAGCGGATGGCGAAGGCAAAGGCACCCGGCCTCGTGTTCGTCCTGCCCGCCGAGGACGCGAAGTTCGATGCCAAGGCGGCGGCGACGCTCGCGCAGCAACTCGCGACGTCGCGGATGGGGGGTGGAGTCCGCGTCGAGATCAAGACGGCGCGCGCACTGATGCTCGCGCGCGTACAGCGCCTGCGCGCGTCGCAGACGCCGGCGACCGTGGCCCTGCGCATGCTGACCGTGCCGATCGTGGCGGAGGCGGCGCGCTGCGGCGCGCGACGCGGCGAGACCGTCGTGCTGCTCGGCGCCGATGGCAAGCGCATCGGTGGCTTCGCCATCGACCTCGGCGACGAGAAGGCGATGCTCGATGCCTTGACCCCCGACGTTCTCGCGGAGCAGACCGTCGCACCGCGCCGGGAGGTCGTCGAACCGGCTGTGGCCACCTTGGTCGCCCGCTACCGACGCCTGCGGGCAGCCCTCGTCGCGGGGAAGCGCGACGGCGAGACCCTGCCACAGGACCAGGCCTACGAGCTGATGAAGGACACGGACCGGCTGGGCGGCAAGCTGACGGAAGCTGCACCCGTCCTCGTCGAGTTTCGGGCCGGGCGCGCCGAGTTCACGAACGACGACCCCCGGTTCGCCCTGAGCGACGAATCGCTGCCGTTCGGGACCGCCATCGACAAGTCGTGGGACCCGTGCCCCCCGTGCGGGATGATGGCCGTGCCGCTCGCGCAGCGCTCGACCCTGAAGCTCCTCGCGCAGTGAGCCCCGGCGACCGCGGCCGACCGCTGCTCGGCGTCTCGCTGCAGCCCGACCGCGCGTTCCTGCAGCACAACCGCGCATTGCTCGACGAGCGCGCCGAGATCTTCGAGGTGACCCCCGAGACCATGTGGCGCGCCGGCGCGCAACCGGGCGCCGGCTACGACGCACTGCTCGCCCTCGTGCGTCGCTCCGGCCGACCCGTCGTGGGCCACGGCGTGCTCCTCGGGCTCGGAGCGCCCGCCCCGCCGCGGCGCGCCGCGTGGCTCGCGGGCCTGCGGCGCGACCAGGAGGCCTTCGGCTTCCAGTGGCTGAGCGAGCACCTCGGCTTCGCCGACCACGGTGGGGTACACACGGCGCTGCCACTCCCCCTGCCGCCCACCGACGAAGCCGCAGGCCTGGTCGCCGGCAACCTCGCCGAGCTGCGCACCGTCTGTCCGACCGTCGCCTTCGAGAACAACGCCGACCTGTTCTGCCTCGGCGAGCCGCTGCAGCAGCCGGAGTGGTTCGCGGCCATCTGCGCGCGCGCCGGCGCGTTCCTGCTGCTCGACCTGCACAACGCCTGGACGTTCTGCCGCAACGCGGGGGTCGACTTCGACGCGTGGCTGGAGCGCGTGCCGTGGGCGCGCGTGCTCGAGATCCACCTGTCCGGCGGCAGCGAGAGCGACCCGGATTGGCTGCCGAGCCGACGCGTCCTGCGCCTCGACTCGCACGACGGCGCGGTGCCGGAGCCGGTGTGGCGTGCGTTCGCCACGACGTTGCGGCGCGCGCCGAACCTGCGCGCCGTGGTCCTCGAATGGTTGCCCGACGGCTTCGACGCCCCGGCCGCCACCCAACTCGCGCGCGACTTCGACCGCGCCCGGAGCCTCCTGTGTTGAGCGACCTGCAGGGCCTGCTCGTGCGCGCGTGCTTGCAGCGGGAGCCGCGCGCGTGGCTGCAAGCGCAGCTCGCGACCGACGGCCCGCCGGGCCTGCGCGCGGAGGAGCGCGCCATGCTGCTCGCGCTCGATGCCGACGGCCTGCGCCTGACCCGCATCCTGATCGAGAAGCTCCGCCTCGAACGCCTCGTGCGCGGCGATCCTGCGGCGGCCGCCGCGCTCGTCGCCGACGAAACCGCGTTCGTGGCTCGCTTCCGCCGCTACTGCGAGCAGGTGCCACCGACGGCGGTGTTCCCGAGCGAGGAGGCCGCGCAGTTCGCCGCGTTCGAGGGGCGGTAGCGGCGTCAGAAGTTCCAGTTCGCGACCGGCGAAGGCGTCCGCGCCGCGAACACCTGGCGCACCCGGTCGATGACCTCGGGGTGTTCGGCGGCGACGTCCTTCGTCTCGCCGGGATCCTGGCTCAGGTCGTACAGCTCGATCGGCGCGTCCTTCTTCTTCGCGTCGCGCTGCACGGCCTTCCAGGGCCCGAGCCGCGCGGCACGGATGCCGCCATAGGAGTGGTACTCGAAGTACAGGCTCTCGTGCTCCGGCTGCTCCCCGTCGCCGCGCAGGGTCGGCGCGAACGACACCCCGTCGGTCGCCGGTGCCTCTTCGCCGAGCGCGTCGGCGAGCGTCGCCCAGAGATCCCACAGCGTGCAGACATGGTCGCTGGTCCGCCGCGCCTTCACCACGCCCGGCCAGCGCACGAGCAGCGGCGTGCGGATGCCGCCCTCGTAGAGCGAACACTTCAACCCGCGCAGCGGCGCGTTGCTCTTGAAGAACGCCGAGTCCGTGCCGCCGTTGAAGGTCGCCCCGTTGTCGCTCGCGAAGATCACGATGGTGTTCTCGGCGACGCCGAGCGCGTCCAGTTCCGAGAGAATCCGACCGACGTCGCGGTCCATGCGCGACACCATCGCGGCGTAGGCGGCGCGCGGCGTCGGGTGCGGGAGGTAGCCCTTGCTGCCGTCGTACGGCGGGTCATCCCATTGGCCCACGTAGTCGGCCAATGACTCTTCCGGCACCTGCAGCGCGGCGTGCGGGACGGGCGTCGCGTAGTACAGGAAGAAGGGCTTCTCGCGGTTCTGGCGCAGCCAGCCGATGGTCTCGGCCAGCATCAGGTCGGGCGCGTAGAGCGCGCCCTTCACGTTCTTCCAGGTGTTGCCCTCGAGCGGGACCTTGGTCTCGTTGCGCCAGAGGTGCTCCGGGTAGTAGTTGTGCGCGATGCGCTGGCACAGGTAGCCGAACCAGTGGTCGAAGCCCTGCCGGCGCGGCTCGCCCGTCGTGCCTGGGCCGCCGAGCCCCCACTTGCCGACGGCGCAGGTGGCATAGCCGCGCGCCTGCAGCCACCGCGCCATCGTCGGCGTGTCCTTCGGCAGCGGCTCCTGGCCCTCCGGATCACCGCGCTCCCAGCCGCCGAGTTCGCGGTTGTCGCGCACGTGCGCATGCCCCGTGTGCAGACCCGTGAGCAGCGCACCGCGGGTTGGCGCGCACACGCAGCTCGGCGCATAGGCCTGGGTGAAGCGGATGCCCTGCGCGGCGAGCGCATCGAGGACCGGCGTGCGGATCTTCTTCTGCCCGTAGCAGCCGAGTTCGGCCGAGCCGAGATCATCGGCGAGGATGAGCACGATGTTGGGGCGAGGCTTCGCCGTGGGCGCTGGCGCCTCCTGCGCAAACAGCGGACCGACGAGAAACACGAGGACAGCGAGAGCCTGCATGCGGCTCAGACCTTCAGCTCCGTCGCCGCGCCGGCCAGCGCGTCGACGTGCAGCGCCGGCTCGACGTGATCGCGCAGGAACGCCTCCACCTGCTGCGGGGCGCGGCCGACGAAGCGCGCCGGATCGGTGAGGCTCGACAGCTCCCCCGCGATCGCGGCGAACGCCGGGTCGGCGGCGAGCAGCGCGAGCAGCGGGTTGTCCTTGCCTTCGGCCTTCACCACGCGCGCCGCCTCGCGTGAGTGCACGCGGATGCGCTCGTGCAGGACCTGACGGTCGCCGCCGGCGCGCACGCCCGCCATGAGGATCTCCTCCGTGGCCAGGAAGGGGAGCTGCGCGCGCAGGTTGCGCGCGATGACCTTGGGGAACACGACGAGCCCGGCGGCCACGTTCTCGGCGAGCGCGAGGATCCCGTCGATGGCGAGCATGCTCTCCGGCAGCGCGATGCGCCGCACCGCCGAGTCGTCGAGGGTGCGCTCGAGCCACTGCGCCGCCGCGGTCTGCGCCGACGTGTCGGCGGTGGCGATCACGTAGCGCGCCAGCGAGCACATGCGCTCGCAGCGCATGGGGTTCTTCTTGTAGGCCATCGCCGACGACCCGATCTGCTTGCTCTCGCTCGGCTCCTCGACCTCGCCGTCGTGCGACAGCAGGCGCACGTCGGCGCCGAACTTCGCCGCCGACTGCGCGATCGCCGACAGCGCCGCATGGATCGTCCAGTCGAGCTTGCGCGTGTAGGTCTGCCCGCTCACCGGGATCGCGCGCGAGAACCCGATCGCCGCGCACACGCGCGCTTCCAGCTCCTCGACCTTGCCGTGATCGCCGTCGAACAGGCTCAGGAACGTGGCTTGCGTGCCGGTCGTGCCCTTCACCCCGCGGCAGGGCAGCCACGCGATCACCCGTCGCACCTCCTCCAGATCGAGCAGGAAGTCCTGCAGCCACAGGCAGGCGCGCTTGCCCACCGTCACCGGCTGCGCGACCTGGTAGTGCGTGTAGCCGAGACAGGCGGTGTCCTTGTGCGTGCGCGCGAACGCCGCCAGCGCCGCGATCACCCGCTGCAGCCGCCGCTCCAGCATCGCGAGCGCGCGCCGATAGAGGATGAGGTCGCCGTTGTCGGTGACGTAGCAGCTCGTCGCGCCGAGATGGATGATGCCCTTGGCCAGGGGGGCCAGCTCACCGAAGTGGTGCACGTGCGCCATCACGTCGTGGCGCAGTTCCTTCTCGAGCTGCGCCACGCGCGCCCAGTCGAACTGCAAGGCCACCGCGCGCAGCGCGTCGACCTGCGCCTGCGTGATGTCGAGGCCGAGGTCCTTCTGCGCCTGCGCCAGCACGATCCACAGCTCGCGCCACGTGCCGTGCCGGGCCTGTGGGGAGAACACCGCGCTCATCTCGGCGCTGGCGTAGCGCTGCAGGAGAGGGTGGTCGAAGCGTTGCGCGTCGCTCATCGGAGCGTGCGGATCTTAGTGCGCTCGGCCTCCCGGCCCGACGCCTCGCCGTGTTTCCCGGCCGCGTCAGGCCAGCGACTCGAACGCCACCGACCCGCAGGCCAGCGCCGTCGCCCACAGCGCCAGCCGCCGCCCGCCGCGATCGCCGTGCAGCCACCAGCGTGCGAGCCCGACGCACAACAACGCCCCGGCGAGGTCCGACACCACGTCGCCGGCGGACGCCATCCGCCGCGGCACGTACATCTGGTGCAGCTCGTCGACCACGCCGTAGCAGGCAGCCAACGCCACCGCGCCCCACGCCTTCGCTCCCGCGCGCGGCGCGCGTAGCGCGAGCCAGACGAGACCCGACAGCGCCCCGAACGCCACGACGTGCGCCGCGTTGTGCAGACAGCTCTGCCAGACCGGAGTCGAACCGATCTTGCCGGGTCGTGCCGACAGCATCCAGATCGCCAGGGCGCAGGCGAACGCCGGCAGCGCCCGCACCCACCACACCGTCGAGGCGAAGCGCAGCGCGAGCGCCGCGAGCCGCCTCACGGGCGGGCGACCCCCGAGAACCTGCCGCGCAGCCGCATGCCCAGCTCGCCGATCGCGTGGACCTCGATCGCCTCGAGCGTGGTGACGATGATGTAGTGCCCGCGCCCGCGTTCGTCCTCGAAGTCGGGCAGCTCCGGGATCCCGGCGGCGAACACCGCGCGCAGGGCCTTCACCTCCGCCGACGGCATGTCGTGGTCCTCGAACTCGAGGGTGAGGTCGTCGGCGTCGATGGCGAAACGCACGCGCAGGGCCTCGCCGCCGCGCCGGTAGGTCTGACCGTGCTCGATCGCGTTGCTCGCCAGCTCGTCGAACACGAGCAGCGCGTTCTCCACGTCGCCCGCACCGCGCAGTCCCGCGGTCAACGCGGTGCGCACCCGCTGCCGGACCGCGCGCAGCGCGGTGGGCTCGGCGGCGAAGCGCGTGTCGACGGGCAGCTTGCCGGACGCGCTCAAGCGACGCCCTCCACCAGGAGCGAGAGGTCGAGCGCCGGCGCCGAGTGGGTGAGCGCGCCGACGGAGATGCGATCGACCCCGCACGCCGCGAACGCACGCGCGTTGTCGACGCGGATGCCGCCGGAGGCCTCGAGCTCGACGCCCTGCCCGAGGCTCGCCGCGAGCGCGCGCAAGGCCGCGACCAGCTTCGTGAGGTCCGGACCGGGCGTCATGTTGTCGAGGAGCACGACGCCCGCGCCGCCGCGCACCGCCGCCTCCGCCTCCGCGCGGTTCCTCGCCTCCGCGACCACCGGCACGTCCGGGCCGAGCTTCTGCGCCGACTCCGCGACCGCGCCCCGCACCACCGCCTCGTAGGTGCGCGGCGCAGCGAGGGCGAAGTTGTTCTCCTTCAGCAGCACCTGGTCGAACATGCCGAAGCGATGGTTCATGCCGCCACCAGCGCGGACCGCGGCCTTCTCCAGCGCGCGCAGCCCGGGCGTCGTCTTGCGCGTGTCGAGAATCCGGGCGCCGGTGCCCGCCACCGCGGCGACGAACTCGGCGGTGCGGGTGGCGATGCCCGACAACCGCTGCAGGAAGTTGAGCGCCGTCCGCTCCGCCGCGAGGATCGCCACCGCCGGAGCGCGCACGCGCACGACGACGTCCCCCGGCTGCACCCGCGTGCCATCGACCACCGTCTCGATGTCGGCATCCGCGGCCAGGCTGCGAAAGCAGGCCGCCGCCGCCGCCGTGCCAGCGAGCACCCCCGCCGCCTTGGCGACGATGCGCGCTGCGCCAGCGAGGGCGGCGTCCACCGAGACCGCCGCCGTGATGTCGCCGGTGGCACCGAGGTCCTCGCGGAGTGCCCGCTCGACGCACTCGACGAGTTCGGTGGCGGAGGGCGACATCGGCCGCGCAAGTTAACCGAGGCGGCGGGCTCAGAGCCTGAGAAACAACCTCTCTCAGGCTCTGCCGCGGCCGCGGAGGCGGCCGCCAGGAACATGCTGAGAGGCTGTAGCCTGGCTCCTCTCTCACAGCCTCTCACGGAAACGCGTCGGAATCCGGGACCCGCAATAGGAAGGCGCGGACCGCCTCGACCCGCACCGGTCCCAGGCCGTCCACCGCCAGCAGGTCGGCCACCGCGCGGAAGGGACCGTGGCGGACGCGGTGCAGGACGATGGCTCGTGCCCGCACCGGGCCGATGCCCGGCAGCGTGGCAAGCTCGGCGAGCGATCCGCGGTTGATGTCGACGAGGACGGCGGTGGCCACCGCGGCGGACGGTCGGTGATCCAGCACCGCCCGAGCCACGGCTCGCACGCCGAACGCCAGGGTGAGCAGGAGCCACGCCCCCAGGAGAAGACGCCGCCGCGAAGGGGTCAGTCCCGCGTGCGGCGGCTCGGGATCAACGCGCCGAACCGCGCCGCCAGCGTCGCGCTCGTTGGGCGCGGCGCGGCGCCGATCCCCCCCGCCAGCTCCTGCAGGCGGGCCCTGACCACGTCGATGGCGGCGGCGATCGAGCATTCCGGATGGCTGACGAGGATCGGCGGTTGGCCGAGGCGGCGCTGCGCGACCGCCGGGTCGTCCGGGATCTCGCCCAGGTAGTGCAACGGGTAGCCCGAGAAGCGCAGCGCAACTTCGGCGAGTTTGGCAAACGTGCGCGGGCCGAGGTCGCCCGGGGCGCCGAGGACGCGGTTCACGACGACGCCCACCACCGGCCGCACGGGTTGGCGGGCGAGACACTTCACGAGCGCATAGGCGTCGGTGAGCGCCGCGAGGTCGGCGTTGGTGACGAGGACCAGTTGGTGCGCGGCGCGCGCGGTGAGCACGACCTGCGGTGAGATCCCGGCGCCGAGGTCGAGGATGAGCTGGTCGCAAGTGGCGGCGAGCGCACCCAGGGTCTCGCCCAGCGCCGCGAGTTCCGCGTCGGTCATCTCGAGCATCGAGCTGACCCCGGAGCCACCCGGCAGGAGCCAGGGCCCGTACGCGGTGTGCACCAGCGCGTCGCCGGGTTTGACGCGCCCCGCCACCACGTCGTTGAGGGTCGCGGTCGGCGTCGTGCCGAGCAGGAGGTGGTCGTTGCCGAGGCCATAGTCGCAGTCGACGAGGACGACCTTCATCGTGCGGCTCAGCGCCACCGCGAGGCTCGTGGCGAAGAACGACTTCCCGGTGCCGCCCTTGCCGCTGGCGACCGCGATCACCGACGCTTCGACGGCCAGGGGCGCCTCGCGCGCAGCCGCTCCTCCGAACCACCTGCGGAGGAGGCCACCCGGGTCACCCCTGGCCTGGGCCACCGTCAGCCCCCGTCCGGGGGTGCTCGCCCCGGGTCGACGCGCCGACACCAGCGCTTCACGGCCCGCCGTCCTCGCGCGCCTGCAGCGCGTGCAGCTCGGCCCGCGACAGCCGCACCTCGCTCACCGACTGGCGCACGCGCCCGATGTCGGTGCCCTGACCGAACGACGGCTCGCGCACCGCCGCGAGGGTCGCGCCGAAGCGGGCCATGAGCGAGTCCATCGCGAGGATCGCGTCCTCGCGGGTGTGCAGCGTGTAGCGGGCGCCGTCGGGGAGCAGGACCCAGGACGCGCCGTCGTGCCAGACGACCGTGCACAGGACCTGCCCGCGGGCCCACACGTGGCGAGCGAAGCGGTCGCCGTCGATGACGACGTCGGCGTCGAGGCGCGCGAGCCACGACAGCAGTTCTTCGGCGAGCTGCGCGGCGTCGCGTCGATCCACGCCCGAGGGCGGCGCGAAGGTCGTGTCGATGCGCGCCGGCCGGCTGAACACCGCGCGCGCGGCGGTCGCCCGCTCCCCGCCCAGCGACCACTCGTGCACCTCGAGCACGGTGAGGTCTTCGAGCGCGAGCGCGCGCAACGTCGCGAGCGCCAGGGCGTCGAACTCGTAGCCGAGCACCATCACGCGCAGCCCTTCCGCCAGGCGGGCCGGCAAGCGATGCGGGAAGACGCGCTGCAGCAACCACGCGTTCGCGACGAGGTGCGCGTGCACGCGCACGGCGTTGACCGACACCGGCAACGATGCAGCGCCGTCGACGAACACGAGGACCGGATGATCGACCGCGTCGCGCGCGACCACCGACACGCGGCCGACCTCGCCGAGGTCGAGGTCGCTCGCGATCGCGTGCAGGCCCCATTCGAGAGTGTCGGCCTGCCGGGAGGCCATCGCCTCCAGACCTTTCACCGTGCGCGGAACCGACGGGCCCGCGATCACGGCAGCACCTGTGCCTGTCGACCGCCCATTCGTCACCGTCCGGCTGACCACCGGGTTCGAGTCGCCGCTCGGAAGTCCGAGCAGCGCGGCGGATTACACTTGCGGCAAATAGGAAGCGCAAGGGCGCAACCACAAGAAACAGGGGATAGGGGGCCGTCGGGGGGCTTCCCCTAGGACCGGTCAGGGTTGCCCCCGCTGCGCGGTCGCGACCCGGCGGAGCGAGTGCATCTCCTCGAGGCACGCGTAGGCGACGGCGAGCGCGTCGGTGGCGTCGAAGCCGGGCAGCGGGTCGCGCAGGCCGAGAAGCTGCCTGGCCATGCGCGCGACCGCGGCCTTGTTGGCGCCGCCGTGGCCGGTGACGCAGCGCTTGATGCGCGCCGGGGTCAACTGCTCGATCGGGACGCCGGCACGGTGGACCTCGGCGAGCACGACGCCGCGGGCCTCGCCGATGCGCAGGGCGGACTGCACGCTCTTGCCGGCGAAGGCGCATTCGAGCGCGACGCAGTCGGGCCGCAGGCGCGCGATCAACTCGGCGAGGCCCTGCGCCAGTCGCCCGAGCCGCACTTCGATCGCCGCACCGGCGCGCCCCAGGCTCAAGGTACCTGCTTCGACCACCTGCAGGTTGCGCGGGGCGCCGCCGGCAACCGCGATCACGTTGCTGGCGCGATGGGCGACGGCGCGGATCGACGTACTCGCCCGCTCGGCCGCGTCGAGGCAACCAAAACCCACGGTGACCGTGCCGGGGTCGATCCCGAGAATCCGCACCGCGCGCATGCTACCGTCGCCGCGGTGAGAATCTCGATGCTGCTGCTCGCCGCCGGCCGCGGCACGCGCTTCGGGGGTGAGGTGCCGAAGGCCTTCCTGCCGCTGCGCGGGCGCACGCTGGTCGAGCGCAGCCTCGCGCGCCTCGCGCAGCTCGCGCCGCCGGAGGCGCGCGAGATCATGCTCACGGTCCACCCCGATGATCGCGCGTCGCACCTCGCGCCCCTCCTGCCGCGCCTGCGCGCGCTCGGCCTCACCGCGGTCGTCGACGGCGGCGCCACGCGGCAGGAATCGATGCAGCGCGCGCTCGCGGCGTGCGCGGCTGACAGCGCGCTGATCCTCGTGCACGACGCGGCGCGCCCGTTCTTCCCGGTGACTGCCGCGCGCGAGGCGCTCGCCTGGGCCGCGGGCGGCGGCGGCGCTCTGCTCGCGATCCCGGCGCCCGACACGCTCAAGCGCGTCGCCGGCGAGACCGTGCAGGGCACGCTCGCCCGCGACGGCGTGTGGCTCGCGCAGACCCCGCAGGTGCTCCTGCGCCGCGACCTTGCCCGCGCGCTCGCGCACGCGGCCCAGACCGGGTTCGTCGCCACCGACGACGTCGGGCTCCTGGAGCACGCCGGCCTCCCCGTGCGGGTCGTGGCGAGCAGCGCCAGCAACTTCAAGATCACCACGCCCGCCGACTGGGCGCTGGCCGAGGCGATCGCGGCGCAGGAGGATGCTGCGGCGCCATGAACAGGTCGGCGTCAGCGACGCGGCGCACTCTCCAGGCCGAGACCACACGCCACGGCCAGAGCCCCGGTCAGCCATGCCAAGGCCAAGTGGCCAGCGTTCCCGACTCGCACGGCACCAAGACACCCACAAGACTTTGCGGGAGTCCACCCAACCCACACGAGGCCGGAAAACAACAGGAAGACCGCCCCGACGACAACACAGGTACCGACGGCCCAGCGCGTCCACAACGCAACTGCGCACACCAACTCAAGACCCGCGGCCACCCAGTAGATTGGCGCCGAAACAGCGAACGCAGGGTCGTACCCGTGAACCGTCTTCAGGGCGCCGAACGTCGCCAGCAGGGCAGACAGCACGACCCTGCTGGTCATGCCAACTCCCGCTTGCCATCGCGCTCCCACGAACGACATGCCTAGCGACTCGTCGGCGAGCGCCTCACTGCCACGACAGCGACGCCGTTTTCATCCAACGATGCCAGGCGCTCCGAAGTCAGGGGAATCGATTCTTTCTGTATACCCTCGCCACTCACGTCTACTGTCTCAGCGTCTCGAACGCTTGCCCAGAAGACGGCAACGGATGGGTCACAGCCGTACAGGGAACGTCCGGGAAAACGCCCAGCTGGATCGCGAAACACGAGATTGAGGCGCGGAAGCCCGGCCGCCGAACCGAGCGAGCTGTCGACGAAACGGAATGCCACCAGTCCATCGTCAACGGCGACGGGCAGATCCAGGGTGGAACCTGCCTCCACGCGGAACGCTCTCGGACGCAGTCCACGCTCGAGAACTCGGCCCGGTGTCAGGAACTCGTACTCGCCTGGCGACAACTCCAAGTGCTGACCGACGATGACCGAGGACGTCATGGAGGGCTTGTCGGGGTCCGACCGAGTTCGACGGACCAAGAGTGGCCCCCTGAGACGGAATCCGGTGGGAAGCGTAATGCGAACCACGCCAACCGCCGAGCCGACCTCAGCAGCAATGGTGTGCTCGATGACTGTGACCGACCCGATTGGACGGTACTCGACCGCCGCGTGAGTCCAACCCGAGGCACGACCCAAGACGCGAACGGATCCCTGTACCTTGGACTCCGCACCCTCACCCTTCACCGCATCGACAGCCGGAAGCACTACGTCCACGAGAGCTCCAGGGTAACGGACCGAGAGAACCCGCTTTGCCCGGGCTTCGATACCGGCAGTCAGTCGTGGCCAGTACCCCGTGCCAGGCCGGGACCATTCCTGCCCCAGTGGCGTGTCGCCTCGGACCAGCATGGCAACGCCATAGATCTGAGCGAGACGCAGCCTCAGGATACCCGGCGCCGACAACGATAGTCCCTGCTCCCTGTTCATCGTGAAGGCCACTCCATACGACTCGTGGTAGGCGGAAACGTGGTATCGGCCTGGCTCGAGACCTTCGAACCGGGCGACACCATCAGCCCCAGACACCGACAAGTACATGGCCACAGCTTCGTCATCGCCAGGCCAGGAGTCCTCCGACGCCATATCTGCGTCTGCCTCTCCATCCGGCAATGCACTCAGCGAGATGACAACTCGAACATCGGACACTGGATTCTCGAGTCCGTCCACGCATTGGACTTCAGCGGCAGCCCCGGATGCTACAACGATCGGGACACCAGTATCTGCGTGCTCGCGAAGGCTGCGCAGCACCAGGCGTCGGCCTGGACACCGAATGCTGTAGTTCAGGTCGGGATCCGCGCCGCGGGGCAACGTGAGCATGCCTTCACTATCGCTCTGCGTTCGCGGATCCTCCGGTGCGAGCCGGCGCCTTCCATCTGCCGCGGACCATGCCTCGACACCGCTGAGCCCCCGCCCAAACTCATCGACGACACGGAGTGCCAGGCCTCCGACAGGCTCGCGGGCCGCGATCGCCGGCAATCGCGGTACCAAGACATCCGTGGGTGATGGGGCCTCGGTGCCGCCCTCGCGAGGCGCCAG
The DNA here is from genome assembly GCA_964418595.1 of uncultured candidatus Brocadiaceae bacterium. GTDB lineage: Bacteria > Planctomycetota > UBA1135 > UBA1135 > UBA2386 > CAYQMF01. The sequence continues at coordinate 23,094 of CAYQMF010000113.1, forward strand.
TGGGATAGCGTGCACGCCTGCGGACGAATCGATGGCTGCTGCTGAGTCTCGGCCCACAACGAGGAGTGCAAGCAAGACTCCGCTCACCAGCGCGGCCAAGCCGATGCCTGCCTTTGCCTTCCAATCCATGAGTCGCCTTCCTTCCCGGTGTTAGCAGCTGGCTCTCGGCCAGTTCGGTCTTCGCCAGATCAGATCGGCTCAGGCAGGCAATCACAGAGTGGCGTGCATCCTGTCGGACTCGGCGTTGTCGGATCCTCCTTGCACTGGTGCTCCGTACACGTAGTAGCCGTGACGTTGCAATCCACGAGGGCCCCGTATGGACCAAAGTCGTAGATTCTCGCGTTGCACCACGTCGAGCCCACTTCGCCGTCGCACCCACACCTTCGAAGGCTTGCACCCTCTCCGAGCGAAGTGACGATTTCTGCGCACGGTCCGCCGTTGCAGTACGAGGCGGGGCCGCACCAGAATCCCGGCGTACCCGACTGCGACCCGCATTTGAAGAAGAAACAGCCGTTCGCCAGAGTCGGAGGCCGAAAGGCAGCTAGCACTCCGAGCAGCAAGAACCCCACGGCCAACGCCGTCAGGACGCGACGAGTCACCATGGATGAATTGCGTACCCCCTGTACCAGGGAAGCGCCAGTCGGAGCGTAAGCTCCGGCTGGTCCGGCGGCC
>CAYQMF010000114.1:0-22882 GCA_964418595.1 uncultured candidatus Brocadiaceae bacterium
CCGGGCCCACTTCTGAACATGCTCGGCGGGCTGGGGCGGAGCCCCGTTAGCATGCTGCGGCGCGGTCGACGTGCCGCGCGCACAGGAGACATCCGCATGTCGCACCTGAAGGCACTGATGGCTTCGATGTCGCTCGCCGTGGTCCAGATGGCGGCCGGGCAGTCGATCCTGGTGGTCGATCCGGCGGGTGGAGCCGGAACCCACAGCACGATCACTGCCGCGGTGACCGCCGCTACGCATGGCGACACCGTTTTGGTGCGGACCGGAACCTACGGCCCGCCGGACGACGGCCTGGTGATCCGCAAGGGCATCGCCATCCTGGCCGAACCGGGCGCGCGGATCACGGCGCCACTCTGGGCCACGCTGCGCGTCGTCGGTGTGCCAGCAGGTCGCCGTTGTGTCGTCGACGGCCTCGGTTTCGCGATGCCCGAACCGGGCCTGGAGGCGAGCGGCAACCAGGGCGAGGTCGTGTTCGCGAACCTGGTCGTGAGCCAGGTCCAGCACCGGACCTCGACCGTGTCGCTGACGGACTGCCGGCAGGTCGTGTTGCAGAACGTCTCGGCGGTGGGTCTCCTGGCCACGCGGGTCACCGATCTCGCTCTCCTCCGTTGCAACGTCGGTGCGTGGTGCGAGGCGTGGGGCTTCACTGCGATCGTCGCCGATGGCGGTCGCGTCAGCCTCATCGACACGACCGCGACCGGCGGCTGCGGTTACATCGCCGGAGGTGCCGGCGTCCTGATGCGCGGCGGTGAGTTGACGCTCGCGGGTGCCTCGTCGGTCGGTGCCGGCACTTCCCTCGCGAACGCCGCGGCAAGCGCCGTGATCGCGACGGCCACCGCGGTCGAAGTCGATCCGACGGTGGTCCTGACCCCACAAGGAGGTGCGCCGGACATCACGGGTGCTTCGCGCGTGCTCCGTGTTCCGTTGCCGGTCTGCACGCTCGGCCCGCTCGCTCGCGGCACGATCGCGAGCCTCACGATCTCGGCTCCGGCCACGAGTCCGTTCTGCGCAGTGCTCGCACCCGTCGCGGCGACGCTCCCTACGACGGTTGGCCTGCTCTGGTTCGACCCTGGTCTCGCTGCCGTCGTCGCGGTTGGCGCCGTCGGCCCGACCGGTCGCTCCGTGTTCCCATTCGCGGTCCCGCGCGACATCTGGCCCGGCAGCACCTGGGTGGCGCAGGCCGGCGTGCTCACTGCTGGCAACGTTCGCGCAACCTCGCCGGGGATCGGAGTCGCGCGTTGAGGCGCCGCTGTCCCCGTCCTCACTCGTCCCCCGGCAGGCCGGGGATCCCGCGCTCGTACTCTCCCATGTCCACGAACACCGCCTCGCCGGCCTGCGGGTGCTGCTCGTAGAACTCGTCGAGCGCCTGCCGGTGCCGTTCGCGCGGCCCGTCGAGGCTGACCTGCACCGGCGTCGCCTTGCCACGGTGCTCGACCACGAAGTCGACCTCGCCGCGCCCACGCCAGTAGCAGATCGTCGGGTAGCGCTGGCGCAGCAGCCCCCGACGGCTCCAGGACGCAGCGATGGCGAGCAGTTCGGCGGGGTCCATCGGGCACCTGGTGTCGACTCCCGCGGCTCGGCGGGCAGGGCAACCAGTTCACTGGTCATCGGAAGGATCGACCAGCAAACTGGACGATACCTCGAACCCCCTGATCCATGGGCTCGGCGGAGGCACTCGGGAGGATCAGTCCAGGACCGTCCGCGCCGCCCGCACGCCGCGGTAGCGGTTGGCGGTCTCCGGCGGCTCCATGTCGCGATCGGCAGAGCGCCCGTTGAAGGACGAGTAGATGAAGGACCCGCCACGGTAGATCCGCTCGCTCCGGTCGGGGCGCGCGGGCCGTTCCGCATCGGGGCCTTCCACCGGATCGGAGTACGACCCGTGCCGATCGCGGCACCACTCGGCGACGTTGCCATGCATGTCGTGCAGACCGAAGGCGTTGGGCAGGTACGACCCCACCCGCGTGTGGACGTGGGCGCCGTCGTCGAACGGCTCGACCTCGTAGGTGTACTGGAACCCGATCGCCGAGGCGCTCGCGAGGAGGTGGCGGTCGGCGACATTGGCGTAGCCGTGCAGGGACGCGCCGGTGGTGCCCGTGAACCAGGGCGTCGTGGTGCCGGCGCGGCAGGCGTATTCCCACTGCGCCTCCGTCGGCAGGACGAGCCCGTGGTGACGCAGGACCGCCTCGCACGTGGGCCAGTCCACGTTCTCGACGGGATGCCGTTCGTCGATGACCACCTCGCCGACCTGCTTGCCCGCCGGGTAGTAGCTCGGGCGAGCGCCGCGGCTGAGGCGGAACCACTGCGCCTGCGTGGTCTCGTGCTTGGCCAACAGGAATGCGCCGAGCGTGACCTCCTGCACCGGGCCCTCGTCGTGGACGGCGAGTGCGTCGCGGTTGGGTCCTGGCGGCTCTCCTGGTAGCAGCGGGTCCGCACCCATCGCGAAGGTCCCCGCCGGCAGCAACACGAACACGATGCCGGCGTCGGCGCTCAGCTCGAGCTTGCCGTCGTGGCGCCGCACCGGCACGGCGTGCCCCGGCTTGCCGGAGCGCAGGTGCGCGAACTCCTGCAGGCCGGAGGTCGGGTCGCGGCCGAGGGGCACGAGGCCGAGCTGCGGAGCGAGCCGCAGACCGGCGTAGCGCGGCTCCGCCGTCACCTCTGCCGCTGCGCGCCGCCACGCGTCGGCGGCATCGATGACGCTCGCCTGCCGGACCGTCTGCGACCACGCGTGGTCGTCGCGCACGCTGCGCACCTGCCCGCGCTCTTGATCCGCCCAGGCGCGCAGGCGTGCGATCAGCGGCACCAGGTAGTCGTGCACGAACTGGTCGAGCGGGTCGGCGAAGCGCAGCGGCGCCCCCTCGCTCGCCCGGGGCAGGGCGCGCGCGGCGAGATCGCGCAGCGCATGCTCGAGGCGCGGCAGTTCATCGGCGATGTCCGCGTTGCGCGCGAGCCACGCCGCGATGGCGGCTTCGTTGCGCGGCCACGCCGGATACAACGCCTCGCGCTCGGCGTCGGCGCTGGTGAGCCGGGCCGACGTCGCCAGCAGCCGGAAGTACCTGTTGGCCTCGTCGGCCTTGAGGTAGAGCGAGACCGCGAGCGCCAGCGACGCCAGCAGACCCACGAGCACGACGAGGGACACCACGGCCTGCACGCGATGGCGGCGCAGGAACTTGCGTGCCCGGTACCAGGTGCCGGTGGTCCCCGCCTGCACCGGCTCGTCGCGCAGGTGGCGTCCGACGTCGGCAGCGAGGTCGAGCGCGGTCTGGTAGCGGTGCTCGCGGTCCTTCTCGAGCGCCCTGAGCGCGATCGCGTCGAGGTCGCCGCGCAGGCTGCGCGCGAGGTCCTGGGACTTCGCACGCGCGCTCGGCCAGACGGGATCCTCCTCGCGGATGCGCCGCTGCATGGCCGCCACGCTGCCGGCGCGCAGACCAGGCAGCGGCACTTCGCCGACGAGCAGCTCGTAGAGGAGCGCGCCGAGGGAATACACGTCGGTGCGCGCGTCGACGTCGATGCCTTCGAGCCCGGTCTGCTCCGGACTCATGTACTCCGGCGTGCCGAGCACCTGCCCCTCGAGCGTGTGCAGGCTGCCGTCCTCCAGGTCGATGCCACCGGTGGCGCGCGCGAGCCCGAAGTCGATCACCTTCGGCACGGCCCGCTCGCCCTGCATGGTGACGAGCACGTTGCTCGGCTTGAGGTCGCGGTGCACGACGCCCTTCTGGTGGGCGTGCTGGATGGCGTCGCACACCGCGACGAAGAGCGCGAGCCGGTCGCGCACCGGGAGCTTCCTCGCGTCGCAGTGCGCCGTGATGGGCTGGCCGTCCACGTACTCCATCACGAGGTAGGCGCGGCCGTCGTCCGTCGATGCCGCCTCGAACACGCGCGCGATGTGCTCGTGGTTCATCCGCGCCAGCGCCTGCCGCTCGCGCTCGAAGCGGGCGCGCAGCGCGGAGGCGTGCTGTCCGGGCCGCACCAGCTTGATCGCCACCTGACGGCGCACCGGCGCGGTCTGCGCGGCGAGGAACACGGTGCCCATCCCGCCCTCGCCCAACACGCGCAGCACGCGGTAGGGACCGAGGGTCTCCGGCGTGTCGGCGCGCCGCGAGGCGCCGACGGATGCGGCGCCCAGACCCTCGACCACCATCAGGAAGTCGGCGATCGCCTCGCGCAGGCCGGGGCCGGCCGCCGCGTGCGCGGCGCAGAACGCGTCGGGGTCGGGGCCTTCGCCCGCGAAGTACGCCGCCTCGAACGCAGCCAGCGCCGACTCCGTCGCGTCGTGCGTCACTCCGTGCTCCGCTCGATCGGGGCGGCGAAGGCACCGCGGCGAACGTTGCCGAGCACGCGCGCGAGCGTCGACACCGCGCGCTGGTAGCGCTTGCGCGCCGCCTCCTCCGTCGTGCCGAGCTGTTCGCCGATCTCGCGGTAGGTGAGGCCGTCGTAGTCGTGCAGCACGATCACGCGGTTCTCCTCCGGCGCGATCAGCTCGAGCCCCAGCCGCACCCAGGCCTCCGCCTCGCTGCGCTCGGTCGCTTCGCGCGGCCCGGGTCGCTGGTCGGCACCCTCGAGATCGAGCACCGAGTCCGCCGGGAGCGGCCGCTCGCGCGCCAGCTCGCGCCGCCGCCGCGTCCACCAGTCGGCGTTGCCGCGCAGCACGTTCTCCGCGATCGCCAGCAGCAGCCCGCGGAAGCGATCGCCGCTGGTCACCCGGAACGGCGGCCCGTAGCGCAGGAACTCGAGCATGGTCTGCTGCACGTAGTCGCCGGTCTCGGCGCGCTTGCGCAGCAGTTCGCCCTGTCGCTCGTGCAGGCGGGCGCGGATCCAATCGAGGTGCTCCGCCAGCAGCGCGTCGAGCGCCGCGTGGTCACCGCCGTGCCAGCGGTCGAGGAGAAGCGTCGTGTCGATGGGCATGGACGGATGTGGCGCGGGCGCGCGCGTCGCGTGCCGATGGTAGCTCGCAGGCCGCCACGGTGCTGCGTCGTCGTGTCATCGTCGCCGTCGCGCCGTGCAACGGCCAGAGACGGTCCTGCTCAGCTGCGCCCGAGGTCGGCTACCAACCGATCGCGGTGCGCGCACGCCGCCGCGTACGCCTCGGACGCAGGCGCGAAGCTGCGGATCGCTGCCTCGTACATCTCGAGGGCGCGACGGCGGCGGAACAACTGCTCATGGGCCTGCGCCGACACGACCAGGCGGTCGCCGTGCTGGAACCGGTCTTCCCGGAAGCGGCGGCGCCTCGGCCGGAGCGCGCGCAGGGCGCGAGCGGGATTGCCGAGGTGCAACCACGCGCGGCCGAGCGCGGGCCCCACGAGGTTGGCGCCGGAAGCTCGCTCCACGAGGCGCGCGATCGCGTTCCGGTGCCCGCTCGCCACGGCGGCCGCGAGGGCGAGCTCCAGGGTCCAGGAATCCATGTGGCTCGGCAGTGCGCACAGCGCGAGCAGCGGGCCGGCGAGGCGCGGACAGGCCTCGACGCAACGCGACGAGAGCGCAAACTGCGCCGCTCCCGACTGCAGCACTTCGTTCCCGAGCCGCTCGCGGAGCAGGTCGACGAGTGCGGTGTCCGGCCCGGCGTGCAACCGTGCCTCCACGCCAGGCTCGCCGAGGATCGCGTGCATCTGGTCACTTAGGCGTGCGTTGCCATCGTCGTACCAGCGCGAGGCCGTCAGCGCATCGACCGGCGCAGCGCCGGGCCAGCCGGCGCCGATGGCCTTCGCCCAATCGCGTCCGATCCGCTCGACGATCGCGGCGAAGTCGAGGGAAGGGTCGTGACAATAGGGCTCGAAAGCGCGCAGACGCCGCTGGCAGTCGATGGCGAACACGCAGCGGCCGTGCACGTCGCCGGCGGCGTTGCGCAGGACGAGGACGTGCTTGTTGGCATCGGCCGCGATGACGACCGTCGAGAAGAAGTTCATCGCGCCCGGCGCCAGGCACGTGACGAACCAGGCTCCACACTGCAGCACGTCTCTCGGGTCCGCAGCGATGGCAAAGGTCGCGTCCGCGAAACGCGGATCATCGAGCGCGAAGGGCGTCGGTCCGCGGCGCCAGGCGTCCACGTCGAGTCCGGCTGCCTGCTGTGCGGCGAGCCACGCCTCGTTGCGGGGATCATCGAGATGACCTTGCCACACGCCCCGATCCCTGGCGGCGAGGATCCGCCCCGCGAGCCGCGCGAACTCGCGCGGCAGCGCGGCGAGATCCGGGAGGAGGCCCGCCCATGCCTGGTCCTGCCACCAGACGATGGGCGGCAGGAACGCGAGGGCCTGCTCGCACGCGCTGCGAACCGGGAGGGACAGCGCCTCGGTCCACGCGGCGAGTCGCAAGCGGTCGGCCTTGCGCGCGACGCGGTGGAGCCAGCGATCGACGACCGCGCGTCGAGGCATGAACCCTGCGTCGAGGCGTTCGCGCAGGGTGTCCCGGCGGTGTGCGAGATGGCTGCGCCGGGGTTCCGTCGCGGAGACCAGCAGTCGCTCGACGGCGGCCAGCTCCGTTCGCGTCGCTGCGGACTCCGGCAGCAACTCGCCGCGCAGCGCCTGGGCTGCGCGGTGCAAGGCGGGCGAGCGCGAGGCCAGACCCTGGAGCTGCGGTGACACGGCCGTCGGCCAGTCGACGCTCGCGATGTCGGCCCGCAGGCTGGCGTCCGCGGCGTCGAACACGTTCGTCGGGATGGGGCCACGCATCGATCGGTCCAAGAGCGTGCGAACCGCTGCGGCGTCGGCACCGGAACCGGCGCAGAGCAGGTCGCCGACCCAACCCGCATCGGGTGGCAGCGAGGGCGTCGCACCCCAACCATCCCTGCAACACAGGTCGACGAGCGCTTCATCGTGCGCCAAGCGCACGACGACGCGCGCGAAACGGCGTACGTCTCCGCCGGCGAGGCGGAGCGCGCAGGGTACCAGCTTGCCGAGCGGTGCGCAGAAGACCTCGCGCGGCGTCGCGAGCGCCCGGAACTCCACGAGCAGAGCCTTGGCGTAGTCGGCTGCGGCGTCGGGATCCGCAACGTGGGCGCAAATGGCGTGCAGGTACGTGAAAGGGTTCCGGTCGCGGCGACGGAGTTGGATGAGGTGCGGATCGCAGAGGCGCCGCAGCACGGCGAAGCAGTGACCAGGCCGCGCCTGCCGACGATCGGCGGCCGCGGCAAGCCAGAGTTCACATGGCGACCAACTCCACATGCCGCGGCCTCGGCCGCGCAGGAATGGGCGCCACGCCCAGAGTGCGAGATCCGGGTCGGGGGCCGACCGAAGGTACTTGGCCAGGGCTTCCAGCCACCCGCGGAGCGGCTCCGTGACTTCGGCCCCACTCCAGGCGGCAGCCAACTCGAGGCGGGCGATCCGGCCCTCGATCACCTCCGGAGCGTGGCGCAGCGCATCTGCCATCGCCGTCAGAGTGGCTACGGGGAGTCGCGCGCACCGATCGAGGATGCGATTCCAGTCCGTCACCGCCTGGTCGCCGATGGCCGGTCGTCGGCGGCTGGTGCGCGCGCGTGTTGCGACCGGGGATTCGTCGCGGAGTGCAACGAGTCGGGCGGGGATCGCGGGCGTCGCTACCGTGCCGATGAGTTCCACCAGCGCGCGTCGGGCCGCAGACGACAGCGCAGCCACCTTGGGCAGCGCGTTGAACACCCAGTCCGCCACACCGTCGCGTGCACCGGTCGAGGGCGCGATCGGTGTCGTCCACGCGTCCGGCGCGGCCCACAGCGTCCACAGTGCCGAGGCGCGACGCCCCATGGGCGCCAACAGCTCGACCCAGACGAGAAACCGCGCGCGCGCGGCGAGAGCGTCGAGGCGTGCTCCCGCCGCCCGCGCTGCCGCGGCGATCTCGGCCGACATGCGCAACGTTTCGTCCAGGCCGCGCGGATCGAAGGCGAAGGTCCACGCGAGCGCGCTCGCGATCGGCGGTGGCAGCCCGGCCACCGCCGCGGCCGGCACGGAGGGGGGCAAGGACGGGACGGGGAACTTGCCAGACAACGCATCCCGCAACACGCCGAGGGTCGCCGCGCTGCCGCGCTGCCAGGGTTCGGTGTCACCGACCCGCTCGCGAAGAACGCGCGGAAACCGCGCGGGAAGTGCGAGGACGGCCTTGTGCGCCTCAGCCAACCAGTCCGCGGTCAGCGGCCGGAGTGTCGGTGGCGCCAAGCCGGAGTCCGGCATGACGCACCAGATCGGCCTGCGCTCGCCCGGCACCGGAAAGCCGCGCAACGGTGCGAATGCCGCGCGCAGCCGCATCTGCGCCGCGCGGCGCGCCGAGTGCTTGTCGGTGGAGCGGCGACGATCCCGGGGCATGCCGCCACTCTCAGGCCTTCCACCACAGCGACCACGTCGACGTCGCGCCCGAGCTCGCATCGACGATCACGAGGATCGGCTCCGAGACCTTGCCCGGCACGCGTGGGCGCGTGCCGAGGAATGCGGGGCGCGCGGCGTCGGGCAGGACTTGTTGCAGCTCGCCGATGCCGAGGTCGCACCGCCAGAGTTCGTTGCCGTCTTCGTCGAGGCGGGCCAGCGACACGGTGCCGGTGCGGTAGCGCTGCGACTCGAAGGTGAGCAGGAGGCCCGAGGGATCGACGAGGCGCAGGAGGGGACCGCCCTTCGCAGTGCGCAGGAACCCGCCGTTGAACATCGGTTCGCCGGCGCGCGCCTGCAGGGTTGCGACGCGCGCGCGCGCGTCGTCCTGGGTGAGGTCGGCGACGTAGAGGGCGCGCGGGTCGTGTGAGCGTTCGAGGCGTACCACGGGCGAGGCCGACTTGCCGGGGGTGTACTCGCGCGTTGCCTCCGCAGCGGTGAGCACGCCGAGCCAGCGCGTCGCGGACACGCTGCCCGCGGCGGCGAGCGAGAGGAGCAGCGCGTCGTCGCCCTTCGCCAGGTCGAGGACCGGATCGGTGCGCGGGCGCGTCGGGGGCGTGTCGTTGCGCAGTTCGTCGGCCGTCAGCAGCCGCCGGAGGCGAAGGTCGTACGCGCCGACCTCCGGCGCCTGGAAGCGCAGTCGCTCTCCGTCGCACGCGAGGAACTTCGACAACTGCAGCGAGCCGGCCTGATGGCCGCTGGCGATCGCGACGTACTCCGGCCTGGTCACGGTCCCGGCCGCGTGCAGCAGCAGGCCCGTGGAGTACGTGTCCTTGCCGTGGTCGCGATGCAGCGAAGGCACGTACGGCTCGAGCCGCTGGATCAGCGTGGCGATCGTGTCGCCGACGCGGACCGAGTCACCGAGCGGCGTGCCTGTGGTCTCGATCACGAACATCCCCCGGCAGACCCACGCGATCACCGCCAGCACGAGAACGACACCGCCGAGCCAGAGCGCCATCTTTGCCTTGAGCCGTGAGTAGGTGAGCGGGAAGGACGCGGGCGACTTGGTGGGCGGAGTCGGTGAGGAGTGGGTGGGCACGGGGCTCCTCAGAGTAGATGCAGAGCCCGGAGTCCATGGCGACCTGCGCTGCGGATCATCGAGGCAAGCGTAGGGCGTGCGAGCCGCACGGGACCAGGGCTCGATGCGCAATGCCGTCGCTCGCGCGCGGGCCTCGCGGTGACGCCGCGCGCCCGTGATCACGGTGCCTCGTACGACCGGGTGGCCGCCCGCCCGGGCTCGAGATCCTTGGCTCGCGCCTCGGCCTGGCGCTGCCAGTAGTCGAGCAGGGTCGTGATGTCCAAGGCACGGTCCGCGGCCAGCGTTCCCGGCTCGGGCAGCGTTCGAAGGCCGCTTCCGGCAGAGCCCGTCCGCGTCACGCCTTCCATCTGGTCTTCCGCGAACTCGGCACCGTGGTCCGGACGGTGCGCAGCTAGGCTTGCCCCTCCAATGTCCGACTGGCGAACGATCGTCGTGCGCGCGGCCACGTTGTCGAGCGATGCGGTGGGGCACCTGCCGGTGTTCCTCGCGTTGCTCGAGGCGCTCGCCGCCGGGCGGACGACGGTCGCCGACGTCCAGGCCACGCTCGGCACGATCGCTGATCGCCGGCCCGGCTTGCTCGATGCGCTCGATGCCGCCCTGCGTGCCGGTCGCCGCGACGAGCCCGGGCTGGCCGCGGCCCGCGCGGTCTTGTTCGAGCTGCCGCGTCTGCTCGACGCGGTCGTCGCAGTGCCGCCGCTGGGCCCGGAGCCACGTTCGGAGGGGGGCGCGGCTGCCACGCTCCGCCGCCTCGGGACGCGCGCGGCGTCTCCGATCCCGCCGCACACCACGTTCGCGTGTCCGCGCTGCGGCTCCCGGCGCGTCGAGACCCAGCACACGGACGCGTTCGCACGGCGTGCGATCGAGGTCCGCTGCTCGGAATGCGGTGACTACGGTGCCTGGAGCGAGGGCGACGCGGACGAACTCGCGTGGCATCCGGCACGGGCGCGGCCGATTCCCGCGAACGCGACGACAGACCTCACCGACGCCTTCACCGCCTACCTGCGGGCGGGGGCGACGGAGCCGCAAGACCTCGCCGCGGCCCTGCGGCGGGCCGGGCATCCGCTCGAAGGCGACCTGCTCGGCTGCCCCGGCTGGCAGGTTCACGGTGCGTGGCCGCGCGTGTTCGTGGGGCGTCGACCGCCACGCGACGCCGCGCCGGGCGAGGTCTGGCTCGACAGCGTCGAGGTGACGGCGATGGTCCTCGTGGAGGAGCCGACGTATCGCGCCGACGCGCCGACGCGGCCCGTGTGGCTCGCGCTCCGGCCGGTACGGCGCTGGCAGTTCTTGGCGTTCGCGAGGGCCGCCCCGTTCGTCTCGCGCAAGGTCCAGATCGAACTGCAGGTGAAGCTGCTCGACCCGACCAGGCTCGCGGGCGACGAGCTGGCCCCGATGACCTCCATCCTCTGCGCGGAGGCCGAGCTGTACGCCGTGTGGTTCGGCAAGGTGACGGGAACCAGGGATGCGTGGCACGGAGCCGCGCACACGCTCGGTGCGCGGGCGGCCAACCTGTGGACACCGGGGCTGCGCGAGTGGATCGGCGAGCTGTGCTCGTTCGACGAGAGCCGGCGCGCGCGCATTGGCCCCGGCGATGTCGATGTGAGCCCCGACGACGACTACATCGCGGCGTGCGAGAACGACGCCGAACCCCGCCTGCTGGTCGACGAGGCCGCGCACGAACCTGACACCGGCATGCGCACGGTGGCCGGCCCGGAGCTGCTCACCTCGTACAGCGACACGTTCCGCCCGTTCGTGCCCATCACGCTCGCGCGGGTGTTTCCCCGCTGACGCGGCCGCAGGGCTCGCGGTGTGCTCACACGTGCCGCCGCAGGAACGCCAGCGTCAGCGGCCACGCCATCTTCGCGCCGGCGAGGTTGGCGCCGCCGGCGCCGTCCTGGCGGTGCAGGAAGCCGTGGCCGGCGCCTTCGAAGGTGTGGAACTCGTAGGTCTTGGCGTGTTTCAGCATCGCGGCGATGGTCGGCGGCAGGGTGGCGTTGATGCGCGCGTCGTTGCCGCCGTACAGCCCGAGCACGGGTGCCGCGATCTTCGCGACCCTGTCCTCCGGCACCGCGGTCGCCGTCGAGTCGGGGACGTTGCCGTAGTAGACGACCGCGGCGTCGAGCTTCGCCTGCGCGAGTGCGTAGCCGAAGCTCTGCGTACCTCCCCAGCAGAAGCCGAGCACCGCGGTCTTGCCGTTGGACGCCGGCAGTGCCTTGCCGTACGCCATCGCGGCATCGAGGCGCGTGGTCATCTCCTCGGCGGTGAGCTTGCGGATGGTCTGGCCGACATCGCGGCCGAGCGACGCGGTGCCACCGCCGTCCGGGCCCTTGCCCGACAGGAAGTCCGGCACCACCGCGATGAAGCCGTCCTGCGCGAGCTGATCACCGACCGCACGGATCCAGTCGCTCATGCCGCGGATGTCGTGGATCACGAGGACCACGCCGGCCTTGTCCGGACGCTCGGGGAACACGACCCACGTGTTGAGCTTGCCGCCGTTGGGCAGCGCGATGTCGACCCACTCGCCGTGCCGCGACGACTCGTCGAGGGCGCGCGCGACGTGCGCCTCCGTGCCGGGTGGCAGAGAGTCGTTCCAGGGTACGTCGACAGGTCTGGCGTCCTGTGCGAACGCGACGCCAAGGGCGGAGAAGAACACGGCGAACGTCGCGAACGCGACGCGAGACGGGATCGAAGGCATGGCGAGGCTCATGGGTCGGCGCGATGGTAGCGGGCGCTCCGGTCGGTGCCTTGTCCGTACCCCCGTGCCCGACGATGCTCGGGCCCATGCGGCAGAACATCAGCAGCGGCGTCGAGTGGGAAGCGATCGTGGGCTACTCGCGCGCGGTCCGGGTCGGCGACACGATCGCGGTCACCGGCACGACCGCCACCGGCGAGGGCGGCGCGATCGTGGGAGTCGGCGACGCGTACGCGCAGACCGTGCAGACCATCCGCAACATCGAGCGGGCGCTGCACAAGGCCGGAGCGACGCTGGCCGACGTCGTGCGCACGCGCATGTTCGTCACCGACATCGAGCGCTGGCGGGAGGTGGGGCGGGCACACGCGGAGTTCTTCGGTGCCATTCGCCCCGCGACGACGATGGTGGAGGTGAGCCGCTTGATCCACCCGGACATGCTCGTGGAGATCGAGGCCGACGCGATCGTCGGCGCGGGCGGTTAGCATCCGCGCGCCGTGCACAGCCAGACCCTCGTCCTGCTCCGCCGCTTCCACGGCGGCGACGCCAAAGCCCTCGGCGAGCTGGTGCAGCGCCACCTGGAGTGGGTGCGCACGCAGGTACACAACCGGCTCGGCAAGCAGCTCCGCGGCAAGTTCGAGACGCAGGACATCGTGCAGGACGTGATGATCGACGTGCTGCGCGACGGGCCGCGCCTGCTCATCGACGACGACGATGCCTTCCGCCGCCTGCTGGCGCGGATCGTCGAGAACACCATCTGCGACCGCTACCGCTACCTGCAGCGCGACCAGCGCGACGTGGGGCGCGAACGCGCGGTCGCGCCCGACACCATCCTCGACCTCGACCCGCCGGTGCAGGGCGTGACGCGGCCGAGCCAGCACGCCGACAAGAACGAGCGCGAGGCCTGGGTGCGACTCGCGCTCGAGTTCCTCGATCCCACCGACCGCGAGGTGATCTGGCTCCGCGAGTGGGAGGGGTTGACCTTCGGCGAGATCGGCAAGCGCGCGGGCATCAGCGAGGACGGCGCGCGCAAGCGGTTCGACCGGGCGTTGCCGGTGCTGGCGCAGCGCGTGGCCGAACTGCGCGACGGACGCGTCCGCGGCCTGCTCGAGCGTCAGCCGACGCCGCCGCCCTCGTCGACCGACTCGAACAGGCCGTAGGCCGACCAGCGCTCGAACCAGACCCCGACCTCGCTTGGATCGGCGTCCGCGAGCGCGTCGCCCAGCGGGCGGCTTTCGCCGAGCGCGCTGAGCGTGCGATGCACGAAGCCCGGCACCGCGGTGCGGTACACGCGGTCGTCGTGGCGGTGGACCACGGCCCAGGAGTGCTTCGCCTCCGGCACGGGCAGCTTCGTTTCGCCGTGCGCGCAGTCCAGGAACGGGATCACCGGGTAGCGCAGCGCGAGCAGGCGCACCGAAGGATTGAGGCGCAGACGCACGCGGTCCGTGGCGTCGGCGTCGAGCGACGCGAGCACTGACAGGTCGGCGGGCGTGAACTCCTCGGCGTGGAACGCCTCCGTCATCGCCCACTCGACGCGCGCGACGTCGGCCGCGAAGTCGCGGTGCGGCACCAGCGGCGCGTGGGCGACGAACGCGGGCAGGTGGCGGCCGGCGAAGATCAGGTTCTGGTGGCGGCTCGGATGGGCGCGCAGGTACGCGCGCAGGAGGTCGCCGAAGGCCTCGTCGCCGATGGCCACCCGCAGCCCCGGGTAGTCCTCGGCGATGGCATCGAAGAGGCGCGCGGCGTACGCGCGCGTGTAGATCCCTACCCGCGCGACGGGGTCGAGCTGCGCCCCGCCAGGACCGGCGCCACCGCGCACGATGCCGCCGTTTTGGGCGACGGCGGGTGCGATGAGAGCGCGCGCCGGCAGTTGCTCGAGCGCAGCCTCCGCTGACACCGGGTGGCGGACCAGCGCCGCGAACCACCGCTGCACGCTGCGTAGATCATCAGGCACGGCGTGCCTCCGCCGGCGCGGCGCGCAGGGCCAAGGCGCGTTCCGCCTCCGCCCACACGACGTCGAACGCCGGGATGTCGGCGTCCCACTCGATCACGGTCGAGCGCCCGCCGCTGCGGCGATGCGCGTCGGCGTAGAGCGTCCACACCGCGTCGCACACGGGGCCGTCGTGGGTGTCGAAGAGGTGCGTGTCGTAGCGCGTGTGCCCGGCGAGGTGGAAGTAGTCGACGCGCTCCCACGGCACCGCGGCGAGGTACGCGCTCGCGTTCCAGCGGTGGTTCTCGCAGCTCACGTAGATGTTGTTGACGTCGAGGAGCAGGCGGCAGCCGGTGGCGTCGCACAGCGCGCGCAGGAACTCGGGCTCGCTGAGCATGCTCGAAGTGAACTCGACGTAGGTGCTCGGGTTCTCGAGCACGAGCGGCGCGCCGAGGACGTCCTGCACGGCGCGCACGCGCGGCACGAGCCACGCCAGCGCCTCTTCCGTGTACGGCAGCGGCAGGAGATCGTGGAGCTGCACCCCGTCGGCGCTGGTCCAGCACAGGTGGTCGGACACCACGCGCGCCCGGCAGCGCGTGCGCAGCGCGGCGAGGCGGCGCACGTAGGCCGTGTCGAGCGGGTCGGGGCCGCCGATGTCGAGCCCCACGCCGTGCATCACGATGGGGTAGCGCTCCGCGACCTGGTCGAGGATCCGCACCGGCCGCCCGCCGGTGTCGAGGTAGTTGTCGGACAGGATCTCGAAGAAGCCGACGGCCGGGTTGTGCTCGAGGATGTGCGCGTAGTGCGTCGCGCGCAGCCCGAGGCCCGCCCCCAGGTCCTGGAGGCAAGGCCCCGGTGGGCGCGCACTCGGGCTGCCGGCGGCGGCGCTCACGGGTGCGAGGCTACTTCTTCTCGCCGCTGCACTTGCCCTTCTCGGCGCAGCCGCTCTTGCCGTTGCACCCGCTCTTCTGCACCGGCGTGTTCTGGTCCTGCATGTCGGCGTTGCCCTTGCAGGAGGTGGTGGTGCCGACCAGGAGGCCGGCGATGGCCGCGGCCAGGATGCTCTTGTTGGCTTTCTTCATGTTGTGTGGGATCTCGCGAGACGGAACGAGGCATCGGATGGATGCCGGAACGCGGGCCCGGGATACGGACCCTGCCGAGATCAGGTCCAGCGGCGCGCGGATTATGTCACCCCGAGCACGAGGATTCGCAGGAGGGTATGGCTTCACCGAAGGCCACCTCGGCGGCAGACTGTCGCGCATGATCCGGCGCGCCCGACCCGACGACGTGCGGCACATCGTCGCCTACGTGCACGAGCTCGCCGAGTACGAGAGGCTCGCGCACACCTGCCACGCCGACGTCGAGCGCGTGCACGAGCACCTGTTCGGGGAGAAGCCCGCGTGCGAGGCGCTGGTCGCCGAGTCCGACACCGATCCGGGCGACGTCGTCGGCATCGCGATCTTCTTCGCCGCCTACTCGACGTTCGCGCCGGGGCCGTTCCTGTACCTGGAGGACCTCTACGTCACGCCGCGCGCGCGCGGCGCGGGGCACGGCAAGGCGCTGCTGCAGGCGCTCGCCGCGCTGGCCGCATCGCGCGGCATGCCGCGTGTGCAGTGGAGCGTGCTCGATTGGAACACGCCGGCGATCCGTTTCTACGAGAGCCTCGGCGCGGAGCTGTTGCCGGCGTGGCGGACGTGCCGGGTCGAAGGCGCGGCGATCGCGACCCTCGCCGGGAACGCGCAGGTGCCGGAGTGACGCGCGGCCAGCGTGGGCTCTGGGATCGGCCGGGCGTGGCGGAGAGCGCTGCCCTGTGTGCCGAGCTGGAGGCGTTCGCCGAGTTCGGAGCGCGGTCGCAGCGCAGCGAACTGCCGGTCGCCGGGCATCGCGTGCCGATGTTCGTGAACGAGTTCTGGACCGCGTCGCAGCGCGCCGCGCACCGCCTGCACGAGGTGAGCTACCGCGCCTGCTTCAAGCCGCAGCTCCCGCGGTTCTTCGTGCGCCGGCTCACGCGGCCGGGCGATGTCGTCTACGACCCCTTCCTCGGCCGCGGCACGACCGCCATCGAAGCGGCGCTCGAAGGTCGTCGCGTCGCCGGCTGCGACATCAACCCGCTGTCGCGCATCCTGTGTGGACCGCGCCTCGCGCCGCCCGACCTCGCCGCGGTGCGTGCGCGCCTGGATTCGCTCGACCTCGACGCCGACGCACCGGCGCCCGCCGACCTCGACGTGTTCTTCCACGCCGACACCTTGCGGCAGATCGCGGCGCTGCGCGCGCATCTTCTCGCCCGCGGCGACGCAGACCCCGTCGATGCCTGGATCCGCATGGTCGCGGTCAATCGGCTGACGGGCCACAGCCCGGGCTTCTTCTCCGTCTACACGCTGCCACCGAACCAGGCGACGTCGGTCGTCGCGCAGCGCAAGATCAACGCCAAGCGCGGGCAGGTGCCCACGCCGCGCGACGTGAAGGCCCTGATCCTGCGCAAGAGCGCCGCGCTGCTCGGCACGCTGCGCGACGGCGAGCGGTCCGCGCTTGCCGCGAGCGAGCCGCGCCTGCTGTGCAGCGACTCGGCACGCACGCCAGAACTCGCCGACGCGAGCGTCGCGCTGGTCGTGACCTCGCCGCCGTTCCTCGACGTCGTGAACTACGCGAGCGACAACTGGCTGCGCTGCTGGTTTTGCGGGATCGACGCCGAGCAGGTGCCGATCACGATGGCGCGCACCGTGCCCGCGTGGCAGGCGGCGATGGCGGGGGTCTTCGCTGAGCTGCACCGGGTCGTCCGCCCCGGCGGGTTCGTGGCCTTCGAGGTCGGCGAGGTGGCGCGCGGCGCGATCCGGCTCGAGGAAGCCGTGCTGCCGGTGGCGATCGGCGCGCGCTTCCAGCCGGTGTGCGTGCTCGTCAACGCGCAGGAGTTCACGAAGACCGCGCAGTGCTGGGGGATCGAGAACAACGCGCGCGGCACCAACACCAACCGGGTCGTCGTGCTGCGGCGACCCTGAGCGCGATCACACCCCGACCCAGAGGGTGCGGCGGATGAACTCCCCGAGCAGCGCGTCGCGCACGGCGACGGCGCTCGCCTGCAGCTCGGCGCCCGCGGCGGGCGCCGGCTGCGCCAGCATCACCACGTACACGAGCGCGCGGCCGTTGGCTTCGTACCAGCCGGACAGCACGCGCGTCAACGGCGTCGAGTCAAGCGAGCCGGACTTGGCGAAGTGCTGCCCGCGGCCGGCTTCGTGCCCGACGGCGAGGCACGCGCGCGCCGCGTCCTGCGCCGGCAGCGGGAGCGCGGGTACGTCGCGCCGCGCCAGCGCGAGGAGCACGCGGCCGAGCGCGCGCGGCGTCGCCTCGTTGTCACCCGCCTCGCGTGCCGCCAGCATGTAGCGGCGCACCGTGATCTCCGCCGGGCCATCCCAGCGCGCGGCGATCTTCTCGCCGAGGCCGCGCGGACCGCCGAGCTCGGCGGTCACCAGGTTCGCGGCGGCGTTGTAGACCGCGTTGCTCACGTCCTTGCCGTGGATCATGGTCGCGCCGAGGGCGCGCGCGTCCAACGCGCGGAGCTTGCTGCCGATCTCCGCCTGCTGGTCGGCGGCGAAGGGCGCGAGCGCCGGATGCGCGCTGGCCTCGAGGACCTGCGGCGTGCGCGCCGGCGTGCGATCGAGGGCGGGCGCCATCGCGCCGAACAACTCGACCAGGTACGCGACCTTGATCGCGCTCGCGGTGGGCATGGCCGTCGCCGGGTTGCGGCTGAACAGGACGTTGCCGTTCTGGTCGGCGACCCAGATCCCGGCGCGCAGGGTCGGCCCCGCCTTGGCGAGGAGCGCGTCGACGCGCGCGCCGAGGTCGGGCGCCGTGCGCACCGCCGGGCTCTGGTCCTGCGCGGCGGTGGCTGCGGTGAGCAGGGCGAGAGCGGTCGCGAGGCAGAGACTGGAAACGGCAGGCATGCGGCGATCATAGTTCGCGCCGCCGCGCGCGTGACCGGTCCTGTCGTGCGTCTCCCGGACGCGGCGCACGCCTTCGCGATCCTTTGGCGAGATTGCGGGCCTTGCCAAGTTTGTGCGCAAGGCAACAATTCGCGGCCCTTGCAGCCCATGCCTCTCGACGCCGCCGCCTTCCGTCAACGTCGCCAGCGCCTCCTCGATGGGCTCGGCGATGGTCTCCTGATCGTGCCCACCGCGCCGGAGCAGATCCGCAACGGCGACGTGCACCAGCCCTATCGCGCCGGCAGCGACTTCGCCTGGCTGACCGGGTTCGGCGAACCGGAAGCGGTCCTCGTCGCGTGGCGCCTCGGCAAGGGTCGCCACCACGCCGTGCTGTTCGTGCGGCCGCGCGACAAGGAGCGCGAGATCTGGGATGGCCGTCGCGCCGGGGTGCTCGGCGCGAAGAAACTGTGCGGCGTCGAGGAAGCGCGCCCGATCGCCCAGCTCTTCCAGGACCTGGCGGAGCTGCTCGGCGCGCATCGGCGCGTGTTCTGGCGGCTCGGCGCCGACGCCGAGCACGACCGCCGCCTGTTCGGCGCGTTCGCGCGGCACGCCGCGCAGCAACGGCGCGCGCACCCGCCCGCGCACCCGATCCTGCAGGATCCGGGCCCCGCGATCGCCGCGCTGCGCCTCCACAAGGACGCGGCCGAGATCGACGCGCTCGCGCGCGCCGCCGAGGTGACCGCGGCCGGGCACCGCGCGGCGATGGCGATGGCCCGTCCCGGCCAGTCGGAGCGGCAGGTGCAGGCGGCGCTCGAGGCGACCTTCCGCCGGCTCGGGGCGCCGCGCGAGGGCTACTCGTCGATCGTCGCCGGCGGCGCCAACGCCTGCATCCTGCACTACCACGAGAACGATCGCGTCCTGCGCAAGGGCGAACTGCTCCTGCTCGATGCCGGCGCGGAGGTCGACCTCTACACCGCCGACGTCACGCGCACCTTCCCGGTGTCGGGCCGGTTCTCGCCCGCGCAGCGCGCGGTGTATGCCGCGGTGCTCGCGGCCCAGAAGGCGGCGATCCGCGCCGCGCGCCCCGGCGCCGCGTGGAACGCGCCGCACCTCGCCGCGGTGCGCGCGCTGACGCGCTCCCTGCAGGGCCTCTCGGTCCTGAAGCGGGGCGACGTCAAGGCGCTGATCGCCAAGGGCGCGTTCAAGCCCTACTACATGCACGGCACCAGCCACTGGCTCGGCCTCGACGTGCACGACGTCGGCGCCTACCAGGACGAGAAGGGCAAGCCCGTGCGGCTCCGCCCCGGCATGGTGCTCACCGTCGAGCCGGGGTTGTACTTCGGGCCGCGCGACACGTCGGTGGGCAAGGAGCTGCGCGGCATCGGCGTGCGCATCGAGGACGACGTGCTGATCACCGCGCGCGGCAACCGCGTCCTCACCGCGGCGGCGCCGAAGGAGATCGCCGACGTCGAAGCCGCGTGCGCGGCGGCGGGGGGTCGCTAACCTCTCCGCCGTGACCGATCGCTTCCTCACGCGCATCCTGACCGTCCTCCTGGCCCTGGGCGCCCTGCCGGCGCAGCGCGGGCAGAACGCCGCTCCGAGCGGTCCACCGACGGTACGCTGGCAGCGCACGCTCGCCGACGCGGAGGCGGTGGCCAAGGCGCGCCACCAGCCACTCTTCATCTGCGTGAACATGAACGGCGAGGCGGCGAGCGAGCGCCTCGCGAGCGGGCGCTACCGCAGCCCGGAGTTCGCGAAACTCGCCGCCGGCTTCGTCGCCGTGATCGCGTCCCCGGATCGGCACAACCCTCTCGATCACGATGCCGAGGGCCGGCGCATCCCGTGCCCGCGCTTCGGCTGTGTCACGTGCGGGGAGCACATCGCCATCGAGCCGTTGCTGTTCGAGAAGTACTTCGCGAACAACCGCGTCGCGCCGCGCCACATGGGCATCGGCGTCGACGGCAAGACGGTGCTCTTCGACATCTTCCTCACCAACGACTTCGAGACCATCGACGCCGCGCTGCGCGAGCACGGCAAGCCGGTGGAGGGTGGGGCGGTGCCGGCGGAGGAGTCGTCGGAGCGGGAGCGCGCGGAGGCCGCCTACCTCGCGGCCGCGATCGCCGACCGCAGCAAGCTGCTCGCCGCCGCCGCCAAGGCGAAGCACCGGCCGTACGACCTCCTGCGCCTGGGCATGAAGGACGCCGACGCCGGCGTGCGCGCGTCGGCGCGCAAGGCGTTCGCCGCGGTCGCGGAGGCGAGCGCCCTGCCGATGCTGGTCGAGATCCTCGACGCGGAGGCGGAGCGCGACGCGCGCAAGGATCTCGTGCCGGCACTGGCGCGCATCGCTGACGACAAGCCGGAGACGAAGCTCGCGCTGCTCGTGCACCAGGCGATGGTGCAGCCGGCCAAGGTCGTCGATCGCGACGCGTGGCTCGCCGCGCTGCAGCAGCCGCCGCCGGTGCCGGCGCCGCCGGACGAGGATCTCGAGGAGCGCCTCGACCGTCTGACCGCCTCGGCAACGGCGAACCCCAAGGACGCTGCCGTGCTGATCGACCTCGCCGACGCGCATCTCCGGTTCGTCAAGGAGCGCTTCGCCGCGGGGCGCGACATCCGCTTCGTGCTGGTCGACGCGCAGCAGGCGGCGAACAAGGCCGTCGCCGCCGCGCCCGACGATTGGCGTGCCCGGGCGCTCGCGGCGGTGACCGCGCAGATGCAGGGCGAGCGCGCCGCGGCGGCCGAGCACGCGCGCAAGGCGTTGCCCGGCCTGCAGGCCGCGGGTCTCGCCGGGTCGATCGACGCGGCGACGGTCCTGGTCGCGCTGGCCGAGGGCGCAGCCGAGGCGATCTACTCGGCCGAGGCCAAGAAGGCCAGGTGGAGTGGCGAGCTGCTCGCCGAGGCGGACGCGGCCTACGACGTGCTCGCTGCGCATCCCGCGGGCAGCGCCACCCAGGTGGCCGCGCATGCGAGCGTGCTTTCGTTCCTCGGCCTGCGCGGTGCGGCGCGCGCCGCTCTCCTCTCGGGACTCGCGCGCTTCACCGCCGACGTTGCGCTGCACGATGCGCTGCGGGCGCAGGTCACCGCGACGTCGGGCGTGCCGGCGCTTACGGCGGTCTACGCCGAGTTGGGCCAGCGCACACGCGACGAGGCGTCGCTGCGGTGGTTCGCCGGCCGCGCCGAACTCGTGGTCGCCGAGTTCCACAAGCGGGCCGGCGTCGATGCGCCGGCGCTGGCCGCGTACGGGCGCGCGCTCGCCGGCTTCGAGGCGAGCCGCAAGGCGAACCCGGAGTACGCGGCGTCGGCGACCTGGTACGAGGCCTTCGCGCAGGCCGGGCGCGCGCGTGTGTGCCTCGACACGGGTGACCTGGCGGCGGCCGCGGCGGCGATCGGCGATGCGATCGCGCGCAAGCCCGACATCGCGGAGCAGGAAGACGGCCTCGGTCGGACGCCGCTGTTCACGCTGAAACAGGTGTGGGGGAAGCTCGGCGAGGACGAGGCGACGAAGGAACGCCTCGCGGCCCAGGTGCGCGAAGCATCGGCGACGCTGTGGGCGAAGGTCGCCGGCGGCTGACCGCACCCGCTTGGCAGATGGCGGCGGGCCGGTAGCGTTCCGGGTCGGCCGGCGATGCACGCCACCCTGCTCCATCGACCATGCGCACCACCCTCACCGTCCTCGTTCTCGCCGCGGCCGCCAGCGCCCAGGGCATCACCTCGCCCGCCGGGATGTCCCTGGTCGAAGGCAGCGCCTCGTTCATCCACTGGGGCGGGAGCCGGCGCTTCCAGCAGGTGGACTACAGCAACGCCGGCCAGCCGCGCGCCTTCGTCTCGATCGGGTGGCGACGCAACGGCGGCTCGACCGGCAGCGCGGGCACGCGCACCTTCGACTTCCAGGTCGACATGGGCGAGTCGAACTTCGCGCTGCTGAGCCATCTGCTCGACGACAACTTCATCGTGGGCACGCGGCAGACGGTGTTCAACCAGACCGTCAACTTCCCCGACTGGAGCCTCGCGATCCCGGGGCCCGCGCCGTTCGACTTCACCGTCTCGTTGCCGGTGCCGTTCGTGTACCTGGGCGCGAATGCGCTGGTGGTCGAATTCTCCTACACGAACAACTCCACCAGCGGCACGCTCAGCACCGACCGCGAGTTCAACGGACCGACGACGCCGCCGGCCGGCACGGCGCTGGGCACGGGCTGCGTCGCCACCGGGCGGACCGGTGCCTTCTCGCACACCGCGTACATGGCCAACGCGGACGCGCTGCCGACGCCGGAGTACGGCATGCGCCTGCGGCTCGGCGGCAGCAACGCGCCGGGCGCCGGCAGCGTGCTCGCGCTGATCGACGTCAACAACCTGAACCTCGGCGGCGTCCTGTGCAGCACGCTGTATCCCGCGCCGACCATCACCCTGCCGCTGACTGCGCAGGCGTCGGGAGTCGTGCCGGATGTGAACCTGCAGTTCACCTACCACCGCAGTCTCGTCGGCCTCACGCTCTACACGCAGCTCGCCGGCGTGGACCCCGGCCAGACGCCCTTCCCGATCGTGCTCTCGAACGGGCGCAGCACGGCGATGGGGAGCACGCCGATCGTCAATGCGCACCGGTGCTCGTATGCGTGGTACACGATCCCGAGCACGACTGGTACCGCGACGCACTTCATCGGCGGTGGGATGGTCATGAACCTGCAGTAGAAGCGTGGGGCGTTGCGTCGACGGGAGCGCTGGATCGGGCACGGGCACCGCTCGGCGGCGCGCAGCGCCGCCGAGCTGGGCTCGGGCACGTTCAGGTCGGTGAGTGCGAGCGTCGGGTGGGCACTCGCTCCGATGCGTGCCGGGTCCCTCGCCCCGTCTCTGTCGTGAACGTGCGCGTGCCCACTCGACGCGCCCGTGCTATGAGCGGGCGCGCGCGACCCCTCCGATTGTCCGGTCGATCTTCGCGCGCGGTACCCCTGTACCAGGGAAGCGCCAGTCGGAGCGTAAGCTCCGGCTGGTCCGGCG
>CAYQMF010000115.1:0-22638 GCA_964418595.1 uncultured candidatus Brocadiaceae bacterium
CCGTCCGGTGACGAATCGGATCGTGGGACGAACGGTGACGTGGTATGCCCACGTGCAGCAGACCGTCGGTCCGGACAACTACACGGCGGGAAGTGGAGCCAGACTGCAGATCGTCAACGGAACGTTTCCGTTCGTCACAGCGCGCCCGAGATTCATGCGCAACCTCGAGTGCGACTTCTCGCCGTTGCTGTTTCCCGACCCGCATCCGGCGTGGGCGGTTCAATGGGAGTCGTTCAACCTGGGACCAGACCCGCACGCGGCGATGCCTTGGTACACCGGGCCGCCCAACAACGTCGTCGACAACGCGTTCGCGTACTACAACCCGAGCCCCGGGTATCCAGCCCACGTCAACAACATCTCGTCTTCCTTCTTCAACGTGAGTGTCAACGAAGTGATGGCGGGCATCCTGAACTCCCCGGGCTCGGCACTTACGGGAACAGGTTCGTTCCTGAGCACCATGTACCCAACCTCGACCCTGGGGCCGTGGGCGGCGTGCAGTAGCGGCGGGTCGTACTCGGTCAACACTTGGGGGTTCGGAGCAACTGCTACTGGCTGCCCCGACACTGTGCCAGTTCCCACGAACCTCGCCGAACACTGGCGAGGCGTCCGCCACAACGCCGAGGGAAGCACTGCCGGCGATCCCAAGAATCTGCAGACTTTTCTCGTCATCAACGGCGTGGCTCCGGTGGGGGAATCGACGGATCCCGGGGATGAGAACAGCGCTGCGAGCAGCAACCACGCGCGTGACGTCGAGCACGCACGTCGTCGGATGCGAGGCCTGCGATGACTCGCACGTCCGAGGCGCTGAGGCTCGCGTCCGCCCTGTTGCTGAGCGTGGTCGGACTCGAAGGTCAGTGCCCCGCTCCGTACCTGCGCTCGGATCCGCGCTACGACCGCGAAGCTGCGTATTGGATTCCGAACGGTCACCCGCACGTCGTCGGCGACCTGGATGGCCGTGGCGGGCCAGATGTCGTCCTGACGGACTCTCCCTCCTTCCTTCAGGTCTTCCTCAACTCCGGCGATGGCAGTCTCCGGCGCTCGTGGGTTCCCGCCGAACCATCGGGTGTCGGCGGGGCGACGTTGGCAGACGTCGACCAAGACGGAGATTTGGACGTGGTGGTGGCCCGTCTCGGGGGCGTTCCCCCGATCTTCTTCCGCAACAACGGACTCGGCGTGATCGTGCAAGAAGTTGCGGGCTCGCGAATTCCGGACGCGCTGCATGCCAAGTCGGTTGCAGCCGCTGATCTCGATGGCGACGGTTGGCCGGATCTCTTCTTCGGCATGGAGACGCCGCATCCATCCCGCGTCTATCTCAATGATCGATCGGGGGGCTTCCGCGACGCCTCGCTCACGCATCTGTCGTCCCCCGTGTTCGGTTGCGTCCACCAGGCAGTCGCAGCGGACCTCGATCGCGACGGAGACATCGACATGGTGCTCGCGATGGGAGGGAACTGCGGGCCGCAGCAGGAGAACGTCGTCCTCCTCAACGACGGCCTGGGCCACCTCACGCCGAGCCCTCTTCCGGGCGTGCGTGGCTGGACCGGAGTTGTCGCCATCGGAGACCTGAATGCGGACGGACTGCCGGACCTGTTCTTCGGCAACTTCAGTGGTCCGGCGGAGCTGTGGCTGAACCAGGGCCGCGGGCTCTTTCGCGATGAATCCGCTCTTGTCCCAGGAGGAACGACCAGCATCCTCGCGGCCACTATCCTGGATGTCGACGGTGACGGGTGGAACGACGTCATCGCAGGCGTCATGACCGTGGGCGTCAACGGAGCGCGCTGGACCACCTGTCGCAATCTCGGACAGGCCGGCTTCGCCTGGGAGCCGGGCGCGATCGCCGTCTCCGGTCCCATGAACACCGCCTTCGCGTACGCCGCCGACATGGATCGCGACGGCGACGACGATCTGGTGCTCCTCGGCAACGTCGTCAACTCTCGCACGGCGTTGCGGGTCGTCGTCAGCACACACCGCCACGTCCTGCCGACCGACGTGCCGACCCTCGGCCAGCCCTGGCAGCTCGATCTCCATGCGGCCCCCAACCAGCTCGTCTTCCCCGCCCTCGCCCCCGCGCCGGCCGATTTCGCGATCCCATTGCTCGGCGTGCTCGGCCTCGACCCCGCGAGCATGGTCGTGCTGCCCTTCGTCGACATGCGCGCCACATGCCAGCAGACGCTCACGCTCGCCATCCCCAACAACCCGTGGCTCCGCGGGCGACCGGTCTACTGTCAGACCTACGTGCTCGACCCGCAGAACCCCGCCGCGTCGCACCTCACCAACTGGACGGTCGACACGTTCCGCTGAGGGGCGAGACGCGGCCCGAGGATCGGCTCCCGCTGCGCCACAGACTCACTGCCCCAGGGCTGTGAGGCGCTCGGCCTCGGCGCGCCAACGGGCTGCTGCGGCGGCGTCGCCGATGCGAGGGTACAAGTTGGCGAGCTCCCGGGCCCACACTGCGCTGGGTGCTCTCGCGTGCGCCGCCTCGTAGTCGCGTGCCGCCCCGCGCAGGTCCTGGCGCGCCAGGTGGACCAGGGCTCGCACCGACAGGGGCGTGGCCGCATCGGGGCAGCGCGCGATCACCTCGTCGATCCGGGCCATCGCCTCGTCCGTGCGACCCAGATAGGCACACACGGGTGCGAGCCGCATCGTCACTTCCACGGCGTTCGGCAGGAGCATGAGGGAGCGCTCGTACGCCCGGGCCGCCGCCTCCATCCCCGCACGGTCGAGTGGGAGTCCCTTCGAAACACGGGCCAGCTCCCGACCCTCCAGGAGCCGGCCGCGCACGAAGTGATACTCCGGCATGGCCCCCACCTGCGGGGCGTGCGTGCCGTCGACCCGCTCGAGCGCTGCGTCGGACCACCCCAGCGCACTCAACGCCATCAGCTCGAGACCGGGATCTCCCGACAGCGGCGGCTTCGCGCCCGGCCATGCGAAGCGCTCGAGCACCGGCGTCGTCGTC
The DNA here is from genome assembly GCA_964418595.1 of uncultured candidatus Brocadiaceae bacterium. Classification (GTDB taxonomy): domain Bacteria; phylum Planctomycetota; class UBA1135; order UBA1135; family UBA2386; genus CAYQMF01. The sequence goes on from CAYQMF010000115.1 coordinate 2,957, forward strand.
TGCGTGGGACGACAGCGTTCGAAGCGGGACGGCGCCGGCGGTCGAACCACGATCCGATGGTCGTGGATGGCAACCCCCGTGAGATCGAACACCGGCGTCACGCGCATGTGGCACGCGACACAGTCAGCACCGAGCGGAGCCGCTTGCGGCCCACGGCTGCAGGGCGGTCCCGTTGGTTCCGTCCCGATCCGATCGGTGTGGCAGCTCGCGCAGGCCGCACGCACGCGCGCGCGCTCCTGCGGGTCACGCGAGGTGTGGTGCGGGTTGTGGCAACTCTCGCAGCTCATCGCGCGCTTGCCCCAATCCGCCGTGCCTGTGAAGCAGCGGGAGCGAACCAGACGATCCACCTGGCTCACGAAGCCGATCTCCGTGGTCGTGGACGGACCGCCCAGAAGCCGACGTGATTCAGCAGGTCCTCGCCGACCGGAGGCAGGTCGACGCCGGCGGCAGTGAGCGCGAGGCGCGCGTCGCCCTGCAGGTGACAGCGCGCGCAGACCGAGACTCGCTCGATGCGACCCATCGTGCACGAGGTGGTGACGGGATCGGGGCCCGGGTGCTCGGCTCCGGTGATGCTGGCCTGCTGCCAGCCCACGTGGGCTGCGACTGCGCCGTGGCAAGCGGCGCAGGAGATCCCGCGGGGTGTCCACTCGCGCGGCTCGCGATTCGGCGGGAACTCCGGTTCCGGCAGCCGATCCGTGTGACAGAACAGGCACGTCCGGCGAATCGGCACCTGGAATCGCGCGCCAGGATTCTGCTCGTGGGCCGGCGCGAGCACGGCGCGGTGTTCGCCGTCCTCCTGCGTGAGGATCTCGAGGGGACCGAGCCAGAGGTTGCCGCCACGCGCCACCGCGAACGAGCGGTCCCACAAGCCGGCTCCGATCGCGAAGCGCAGCTCCGCGGCTCCGAGGCGCACCGGCGACCCCTGCGACGCCCGGCTCTCCACGATGCGGGCGGCGACTCCATCGACCTCGAAGTGGTAGCGAAACCCGCTGTGGGGCTCGGCCACCGGGTCGAGGGATGGGAACACGGCGAGGTCGCCCTTCCCGACCGGCTGCAGCGCCCGCGCCATCCCGGTCTCGCGGTAGGAGCGGACGATGTCCTGATGACAATCGACGCAGGTGGCCCCGATCTCGTCCGTTCCGCCCAGCACCGCCACGGATTGAGCGAGCAACGTCGTGAGGATCAGCACGCCGGCATTGCACCACGCCTCGCGCGAGGCAACAAGCGAGGGTGATCGCCCTCACGAGCGCGTTGTGCGCACGGATCACGTGCTACCCTCCGCGCCATGCCGGCGCCGTCCGACCAAGCCCTGCTGCGGCCGCAGTTGCGAGCCCTGTCCGTGCACCACGTGACCGACGCGGCGCGACCGGGCATCGTGCTCAGCGACCCGCTCGACCTCGCGCCAAGCGAAGCGTTCGTGCCTGAAGGGCTCGTCCCGCTCTTGGCGCTGTTCGACGGCGAACGCACGGTCGGCGAGATCGAGGCGTTCGTGCGCGCGCAGGGTGCCGAGCTGCCCGCCGGCTTCGTCGCGGACCTCGTGCAGCAACTCGACGGCGCGTTGCTCCTGGAGTCGGCGCGGAGCGCGGCGGCGCTGACCGCCGCGGCCGACGCGTTCCTCGGCGGCGGTGCGCGTCCGGCGGCCCACGCCGGCTCCGCGGGGTACCCCGCGCAGGCTGTCGCGCTGCGCGCGCACCTCGCGGCGATGGTGCCGCAGGGCCCCACCCACCGGCGCACCCCGCGCGGCCTGATCGCCCCCCACATCGACCTCGCCCGCGGCGCCGAAGGCTACCGCGCCGCGTACGGGTGGCTCGGCGCCGGCGAACCGGCCGACCTGTACGTCGTGTTCGGAACGGGCCACAAGGGACCGTCGTCTCCGCTCACCGGCCTGCGCCTCGACTGGAACACGCCGCTCGGTGTGGTCGAGACCGACCGCGCCTTCGTCGATGCCGTGCACGCCGCGCTCGGCCCACCCGACCCGCACGACGTGCTCCTGCACCGCGACGAGCACAGTCTCGAGTTCCAGATGCTCCTGCTGCGGCACGTGCTCGGCGACCGGCCGTTCCGGGTCGCGGGCTTCCTGTGCGGCCACCTTCCGTCGGGCGACGGCGACCCGACGCAGGAGGAATACGTGGCCGCGATCGCGGCCGCGTTCCGCGCGGCGGCCGCCGGACGCCGCGTGTGCTACGTCGCCGGCGCCGACCTCGCGCACGTGGGTCCGTTCTTCGGCGACGCCGCGAAGGTGAACCCGGCGCGCCTCGCCCGCCTCGATCGCGACGACCGCGGCAAGCTCGCGCACCTGGTCGACGGCGCGCCGGGGTCGTTCCACCGCGACGTCGAAGCGCCGGGCAACGACGACCGCATCTGCGGCACGACGCCGATCTTCCTCACCGCGTTGCTGGCCGGCGGCAACGCGGAGCTGCTGCACTACGGCCAGGCGTGCGCGCCCGACGGCGGGCAGGTGGTGACGTTCGCCAGTCTCGGCTACGCGTAGCGTGACGACCCGTCCGCCTGCCGGCCCGGGGCATGGCGTGGTTCACGGTGGAGTAGCTACGCTCTCGCCGATGCTGCGCGCTGCATTCGCCCTCGTGCCCGTAGTGCTCGGCACGCTCGCGGCGCAGGACGCGCGAGCGCCGCGCTTCGACCGCGACGTGCGCCCCATCCTCGCGGCGCACTGCTTCGCCTGCCACGGACCCGACGCCGCGCGCCGCAAGAAGAAGCTGCGGCTGGACGTGCGCGCCGACGCGCTCACCGCGGGCGCGTTCGTGCCCGGCGATGCGAACGGGAGCGAACTGGTGCGTCGCATCGAGCACGCGGACGAAGACGAGCGCATGCCGCCCAAGGACAGCGGGCACGCGCTCACGCCGGCCGAACGTGCAACCCTGCGCGCCTGGATCGCGGCGGGCGCGGAGTACGAACAGCACTGGGCGTTCGTGCCGCCGCAAAGGCCCCACCTCCCCGCGTGCCACGACGATCCCTTCGTGCGCAACCCTGTCGACGCGTTCGTGCTCGAGGCGATGCGCAGGCACGGGCTCGAGCCGTCGCCGCCGGCTGGGCCGCGGACGCTGGTCCGTCGTCTGAGCCTCGACCTCACCGGGCTGCCCCCGGAGCCGGAGACCGTGGCTGCGTTCGCGGCCGAACCGTCGCCCGCGGCCTTCGATCGTCTCGTCGCGTCGCTCTTCGCGTCACCCCACCACGGCGAGCACATGGCGTTGCCGTGGCTCGACGCGGGACGCTATGCGGACAGCAACGGCTACCAGGCCGACGGCGACCGGCAGAACTGGCCGTGGCGCGACTGGCTGGTCGACAACATCAACCGCAACCGCCCGCTCGATGCGATGGTCGTGGAGATGCTCGCCGGCGATCTGCTACCGGACGCGACCCGCGCGCAGGTGGTGGCCACCGCGTTGCAGCGCAACCACGCTATCAACAACGAGGGCGGCGCGATCCCGGAGGAAGTGCGCTTCCAGTACGTGGTGGACCGCGTCGACACCTTCGCCACGACGTTCCTCGGCCTGACGATGGCGTGCGCGCAGTGCCACGACCACAAGTACGACCCGATCACCCAGCGCGAGTACTACGGGCTCTTCGCGTTCTTCGACAACGTCGACGAGGACGGGCGGCTCGCGGTGACCCGCCGCAACACCTACCACGAGTTCCAGATCGCCAAGCCGTACGTCGAGCTGACCGACGCGACGCAGACCGCGGCGCTGGCAGAAGCCCGGGCCGCCGCCAAGGCCGCGGCCGACGCATACCACGCCATCGAAGGTCCACTCGCCCAGGCGCAGACACAGTGGATCGACGGTCTCGACGAGGCGGCGATCGCGCGCCTGCCGGTGGTGATCGCCACCGCGGTGCGCAAGCTGCGCGGCACACCGTTGACCGGACCGGAGGCGCGCCGGCTGCGCGCGTACTTCGCCACGGAGGTCACCGAGAATGCGGCGTGGACGGCCGCGCAGCGCGCGCGCGACGAGAAGGACGAAGCCCTCGGTCGCCTGCACGAACAGGTCCCGCTGGTGATGGTGATGGGCGAGCGGGCCGGGGAGCGCCGGCCGACGCACGTCCATGCGCGCGGGGCGTACGACCAGCCGATCGGCGACGCGCTCGTGCCCGACACGCCGGAGGTCCTGGGTGTGCTCGACGCAGACGCGCCGCGCACGCGCCTGGGCCTGGCGCGTTGGCTCGTGGCGCCGGCGAACCCGCTCTTCGCGCGCGTCGCGGTCAATCGGATCTGGCAGGGGATCTTCGGGCGCGGGCTGGTCGCGACGCCGGAAGACTTCGGCGCCACCGGCGAACGCCCCACGCACCAGGACCTGCTCGACTGGCTGGCGGTGGAACTCGTCGAGAGCGGCTACGACGTGCAACACGTGCTGCGGCTGATCGTCGACAGCGCCACCTACCGGCAGGCGGCGACGGTGACGCCGACGCAGCAGAGCCTCGATCCCGACGCCCGGTGGCTCGCCCGCAGCCCGCGCCCGCGCCTGTCGAGCTTCGCGCTGCGCGACCAGGCGCTGCGCGTGGCCGGGCTCCTCGACGCCCGCGTCGGCGGACCGCCCGTCTATCCCTATCACCCCGATGGCCTGTGGCGCGACGTCAGCTTCGATGTATTCGCCTACCCGCACGGCCGGACGGGCGAGGAGCATCGACGCTCGCTCTACACGTTCTGGCGGCGGACGGTGGCGCCGCCCGCGTACTTCGACGCGGCCAACCGGCAGAGCTGCGTGGTGCGAGCGACGCGGACCAACACGCCCCTGCACGCGCTCGTCCTCCTCGACGACCCGACCTACGTCGAGGCGGCGCGTGCGCTGGCGGCACGCGTCACGGCGGCGAAGGGCACGACCGATGAGCGACTCCAGGCACTGTTCTGGCGGGCGACCCTGCGCGCCGCGGACCCGCGCGAACTCGCGATCCTGCGCCGGGCCCTGGGGCGCGAACAGGCCCGCTTCGCCGCCGGCCCCGCAGCCGCGGCCGCGCTGCTCGCCGTCGGCACGAGCCGGATCGCCGCCACGCTCCCCGCCGCGGAGCTGGCGGCGTGGACGATGGTGGCGCAGCTCGTGCTCAACCTCGATGAGGTCCTGTGCCGGCCATGACCGACCCATCCGCTTCCCTCACGCGCCGCGCCTTCCTGGCGCAGGGCACGCTCGCCCTCACGCCGGGACTCGTGCCGGCGGGCGGCGCCCACCGTCCGCCACGCGCGCGGCGCATCGTGTGGCTGATGCAGACGGGCGCCCCGTCGCACGTCGACCTGTTCGATCCCAAGCCGACGCTGCAGACGCGCGCGGGACAGGACCTGCCCGACTCGGTGCGCGGCGGCCAGCGCCTCACGACCATGACCGCCGGCCAGAAGCACTTCCCGCTGCTGCCGGCGCACCGACCGTTCCGCCGCTACGGCGCGTGCGGCCTCGAGCTGTCCGAGCTGCTGCCGTTCACCGGCGCGATCGCCGATCGCATCTGCCTCGTGCGCGGCATGCACACCGACGCGATCAACCACGCGCCGGCGGTGACCGAGTTACTCACCGGCCACCAGATCCCGGGGCGACCGAGCTTGGGCGCGTGGCTGGCGCACGCGCTCGGCCGCGAGAACCACGACGCCCCCGCGTTCCTGGTGCTGACCTCGCGCGATCGTGAGAACTCGTGCGGGCAGCTCCTCTACGACCATTACTGGGGCGCGGGCTTCCTGCCCTCGCAACTGCAGGGCGTGAAGCTGCACGGTCAGGGCGACCCGGTCCCCTACCTCGGCAACCCGCCCGGCGTGTCGGCGGCGGCCCGCGGTGACCTGCTCGAGGATCTCGCCGCGCTCAACGACGCGGCCTTCGCGCGTACCGGCGATCCCGAGACCCTGGCGCGCACCGCGCAGTACGAACTCGCGCACCGGATGCAGGCGAGCGTGCCGGAGCTGCTCGACCTGCGCGACGAACCGGAGAGCGTGGTCGCCATGTACGGACCCGACGCGCGTGTGCGCGGCACCTTCGCCAACAACTGCCTGCTGGCGCGCCGACTGCTGGAACGCGGCGTGCGCTGCGTGCAGCTCATGCACGCCGGCTGGGACCAGCACAACAACCTGCCGACGCAGCTCGCCATCCAGTGTCGCGACACCGACCAGCCGTCGGCGGCGCTGGTGCAGGACCTCGCGCAGCGCGGGCTGCTCGACGACACGGTGGTGGCGTGGGGCGGCGAGTTCGGACGCACGCCGTTCTGCCAGGGCGATCCCAAGGCGACGCGCTACGGGCGCGACCACCACGGCAACGCGTTCTCGATCTGGCTCGCGGGCGCGGGCGTGCGCGCGGGGTCCGTCTTCGGGGCGAGCGACGAGTTCGGCTACAACCTCGTCGACCGCACCGGCAACGTGATCCGCCCGACCAAGCACACCCCGCACCGCGATGCGGTGCACGTGCATGACCTGCAAGCAACGTTGCTGCATCTGCTGGGCCTCGACCACGAGGCGCTGACCTTCCTCCACCAGGGCCGCCGCTTCCGCCTCACCGACGTGTTCGGTCGCGTGGTGCCGGAGCTGCTGGTCTGAGTCCGTGAGTACCCGATGACCGACCGCCGGCAGTTCCTCGCCACGGCCGCCGCCGCGGCGTTCTCCCTCTCTCTGCAAGACCCTGCGATCCAGGACCCCGCGCCGAAGCCCCCGCCGCGCTACCCCAAGACGCTGGTGGTCGTGCGCCACGCGGAGAAGGCCGCGGAGCCCGCCGACGATCCGGGGCTGACTCCGGTTGGCGACGTGCGCGCGGCCGCCCTCGCCTCGCTGTTCGGCAAGAGCGGGGTCACGCACCTGTTCGCGAGCGAGTTCAAGCGCACCCAGGCGACGCTGCAACCGCTGGCGACGGCGTGCGGAGTGAGCATCGCGACGGCCAAGGCCGCCGACCGGCGCGGCCTCGTGGCGTCGCTCGAAGCCCTGCCGGCGCGCGCTGTCGCGGTCGTCGCGGGACACTCGAACACGGTGCCCGGACTCGTGGCCGCGCTGACGGGCGCGACCCATCGGGTGGAGATGGCGGAGACCGACTACGACCGCGTGTTCGTGATCACGAGGTGGGACGCCGGCGCGGCGGCCTCGGTGCTCGAGCTGCGCTTCTAGTCCCGGAATTCAGACGCTCAGCTCGCTGCCGCGCAACAAGCGGCCGAGCACCGCCATCGCCGTCTCTTCCGGCAGTTCGCGCGTCGTGGTCGTGAACACCGGCGCACCCTCGCCGACGTGCGGCGGCTCGAAGGCCTCGATCTCGCGCGCGAGGACCTCGAGGTCGGCGTCGGATTCCGAACCGCCGGCCGCCAGGCGGGCCGCGACGCGCGCGCGCACGACGTCGGGGTCGGGGGACACGTGCACCACGAGGCACGGCACCTTCCACGCCGCTGCGAGTTCGAGGAACGGGATGCGCTGGTCGATGCGCCGGAAGCCGGCATCCACGATCACGGAGCGCCCGCGGTGCAGCACGTCCCGGGCCTCGGCCAGCATCGTGCGGTACGTCGCCTCGGTCATCTCCGCGCAGTAGATGCCCGCATCCGGCGCCGCGCGCCGGGACTCGCCCGGCGGCACACCCGCGAGCCGCTTGCGCACGTGGTCGCTGTTGACGACGACGCACTCCAGGTTGGGGGCGAGCGCCGCGGCGACCGTGCTCTTGCCGCAGCCAGGCAGGCCGCAGAGGAGCACGAGGCTCGGCGGCACCGCGTAGCCGGCGGCGAGGTTGAAGTACCCCACCGCATCGGCGCGGGCGCGGGCGCGCGCTTCGCCCCGGGTCTGCGCCGCGCGCAGCGCCGCGACCTTGCCCCGCACCCAGGCGCGGTACGCCTTGTACACGTCGATCACATCGACGAGGCCGACGTCGCCGCTGCGCGTGACGTACTCGCGGAGCAGGAAATCGGACGCGCCGCGCCAGGCACGGCGGTCGAGGTCCATGAGGAGGAAGGCGAGGTCGAGCCCGACGTCGCCGCAACGCAACCGCGGGTCGAACTCGAGCCGGTCGTAGATCACGAGCCCGCCCTCGCGCACATCGCGGAAGCAGATGTTGCCCGCGTGCAGGTCACCGTGGCCGTCGCAGGCACGTCCATCGCGCACGCGCGCGGCGAGCGTCTCCTCGTGCTCGTGCAGGAAGTGCAGCGCCCAGGCCTCGACGAGATCGTGGACGTCGCTGGTCACCGGATGCGTCGGACCCTCGCCGGCGAGATCGTCGGTCGCTGCGAAGTTCGCCTCCAGCAACGCGCGCACCGCCGCTGGCGACGCGCACGCATCCACCTCGCTCCCGCGCCGCGCGTGGGCATGGAACGAAACGAGGCGCGCCGCGAGGTCGCGCAGCATCGCGTTGTCCAGGTGGCCGCGGTCGAGCAGGACGTCGAGCATCAGGTTGCCCGGCAGACGCTCCATCTCCACGGCATGCTCGACGATCTCCCCCGCGCCGCCGAGGTGCAGGCTGCCATCGCGCCGTCGGATGGGCACGACGCCCCGATAGACGCCGCTCGCCAACGCCGCGTTCAGCTCGACCTCCTGGCGGCAGAACCACTCGCGCCGTTCGCGCGTGCTGAAGTCGAGGAAGTCGGTCGCGACGGGCTTCTTCACCTTGTAGGCGCGCGCACCGGCCAGGAACACGAACGAGATGTGCGTCTCGATCACCGCAACCTCGGACAGGCGGCCGGGGTACGCACTCGGCTGCGACAGCGCGGCGACGATGGCCGCGAACAGGTCGGATTCGGCGCGGGTCATGACCGCCCAACCCCGCCGGACGCCCGGGCCTTTCCCGGAAAGCGACGGAGCAGGTCCTCACCGGCCGCGACGACCTCGTCCGTCGTGATCCACTGCATGCAGTTCTGGTGGCCGAGCGGACACACCTTGCGGTGGCACGGTGAGCACTCGATCTCCTTGCGCAGGAGCACGGTCTCGTCGAGGCAGTAGTTGGTGTACCGGGGATCGGTGGGCCCCATGATGCAGACCGTCGGCACCTCGAACGCGATCGCGATGTGACGGGGTCCGGTGTCGGTGGTGATCATGAGTCGCGCCCGGCGGACCAGGGCCTTCAGATGCGCGAGCGACAGGATCGGGTCGGTGGTGTCGAGGGCACGCGCGGCGGTCGCGATGCCGCGCACGAGGTCGACCTCGGCCGGGCCGGCGAGGAAGATCGGCACGAGGCCGTGTGCCTTGGCGAAGTGGCGCCCCACCGCCGCGAAGCGGTCGGCCACCCACAGCTTGCTCGCACCGAACGATGCGCCGGCGTTGAGGAGGACGAGCGGCGCGTCGGGAGCGAGACCCCGCTCGCGCAGCCAGCCGTCGACCCACGCGTCTTCCGCCGCACTCACCGCGAGCTGCGGCCGGTCCGCCACCGGCGGCAGGCCCAGGAGATCGAGCAGCGCGGCGTAGTAGTGCGGCATCGGCCTGGGCACGCGGCGGGGCCCATGGCGCGACAGCAGCGGGCGGTTGCGCTCCGCGCGCAGGCCCATCGTCATGGTGAAGGGTCGGCCCTGCGTGTAGCCGAGGCGCAGCGGGATCCCCGCCAGACGCACGAGCAGCCCGGTCTGCAGCGAGTTCGGCAACACCACCGCGGCGTCGAACCGCAGTTTCTTCAGGGCGCGTGCCTCCGCGCGCAGCGCCGACAGGCCCTTGGTCTTGGGCATGGGCAGGACCTCGTCGACGAACGCCGCGCCGGAGAGCAGCGGCGCCAGGTACGGGCGGACGCCGACGGCGAGATGCGCGTCGGGCCAACCGGCACGCAGGCGAGCGAGTGCGGGCGTTGCCATGACGAGGTCGCCCACCCAGTTGGGTGCCCGCACGAAGACGCGCTGCGGGGGCGGGACCGTGTGGCGAGGCGTCACGCGCCCAGTTCTCCTTGGACAAGCATCTCCGGGCGAGGATAACTGGCGCGTCCAGCCGCCACGGGGAACAATCCCCGTCCCCTTCGCGCACGCGCGTCCACCGCCCCCCGCCCCATTCCAGAATGGCATCCGAAGCGATCCTCGCCCGCTTGCAGGCCGAGTTCGACAGTCCCGCCGAGCACATCCGTACCGTCGTCGGTCTGCTCGATGAAGGCGCTCCCCCGCAGTTCATCAGCCGCTTCCGGCGCCTGGAGACGGGCGACCTTGGCGAAGAGCGGATCGCGGCGATCGCCGAGCGCCTCGCGGCCCTCGTCGAGATGGATGCGCGCAAGGCAGCGATCTGCCAGCAGGCGGAGCAGCAGGGCAAGCTCACCGACGAACTGAAGGAATCGCTCGAGCGGTCGTTCGATCAGGACTTCATCGACGACGTGTACCAGTCGTTCCGCCCGCGGCGCCGGACGCCCGCGGTGCAGGCGGAGGAGAAGGGCGTGGGCCCGCTGGCGTTGGCCATCCACCACCGCCAGCTCGGGGAGCAGTCGCCGCTCGCCGCAGCCGGGGCCTACCTGAGCGAGGAGCACGGGCTGACCACGCCGGAGGCGGTGCTCGAGCAGGTGGTTCTGATCCTGGCGGAGCGGTACGGCAACGACCCGCACGTGCGCGCCAAGGTGCGCGGCGAACTGAGCCGCGGCATCCTGCGCGCGGAGGTCGTGGCCCCGACCAAGAAGGGGGCGTCGCGCTACCAGAGCCTGTTCAACCTCGACGAGCCGGTCCGGCGGATCGCGCCGTCGCGCATGCTCGCCCTGCGCCGAGCCGAGTGGGAAGGGATCCTCAAGCTCAGCCTGCACCTGCTCGACGGGCGAGCGCGCGAGATCATGCACGAGCGCTTCGGCCAGGAGCTGACGGCGGAGACTCCGCTCGCCGAGTTCCTCGACCTCGTGTTCCAGCACGCCTACCTGAACGTGATCTGGCCGAGCTGCGAGAACGACGTGCGCCGTCGCCTCAAGGAGAAGGCCGATCGCGACACCGTGCGCACGCTGGCGCGCAGCTACCGCTCGCAGCTCATGGCGCCACCCTTGGGACCCAAGCGCGCGTTCGGCGTGCGCGCCTCTGGCAAGGCCTTGTGGCTGGTGGCCCTCGGCGAGGACGGCTCGATCACCAAGAACATCACGCTGCAGGTCGACAACGAACAGCACGTGACGGAGGCCGTCGACCTCTTCGTGCAGTGGATGACGGAACTCGAGCCGGCGGCCATCGCCATTCCGCACGGCCGGCGCCAGGACCGGGCGCAGAAGCTCGTCGACCAGGCGGTCGCGAAGCTCGAACCGGCGAAGCGGCCGATGGTCGTGCCGGTCGACGAGGGTGCGTCGGCGATCTGGGCGACGAGCGCCACCGGGCGCAAGGCGATGCCCGACGCGGACGTCGGCGTGCGCACGGCGACGAGCCTCGCCCGCCGCCTGCAGGATCCGATGGCGGAGCTGCTGGGCATGGACGTGCGGACCCTGGGCTTCGGGCAGAGCCTCGACGACGTGCACCAGCGTCTGCTGCACGGCGCGATGGACGCCGTGGTGGCGTCGTGCGTGGCGCGCGTCGGCGTGGACGTCAACGTCGCCGACGCCGACCAGCTCCGGCAGGTGCCGGGCGTCGACGCGCAGCTCGCCGGACGCATCGTGTCGCACCGCAAGCAGAACGGTCCGTTCCGTACGCTCGAGGCCCTGAAGGGCGTGGAGGGCATCGACGACCGGGTCTGGCGCAACATCGCCGGGTTCGTGCGGGTCTTCGGCGGCGACAACCCCCTGGACGCGACCGAGCTGCACCCGGAGCAGTACGGGTTCGCCGAGAAGATCGCGGCGAAGGAGGGCAAGCCGGTCGCCGAGTTGCTCGGCCGCGATCTGAGCTTCGTGCCGATCCGCGAGTGGATCGAGGGCGGCCTCAGCCGCGAGTTCGTGCGCGAGGTGATCGACGCGCTGTCATCGTACGGCAAGGACTCGCGCGGCGCGCTCGAGCCGGGCGCCATGCGTCGGTCGCTGTCGATGGCCGAGCTGAAGTTCGGCCTCGAACTCGAAGGCCGGATCACGAACCTCACCGAGTTCGGCGCTTTCGTCGACATCGGGGTGGGCCACGACGGCCTCATCCACATCTCGCAGATCCCGCGCGAACGACTCGTCGACGGCGATCAGATGCTGTGCGTCGGCGAGGTCGTGCGTTGCTTCGTGGGCCGCGTCGATGCGGAGAAGCAGCGCATCAGCCTGTCGCTGCACAAGCCCGTCGCCGAGGACGCCGAGCGCGGCCAACCCGGCCGCGGTCCGCGTGGCCCGCGGCGCGAAGACAACCGCCGCGGCGGAGGGGAGCGGGAACACCGGCGCGATCGATCCGGCCGTGGCGATCGACCCCGCGACGACGACCGCCGCGGCGGCACGGGTGGAGTGCGGCGTCCCTTCGGCCAACCGCGCGTGATCACGATCGAGAGCGAGAAGGCTCGCGAGGAAGTGCGCGGTCACAAGGGCGAACTGCGCTCGCTCGCGGGCCTCAAGTCGCTGTTGCAACCGAAGAGCGACAAGCCTGCGGAGCCGAAGTCGGACTGACCGACGCCCACGCGCGTCGATCGCGCGGCTTTCGCTCCACCGTTCGCAAGCTCGGCGGCGCGCTCTGACGCACCCCGCCCTGCCCCGGGCTTGCCCAATGAACCCGGGCAGGGCTACACTTGGCGTGTTCCCTGTGCACGATCGCGCACCGCGCGGCGTGCCATTCACCCTGCTCCTCCTCTTTCCAGAAAAGGACCCCTTCCGTATGCGCTCCGTTCTCAGCGCCCTCGTCATCAGCGCCTCGCTTGCCGCCCAGTACACCGGCGAGCCGCCGCTTCTCTTCACCTCCCCCCCGGCCCAGGATGCGCGCTTCAACGGCGCGGCCCTCGGCACCCCCGGTGGCGGCGCGATCGCGCAGATCCAGTTCACCCCGATGCGCGACGCGACCGGGGTCCTGGTGCCGAACACCTTCTACATCTCCGCGACCTACGCGTCGGGCGCCATGTGGCTGCCGCACGCGGCGGAGTACAACGCCCAGACCGGCGTGATCACGCCGCGCCCGGCGGACGTCGCCGCGATCAACTCGGACGGCTTCGCCTGCAACGTGTCCAATGACCTCCTCGTGGTGGTCTGGGACCGCAACGGCGTCGCGCCTGCGATCGCGTCGCGCGCCAACACGAGCCAGCCCTTCGGCAACGTCCAGGCGCTCGCGGCACCCATCCCCGCCACCTACAACGACTCGCACCTGTTCGACAAGGACCCGAACTTCGCGAACGGCTACCAGTACGGCTACATCGTCGGCCTGGGCATCCGCTACGCGACCGTCGACATCAACACCGGCGCGGTCCTCAGCGCCGAGACCACCCCGATCGTCACGACGGTGCAGACGCACTCGCACATGGCGATGCGCCAGCAGACCGGCGGCTTCCTCGACATCGGCAAGACCCGCGCGATGTGCTTCTCGCGCAACGACAGCTCGGCCGACTCGTACTTCCGCTCGTCGATCGCGGACAACGGCACGCTGCCGGTCCCGTACTTCCGGATCTGGGATGACGCCTCCTGGAAGGCCAACCCCGGCCACATGGGTGGCGAGGTCTACTACGCGTACGCTCCGGGCAACGCGTACGGCAACCCGCTGAAGCACGAGACCCTGTCGTGCTCGTCGTCGTTCGTGCCCGCCACCGGCGGTCTCGCCACGATCGTCGGCTGGGCCAAGACCCGCTCCGCGGCGCCGGTCTTCGGATCGATCGTCCTCGGCACGGCCGGCCTCGGCGCGGCTGGGCTCGACCTCTCGTTCATGGGCGTGACGGGCAAGCTCGGCCTGAACCCCGCGGGCCTGCTGGTCCTGCCGCTGCAGGTCTTCGACTTCGCTCAGGGCGAGATCGTCTACGACCTGCCGGTGCCGGCCATGCGTCCGACCACGATCCACTACCAGGTGCTGGCGTTCGACACCGCGAACAGCCGTATCTACCTGGGCAACACCGCCCAGCTCGACGTGCGCTGATCGCACTCTGAGTTCGCAACGAGAAGACGCCGGGTGAGGCTCGCCTCCCCGGCGTCGCTGTTTAAGCTCCGGCCGATGCCGGTCGAGTCGGTCCTCGTCGTCGCGCGCGAATCCCTGTTCGGCGGGACCTGGCCGCAAGGGTTCGAGCCGGTTGATCCGGCCTCGATCGCCCGCATCGAGCGGGAGGCACGGTTTCTCCCCCGCGAGTTCGCAGAACGCTCGCCGCAGTGGAAGCAGCCCATCCCCTACTGCGTGGTCGAACGGGGCGAGGCCTGGTTCTGCGTCGAGCGGCTGGCCGCCCAGGGCGAGGCCCGCCTGCACGGGCGACGTTCGATCGGGCTGGGCGGCCACATCGGGCCGGAGGACGCCCTCCATCCGGAGGGGCCGGTCCGGAGCGCGCTGCTCCGCGAGCTCCGGGAAGAACTGGATCTTGGGCCCGGGCCCGGCCGCACCCCCCAGTTCCTGGGCCTCCTCAACGACGACTCGACCGAGGTCGGCCGGGTCCACTTCGGACTGGTTTTCCGCCTGACCGTCGCCCCGGAGGAAAACGTGGCGGTCCGCGAAAGTCTGAAGATGCGGGGAGGTTGGGGGCGCCTTGCCGGCCCGGGTGGGCTGTGGCAAGATCTCGACCGCTTCGAGACTTGGTCTCGCATCCTTCTCGAGGCTCGAGCGGCGGGCCACTTCGCACCCTATTCAGGTACTGGCCCCGTCGCATCCCAGGTCCAAGGCGACCAACTAGACAGGAGTGAGGAAGCTACCGATGGCTGACCGCACGGCGACAAAACCGCGACGTGAGCGGATGTACGACCTTCTGATGAACGCCCGGCAGGCGGCGTGGGTCTCGCTGACCCTCGAGAACGGCAAGGCGCTCGAGGGCGCGATCATCTTCAACGAGTTCAAGGGCACCGGCCGTCTGATCAACGTCGACCAGGAGATCAGCTACGACTTCCGGGTCGAGCAGGTCGCCGACGTCAAGATCCGCGCGCTCTACGCCGAGCCGGTGCTGGAAGGCGACGACTGAACGCGCTGGCTGTGCAGGGCGCTCGTGCCCTTGGCCCACCCGCGACGGGGGCCCTCGGTTTCGCCGAGGGCCCCCGTCGCGTTTGGTGCGGTGCCGTCTCCCAGGTTGCCCCGTCTCCCAGGTTGCCTGAGCGACGGTGTACCGGAGCGAGGGGGTGCGGCCGGTCGGTACAAGACATCGCCGGAACCCCGTCTCGCGACGAAGCTCCGGCGATGTGGAAGCGCGGCACGGTGCGCACGAGCCGGGGAGCCAGGGATCGAGTTCCCGGACCAGGGCTCCTGATCTCTACAACCAGATGCGTTGAGAATGTCCACGTCGGGGGACCGGCGGCCGCCAAACCGCCGATCGTCGTCCGTCCCGGACACACCGTGTTGACCGAACCAGGGATCCGAAAGATCGGGGCTGGCGAGGCCGGCTTCCAAGGGCTCCGGATCGCCACGTCCGGGCCCGTGCTGTCGGTCCCTCCCATTGGCGACCGCCTGACACGCGCGCGACCATATCGCGCCGCGCGCGACGGACAACGGTTTCTTGACTCACGAACCACAATTTCTTGGGGCCTGGGGTGGCCCACCACACAACGAGTCAAGGCGTTGGCGAAGGCAGGGTGACGACGAAGGTGGTGCCCTCCCCCACCGTCGACGCAACCTCGATCTCGCCCTCGTGCCGCTCGACGATGCCGTGGCTGATCGCGAGCCCCAGGCCGGTTCCCTTGTCCACGTCCTTGGTCGTGAAGAACGGGTCGAAGATCTTGGGGATCAGCTCCGCCGGAATCCCGGTGCCTTCATCCCGGATCTCGAGGGCCACCCGATCGTCGATCCGCCGCGTCGAGACGAACACCGTCGAGCCCGGCGGCGACGCGTCGCGGGCGTTGAGCAGGATGTTGATGAGCACCTGGAGGAGGTGATTCGCGGACCCCATCACCTGCGGATCCCGCGGATCCAGCGCCAGCGCCAGTTCGATCTGCGCACTGCGGAACGGGGCCTGCACCAGCTCCGCCGCCTCCCGCGCCAGGGCGTTCACCGCAACCGGCCGGAGGCTGAACGGCCCCTCCTTGGCGAAGGTCAGCAGGCCCTGCGTGACGTTGCCGATGCGGTTCGTGTGCCGGTCGATCACGTCGAGTTCACGGCGGAGGTCGTCCTGCGGGTCGCCATCGTCGATCCGGTGACGGAGGATCTCGACCTTGTTCTTGATCACCCCGATCGGGTTGTTGATCTCGTGCGCCACTCCCGCCGCCAGCGTGCCGATCGCCGCCAGCTTCTCGCTGCGCCCCAGTTGCTGGCGCACGCCGGCGAGTTCCATCTCCCGCCGGGTGAGGCGGCGGAGGATGTTGGCGAGGAAATACACGGTGATGTACTGGGTGACGCCGAGCGCGGCGACTACCGCGGTCACCGCCGTCGCCGACGCCGAGTCGAGATCCATGAACCCGGCCCGGATCGGGCGATGCGCGAGGACCCCGGTCCACTCCAGGAACGCGAGAGCCGCAATGCATCCCGTGGCGATGGTCGAGACCACCAGCGCCGCGCGGGCCGAGCGCAGGAGCGACGCGATGAACGTGTGGAACAGGTAGAAGAGGACGAACGGGTTCGTGATCCCGCCGCTGAAGTGCAACATCGCCGAGAGCAGGATCAGGTCGATGGCGATCTGCAGGTCGACGTGGCGACGCAGGACCCGCGCCTCCGCAGTCCGCAGGCGGGGAAACATCGCGAAGTAGGCCAGGTCGACGAGGAGGGTGACGCCCGCCAGGACGTACAGCGGCGTGGCCTCGCGCAGGACGCCGAGCGCCTGCGCCCCCGCCGTCACGAGCGCCACGCCGGCGGCGGCGAACAGCCGGAGCCGGTTGAACCACGTGATCTGCTCGTGTCGGTCCGGGTGTCCACGCACCATGGGCTGCAAGGGTCGCGAATCGTCGGGCCGCACGCAAACGTGGCGAGGGCGCAATCTCGCCACGCCTGCGTTGTTCGCCGCAACCGAACGACCCTGGAAGCCCAGACGATACCATCGCCAGCGCCCCACTCTTCTGGCGTGGCCCAGCGACGCATCGACTCTGTGGGTCGCGATCACCGGCTGCGATGGCGCGGCGTCTACGCGAGGGGCGCGTCAGTCCGGCGTGCGGGCGTCGTACTCACGCCGCGTGTAGATCCACAGCGCGAGCGCGAGCACGACGACGATGAAGCGCTGCACGGCGAGCGCCGGGTGCAGCAGGTCGGTGCCATCCGTGTCGCGCAGGAACCCCGGCCGCAGCACGTCGGCGTAGTCGTTCCTGGGCTGGTGCGCGTCGTACAGCAGCCGACGCAGCGGGTCGGTCACGGTGAACGCGCGCGCCGATGCATCCGCCGCAAGGTTCGCGACCGCCCCCTCCCACCCCACGAGGAAGGCCACGCCCGCGATGAGCGGTCGGCGGAACCAGGCTCCGAACAGCACGCCCAGCGCCCCATAGGCGAAGGCTCCGAGCACGCTGGCGTACGTGAACGCCCACAGCATCTCCGCGGGCGGCGCGATCCCGCGGCGCCAGGTCGGGGCACGGGCGATGCCCCAGCGCAGCAGGACGAGGCCGAGATTCATGAGGATCGCCGTCACCAGCGCCGCGGCGACCCACTTGCCCAGCAGCAGGGCCGAGCGCGGCAGCGGGCGCGAGAACAGGTAGACGGACGTCCGGTCCTCGAGGTCGCCCTGCACCGCGACGATGCCGAAGTACAAACCCACCAGCGCGGCGCCGAACTGGATGAAGAGGAGAAAGCCGACCAGGCCGAAGATCTCGTCGCCGCGATTCCCGGCGCGCGCGATGCGCGGGCTCATCGCCCAGAAGAAAGCGGTACAGATCGCGATCCCCACCAGGATCACGAGCACCATGCGGCTGCGGACCAGACGCGAGAAGGTCTGCCGCGCGATCGTCCAGGCGACGAGAGGCCAACTCATGGGACGAGGTACCCGAAGACCGCCTCGAGATCGTCGTCGACGGTGGCGAGTTCGCGGATCAGCCCCTCCGACGAGGCGCCGAGCCGGGTGATCTCCTCCAGCACACCCGCCGCGGTCTTGGTCTCGATCCGGACGAGATCGCCAGCCACGGTCACCGACTCGACCGCGTCGAGCATCAGCAGGCGCGCGGCGAGGACGCGCGGGGCCGGGCTGCGCAGGCGAAGACGGTGCGGTCGATCCTGCATCTGTGCCCGCAGTTCCGCGACGCTGCCGTGCGCGAGCAGCCGGCCGCGGTGGATCAGGACCACGCCCGACTCCGCCAGGTTCTGCAACTCGTGCAAGACATGGCTGCTCACGAGCACCGCGGTCCCCTCCCGCGCGATGCGCCGGATGAACTCGCTCACCTCGTGCCGGGCCACCGGATCGAGGCCGGTGAGGGGTTCGTCGAGGAGCACCACCGAAGGCTTCTTGCCGAACGCCTGCGCCAGCTTCACCCGCTGCCGCATGCCCTTGCTGTAGCCGCCGATCCGGCGATGCATCGCATCGCCCAGGCCGATCTCGTCGAGGAGTTCCCCCGCGCGCCGGCGCGCGACTCCGGCGCCGAACCCATCGAGGCGGAGCATGGCAGCGAGGAAGGCTCGCCCGGTCATCTCCTCGTAGAACCGGTCGACGTCCGGGCAGTAGCCGAGGGCGCGGCGCGCTTCCACCGACGTCGGCGGCAGACCCACGAGGCGCACACTCCCGGTGCTGGGGCGCAACAGGCCCGCCGCCAGCTTGAGGATGGTCGACTTGCCGGCGCCGTTGCGCCCGACGAGGCCGGTCACGCCAGGACCGCACGCGAAGTCGACCTCGGTCAGGGCCGAGACCTGCCCGTACCACTTGCTCACGTCGGCGAACTCGAGGAACGCGGTCATGTCGCGACGACCTCCGCCACGCGCAGCCGCCGCAGGGCGAGGCCGAACACCACCGCCACGGTGCCCAGCAGGAACCCGGCGGCCACGAGCGGCGAGTAGTCGGCGAACGGCACTTCGCCGGCGCATGCTTCGACGACGCGACGGCCCGCGCGCCACGGGCTGATGGCCACCACCCAGTTGTCCCGGAACAGCCGCCACAACAGTTGCCCACCGATGAGGGTCCCCACCGACAGGAGCAACCACAGGATCGACGCGAAGTTGGGCGTGCCCGCCAGCGCCGAGAGCGAGACGCCCAGCAGGGCCAGCAGCGCGCACACGAGCACCAGGCCCGCGAGCATGCCGGGTACGAAGGTGATCGTCGCGTCGAACTGCCGCCAGTCCGGCGCCAGCAACACGGAGGTCAGCCAGAGCAGCGCCGGCGCAGCCACGAACGCCGACGCCAACAGCAGGAACGACCCGGCCCACTTGCCGCCGAAGTAGTCCAGGGGCGTGATGCCACGCGTCCAGTACATCTCGAGAGCCCCGGCGGCCCGGTCTTTCGCCACCGCCCGCACGGTCACCAACGTCGTGAGGATCAGGAACGGCACGGTCGACAACGTGAAGATCGGCGTGATGAAGAACGCAGGCGTCGACGGGTCGAAACCGCCGCCCGGCATCCCTCGCCCAGCGCCGCCGCGCTGCGCTCCGAGATCCCAGATCCCGGCGCGCACCAGGAGGAAGATGAGGCTCCCGATGGTCGGGCCCAGGCAGATCAGATAGAGGACCGCACCGAAGCGCACCCTGAACATGGTGCGCAGTTCGAGCAGTGCCACCGGCCACGCACGCCGCAGGCGCGAGGTCGGCGTGTAATGCACCCGTCGATAGCCACGTTCGACGAGGGTCATCGCCGCCCTCCTGCGTGTTCTCGCACCGCCAGGAGAAAGACGTCTTCGAGGCTGCGTCGGTGCTCCTCGAGCCGTCGCACGACGGCGCCCGCGCTGCCGACCGCGGCGAACAACTGTGCGGGT